>JBDHIL010000005.1:0-167444 GCA_039587465.1 Gemmatimonadota bacterium | reverse complement strand
AGCAGTGGCCCGGGCGGTGGTCGGAGACCCGGCGCTGGTGCTAGCCGACGAGCCCACGGCGAACCTGGACTCGGCGACGTCGGCAGCCCTGCTGGACGTGATGGAGCGTCTCAATCGGGACCACGGCACGACCTTCGTCTTCTCGACGCACGACCCCCGTGTGATGGAACGGTCCAGGCGCCTCATAAGCCTCGTCGACGGGCAGATCGCGGAAGATGAGCGGAGAAACCACGGGAATGGATCGTGAAACGCCGGGTCCGTCGCGCGGCTGTGATGAGCGCTGCGGCGATGATGGTGGCGGGTAGCGGGTCCGCTCAGGAGTGGGACGTCACCGGCTACGCCCTCGGAGTGGCTACGAACTCGCGGGAGTCGCCGATCCTTCGGGGCGGATCGGGATTCGTCGGAAGATTCCGCCTCATGCCTATCGCCAGCCTCGGCGACGCAGCGAACGCCTGAAGGAGGCGGGGTTTCGATCACCACCCCCGGGGGTAGTGCGGGCTCCACCGACTGGCTCGACTTGGGATGGACGGTCCACGAGAACGATCGGACGACCTGGTTCCACCGATTCGACCGGCTTTCTCTGTCGTTCGACGCCGGCGCCTTCGAGATCACCGCGGGCAGGCAAGCGATTTCGTGGGCCACGACGCTGTTCCTGACCCCGGCAGACCCCTTCTCGCCATTCGACCCATCAGACCCCTTCCGTGAGTACCGCGGCGGAGTCGACGCGATCCGTATACGCACGTTCCCGGGGCCCTTCTCTGAGTTGGAGTTCGTTCTCCGGGCAGCGGAAACACCCTCCGGGGATGCCACCACCGCTCTCATCCGCGGACAGACCGCGGCAGGCGCCGGCGTGTGGTCTCTCGGCGCGTGGGCGGGAGCCCTGCACGGCGAAGCCGCCGGCGCCGCCTTCGCCACGGGTTCTCTGGGTGCGACCGCGATCCGGGCGGAGGCGACACTGAGGGAACACCCGGAGGGAGGAACGGCCCTGCGCGTGAGCGCCGGAGCGGACAGATATTTCCGGCCCGGCGACAGAGACCTCTACGTGATCCTCGAGTTCCAGCGTGATGCGTTCGGGGCCTCACGGGCCGTGGACCTTCTTCCCACGGCAGCGTCCCTTCCCTACCGACGCGGGGAAATGCAGTCGATCGGCACCCATACGCTCGCGAGCCAGCTTTCCTATCAGGCCCATCCCCTGGTGTCCGTGGGTGTCATGGGCCTGACCAACCTAGACGACTTCAGTGAACTGCTGTCTTTCAGTGTGAACTGGTCGGCGAGCGAGAGCGCTGCCGTGTCACTCGGTCTCTTCCTCGGGCGCGGGGACGGGAGTGTCGATCCGGTGGCCGGTCTGTCCTCGGAGTATGGTGCAGTGCCCCGAATCGCCTACCTCTCGGTGAACTGGTTCTTCTAGTTCACGCGCCCGCTGCGAATCCTCAGGGTCGGATTCGGCGTAGGAGAGAACAGACAGGAGGTCGAACATGGCCAAGAGCCGTCGCCAGAATGCCCCTCGGGATCGCCAGCATCCCTTCAAGAGCCCGAAGGGCCCGTGCGAACCCAAGCCACCGAAGCGCCCACCCTTCCCCAGCCCCAGCAAGCCCGGGAACTCGATGTGGCCCGATGCGCTCAAGTGGCTGAAGTTGGGCAAGAAGTAGGGATCCAGCGGAGGCCTGCCCACCGTGGCTGGCCGCTAGGCTGGCACCGTCGAAGCCGAGTCGGGAGCTGCAGTCACCGGCGGAGCCCCCTGTGCTCCGGGCATGACGTTGTACCGGTACCCGATCCAGATGAGGATCAGACCCACGAGTTCCATCACGTAGAGGACCTCGGTATGTCCCATGCGCGTGGCCATACCGCCGATGCCGGGTAGCAGCGCACCGACCGCGATGAAGCAGTTGCCGATGAAGCGGTGGCGAGCGGTCGGGTCCTTCCGGAAGCGCCACGCCGAGACGGCTGCACCCCCGATGAGGAATATCGCAGCGTACGTGTTGATGAAGGGGCTGAAGAGCCGAGCCCACTGCCACTCCATGACGCTCCCCGTGAGGCGGTAGGTCTCGACGGCCGCATAGTCGATGGGGCTCAGGATGACGCACACCGACGCCACGACCACCGCCGTCAGCAACAAGACCGAGAGCCGGTTGGCGAGCTTCCGCGAGAACATCAGATAGACGGTCCCCTGGGCCAAGGGAGCCCCCCCGAGGAGCGCTCCCGAGACGTACCAACTCCGGAACACCCACTCATTCCAACCGAAGACCGTGGTGAGAGACTCGGTCAACGTGCCCAACCCGTAGACGGCGATGCCGACTGCCCACCAGAGCAGGTGGGGGCCCGACTGCCGCTGCAGCCAGCGCCGATAGACGATCGGGGCGAAGAAGGCGGCGACAACGGTGGTGACAAGAGGAATGAAGTGGACCGGGTCCCGCATGTCGTACTCCGTGGTGGGCAGGAAAAGAAGACGGGGGGGCGCCCGGCGTACCGGTCGCCCCCCCCTGTTCTCGATGCAATCAGAAGGACACTTCCCAACTGAGCGTCAGGTTCCGCTTCGGCTCAGGCCGGAAGAACGAGGCGTTCGAGAACTCTGCGTAGAGCTCATTGGTCAGGTTGGTCACGGAGACGTTCAACCGGTGGGTAACGCCGGACTCCGTTCGCCACACCTGGACGCCTGAGCGCAGGTGGAGGACGGTGAAGCTCGGCAGGATGTCGCCGATCGGATTACCGTTCAGCTCGACGTCCTTACGATCGCCGTTGTGGCGCGCCTCGAAGGCTGCCCAGAACCGGCCGCTCTGCTCCTGATACCGCACACGACCGGTGAACTTGCTCGAGAAGGTCTCGCCCACGGGGTTGTTCTCGTCGAGGGCGTCCTTCGACTCCATCCATGTGTAGCTCGAGGCCAGGGTCAGGCCGGAACCCAGATCGACATCGCCTCCAACCTCCAAACCCTGGAACCTCAACTCCTCCGCATTCGTGTTCTCGTAGGCGGGCTGCCCATCGACGTCGTAGCCGAGCGGCTGGATCCGAATCCCGTCGTAGATCCGGTTCCTGAAGGCGAAGGCCTCGAGACCGACGCGATCCACACGGAAGCGCATGCCCAGATCCACGTTGAAGCTGGTCTCGGGCGCGAGATCGGGGTTGCGAACTTGGTAGCCCGAACCTTCAGGCGTGGTACCGTCGAAGAAACGCTCGATCAGGTTCGGCGACCGGAACGCTCTCCCCGCCGATGCGACGAGCGTCAGCTCATCCGTGGCTCTGAACAGAGCATTGGCCGCGGCGACCACTGTCGCGTCCGTGATCGACGTGGGAAGCTGGTCGTCGAGTCCGGACGTCTCGAAGGTCTCGGCGGATATGTACTGGTAGCGGGCACCGCCCACCACGGAGATCCGTTCCGTCGCGTCGATCTCACCCTGTGCGAACACGCCGAAGCTGCGGTAGGACGCTTCCGGCAGCGCAGGTGTGTCGTCCCAGAAGACCATCGGGAAGGGGCCGAAGCCGGTCATGATCGTCTTGCCGCGGTCGGAGCCCTCGGCGCGGTCCGCCCACACGTCCAATCCGTACGTGAGCAAGACGTCTTGGGTGGCGAGCTTCCGTGCCTCGGCACGCACCCCGTAGCTGCGGATGTCCGTCGTGTTGCGGTCGGCCATCTCGAGGGTCATGCCCGGGCCGATCCCGAACGGACCGATGCCGAAGTCGAGCTGCCGATCGTTCTGCTGCGTGTAGGCGCGGACCTCGAAGCGATCCGCGACGGCCGTGCCGAGGTCCGTCCCAACGTACCCTGCGGAGTACTTCGTGAAGCTCTGGCGGGGGTAGGTGATGCTGATCGCCGTCCCACCGGGATCGTACGCCTCGGGATTCACGCTGCCGAATCCGCTGTTCTCGGAACGGTACTGCTCCATCATCACGAAGGTCGAGTGCTGCTCGGACACGTCGAAGCCGAGCCGGAAGTCGATGCTGAGATCGTCGACTCCCGTGTCCAGCACCTCGGTGTCTTCGGCGAGCGTGATGTTGCCGAAGCTTCCTGCCGGCGCCTTGTAGCTGCCCGCACTGCGAACGGTACCGCCGGTGCGGATGCTCAGCCTGTCGAACCGCCCGTAGACGCGAGCCGAAACCGCATCCTGGCCCTCAACCTGTCCATACCGGTACGTCGCACTGCCGTGCATGCCCTCCCGGTTCGGAACGCGGTTGATGACGTTTACGACACCCCCGATCGCATCCGAACCGTATAGAACCGAAGCCGGTCCGCGAAGCACCTCGACGCGCTCGACGCCATTCACGTCGACCACGGCGGGGATCTCACCGAAATCGGACTGGCGCCTCGAGTTGTTGAGCCGCATGCCATCCGAGAGCAGGAGGATGCGCTGACCGCGCTGACCGCGGATCTGGGGGCGCGCCTGGTTTACGCCGACACCCGTCACGTCCAAGCCCGGGAGATCGCGGAAGAGGTCTCCGATCGAGTTCGGAGCTTTCTCCATCAGGTCACGTCGCTGCACAACGGAGATCGGACTCGGAATCGAGGAAATTTCGCGCGGTCCCCGCGTCGCCGTCACGACGATCGGGTCGACGGTGTACACCAGGGTGTCCGCACCGTCTTCCCGGGCCTGGGCAGCGGCGTTCTGCGCAGCGAAGGCGCTCATCCCGCACAACGCAAATCCCGTGGCCAGGTAGAACGATCTACGGGCTCTTCGAGGCATCATATCAGTGTCGCTTCCTTTGGGGCGCCGCAGCTTCGGCGCGTAGCGTCGAGTCGGACCCCCAGAAGCTAGGAAACCGCATAGAGCCGAGTAATTCGGAGATCTACGTCGGACCCGATCGGGTTTACTACGTAGTAGGCACCCCTACAGCGATGGGGAGATGCCCTACTCCCCCGTTTCGGCCCCTATGCCGTGTTCGAGCACGAAGCGCGTGAGGCCGGCTACGGTGCGAATCCGGAGCTTGACCATCACCCGCTCGCGATGTGTCTCCACCGTCCGGGGGCTGATACCGAACTCCTCGGCGATCTCACGGTTCGTGCGACCGTCGGCAACCCGGACCAGGACCTCACGTTCACGGCCGGTGAGCTGATCGAGCCTCGTTCGCTGTTGCTCCCGCTCCAACTCCTCTCGGAGGGCAACGCTGAGTTGGTGGGTCACGCGCTCGGCGAAGTACTCTTTTCCGCCGTGCACCACCTGAACGGCGCGGCGAAGCTCGGCCGGCGCCGTATCCTTGAGCAGGTAACCGTCTGCACCGGAGCGCACCGCCTCGAGCACGTACTCCGGATTGTCGTGCATCGATAGGATCAGGATCGGTACCTCGGAACCCCGCCCCCGGAGCTCGCGGGCAACATCCAGACCGGTCTTGTTCGGCATGGAGATGTCCAGCAGGAGCAGGTCCGGATCGAACTCATCGAGGAGGTCGATCACCTCCTGGCCGTCGGAAGCCTCAGCGATCACCTCCAGGCCCGGCATCGCCTCAAGGACGTGACCGATGCCCTGCCGCACGATCGCGTGATCGTCGGCGATGATGATCCGAATGTTCGTTTCTTCCGTCACGTAGCCTCCGCTTCTGCTTCCAATGTGAGCGGTACCCGCACCACGATGCGGGCCCCGCCCTCCTCTCCGTTCGCGATCTCGAATGTGCCGCCGACCCCGGTGATGCGCTCGCGAATCCCGGCCAGGCCCCCGCGCGTCCGATTCACGGACACGTGGTCACCATCCGGGAAGCCTACACCGTTATCGGCAATCGACAACTCCACCATGTCGCCATCCCTAACCAGGTGGGCCTCGATCCGCTCACACTGGCCATGCCGCGCTGAGTTGGCGAGCCCCTCCTGAAGTGCCCGAAAGAGGGCCAACTCGGCGTCCGCACGGAGCATGGGTATGGCCTCCGGTGCGTCGAGGGTGATCTCCAACGGGTTCTGGGTGCCGAAGTCCCGGGCGAGCGCCCGCAGTGCCGGAACAAGGCCCAGGTCGTCGAGGGCCGTGGGCCGGAGGTTGCGAGTCACGGCACGGATGCTGCGAATACCCTCGCCCACCAGGGACCGGGCCCGGTCCAGGGCCGGAGCCATGGACTCATCGCCCTGCTCCTGCAAGAGGCCCAACTGCATGTTCAGGGCAGCGAGCACCTGGGCCGTTTCGTCGTGGAGTTCACGGCTGAGCCGGTTCCGCTCTTCCTCGTGCTGCCGGACCATGCGAGCCTGCAGACGCTCCAGTTCTGCGCTCCGTTCGGTGAGCCGCTGGTAGAGTTCCTCATTCTCGAGGGCCGCACCGACCTGCTGTCCAAACGCGACGAGGAACGGAGTGTCGAGGACGGTGAATGGATCACGGGCTTCACCCACGACCACGAGAGCTCCTGCGACCGCGTCACCCCGTAGAACCGGGAGAGCGGCGGTATAGGGGTGGCCCCACCGGCGCCCGCCCTCGTCATCGGGCAGACCGTGAATCACCTGTGCGGAACCGGCACTGCGAACTCTCTCCACCGCTCTGCGTGCCTGCTCCGGGGGTTCCTCGTAGGGCCATAAGGTACAGACGCCCGCTCCGGCCACCCAACGTCCACCCAGACTCGCCCGCAGGTACAGCGCGGAGCCGTGCACGCCACGCAGCCCGAGAGCCCTCCTCAACACCGCTTCGGGAATCCCACCTCCTCCCTTCCGCCGTGACTGGAGTTCACCAGACAGCGCGGTGAGGGTCCGCAAGCCCTGGTCGAGATCCTCGACCACCAGCAGGAGGATGCCCAGGCCCATCCCCAGCTCGAACGCGACGTCGAGATAGTACCCCCACGGATTCCACGCGCCCCGGGCCCTCAGGAATGGGTAGTCCAGATCATGGAGCGCCCAAAGCACGAAGACCACGGCGAGGAGGCGCGCCGCCGCTGACCCCACCTCCCGGTCGTATCGGAAGAAGGCCCACGCCGTCCACCCGGTCGCCAGGCTGAGGAAGACAACGGCAGGCCCGGCCGCCCACAGGAAGTTGTCCATCCTGTAGATGGCGACGTAGGACCACAGCGGGGGGAAGAGAACAACGGCCAGGTATGCGTTCCTCCACTCGGCCCGGCGAGAGAAAACCAGGGCGGCCCACAACAGGGCGAGCGCCGTCCATCCCGTGGTGACCTGGTGCCAGTAGAGCCACCAATATGCTTCGGTGTGGAAGAAGCTGATGATCGCGCCCAGGCGCAGCGCGTAGACTGCCCACGCCAACGCCCACAACCCGAAGTACGGCTTCTGGTACCGTCGGTGCAGAACGAGGCATAGGGCAGCGAGCCCCAGGGTGATCCCCAGCTGCAGGTACGCGGCGGCCAATTCGGACCGAGCAGACTCGGCGACGGACAGATCCATGCGCGGAAGATCCTCGACTTGCGGCTCGCTGGCAACGTGCCTTGCGGGAGGGAGATTCCCTGACGATCCTCTCCACCGACTCCCCACAGCCCCTGATTTGAGTCAGCTTACATTACGCGGAGTCCCGGCTCAGGGGCTGTCGTGTTTCATGGACACGGAGGTTCGGGAACAATGAGCGTAGGCACGACCGCGGAACCAACGCCGACCAAGCTTTTCGCCGATCGCATCTCACGTATCGGCACGGAGGAAGCGTTCGCCCTGGGCGCACTGATCGCCAACGTCGAGAGCGCCGGCGAGCGGGTCATCCGCTGCAACCTGGGACAGCCCGACTTCCCCCTGCCGAAGCACATCGTGGAGGCAGTCAAGCGGGCCCTCGACAAGGGACTCACGACCTACTGCGACCCGCAGGGAATCCCTGAACTGCGGGCGGCCGTAGCCCGGGCGATGGGGCGTCGACACGGCCTGGACGTCGACCCCGAGCGAGTGGTCATCTACCCCGGAGGCCGCCCTCCCATCGGCTTCGCCCACATGGCGTACAGCGATGCCGATTCCGAGGTGATCTACCCGTCCCCCGGCTATCCGCTGTTCGAGTCTTTCATTCCGTATTTCAGGTGCCGGCCGGTTCCGGTGGTTCTCCGCGAGGAGGATGGCTTCGGTTTGACGCGCAGCGCGCTCGAGCCCCTGCTCAGCGACAGGACGAACCTCATATTCCTCAACTTCCCGTCGAACCCCACGGGGGGTGTTGCGACCCGGCCACAACTCGAAGAACTGGCAGATCTGATTCTGGAGAAGACGCCACCTGACGTGCGGGTCTACTCCGACGAGTCCTACGAGGCCATTACGTTCGACGGGGACGAGCACATCTCGATCGCTTCGATGCCCGGAATGGAAGCCCGGACGATCATCGCGTCGGGGTGCTCCAAGACCTACGCCTGGACGGGCGGTCGTGTGGGGTGGGCTGTCTACCCCACGGTTGAAGAGGCAAAGGTCCATCGCCGGCTGGCGATCAACTATTTCGCCTCTATCCCGCCCTACAATCAGTGGGGCGCGATCGAGGCCCTGGAGTCTCCGGAAAGCCCGCCGGCGATCACGGCCATGGTGGAGGCATTCCAACGGAGGAGAGACCTCGTCGTGCCCGGACTCAACGCCATCGAGGGCGTTACGTGCCAGAACCCCAAGGGTGCGTTCTACGCGTTCCCCAACGTGGGTGGGGTGCTCGACCGCCTGGGCGCCGTGGAAGCTTTCCAGGGCCTGCCTCAACCTGTTCAGGAACGGTCCAGTCCGGCCACGCTCTTTCAGCTGTTCCTGCTCTACGAGCACAAGGTCGCCACAATGGACCGGCGCTCATTCAGTACCCTGGGGAGCGAAGGCCAACACTTCCTCCGGCTCTCCATCGCCAACGCAGACGAAGAGCTGGCTGAAGCCGTCCGCAGGATCCGCGAGGCTTCGACCGACGCAGACGCATTCCAGGCCTTCGTCGCTGCCGGGATACGCCACACTCTATAGGCGTCACCCTTCTAACCACGACGCACCCGATTCCGATTGGAGACATCATGAGTCGAGCCTTCGGCCCCCGCCGGGCTGAATGGATCAAGGTCGAGGAGCCCGCAGAGCTCGAAATCTCCGACCAGGCCATCGCCCATCTAGAAGCCTACGACCTCATCTACCGGTCCATCACGGCGATCATGTTCAACTTCGCCCAGTCGGGACATCCGGGTGGGTCGGTCTCCGCGGGCCGCATCAAGACCGCTCTCCTGTTCGACACCATGTCGTACGACATCGGGGACCCGATCAGGCGCGACGCCGACCTCATCTCCTACGCAGCAGGACACAAAGCGACGGGTCTGTACGCGATGTGGGGGCTGCGCGACGAGATCACCAGGATTTCGCGGCCCGACCTGCTGCCCGAGCTCGTGAACCACAGGCTGCGCCTGGAAGACCTCCTTGGATTCCGGCGAAACCCGACTACGCGCACTCCCCTGTTTCGGGAGTTCGGCTCCAAGCCGCTGGACGGGCACCCGACTCCGGCCACGCCCTTCGTGCGTCTGGCCACCGGAGCCTCAGGTGTGGGAGTGGGAAGCTCTCTGGGCCTCGCGATCGGGGCCGCGGACTACTTCGGGAAGGACGGCCCACGGGTCCATCTGATCGAGGGAGAAGGTGGGCTCACGCCCGGGCGCAGCTATGAGGCCATTGCCAGCGCCGGCGCGTCGGGGCTGTCGAACGCGATTTGCCACCTGGACTGGAACCAGGCCTCGATCGACTCGAACCAGGTGACGCGTGAGGGCACGGCTTGGGGTGATTACGTGCAGTGGGACCCCATGGAGTTCTTCTACCTCCACGATTGGAACGTCGTCGAGGTGCCGGACGGTTTCGACTTCCGCCTCATCCTGACGGCCCAGCGACAGGCTCTGGCCATGGACAACGGCCAGCCGACGGCGATCGTGTACCGCACCGAGAAGGGTTGGCGGTACGGCGTCACAGGCAAGAAGTCGCACGGCGGAGGCCACAAGCTGTGCAGTGACGGATACTACGAAGCCCTGGCGCCGCTGTTCGGGCATGACGGGCCTGGACTGCCGCAGTGCGGCGAGGGCGAACAACGCTGCTCGGGGGGCAAGTACAAAGACCAGCTCGAGCAGTGCTACTGGATGACGCTGCAGCGCGTTCGCGCACTCCTCGAGGGTGAGTACCGGCCCATGTGTGACGAGATGGCGAGCCGTCTCGTGAAATCTCGTGACCGCCTCAACGACATGGACCGGAGCCCGAGGGAGGACGCGCCCGACGTGGGGCGGATCTATGAGGCCGCGTTGGAGCAGGAACCTGAAGAACTGGCCCTCGAGGTGGATACGTCTGCAGCCCTCCGAGGCCAGCTCGGCAAGGTCCTCGGGTATCTCAACCGCGCCAGCGGCGGTGCGATCCTGATCTCCGCCGCCGACCTGCTCGACTCGACGGCTGTGTCGGCAACGACCAAGGGGTTCGACGACGGGTACTTCCACCTTCACCAGAACCCGGGCGCCCGCAATCTGTCGATCGGCGGAATCTGCGAAGACGGTATCTGCTGCGTGCTCAGCGGCATCGCCGGATTCGGCCACCACGTGGGCGCCGGTGCATCGTACGGCGCCTTCATCGCCCCCCTCGGGCACATCCCGGCCCGCCTGCACGCCATCGGCAGCCAAATGCGTAGAGAGGTGGAGGGTGACAGCACACCCCCGAACCCGTACGTGTGGATCTGCGGCCATGCGGGAATGAAGACCGGTGAGGACGGCCCGACGCACGCGGATCCCCAGGCACTGCAGCTCCTTCAGGAGAACTTCGTGAAGGGGACGGTGGTCAGCCTCACCCCCTGGGAACCCCAGGAGATCTGGCCCCTGGTGTCGGCAGCCTTCCGCGCCCGCCCCGCCGTCATCGGGGCATTCGTGACTCGTCCCTCCGAGCCCATCCTGGACCGGGACCAGAGGGGACTTGCGCCGGCGTCCGCCGCGGCGAACGGAGTCTACCGTCTGCGAGCAGCGGCAGACGGCCCCCGGGATGGTACGGTGGTCCTGCAAGGGTCCGGTGTGACGTACGAATTCGTGCAGTCCGCAATGCCGATGCTCGACGCAGACGGACTGAATCTCGAGGTCATCTACGTAGCCAGCGTAGAGTTGTTCGACCTTCTCCCCGAGGAGGAGCGGCGCGCCATCTTCCCCTCTGAGCTCGCGCACGAAGCCATGGCCATTACCGGATTCACGCTCCCCACGGTCTACAGGTGGCTTCGGTCTGATATCGGGGTCGAGCACAGCATGCACCCCTTCATGAAGGGGCATTATCTCGGGTCCGGTCCCGGCGACGTGGTGATCCATGAGGCCGGCCTCGACGGAGAAGGCCAATACCGGCGGATCAAGGAGTACGTAGCAGCGCTGAAGGGGTCACGCTGAGCCTCTAGTCGCGGCCGTCAGGAGCGCGAGACAACCTCTTCGGGGTCCGGGCGGGTCCAAGCAGTCGGACCCTCCCGGCCCCGCTTCTCATTCTCCCGAGGTCTCATGAAGCGACAGATTCTCGTGGCAACCGCGGCCATCCTGGCGTCCTGCAGCTCCCGCGATGTCATCGACAGCGTCCCCGCCTACGCTGAGCGAGACTCCGCAGGCATCACCATCGTCGAGAACCGGCTCGAAGCAGCGCCCGGAGGCTGGGAAATCTCCACCACGCCTTCGCTCGCCACCGGGGGCCTCGACGCTCCCGAGAACGAGCAGCTATTTCGCCTCACGGGGGCCGTCCGGTTAGCCGACGGGAGGATCGCGCTCAGCAACTCAGGCACCGGAGAAATTCGCATACTCGGCGCAGACGGAGCGCTCCTGGCCACGCATGGGCGCCTCGGTGACGGGCCTGGAGAGTTTCAGGACGCCAGGCTCCTCGGGGTCCTGGGCACCGACTCCCTCTTGGTATGGGATCAGGATCTGCAGCGAGTCTCCCTGGTGCATGCGGAAGACGGATTCGCGCGATCGCGCCAGGTCGAGTGGACCGGCGCGGGATTCCCGGTGGCAAGGGGGATGATGGCGGATGGATCGGTGCTCATCGGAGGCGGAATGTCGTTTTCCTCAGAGGCCGGCTTCCCCACGGGAGTCATCCGCCCCGAATCCACGTTTGGTTGGGCGGACCCTGGAGGCCGAGAGGTCCACATCGGTGACTTCGTCGCGGCTGAAATGTTCGCCCGTGCCGATGCAGGGTCCTTCATGGCCCGTGGATTGCCCTTCGGCCGGTCCTCGGTGGCAGCGGCGGCGCCCGCGGGAGCGTGGATAGGAGGAGGCGAAGCCTTCGAGTTCGCCTACTACGGCCAATCCGGGGCTCTCGAGCGCATCTTTCGCGTCGACGCCGCGCCCGAGCGAGTGACCGACGCCCACCTCGAGGACTACATCCAGCAGGCAGTAGACGAAGAGACGGATGACGAGAACCGGCGCCGTGAGATCCGCGCGCTCATCCGCGAGATGCCGATTCCGGAGCGGTTCCCAGCCTATCAGGCGGCACTGGTGGACTCCGAGGGAGACGTGTGGGTCCAGGACTACGGTAACTCGGACGACGAGGCAGCGTTCTGGACCGTATTCGACTCCGACGGGCGTATCGTCGGCCGCCTCCAGGGCCCGGCTCGAACCAGATTCCTGCGCATCGGCCCAGACTACGTCCTGGGCCAGACGACCGACGAGTTCGACGTCGAATCACTCACCCTGTGGTCTCTCGCTCGACCCTTGGCGCCCTCAACTCGGTGACCCCGAGGCGCCGGTGCATGGGTGTCCCCCGGGCCCCGCACACACATGGAGCGCGCGATTCCGCGCGGACGTGGCGCGCGGCCACGCGCACCCCGAGCGTGCCATTACATTATACATTACATTAATAAACATCCGTAACTCGTTATTCTATAAGATTATATGATGTTCTAACTACTCCCGGCACATGGATTGCTCCTACTTG
Source organism: Gemmatimonadota bacterium (assembly GCA_039587465.1). Lineage (GTDB taxonomy): Bacteria > Gemmatimonadota > Gemmatimonadetes > Longimicrobiales > Gaopeijiaceae > JBDHIL01. The sequence goes on along the minus strand of JBDHIL010000005.1, from coordinate 154,708 downwards.
TGGACGAACGGAGGCACACGGCCTTCGAAGCCCACAGGAGGACACCATGAACGCCCCGACCAAGCAGACGGCAGCAGCCCCCACCAAGGCCCTGCCGCGGACCATCGGACTCCATGGACGAGTCGCGGTCCTGTCCGCCATGGCTGGCGGCGTCGCGCTCGGTGGAGTTCTGGTCGCGGCGATGACCCTGAGCGGCCAGCTCAGCGGTCACGCGCTCTTCATGAACTCCACGGCGCTGTTCATAGTCGGTGCGGCACTCGGCCTCCTGCACGGAATCCCGCTCGGGTTCTTCGGCCGTCCGGCTGATACCCCACCCCGCCAGGCCCTCGGCCAGCTGGCTCTGGCGTCTCTCTACGCGGTGCCGGGCCTGGCGGTCGCGTGGCTCGCTTCGGTCTGGGTCGCGATGACGCTGATCGCGGCCTACACGGGCAGCTTCGGCGCCATCGCCGGCGTAGCAGTGGGCTGGGTCGGGGCCGCCGCCATCCTGGTGCTTGCCGCGATCGAGGGGTGGCGAGCTCTCCAGAACGCATACCTGCGTTGGCCGCAGCGGCGCACCGCGACCTTGCTCGTCACCGCTTCCTTCGCGGCTCTCCTGGTGACCTTCCTGGCTGACAGACCCGAACTTTGGGGAATCAGGCTCCGGGTGACCGAAACCGGTGCCCTGCTCCTCTCGGCCTTCCTCGCGGTCTGGGTCGTGGGACCCATGGTCACCCTGTCCCTCCGTCTCGTCGCGCAAATACCCGCAGGGCGGGCGGCATCCGGGCTGGTCGGAGGCCGCTGGACCCTCACTGATCTCGCGGTCGGGCTCCTCGTCGGAGGGGTCGTCGGACTGCTGGCGCTGCCCTTCGTGGGCCCGAGTTCCGCTCCGCTGGCTGGAGGTTCACTGGTAGTCGAAGCCAGCCAGGCCCTGCTCAACGAGGTCCTGCTCCGGCTCTTCATCGTGAGCTCCGCGGCATGGTTGATCCTCCGGTGGCACCGCGCCCACCCGGAAGAGGCGGCAGTCGGGGCCATCATCGTGGCCACGGTGGTCCAGGTGGCGCTGTACACCCCGGGCGCCCTCAGCATCGGATTCCCGACCGGGGCCGGCACGGCAGCCTTCCTGCTGGCCGGAGTCGCTGTCCCCGCACTCGCTTTCGGCCTGCTGTTCTGGAAGCGCGGCTTCGGCTCCGCCCTGGTGGCCGACGCGACAGCCTTGATCGCCCTGGCGCTGCTGGTGTGAGGCTGTGGGCCAGTTCGGGTCCCGGCGGCCGCAGCGCACGATGCGCGGCCGCCGGGTTGCAGTCGAGGGCGCGCACTTTCGCCCTGCGGGCGGTTTCGCACACACCACCGGTAGATCCTGCGCACCGCTTGTGATATTTTTCACATGTAACCTGCCCAACCGGTTACACGCTCGGCGCCGCTGGGAGGCGGCCCGCCATGACGAGGTTCTTGCTTCGGCTCAGATCGCTGCCGCTGAGAGGCAAGGTCGTCGCTACCGTCCTCGGAGCTGCCGTCGCGGTGCTCGGGGCCTCCACCTACCTCTCGTTCCAGTACTGGCACGCGGAGTCTCTTGCCGCAGCGGAGCAGCAGGCGTTGATGGCGGCGTCTTCGGCGCAGGCCACGGTCGAGTCCGCGCTGCGACTGGGACGCCCGGAGCCCGCGCGACACAGCCTGGCCCTGCTCCGCAGCGAGGGTACCGTCACTTCGGCGAGGGTGTACGGCCCAAGCGGCACGATCTTGCTGTCTGCAGATCCCTTCGAGGAAGGCCGCAGAGCAGGCGCGATCTGGATTCCGGACCCCACGGAACTCCCGGGCGGCGGGCTCGTGAAGACGAGCGACGACGGTGCCTCCGTGCGCGCCTTCCTGCCTATCTCGATACCCGAGCCCGCCGTGCTCCAGGTCGGCTTCTCCATGGCTGCGACCAAGGCCGCGATGGATCGCGGCGCGCGGTTGGGGATCGGCCTCATGGCGGTGAGTCTGCTCGCCGTGGTCGTCGTGGTCGTGACGATGTTCGAGCGGGAGGTCGTCGCCCCCCTGCAACGGATGGACGTGATGCTGCGGCAGAGTGAGAGCGGCGACCGCGGAGAAGTCCGCGCAAAGGGAACGGCACTCCAGGACATGGAACGCTCCGTGACACGGCTGGTCAGGCGAGGCCGCGAGGTCGAGGCCCGGGCAGCCGATCAGGATCGGAGGCTGGCGGCCACCGAAGGCCTCGCGGAGGTGGGTGAGTTGGCCGCCGAGATGGCGCACGAGTTCAAACGCCCGCTGGCCTCGATCCGCATGGCAGTGTCCATGCTCCAACAGGAGTATCAGCTGGACTCGGGCGGAAGAGACATGCTGGGCGCGGTGAATAGCCAACTCGAACTGCTCCAGGGCACCATGCAGGACCTGTTCTCGCTCGCCAAGCCGGTGGTGCTCGAGGAACGCTCGGTCGATCTGGCGGAAACGCTCGACGAAGCCCTTGCTGAGATCTCGGGGCTCCCCGGCGTGTCCGGACTCGAGATACGACGTCAGTACGATCATGACGAAACCACCATCCCCGGCGACGGTCGACGGCTCCGTCAGGCCTTCGTGAACGTGATCACCAACGCCGTCGAAGCCACGGGCCCGCGCGGCACGGTCACCGTAGAGGTCGGGCGCGGCCCGGACTGGGTGGACATCTCGGTCAGCGACACGGGGCCAGGTCTCGACACCGATGCGGTTGAGGCCGCGGTGAAGCCCTTCTATTCGACGAAGCCCCAAGGTACCGGACTCGGCCTGCCGCTCGTGGCCAGAATCGTGGCCGCGCATCGGGGGGGACTGGCGATCGAGAGTCGCCCCGGTGCCGGAACGACCGTCCGCATCTCGCTGCCCCTGGACCTGGCCTGCGGGCCCCCGCACGGGAGCGCATAGCAATGGCGGAACGCATCCTTCTCATGGACGACGACGATCTGATCCGAACTGTCGTCGCCGAGCGACTCAGACGGAGGGGCTTCGAGGTCACCACCGCGCGCTCGCTGGACGAGGCCCGCGAGGCGGTCGTGAGCAACCATCCCGATGCCGCTCTCCTCGACATTCGCCTCCCCGACGGCCTCGGCACGGACCTCCTGGAGGAGCTCACGGCCGACGGGGACGTCCCCTGCGTGATGATCACCGCCCACGCCACTGTGGAATCGGCGGTGGGAGCGCTCCACAAGGGCGCCGAGGACTACCTCGAAAAGCCGTTCAGCCTGGAACGACTGGAAGCCACGCTCGACCGGGCTCTGGAACGGACCCGGCTGAGGCGCGAAGTCCGCGCCCTGCGACGCGAAGCTGGGCTTCGTGCCGATGTCATCGGCTCGAGCCCGGCGATGCGCGAAGTCATGAACCTGGCCGAGCGTGTGGCACCGGCAGGGTCGGCCACCGTACTGCTCCTCGGCGAGACAGGCACCGGCAAGGGTGTGATGGCCCGTCTCATCCACCGGCTGAGTCCGCGGCACGAAGGGCCCTTCGTCAACGTCACCTGCTCCGCGCTGGCCGAGTCGCTGATGGAGTCCGAGCTGTTCGGACACGAGAAGGGAGCCTTCACGGACGCTCGCTCACTCAAACGGGGACTGGTCGAGGTGGCCGCCGGGGGCACCCTCTTTCTCGACGAGATCGGCGAACTCTCGGCCGCCGTGCAAAGCAAGCTCCTCCGCTTCATCGAGGACCGGGCCTTCCGACGTGTCGGAGGCACCGAGGATCTGCACGCAGACGTCAGGGTCGTCGCCGCGACAAACCGTCGCCTCGAAGAAGAAGTGGCCTCCGGCAACTTCCGGCAGGACCTGTTCTACCGCCTGCGGGTGCTGCCTATCCTGCTTCCACCGCTTCGGCACCGGCGCTCCGACATTCCGCTCCTGGCCGAAGCGTTCGTCGATCGATTCAATGCCGAGTTCGGCAAGAAGATCGAGGGGTTCACGGAGGAGGCCCTGGCAGTGCTGGACGCGCACTCCTGGCCCGGGAACGTTCGCGAGTTGTGCAACGTCGCCGAGCGCGCCGTCCTGCTGACCGAGGGATCCCACATCGACGTGGCTTCCCTGCCCCCTGAAGTGCGCGCGGGACACGAAGTCGGCGGGAACGGCTCGGTCGGAGTCCGACTCGGACCGCAGGGGCTCGACCTCGAAGCGCTGGAGAAGGACCTGCTCTTCGAAGCCCTGAGCCGTGCCGAAGGGAACCGAACCGAAGCAGGTCGTCTGCTCGGTCTCAGCCGCCACCAGATCCGCAACCGCCTCAAGAAATACGGAGTGGAGCAGTGAGACCCACCCCCCGCACAGCCGGACGGCTCCTGCCGTTCCTGGCAGCGCTCGCGGCCGCAGTGGTCACGACCGCAGACCTCCGGGCACAGCCCGCCCTGACCTGCGAGGCCTGCCATGGCGAACTGGAGCTCCTGCGCCAGCACGCTCCCACTCTGGACGAAGCCCGAGAGATCCACGTCCCCGGCGAGAGCGTGGCCGCATCTGCTCACGGCGGCATGGACTGCACAGACTGCCACACAGGGTACCGCCGTTTCCCACATGGGTCGGCGGTCACCACGGCATCCTGCACCGCCTGCCACAGCAGTCAGCTGGAGACCTGGGAGGAGGGCATCCACGCGGTGGATGGCAACGCCGACTGCCGGGCCTGCCACGGCGTCCACGATGTCCTCACGGTGCAGCAGATGAGGGAACCCGCGGGCACGGTCACCATGCGTGCCGCCTGCGCCTCATGTCACTTCGAGCCTCGCACACCCGAAGACGACCCCCATGCCCAAGCCGCCGCGTGCCATTCCTGTCATGAGCCGCATCGCACTCTCGGCGTGGGAAATCCCGAGGCCAGCATCCACCCGCTCAAGCAGGTCGAAACCTGCGGCGCGTGTCACGATACTCTGGCTCGCACATGGAGAGGGGATGTCCACGGGACCGCCGTGAGCCGCCTGGCCACCCTCGACAGGGCCGTGAGCCTCGAGGAGGTCGAAGTGCATCTCGAGCCACCTTCCTGCACGGGATGCCATGGAGCGCACGGGATGCTGACGCCCACCGCGGCGGACTTCCCACAGCGGATGGCCGAGCGCTGCTCGCACTGTCACGAAGAGTTCGCCGAGAGCTTCGCCGACTCCTACCACGGCCAGGCCACCGAATTAGGGTCGGGGGGGGTGGCCACGTGCTATCACTGTCACGGCGCTCATGACGTGCTCCCCGCGGCCGACGACCAATCCCGGGTCAACGAATCGAACCTCCTGGGCACCTGTGCGAGCTGCCATCCGGCTGCCACGGCGGGTTTCACCCAGTTCCAGCCCCACGCGGACCACAACGACCGCGAGAAATACCCCATGGTCTACTGGTCCTACCACCTCATGACGGCACTTCTGATCGGGGTGTTCACTGTGTTCGGAGCACACACCGCTCTCTGGCTCGTCCGCCTGGGCCTCGACGCGGTGCGGGGCGGCTCCGGACACGTATCATCCGACGGAGACTGATCGATGGCGGTGAAAGAGAGTGAAGCACCCCTTCATCTGGATTCAGCGCAGCGGGGCGAGGGGCCCTTCATCTGGCGGTTTTCGATGTTCCACCGGCTGACCCACGCCACGGTCATCGTTTCGTTCTTCCTCCTGGTGATCACGGGCCTCCCGCTGCGGTTCAGCGAGGCGTTCTGGGCCGCTCCCTTGATGGGTGTGCTCGGCGGGGTGGAGATGGCGGGGCTCCTCCACCGAATCGGCGCGGTGTTGACCTTCGGGTACTTCAGTTCACACCTGGTCTACCTGTTCAGGCTGCTGGCACGCGCCCCGGACCCCCTCACGTACCTGTGGGGCCCAGAGTCCATGACCCCTCATCCCAAGGACGTGATGGACTTCATCAACCAGATCCGCTGGTATTTCGGCCTGGCGGAGCGACCCCGATTCGGGCGCTTCAGCTACATGGAGAAGTTCGATTACTTCGCGGTGTTCTGGGGAATGTTCATCATCGGAGGCTCCGGACTTCTGTTGTGGTTCCCAGTCTTCTTCGCGCGCTTCGTACCGGGCTGGGTGTTCAACGTGGCCACGATCGTGCACGCGGACGAGGCCCTGCTCGCGGCCGGATTCATCTTCACGATCCACTTCTTCCACGTGCACTTCCGCCCCGAGAAGTTCCCCCTGGACGCCGTCATGTTCACGGGCCGGGCAACCCGGGAATACATGCTGGAAGAACACCCCCTCCTCGCGGACGTCATCGACGCCCACGCGGGCGAGGCCCCCTCACTCGAACAACAACCCGATACCCCCGCACCAGCCCCGACCCGGACCGCCTCCTTGTGGGCGGCAGGACTCGGCTTCCTGGCCCTGGCGGTCGGTATCGCGCTCACGGGAATGATCCTATGGGGCGTTATCCTGTACTGATCCTGGTGTCGCTGATCTCCTTCGCGTGCGCCGTGGAGGAGGCGCCGCGACCCGAGGGTGATCCGCACTCGGACCTGGCCTGCACCCAGTGCCACCAGGGAGGGCTGGCGGACCGCTCGCTCGCCGCGGTACCGAGAAGCGCCTGCACGGGGTCGGGCTGTCACCGAGACGCGATTCCGGGAGAGGTGACGCTCGCCACGGTCCGCTTCGAGCATCGCAGCCACGGCTCGACCGAGACGCTCTCGCTCGGGTGTGCGGGCTGCCATACGCACGGTTCCGGCGATGAACCGCTCTCGGCGGGGCCGGAGACGTGTGGCCTTTGCCACCACGACGAGTTGTCGGGTGCACAGGGTGAGGACTGCCGCCTCTGCCACACGGCGCCGACCCACGCAGGGTACACGGGCCAGGACGTGGCTATCCCCCACCAGGGGCTGCCCTGGATCGAGGGAGGCTGCCTGCGGTGCCACTACCAGGTGACCACCCCCGTCCACGAGGTGTCCCGCGACCGGTGCGGGGCATGCCACGAGGACTTGGAGTCGGTCACGCGCTCGGGCATCGGTGAAGATCTGCATCCCCTGCACTCCGGGTTGTCGTGCGCCTCGTGTCACGAAGCCGACAACCACCGCATCGAGGCCATGAGCTCAGCCGTGAACCTGGTCTGCTCCCAGTGCCATACGACGGAGCATTCTGTCGAGATCGAAGCCACGGGGTTGGATGGCTCCTGCTCGGATTGCCACCATCGCGTCCACGAGGGGCCCCAGGCCCTGCTGCTGGGCCTCGCGTCCACGTCCGTCGCGGCGGCACCCTCGAGTCACTTCATGGACGGCCTCACCTGCCGCTCGTGTCATGTGATCGAACGAGCATCGAACGGCACGCGGACACGGGGTTCAGCTCAGGCGTGTGTCGGATGTCACCGAGCCGAATACGCAACCGTCCTGGACTGGTGGCAACGGGGTATCGCGGACCGCCTGGAGCTCGTGTCGAGCTACGTCGGGCTAGCCGAGCGGGCAGTCGCATCGCGGGGCGATGACGATCCGGCAGCAGCAGCCGCGTCGGGTGGCCGCCGCAGCCTCACGTTGGTCGCTCAGGGAAGAGGGGAGCACAACATCACCCTGGCGCACCGACTCTTCGAGGAGGCGGTGGCGTCGGCGCAGGAGGCCTACAGACTCTCCGGGCAGCAGGCCCCACCGGCGCCGCACCTCGGCCGGCTGCCCCGACAGGGCATCTGCGCGTACTGCCATTACGAGCTGGAGCAGCTGGCAATCACCGAAGCGATGGACGACGCCTTTCACAGGGACGTCATGCTCGGACGCTGAGGGATTGGCGGGCCTTACCGGAATGCACTGCGGGGCGGAGGAGCTGAGCTCCCCCGCCCCGCGTTTGTGTGCAGCGATCTTCTGCGTCAGTCGGCGGTCGCACCGCTGTCAGCCAGCATCGCTTCGACCTTGGACTTCATCCAGGCCGTAGACACCGACTTGGGCCGCGTGATCGGCTCCATGACCGCCCGGCTCATGATCAACTGCGAGCATATGCCCATGGCCCGGCTTACGCTGAACAAGACGGTGTAGTAGCGCATCTCCGTGATCCCGAAGTGATACAGGAGCGCGCCGGAACCGGCGTCCACGTTCGGCCACGGGTTGGCCGCTTTGCCGTGTTCCTGCAGGACCTGCGGGATGACCTCGAACCCCACGTCCACGGTCTTGAAGACCGGATCGTCCGGGAAGTGCTTCTTGCCGAAGGCGTGGAACGCGGTGAAGCGCGGGTCGGTCGCCCGGAGCACCGCGTGACCGTATCCCGGTACCACACGACCGCTCTCGAGAACCTCCCAAGTGTAGTCCCGCATCTGCTCGGGCGTGGGGGCGCCGCCGAAGCGCTCCATGACCCCGAGGACGAACTTGAGGCACTCCTGGTTGGCGAGTCCGTGCAACGGTCCGGCCAGGCCCGAAAGTCCAGCGCTCACCGCGTAGTACGGGTCCGACAGGGCCGACGCCACGACGTGCGAGGTAAACGCGCTCACATTGCCGCCCTCGTGGTCGCTGTGAAGCACCATGTAGAGCCGCATGAGGTCGTAGAATTCGGGATCGTCGATGCCCAGCATATGGGCGAAGTTCTGTGACCAGTCGAGCTTAGGATCCGGCAGGATCAGATCGCCCTTGTCGTAGCGGATCCGATACACGCCCGCTGCCAGGCCCGGCAGCTTCGCGAGGAGGTTCATGCTGTCTTCGAGCGCGGCCTCCCAATACTCGTCACGGGTCATGCCCTCGTCGTACCGCCGCCGGAAGACCGACTGGTCTTCGAGGATGGCGATGGCGGTGACGAGCATGTCCATGGGATGCGCCGTTTCGGGCATATCCCTGAGAACGTTCCATACGTAGTCGGGAATCTCGGACCGTGCAAAGAGATTCTGCTTGAGTGTGGCCAGCTGTTCCTCGTTCGGAAGCTCTCCCACGACGAGAAGGAAGAAGATCTCCTCCGCCGTCCGCTCAGCCAACTCGTCGACGGGAATACCCCGGATGATGAGCCCCTTGTACGGATCCACCAGGGATGTGTCACAGACGAGGCCCTTCACGCCCCGCATGCCCCCATACGCCTGCTTCAGAGTCACCTCGGAGATGACCGTGTCGCCGTAGTTCTTCACGAGCTCGGCGATCTCTGCACGTAGGGTGGGAATGCGCCGGGCAAGGGCCTCCTTGATGGTCGACATGGGCGACCTCCTCCGGCTGTGGAGCCGCACGGCGAAGCGCCGGGACTCCGGCTTCGATCAATGTGCATCGGCAGGCGGCGCCTGCACGAGCCAGGCAGGAAAACACATCATGATCTTCGCAGGAACAGGTTGATATCTCCATAGGAGAAATCTCATGTATTTCGTAGGGCATTTCCCTTGTTCGGCGTACTTTGGTGCAGGGTTGCGCACCATGTGCCTGCACGCGCGCTCGCCGTTCGCCGCACGGACCCCTCAAAGCTGGAAACTCCATTTGCGGGACTCCTGTCTTCGGTTTATCTTCGGGTCATGAAGATCCCCTATGTCGAACTTCACTCCCACTCGGGCTTCTCCTTTCTGGACGGCGCATCCCACCCCGAAGAACTGGTCATGCGTGCCGTCGAACTGGGCTATCCGGCCCTGGCGCTCACGGACCACAACGGCCTGTATGGGGCCATGGAGTTCGCGCAGGCAGCCCGGAACTCCGGAATCCAACCCATAACCGGGGCGGAGATCACCCTCCGCGACTGCTTTTCGGACATGCAGGATCCGGGCGTCGGCCACCACGTGACCCTGCTGGCCGAAACGCCCACGGGGTACGCCAACCTGTGCCGGCTCATCACTGAGGCCCACACGGGGTCGCCTCGTGGAGACCCCAGCCTCCCCCTTCCCTCCCTCCTGCAGCGGTGCGACGGACTCATCCTCCTCACGGGATGCCAGAAGAGTCCGGTAGCGGCTGCCCTGGCCTCCTCGGTGGCCCAAGGGGAGGAAATGGCAGATCGGTTGATCCACGCATTCGGACCCGGCAACGTCTTCGTGGAGCTCCAGGAAAACGCAGTGAAGGGAGACTCCGCCCGCAACAAGGGCCTGGCACGCCTCGCCGGCCGCTTGGGACTGGGCGTGGTGGCCACCGGCAATGTCCACTACCACCGCCCGGAGCGACATCGTCTCCAGGACGTACTGGTTTCGATCCGGAACCGGTCCACGCTGGACGGGGCCCACGGTGCACGGCGTCCAAACCGCCTCTTCCACCTGGCGGAGCCCTGGGAAATGCGTCACCGCTTCCGCAGTCGGCCCGATGCCCTCACCAACTCCGTGCTCATCGCTGAGCGGTGCGCGGCCTTCGACCTCACGGAGGACCTGGGCTACGAATTCCCGGATTTCAAGGGCTCCAACCGGAGTGGAGCCATGGAAACACTGGCCGCCGTCTGCCTCGCCCGGATTTCCGAAAAGTACCAAGCGGGAAGCCACGCAGAACGTGACGCGGAGGATCGCCTCCATCAGGAACTGAGGCTCGTGGACCTTCACGGGCTGGCGGGATTCTTCCTGGTTTATCGGGACATCATGGAGTTGGCCCAAGAGGTGGCAATGGATCTCCGAGCCGACGCGCCACGGGCCCGTTCCGGCCTTCCCCCCGGTCGTGGGAGGGGCTCGTCGGTGTCGTCGATCATCTGCTATCTCATCGGACTGTCCCACATCGATCCGGTGCAGAACAACCTTTTTCTGGGTCGTTTCCTCAACGAGGCGCTGCGGAGTGTTCCGGACATAGATCTGGACTTTCCCCGGGATATCCGGGAAGAACTCATTCTCCGGGTCTACAGGAAGTACGGGAACGAGCACACGGGCCTGGTCTGTACGTTTCCCTCCTACAAGCTCCGCTCGGCGGTACGGGAAATCGGAAAAGCCCTGGAGCTCCCCATGGGAGAGTTGGAGAAACTCGCCAAGCTCTCGGAGCACCGCTCGGCTTCGGGGCTTGCAGAGGAAATCGCGTCGCTGCCGGAGTTCAAAGACCGGGCCGACGCCCCGCTCTGGAAGCTTCTGGGGGAATTGGCGGGTGACGTGGCGGGCCTGCCCCGGCACATATCCCAGCACGTGGGCGGCATGATCATCTCCAGCCGGCCTCTGCTGGAACTCGTCCCCCTCGAGCCGGCCGCGTGGGAAGGGCGCGTTCTCTGCCAATGGGACAAGGATTCCTGCGAGGACGCGGGCTTCATCAAGATCGACTTCCTCGCCCTGGGCATGCTGTCTCTGGTGGAAGAGAGCGTAGACCTCATCGCCGACCGCCAGGGAACACCGCCGGACCTCTCCCGCATCGACTTCGAGGACGAGACCGTCTACGACCGCATCTGCTCGGGAGACAACATCGGGCTCTTCCAGGTCGAGAGCCGGGCTCAGATCCAGATGATCCGGCGCACACAGCCTCGGAATCTCGAGGACCTTGCGGTCCAGGTGGCTATCGTGCGGCCGGGACCCATCGTGGGTGGCGCCGTGAATCCCTATGTTCGACGCCGTGAGATCCTTCGTGAGAACCCGGATTACGAGATTCCCTACCCACACCCGCTCCTGGAGGAGGCTCTGGGAGAGACCCTGGGCGTCATCATCTTCCAGGACCAGGTTCTCAAAGTATGCCAGGCCCTGGCGGGCTTTTCCGACGGCCAGGCCGAGAGTCTGCGCCGTGCGATGAGCCGAAAACGCTCCAAGGAAGCCATGAACGCCCATTGGGAGGCCTTCCGCGACGGAGCCAAGGCCAACGGCGTCGACGATACCACGGCCAGAGAGGTCTTTCAGCAGGTGACGGCCTTCTCGGAGTTCGGCTTTCCCAAATCACACGCCGCGGCCTTCGGCCTACTGGCGTATCAATCCGCCTGGCTACGCCATTACCACCCCCTGGAGTATTACGTGGGGCTCTTCAACAACCAGCCCATGGGCTTCTACTCGCTGGACGCTTTGGGCCGCGACGCCCGCCGCAACGGCATCAAGACCCTCCTGCCCGACATCAACCACAGCCGGGTGAAGTGCACGGCTGAAGGTGACGACCTGCGCATCGGGCTGGGGTTGGTGCGTGGTTGGGGCAGTGACATCGCCGAGACCGTAGTGGCTGAACGAGAAAGGAACGGGCGCTTCGTGGCCCTGCCAGACTTTCTCCGCCGCACCCCGGCCGCTCTCAAACGGCCTGCTGTGGAGAACCTCATCTGGGTAGGGGGCTTCGGAAGCCTGGGCCTGACGCGTCGGGAGCTGCTCTGGCAAACAGGTCTATGGCTCGGACCGGAAACCGATGCCGAAAGGACCGGCGGTCGGATCGATCACACCCAGACCGAATTGGAACTCGAGGAACCCTATTCCAGTCTCTCTTTTCCGGATCTGAACCCCACGGATCGCCTGGTGGCGGAATACAGAATGCTTCGCTTCTCTGCGGCCCTCCACCCACTTCAACTCCTCGGAGATCAGCTCCCCCCGGGAACCGTCACATCGGACCAACTCCCCCTGCTGCGACAGCATTCCACAGTACTTGTGGCGGGATTGGTCACAGCCCGACAAAGACCTGGAACTGCAAAAGGCTATGTCTTTGTCCTGATGGAAGATGTACATGGTCCTGTCAATGTGATAATCAAGCCGGATATCTACGAAAGAGACCGAACGTCCGTACGCATGGAGCCCTTTCTGGCCGTGAAGGGCCGGCTCCAGAAAGACGGCTCTTCGCTCAACGTGATCGCCTATGAGGTGAACGCCCTCCGTTTGAGTCCCTCCCTCAGGGCGGGCCGCCTGCTGGCGGGCCGATCCGGGACGGCCCGCACCCACGCTGCGGCCGCGGATCACCACCAGCCGAAACACCCTTCGAACACCCCAGACCTGTCTGCTTCCTTACCGGAAACACTCGAATACTGGGCCGACCCGGACCGGAAAGCACCGAGCCCGTTCCGATATCTGACCGCTCTCCGCCAGAGTCCTCCCGGCATCAAGAACTTCGGATGACCACCTCTGCCCTGCCCCTCTTGGTTGCCATCATCCTACCTCAGTCCTAGGCTCCTTCCATGAACCAAGCCACACTGATCGTGACGGTAGAGGAAATCGAGCCCTGCCTTGCCTTCTGGACCGAGGGTCTGGGCTTCGAGATCACAGCGACCGTGCCCCACGAAGGGAAGATGGGATTCGTGATGCTCCAGGGAGGGGCGGTCGAACTCATGTACCAGAGCCGCGCCAGCGTAGACGCCGATCTCGGGCCGGCAGGCGTCGCTCAGGGCTTCTCCGACCTGGCCGACGACCTCACGCAGAGCACGTCGACCCTGTTCATCCAGGTCGACGCGCTGGACCCGGTCGTCGAAGCCCTGGCAGACGCTCCTGTGGTCGTGCCCAGGCGACAGACCTTCTACGGCATGGACGAGGTCTTCGTCATGGCACCGTGTGGGACGCTCGTCGGCTTCGCTGCCCCGGTGGCCGGGGTCGACGAAAGCGACCCCGGGGACCCCTCAGGCACCTAGGACCCGCTGAAGTCCTTGGCGTGCTTGTCGACACACTGTTCGCACATGCCGTGCGTGTATTCGGTACTGAGACGCTTGCTCAGGTAGCCCTCGAGGGTATCCCAGTACCCATCGTCATCCCGAACCCGACGGCACCAGGCGCAGACCGGCAGCAGGCCGCGCAATTGCTCGACCTCGGCCAGCGCGGCCTGGAGGCTCTCCGTGAGGGCCTGGCGCTCGCGTTCCATCTCGTGCTTGTGGAGCGCCATCTCGATAGTGGGCCGAAGCAGACGCGGCTCCAGGGGCTTCACAAGATAGCCGTAGGGCTCGACCGCCCGCGCCCGTCCGAGGGTCTCGGCGTCCGTATACGCCGTGAGGAAGACCAACGGGGTCCCGAATTCTGCTCGGATTCGGCCGGCCACCTGAATCCCGTCCTCAGGTCCGTCGAGCATGATGTCCATGAAGATCAGGTCGGGCCGGAGTTCGCGGGTCAAACGCAGCGCCTCCGGGCCGTCGGCGGCGGTCCCTACGACCGAGTAGCCCTCGGCGGCCAGCGCCGCCTCCAGGAATACCGCCTCGCTGGACATGTCTTCGACTACGAAAATACCGATCGGCGATGGATCCATGGTATTCGACTATTGGACGAAGCTGACGTCGACGATGAAGGGTCCCGCTGAAAGTGTCAGGGCTGTGCCCTCGGAGCCACCGGTAACCATCCACCCGACTCTGACGCCCTGGTCACTCCGCATCTCGGTGCTTCCCCCGTGCAACGGTGCCGACACCTCGACCGCCCGGTGCGCGGAGAACGTCTCAATCAGCCAGAGAAAGGCCCAGCGAGCGGAGACACCCACCGGCATACCGGGTGCGTCCACGGGCGCCACAGGGGCTCTTACGGCGTCCATCATCGGCTCGATCCGGTGTAGGTTCAAAGGGTCCCCCGGTCAGCCTCCGGGCCAGAAGTTGTTCGATCTGTCGATGTCGGGCTCGTATCCGCTCGGATCCACCTCGACCCTGGTGACGGACCCCACGGAAGCGGGGAGCTCGATCTCGGCCTTGGAGTTGCCGTCGAGCCAATAGTCCACGGTGATCTCGTGCTCCACGATGCCGCCGAGGCTCGTGTGGACGTAGACCATGGTCGGATAGGGCGCGGTCCCAAGATCCTGAATGACGACGGTCGCCCCACCGCCGGTGCGGGGCGTGACTGACAGGACCGCGTGATCCATCACCCAGGTTTCCTCGTAGAAGGAGGTCCAGAACCAGTCCAGATCCTGCTCCGCGAAGCGCTCGAACGTGTTGAAGAAGTCCCACGGCGAGGGATGCTTGAACGCCCACTCGGAGATGAAGGCGCGGTAGGCCTCCTCCCAAACTTCTTCTCCGATCATGTCTCTCAGGGCAACCATGAGCGTGGCCGGCTTGGAGTACGATGCAGTCCCGTAGCCCGGTCCCGGCTCGTACCAGTCGCCATGCCGCATCATGCTCTGCTCGAGTCCGAGCGACGCGATCTGGTAGTAGTTCTGGGCCTCAACCCGATGGTGGTCCACGCCGGGCCAGTACTCCATACGACTCTGGTCCTCGAGGAACGTCGTGGCACCCTCATCCATCCACGCGTAGCGCTTCTCGTTGGTTCCGACGATCATCGGCACCCACATGTGCGCCAACTCGTGGGAGGTCACACCGAAGAGGCTCTGGGGCTCGGAACCCTCGTAGCTGCCGATCAGCGTCATCATGGGAAATTCCATCCCCCCACCGATGATGTCCGCTCCCTCGACCGACGTCATGTGCGGCCAGGGATACGAGAGGCCGGTGTATCGGGAGTGGTGTTCGATGGACTGCTTCCCGTAGAGCCACTGGTCCTCCCACAGAGGCGCTCGGTCCTCTCGCCAGAAGGAGTGGATCAGCACACGGTCATCCTCGCCGTCCTCGTCCCGATCCGGCACGACAGCCGAAGTCGCGTCCCACCGCTGTGCGTTGGAAGTCGTCCACGTGAAGTCGCGAACGTTCTCGGCCGAGAACCTGTAGGTCAGCCAGCCCGAAGGATCATCCACCGTCACGAGCCCGGCGCGGATATCTTCGGCTGTCGCGATCTCGACCCCCTCGTCGGACCCAGCAGCCTGCCCCATGCGGTCGAGAGTCCGCTGGGTGTAGACGGCCTCCGGGTTCTCCAGCTCACCCGTCGCCATGACGGTCCACCCGGTGGGGACGGTCAACGCGGCCCGGTAGTGACCGAAGCCGTCATAGAACTCCGCTGACCCCCGGTAGGGCTCGGCATCCCAACCCCGCAGGTCGTCGAACATGCCCATCTTCGGGAACCAGTAGGCCAGGAAGTACATCTCCCGGTCCGAATGGCCCATCCGTCCCGCGCCGTTCTGGGGAATCTCCATCTCCCACCCGATTTCGAGTTCCAGCGTGTCCCCCTGCTCCACGGACAGTGCCGGACGGATGGTCATGATGGTCCCGTCGACCTGATAGCCGGGGCCCTCGTTGAGGGGGCGATCCTCGACGGCCTCACCGTCCACCAACACGCTATTGAGCGTCACCCCGCCCGTGATCTCCTGGCGGCTGCCGCGCGGGGATTCGGGAGCGTGCAGGTTCTGGTGGAGGTGAAGTTGCACCACCGGGAGCGTCGCCGGGGCGTTGAGCGCCCAGAGGATGACCACACGACCCTGAAGCTTGCCCGTTTCCGGGTCCAGCCTGGCCTCCAGATCATAGCTCACCCCGGTCTGCCAATAGTTGGCCCCCGGGCTGCCGTCCTCACTCCGCCAACCCCGGGACAGAGCCCGGTCCACGAAGGATGGCGCGACCACCGGGCCAGGAACCGCACGCCGAACCGCCGGTTTCTGAGCCGCCAAGTCATCCACCAGACCCGTGAGCCCGCACCCGACAAGCAGGACCAGGGCCGTCCCCATCCACTTCACCGCACCAACGCCAATCCGGACAGACATCGCCACCTCGCTGTGATTCAACCGTGCCGCTTCAGATAGAAGGCGACCCCCGCCCAGTCCGTGGCCGCCGCAAACATGTCGAAATAACCATCCACCCGATCTCTACCCAGGTGAGCGCCGAGTCGGTCCCGGACCTCGCCCTCGTACCGCTCGGCATCGTCCGTGTCTCCCCGCCGCAGGGCTTCGCCCACGCGAGCTTCCAATGCGCTCAGCTCTGCCTGAAGTTCCCTGCATCGAGGGCCTGTTTCCTGGTGGAAGCCGAAGTGCGCCGCGCCAAAGCGCTCGGGCCCGATGGATTGGATCTCGATCAGCGTCCGCTCCCACGCTCGGAGATCGACTGCGGGCGGCGGAGTCGGGGGGTGCGACGGAACGCCTTCTCCGAGCACGATGCCCATGGAGTCACCGGAGTACAGAGTCCCGCTGCCCTCGTCCAGATACGCGAGATGGTGGGAAATGTGACCGGGCGTCGGAATGGGCCTGAGTCCACCGGGCGAATGGCTCTCGTCCATCCGCCAAGCTCGGATGCGGTCGGCGGGCACCGCCCGGGTGACGCCCCAAAGCCTGTCGTGCGCATCTCCGAAGGTGCGGCGTGTGCTGCTCACCAGGCGGGTCGGATCGACCATGTGCGGTGCCCCGTCCTCGTGGACGTGCACGATCGCCTCGGGAAACACGTCGACGAGGTCGCCCGTAGCACCGGCGTGATCCAGATGCACATGGGTGAGAACGACATGACGCAGATCGCCCGGGCCGATGCCGTGCTCCTTCAGGCTCTCACGTAGACGCTCGAACGTCGTGGCCGGCCCGGGGTCCACCAACGTGGGCTCAGGACCATGGACGAGGTACGATCCGATTGCACCTTCCATCCCCAGGTGCACAAGGTCGATGCAGACAGATTCCATCGGGTGGTTCTCCGGTGATCGAAAGAGGGGGGCGCCCCTCGAGAGGCGCCCCCCTGGCGTGGTCTCAGGTGATGGCCGAGAGACTCGGCTTCAACCGCGATCAGCCATGGCCACGAAGTCGCGCTGATCCTGACCTTCATAGACCTGACGGGGGCGGGCGATACGCTGCTCCGGGTCCGTGAGCAGTTCCTGCCACTGCGCCAGCCAGCCCACACTCCGGGGAATGGCGAACAGGACTGGGAACAACTCCACAGGGAAACCCATGGCCTGGTAGATGATGCCTGAGTAGAAGTCGACGTTCGGGTAGAGGTTCCGCTCGACGAAGAACTCCTCGTTCAGGGCGATCTTCTCAAGCTCCAACGCTACGTCTAGAAGCGGGTTACGTCCCGTGACTTCAAAAACCTCATCAGCAGTGCGCTTTATGATGCTGGCCCTGGGATCGTACGCCTTGTAGACCCTGTGACCGAAGCCCATCAGGCGCTCTTCCCGGTTGCGCACCTTGTCCATGAAGTCGGGAATGTTGTCCACGGTCCCGATGCGTCGCAGCATGCGCAGGACGGCCTCGTTGGCACCGCCGTGGAGCGGGCCGTACAGGGCAGCCATCGCTCCGGCCAGCGCCGAGTAGGGATCGGCCTGCGACGATCCGATGACCCTCATGGCGGTCGTCGAGCAGTTCTGTTCATGGTCGGCGTGGAGAATGAACAGAATGTCCAGGGCCCGTTCCAGCACCGGATTGGGCTTGTACTCTCTCGTGCCCACACGGAACAGCATGTTCAGGAAGTTGGCCGTGTAGGAGAGTTCGTTCTCGGGATATACGTAGGGGAGGCCCCTGTGGTGGCGGTAGGCGTAGGCCGCCAAGGTCGGCATCTTCGCGACGAGACGGACGATCTGCTGCCAGCGGACGTCGGGGTCCTGCACGTCCTTGGCCTCGGGGTAGAACGTGGACAGCGCAGAAACAGCGCTGATCATCATCCCCATGGCATGGGCGTCGTAACGGAAGCCCGACAGGAGCTTGATCATGTTCTCGTGCACGTACGTGTGGAACGTCACGTCCTGCACGAAGCCGTCGAGTTCGGGCTGCGTCGGCAGTTCACCCTTCAGCAGAAGATGGGACACCTCGAGGTGGGAACTATGCTCGGCCAGTTGGTCGATGGGATACCCACGGTAGCGCAGGATCCCGTTGCCCCCGTCGATGTAGGTGACCGTACTACGGGTCGAGGCGGTGTTCGTGAAGGCCGGGTCGTACGACATCATACCGAAGTCCGACTCGTCGACCTTGATGTTCCGCAGATCCATCGCGCTGATCACATCGCCGTCGAGGATGTCTATTTCGTAATCCCGACCGGTCCGGTTGTCCCGAACGGAAAGGGTGTTCTTCCCGTCGGTGGGGTTCTCTGCCATGCTAGCTCCGTAGTCGCGAACGCAGTGCCCGTGAAATGAACCACTCCTCGCAGCGAGAAGTGCCCGACTAGTATACCGAGCCTGGGGTCTGCTCCCAAGGGAACGGAGGACAACGCGACCACGCGGAACTAGGGCGGGGAGCGATGGGCGTCCGGACCTGAATCACGAAGCGAGAGACCTGCCTCGCTGATCGCGCGTTCCGCTCCGTGCGACGCAACCCGGGCCCCGCGGCATTGTGCCGACTCTGCCCACCCGCAGGTGGCCGATACCGGTTGCCGGGGGACGTGGGAAGGGCCTGCATGCCGGGGGCGGGATTCACACCACGCTTCGCGCGGTGTGGTCTCCGCGGGCTGGCGCCCGCTCCGGCTCGAACCCTCTGTTCTCATCCCGCACCCCGGTGGGGCGGGTGGGCTTCTCTCAGGCGCGTATGCCGGGGGCGGGATTCGAACCCGCACGCCCTTGCGGACAGCGGCTTTTGAGGCCGCCGCGTCTACCATTCCGCCACCCCGGCTGCGCTTGCCGGTGGGCCGCGGACAGGGCCTTTTCAGCAAGCTGGCGAAAGGTGATGGAAGGGGGTCGCGGACACAAGGATTTCGGGGCCGACTGGGGCCGACCAGTGGGGACCGGCCCTGATCTGGCGCTCACTGGTCCCCTATACTCCTCTGCCGCGCTCCAGTCGCGTCAGGTGCTTCCGCGCCCCCCCGGGCCTCTGAGTTCGATCACCAATCGGGGGGTCTCCCGAAATCCGCGCCGGATGCGCCTCCCCTATCGGGCCAGTTCTCCTATTTTTATTGGCTGCACCGACCGCACGACCCGTGAACTTCACCAGGAGCCAACGTGGCTGCACGACAGGATCCCTTCGGCGCCTTCGCGACCATCGATCTTCCGGAGGGCCCAACGTCCTTCTACCGCCTTTCCAGCCTGCAGGACAGGGGACTCGTATCCTCGCTCGATCGGCTCCCGTTCTCGATCCGAATCCTGCTGGAGAACGCTCTGCGCCATGCGGGCGGAAAGTACGTTAGCGAGGAACACGTCCAAGCGATCGCGTCGTGGAGTCCCGCAAACGCCGGGGCGGACGTTCCGTTCATGCCGACGCGGGTCGTCCTGCAGGACTTCACCGGCGTTCCCGCCGTTGTCGACCTGGCCGCGATGAGAGACGGGATCAAAGCTCTGGGGGGCGATCCTGCACAGATCAATCCGGTCGTTCCGGCCGATCTGGTGATCGACCACTCGGTTCAGGTCGACTACTTCGGAACCAGCGACGCCTTCCGCCTCAACGTCGAGAGGGAGTTCGAGCGGAACCACGAGAGATACGCCCTGCTGCGGTGGGCTCAGGAGGCATTCGACAACTTCTCGGTGGTCCCGCCGGGCACCGGTATCGTCCACCAGGTCAATCTGGAGCACCTGGCATCCGTCGTGCATCGAAGGCAGCACGACGGCGACTGGCTCGCGTACCCCGATACCCTGGTCGGCACCGACTCCCACACCACCATGATCAACGGCCTGGGTGTCGTTGGATGGGGAGTCGGCGGCATCGAGGCGGAGGCGGTCGTCCTGGGCCAGCCCTACTACATGCTGCTCCCGGAGGTCGTGGGCATGAAGCTCACGGGCTCGCTGCCCGAGGGCGCCACAGCCACCGACCTCGTGCTGCGGGTCACCGAGCTCCTGCGTGCGCACGGCGTCGTCGGCAGATTCGTGGAATACTACGGCGCGGGCCTCAGCAACCTCACGCTTCCGGACAAGGCCACGCTCGCAAACATGAGTCCAGAGTACGGGGCCACGATCGGCTTCTTCCCCGTAGACGAGGAGACGCTGCAGTACCTCACCGGGACAGGCCGGAGCCCGGACGCTGTCAGCCGCGTCGAGCGCATCAGCAAGGAACTGGGTCTCTTCCGGACAGACGAGACGGTGGATCCCGACTTCACGTCCACATTGGAGCTGGACCTGTCGACGGTCGAGCCTAGCCTGGCCGGTCCGAAGCGGCCCCAGGACCGGATCCGCCTCGCCGACATGCAGAGCACGTTCTCCCGCGACCTGCCGGGACTGGTGCCGAGCGGGTTCAGTCTAGAGGACTCCGAAGGCGGCACGGCCGTCGCGACGAAGGAGCGGCGCAGCGTCGAGGTGGCGGACGAGCGGGGCCCATACGAGATCGGTGACGGAAGCGTCGTGATCGCCTCCATCACGAGCTGCACCAACACCTCGAACCCGTCGGTGATGGTCGGGGCGGGCCTCCTGGCAAGGAATGCCGTCGAGCGCGGAATGCAGGTCAAGCCGTGGGTGAAGACGGCTCTGGCCCCGGGCTCCCAGGTGGTGAAGGACTACCTCACCGAGGCAGGCCTGCTCCCCTATCTGGAGGAGCTGCGATTCCACATCGTCGGATACGGGTGCATGACCTGCATCGGCAACAGCGGGCCCCTGCCAGAGAAGATCCAAGAGGCCGCCCAGGACAACGGGCTGGTGGTCGCATCGGTCCTTTCCGGAAACAGGAATTTCGAGGCTCGCATTCACCCGCTCGTTCGCGCGAACTACCTCGCATCCCCCGGACTTGTGGTGGCCTACGCCCTGGCCGGAAGTGTGGACATCGACCTGTACAACGAGCCCCTCGGTCACGACCGAGAGGGCAAGCCCGTGTTCCTCGCCGACATCTGGCCCTCTCCGGAAGAGGTGCGCCACACGGTCGCCTCGGCCCTCAAACCCGAGATGTTCACCAAGCGCTACGCTGCCGTGAGCACCGGAGATGCCAACTGGCAGGCGCTGCCCCTCCCCACGGAGAGCAGCCTCTACGAATGGAGTTCGGATTCCACGTATATCCAGTGCCCTCCCTTCTTCGAGGGCATGGGCCTCGACGCACCTCCAGCGAGCGACATCGAGGGAGCGCGTGTGCTGGCGCTCCTCGGACAGTCGGTCACCACGGATCATATCTCACCGGCCGGGGCCATTCCGAAGGCCGAGCCAGCCGGAGTCTACCTTCGTGAGAAGGGCGTGGAGGTCCGGGACTTCAACACCTTCGGGTCCCGGCGCGGCAACCATGAGGTCATGATGCGGGGAACCTTCGGAAACGTGCGCATCAAGAATCTCCTTCTGGATGGCCGTGAAGGCGGGTACACGGTCCACTTCCCCACCGGCGAAGAGATCCCCATCTACGACGCGTCGATGCGGTATCAGGAGGAAGGTACCCAGCTCGTGATCCTCGCCGGCACGGAATACGGAACCGGCTCGTCCAGGGACTGGGCGGCCAAAGGGACCCTGCTGCTGGGGGTGAAGGCGGTCATTGCCGAGAGCTACGAGCGCATCCACCGGAGCAACCTCGTGGGGATGGGCGTGCTCCCGCTCGAGTATCTGGACGGCGACAGCGCTCAGAGTCTGGGCCTGACAGGTCGTGAGGTGTTCGACATTCTGGGCATCGCCGATGGCCTGGAACCGGGCTGCGAAGTGGATGTCACCGCAACGGCCGAAGACGGGGCGGTCACGGTGTTCTCGGCCAAGGTCAGGCTCGATTCGGACGTCGACGTCGAGTATTACCTCAATGGCGGGATTCTGCAGACAGTGCTCAGGAACATGGCCAAGGGCGACATGTAGCGGCGATGCGGCCTGACAACAACGAGGGCGGCCTCCCATACAGTGGGGGGCCGCCCTCTCGCTGATCCGGAACCGGCCCAGCCCTGCTAGACGACCTCCTGGTCGTCAGCCATCGACCGAGGGGGACCCAGGATTTCCTGAAGGATGATGGCCTTCTTGAGCGAGGACCCGCCGCCGGACAGAAGCGCCCTCACCGAGCGCACCTCCCGACTCGCGCCCCTCGTCTCATGCATCTCCGGCGTGTCGAGAGGCCTGAGCCTCTCCGACACCGGCGTACCGAATCGCTCGTGTGACCGATGAACCTCGTGCTCCGCTCTGGCAGGCCCCCGATGCGTCCGCCGGTCCTCCACGGGCTCGGGAGCGGGCACGGGAGCGGGCACGGGCGTCGCGGGGACCGGCAACGGCTCCCCCCTCGCGAGGGCAGCGATCTCCTTCCAGACGTCCTTGGGAATCAACTCCTCCGCCGCCGTGCTGGGCGACGGAGCCGTGTCCTCCGCCGAATCGTACGGCTGCACGTAATGCGGCGGGGGCGCACCGGGAATTCCCTCGTCATCCTCGGCCCAGTCATCGAACGAATGATCGGCGTCGTGCGACGGAAGCCCCTGTGTGGCTGGCTCCATCTGCCAATCCTGCTCCTCGGGCGTCAGCGTCCCCGACTGCTCCCTCTGAGCCTCGGCCTTCTTCTTCTTCGCGATGCCGTCCAGGATCGCAAAAACGACGATCACGATGATGAAAATGAACTGGTCCATGGAGAGTGCCCGCCGCTAGAGGTCGCTCTCAGTCGTTCCCTCGTCGGGACCGGCGATGGCCTTCCGCATGGACGTGTCGGCCTCGACGTTCCGGTACTTCACGAAGTCCATCACACCCAGGTTGCCACTACGGAACGCGTCGGCAAGGGCCAAGGGCACCTCGGCCTCGGCCCTCACCACCTCGGCCTTCATCTCCTGCACCCGGGCCTTCATTTCCTGCTCCGTGGCAACAGCCATCGCACGACGCTCCTCGGCGCGGGCCTGCGCGACGCGCTTGTCCGCTTCGGCCTGATCGGTCTGGAGCTCGGCGCCGATGTTCTTCCCGACGTCGACATCGGCGATGTCGATCGAGAGGATCTCGAACGCGGTGCCCGAGTCGAGCCCCTTCGAGAGGACCGTCTTCGAGATGTTGTCGGGATTCTCGAGAACGGCCTTGTGGGAGTCGGCCGAACCGATGGTGGACACGATGCCTTCACCCACCCTGGCCAGAATCGTCTCCTCACCAGCACCACCCACCAGACGGTTGATGTTGGCTCGAACCGTCACCCGCGCGACGGCGATCAACTGGATGCCGTCCTTGGCCATCGCCGCGACCTTGGGCGTGTTGATCACCTTGGGGTTCACCGACACCTGGACGGCTTCGAAGACGTCACGGCCGGCCAGGTCGATGGCGGCGGCCTGGTTGAAGCCCAACTCGATATTGGCCTTGTCGGCACTGATGAGCGCACCGACCACCCGATCGACCCGCCCCCCGGCGAGGTAATGGGCTTCCAGCAGGTTGATGTCCAGCTCGAGCCCGGCCTTCGTGGCGGTGATCAGCGGGCGCACCACGGCAGGAGGCGACACCTTGCGCAGTCGCATGCCGACCAACGATCCGATGCCGACACTCACGCCCGCGGAGATAGCCTCGATCCACAACCGCACCGGGATGGCCCAGGCGATGACCATCAGCATGAAGACGGCGAAGATCAGGAAGATTCCGTTGGCGAGGAAGAGCTCGTTCATGTGTCCAGTCCTTCAGGGGAGATTGGTTGTCGTCTTGAGTTCAGAACCACTCACGCTTCGTCGTCGGATGGCTGCTTGGCTTCGAGGGGCCGCACAACGCGCCGGTACCCCTCTGCGCTAACGACCCTCACGGGTGTGCCCTCGGGAATCCACTCCGACTCCGACACGACGTCGATGCGCTCGTCGCCGAACAGCGCGGTCCCAGATGGCCTCAGGTCGGTGATGGCCGTGCCGTCGTGACCAACGAGGTCGTTGCGGCGCGCCGCCGACTCATAACCGATTTCGCGGCCCGTCCTCTGCAGCAGAAGCACGCCGCTGCGGGCCAGACGGGAGTTCCCGAGGACGCTACGCAGAAGGGCCCAACTGGTCACTAGAATCACCAGCATCGTGGTGGTCAGGACCAACCCCGCCCGCGTGAAGTCAGGCATGGTGGGAAGCGTTCCCAGGAGACTCATGTAGAGCCCGCCGAGAATGGCCACACCACCCAGAACCCCGAACAAACCGAAGCCCGGGATGATGAATACCTCGACCCCGACCAGGACCAACCCCGCGCCGAATACCATGATGTCTTCCAGGCCGGCGAGCCCGATGATGAGGTGGGAGCCGAAGAACAGGGAAAGCGAAAGGAGCCCGGCCACCCCGGCCATCCCGAACGCGGGCGTCTTGATCTCCACGAGGAGTCCGAGAAACCCGAGCGAAAGCAGAAATGGAGCGACCACCGGATGTGAAAGGAAACGGACCACACGCTCTGCCCAGTTCACCTGGGTCGTCACGACCGTCGCCGCGCTCGCGCCGTGAAGCGTCATGAGCGCATCCAGGTCTGCGATTTCCTCGGCATATCCCAGCGCTGCGGCTTCGGACGTCGTGAGCGTCAGGAGCTTGCCCTCTTCCACGACGCCGTCGATCGCCAGCGCTTCATCCACCATCGCCTCTGCCACAGCTGGATCCAGGCCGCGGGCCTCAGCGAGAGCCCGCATCTCCGAGCGCATGGCCGAGACGATCTTCTCGGATGCCTTCGTGCCCGTGCCGTCGACGGGGGTCGCCGCGCCGATGACCGAGCCCGGGCGCATGTAGACTCCATCGGTCGAGAGGGCGATGAGCGCTCCGGCCGAGAACGCGCGGCGATTGACCAACGCATACACAGGGATCTTAGCCTCCCGAATAGCGTCAGAGATGCGCTCGGCAGCATCCACTCGGCCCCCCGGCGTGTCGATGTCCAGCACGACGAAAGCTGCCCCGGACTCAGCGGCCTGCTCCAGGCTTCGTTCCAGATACGGAGCGAGCCCGAGCTCGATGACCCCGGTCACCGGCACGCGGTAGACCAGGCCGTCCTGCTGCACGGGCGTGACGAAGGTGAAACCGCCCAATCCTACGAAGAGGGCGAAGGCGACGAGCGTGTGGCGGAGGGTCATGGTCACTCCTTCAAGAGGTGCAAACACCAGCGGGATCCATCATCGACCGTCCGATAGTAGACCCTTGGCATAATAAGCCCGACGAATGGCGCGGACCCAATCCGCCTCATCGAGGGCCTGACGACTGCCCGTCACGAGGCGTTCGAGCCGCTCCCGATCCTGTTCCGAGTACGAGTTGGAGTCCATAAGTCTTCCATTGAGCTCGGCCACCTCGGCGACGAGCGCCCTCGCGACCGCCTCGGGACCCACTTCGCGAAGAATATCCGCACCTATCAGGACGTGTCGAAGCCCGTCCACCGGCGCACCGGCCCGGCGCGCCTGAGAAGCCCTCGCGTGGGCAGCAGCAGCATCGGCGAGCCGCTGAACGATCTCGGGCCCGAGGTCCTCCGGCGGCAGTGCCCTCGCACGGGCGATGCCCTCGCCCAGGTGGACCTCCTCCTCACGGACCCCTCCGGGGCCGATCAGCGGGGCGAGGCCCTCGGCCAGCGCGGGATAGACCTCGTCCCTCGCACTTCGGCCTTCGTCGGCGGGGAGATTCCAGGAAATCCGCCACCGGGCCAGCGCATCCTGGAGAGCCGGCGGCGTCTCGCCCTCGCCCAGCCAGGCCTCCGGGTTCGGAATCACGACTCCCAAAGCGATCGAGACAGCGGTCTCGGGAGTCACGATGCGGGCGATCGGATCCATGGGAGCATCCCGACATCCCGTGGCGACAAGGCAAGCCGCTGCGCCCAGGAGCGCCGGAAGGCACCACGGGGGCAGGCGACGCCCCGGAGAGGGAGCGCGTGGACGCAATCGGGTTGAAAGCCGCATTAAGGAAGGTTCGCAGAGAAGGTCAAGCGGCGCTACCCGTCGCGCTTGCCGCGGCATCTTCAGCCGGGTAAGCTTCGCCTGCTGAGCCCTGGTCTGCGACGGCACCGCCCCGCTGGCCGAGCCAGGGAGCGGAACACCCGCCCCACACGGTCGTATACGAGCCCGCTGCCCGCCGACGAGATGGTCCCGGCGGACGACCCATACACGAAGGAAGCACAGGAGCCCCGATGTCCGAACAGGTTCTGGTCCGCTACGAGGTGAAGGACAAGATCGCGATCCTCACCCTCGACGACCCGCCAGCGAACACATACACACACGAGATGATGCGCCAGATCGACGAGTGCGTCGTCAAGGCGCGCTTCGCGGAGGATGTCGAGGTCATCGTGATCACTGGTGCCGGAGACAAGTTCTTCTGCGCCGGGGCCAACATCGGCATGCTCTCGCAATCCGATCCCTACTTCAAGTACTGCTTCTGCCTGCACGCCAACGAGACGCTCAACCGTCTGGAGCACACGCCGAAGCTGATCATCGCGGCGCTCAACGGGCACACGGTGGGTGGTGGCCTGGAGATCGCGATGGCGGCGGATATGCGCATCGCGAGAAAGGACGCCGGCAAGTGCGGCCTTCCCGAGGTGGCGCTCGGCGTTCTCCCGGGCACGGGCGGCACGCAGCGTCTGGTCCGCATGGTCGGAAAGTCCAAGGCCATCCAGCTCATGGCCGAAGGGTCCACGTTCGGCTTCGACAAGGCGCACGAACTGGGGCTGGTGAACGAGATCTTCGACGCACCGGATGCCGACGCTTTCATGGCACAGGTTCTGGATTACGCCCGCCAGTTCACGACCCCCAACAAGGCGACGAAGGCCGTCGGCCTGAT
This sequence comes from Gemmatimonadota bacterium, assembly GCA_039587465.1. Classification (GTDB taxonomy): domain Bacteria; phylum Gemmatimonadota; class Gemmatimonadetes; order Longimicrobiales; family Gaopeijiaceae; genus JBDHIL01. The sequence continues at coordinate 127,770 of JBDHIL010000005.1, read as the reverse complement.
CAAGCGGTCGGTTCAGACGGGCGCGGAGATGCCGTTCGAGTTGGCGCTGGCGCTCGAGCGGGAGCTGCAGGCGCAGCTCTTCGCGAGCGGTGACGCCAAGGAGGGATTGACCGCATACGTCGAGAAGCGGAAGCCCGAGTTCAAAGGGCGCTGACCGGATCGCGCAGCGCACGAAGGGGCCCGGACGAGTCCGGGCCCCTTCGTCGTATCTGCGCCCAACTCCGCGTCGGACCGGATGTATGGTGGAGAGAGCACCGCCCCCGGCCAGCCCACGTCGCCCGTCGCGGCTGTGACGGGATGCCAAGAAGGCCGAATGGAATCAGATTCCCAGCATGACCACCCCGATCGACCTGAACCGAGACTGACATGAGCGACGTCCGTGACCGCCTCTGGATCCACAACGAGTGGGTCGACGCCGCCGACGGCGGCACGTTCGCGACCATCAACCCGGCCACTGGAGACACCATCGCCGACGTCGCTGAGGCCAGGGCGGCAGACATCGATCGGGCCGTGGAATCCGCCCGTCAGGCGATGGGCGACAAGACCTGGCGCAGGATGAATCCCCACAAGAGGTCGCGACTGCTGTGGAAGCTCGCGGACGCCATCGAGGCGAACGCGGACGAGCTGGGGGCACTCGAGACCGCCGACAACGGCAAGCCGTACTTCGAGTCCCGCAAGGTGGACCTGCCGTCCGTCATCGAGAACTTCCGCTACTTCGCCGGTTTGGCAGACAAGATGGAGGGGGCCACGATCCCCGTGGCCGGGCCCTTCCTGAACTACACGCTGCGCGAACCGGTCGGCGTCGTCGGATGCATCACGCCCTGGAACTTCCCCCTCTCGCTGGCGACGTGGAAGGTGGCCCCCGCCCTGGCCTGCGGGAACGCCGTCATTCTCAAGCCCGCCGAGCAGACCCCGCTTACCGCCCTCTTCCTCGGCGAACTGGCGGCGAGTGTGGGCTTCCCGCCGGGGGTACTCAATGTGGTGCCCGGGTTCGGGGAGACCGCCGGAGCTGCTCTCGTCCGGCATCCGGGCGTCGACGCCATCGCCTTCACGGGGTCTACCGAGGTCGGGAAGATCGTGATGAGGGAGGCAGCCGAGACCCTGAAGAAGGTCTCGCTCGAGCTGGGCGGCAAGTCACCGAACATCGTGTTTGCGGACGCGGACCTGAAGAGTGCCGTGCACGGCGCCTCCACCGGCATCTTCTACGGCAAGGGTGAGGTGTGCGCAGCAGGATCGCGAGTGCTGGTGGAACGCTCGGTCTACGACGAATTCCTGGAGCACTTCTCCGCCCGCGCCGCCAAGATGACTGTCGGAGACCCGATGGATGCGGCCACCCGCCTTGGAGCCATCGTCAGCGAGGAGCAGCTCGACAGGGTCATGGGCTACGTGGAGGCCGGACGATCGGAGGGCGCCCGGCTCGTTACCGGAGGAGAGCGAACCACCGTCGACGGGAAGGGCAACTTCATGACTGCGACCGTGTTCGCGGATGTGGACCCGGACATGACCATCGCCAGAGAAGAGATTTTCGGGCCGGTGGCGTCGGTCATTCCGTTCGAAGACGTGGACGACGCGATCGATACGGCCAACCGGACCATCTATGGACTCGCGGCGGGCGTCTGGACCCGCGACGTTGGGAAGGCCCACCGCATCGCCTCCGAGATCCAGGCCGGCACCGTGTGGGTCAACACATACAACCAATACGACTCCGCCTCGCCGTTCGGCGGCTACAAGCTCAGCGGCTTCGGCCGCGACCTGGGTCGTGAAGCTGCACTCGAGAAGTACACCCAGGTCAAGAGCGTGTGGGTCGCGGTCGACGGGTAGGAGCCCTAGGAGCAGAACCATGAGGGAAGCGTGGATCATCGACGCGGTCCGGACTCCCATCGGTCGCCACGGCGGCGGACTGGCGCCGGTCCGTCCGGACGACCTGGGCTCGCTCGCCATCGAGGCGCTGCTCGAGCGGTCCGATATCGATCCGGCCGGCATCGACGACGTCCTCTTCGGATGCATCAATCAGGCAGGAGAGGACAACCGCAACGTGGCGAGGATGGCCCTGCTCCGCGCGGGACTTCCCGTCTCGGTGCCCGGCCAGACGATCAACCGCCTGTGCGGATCGGGAATGCAGGCCGTTCTGTCTGCCTTCCACTCGATCGCCGCAGGAGAGGGGGACGTCTTCGTCGCCGGCGGTCTGGAAAGCATGAGCCGGGCTCCCTATGTCATGCTCAAGCCAGCGACCGCATACGCCTACGGCCACCCGAAGACGGCAGACACCGTCCTCGGATGGCGGTTCGTCAATCCGGCCTTCGACCCGGAGTGGACGATCGGGCTGGGCGAGACGGCTGAGGTCGTCGCGGAGGAGTTCGGGATCACTCGTGAAGCTCAGGACGCCTTTGCCGCAGAGAGCCAGCGCCGGGCTGCAGAAGCGGTGGAAGGAGGTCGATTCGACGACGAAATGATCCCGGTGTCGGTACCGCAGCGGAAGGGCGACCCCCTCGTCGTGAACAAGGACGAACATCCCCGGCCGGGCACCACGGCCGAGGCGCTGGCGCGCCTCCGGCCGGCCTTCAGGAAGGACGGCTCCGTTACGGCCGGAAACTCCTCCGGCATCAACGACGGAGCTGCAGCGCTCCTCGTGGTATCATCGGAACGGGCCCGGGAGCTGGGTCTGGAGCCGATGGCGAGGGTCGTGGCGGGCGGAGTCGCCGGTCTGGAGCCGCACCGCATGGGGATGGGACCCGTCCCCTCCACCCGAATCGCGCTCGCCCGGGCCGGGTGGACCGCGGGTGACCTCGACCTGGTCGAGGTGAACGAGGCTTTCGCTGCCCAGGCCATCCCGTGCATCGACCAGCTCGAGCTGGACCCTGCGAAGGTCAACGTGAACGGTGGAGCGATTGCCCTGGGGCACCCGGTCGGTTGCTCGGGGGCACGGATTCTCGTGACGCTCGTCCATGAGATGCAGAAGAGGAGTGCCACTAAGGGTGCCGCCACGATGTGCGTTGGGGTCGGACAGGGAATCGCGACACTGGTGGAGGGAGCATGACGCAGATCAGGAAGGTCGCAGTGCTCGGTGCCGGGACCATGGGGCACGGGATCGCGCAGGTATGTGCGGACATCGGGTGCTCGGTCGTGCTCTACGACATCGACACGGACGCGGTTCGAAGGGGCATGGACCGCATCGAGGGCAACCTGGCCAAGGGAGTGAGCCTGGGTAAGGTCGCTCCGGAGGAACAGAAGGCGATCTTCGAGCGACTGTCGACGTCGACTTCCGTGGGCGAGGCGGTCGAGACGGCCGACCTGGTCATCGAAGCGGCCCCGGAGGTCATCGATCTCAAGCGGGAGATCTTCGCGGAGGTGGACGCGACCGCACCCCGGAGCGCCCTCCTCGCCACCAACACATCGTCTCTGAGCATCGAGAAGATCGCGGCAGCGACCTCGGACCCTTCCCGGTTGGTGGGTCTGCACTTCTTCAATCCCGTCCACATCATGAAGCTCGTCGAGGTGGTGTGGGGACCCTCGACCTCGGAGGAGACGCGGTCCCGGGCCGTCGCCTTCGTCAAGCTCCTGGGCAAGGAGCCGATCGTCGTCAGAGACGCCCCTGGATTCGCCTCGTCCCGGCTGGGGATCGTGCTGGGAATGGAGGCCATCCGGATGGTCGAGGACGGGGTGGCGACGCCGGAAGACATCGACAAGGCGATGGAGCTGGGGTACAGACACCCCATGGGGCCGCTCAAGCTGACCGATCTGGTGGGACTGGACGTGCGCCTCGGAATCGCCGACTACCTCTGCGAAGCCCTGGACAGCGAGGCATTCCGCCCACCCCAACTTCTCCGCCGCATGGTCGAAGAGGGCAAGCTCGGCAAGAAGAGCGGGCAGGGCTTCTACGACTGGAGCAAGTGAACGATGACCGCTTCATCGCCGGTCCTGGTCGATAAGCGAGACGACTATATCGCGGTCATCACGCTCAACCGCCCCGACAAGCTCAATGCACTGAACGCCGAGGTCCGGAGCCTGCTCAAGCAGGCGTTCGCCGAACTGGCGACCGACGACGACGTGCGGGTGGTGGTCATCCACGGGGCCGGGGAAAAAGCATTCGTAGCTGGAGCCGACATCTCCGAATTCGCGGCGCGCACGCCGGAGGAACAGCGCGAGGTGTACAGGGAGCCACGGATCTACGAAGTCGTGGGCGATTTTCCCAAACCGGTCATCGCCGCGCTCCACGGATTCTGCATCGGCGGCGGGTCGGAACTGGCCCTCGCTTGCGATGTCCGGGTGGCGGACACGACCACACGACTCAGCCAGGCCGAGATCAGGATCGGACTCATTCCGGGTGGCGGCGGGACCCAGCGCCTCGCACGCCTGGTGGGCCGAGGCCATGCGATGATCATCGCGTGCACGGGTGACTTCGTCGACGCAGCGGAGGCCCACCGCATCGGCTGGGTCGAGGTCCTTGTCGAGGAGGGCCAACACCTGGAAAGGGCTCTCCACCTCGCAGGAAGAATGGCGCGATGGAGCCCGGTATCGCTTCGGCTGGCGAAGGAAGCCGTGAACACGGCGTTCGAAACTCCCCTCAAGGAAGGGATGGAGCGGGAGAAGGAACTGTTCCTGGAAGCGTTCGCCAGTGAGGATGGACGCGAGGGGGTCAGGGCGTTCATGGAGAAGCGGAAGCCGGACTTCAAGGGTCGCTAGGAGTTGAAGCAGTGACGCGAGCAGCGTGGGTGGTCTGTCTTTGGGCTACCCTGCTCGGCCGACAGCTCCACGGGCAGCTCCCTGCCGGCTCGGTTCCCCCGGACGCCACGTCCGCCACGGAGGAAGAGCGCGGCTTCTTCTACCGCCCCGACATCGACTTCGGCAGCCACGCAACCTCGGGGCCACTGAATGTGCTGATGAACCGGGGCCTCTCCGTCATGCACTTCCGAGGCATCGAGAGGGGGCTGGGTGACACGAACTGGGGCCAGGGGTGGGCGAACGTGCGTGACGCCCTCCTGCATCCCGGACCGGCGATCGAACGCCGCGGTGGATGGGGAGCCTGGCTCCGCAGGGAGTGGATTCCCACCGATTTCCAGATCTGGCAATGGGCCTGGGCCCCGAACTATGCCGGACACCTGGCGGCCGGGGGCATGACCTATCGTTACCTCGAGGAATGGGCGGCCGCAAACGGGATTCCGCGGCCCGGTGTCTCGGCCGCCGCGTTCCTCTGGGGTACGATGGTGCTGAACGAGGTCATCGAGAGCCAGAGCCAATCGACACCGTCGGCAGGCACGGTATCGGACCTCTTGATGTTCGACCCCCTGGGGATGCTCCTCTTCCGTATCGATGGGGTGGCCCGCTTCTTCTCCAAGACTCTGCGAGCCGCCGACTGGTCGCCCATGGTCTCCCTCACCCTTCCGGACGCGAGGGTCCAAAACGTCAGCCAGAGCATCGCCTACAAGGTCCCCCTGCCCTTCACCGAGCGGCTGAGGGTGCTGCTGTTTGTCGGGCAAGGAAGCCAAACGGGTCTCACGTACGCGCTGCGGAGCGGACTCAACGTGGGGGCGACCTTCGGTTTCGACGGCAACAAGAGAATCGTGGATCCCGTGACCCAGGAAGAGAGCATCGAGCCTGAGCCGACGGGCAGCTTATTTCTCGACCGCGACGATTCCCTCCTGGCGAGTCTCGTCTTCTCGCGCGATGCCCAGGACCTGATGAGGGCGAACGTCTACCCCGGGGTCCTTCCGGGTCACCTGAGCAGCATCGGACTGTGGGTGACCGTCACGAACGAACATCTCGTCAGCGTGGGCTTCGGCACGCGACGGACTCTCGGTCTTGGATTCGGGCTCGAGACGAATCCCCGCTGAGCGGGCGGACGTCTGGCGCCGGAGGTGGGGAGACCCGTAGGATTGGCGTTCTTTCCCGCCCAGGAGAACTCCCATGAGCCGCAGCATGCTCCCCCGGTCTTGGTTCGTGATCACCTTCATGACCATGGCCGCTGCAGGTCGGAACGGGGTCCACCGGGAACAGCCACGGGGGCGCGGAGGACGGTCGGAGGTCGACATGACCCGGCGCATCATCGCTTCCAGAGGAAGGGACTAGACAGTGCGACTCAAGACAGCCCGGCTGATGGTGGCCGGCTACCTCATCGTCATGGCAGTGGCCGTCACCTGGCCCGGTGCCCTCCCGGCGGCGCGCATCCATCCGATGGTCATGGGGCTGCCGTTCGCATTCTTCTGGCCGGCGTTGTGGGTGGCTCTGGCAGTGCCCGTCCTCTATCTGCTCGACCGGGTTGAGCGTCGGCACAGGGACGGAGGCGACGACTGATGGAGCGCTGGGTCTACATCACACTCTTCATCGCCGCATACCTACTGGTGACACTGGCGATCGGACTCCTCGCGGGTCGCCGCGCGTCCGACTCCGTCGCCGGCTTCGTGGCGGCGGACCGCAGCTTCGGGCTCCTCGTCATGTACTTCGTGACGGGTGCCACCGTCTTCAGCTCCTTCGCCTTCCTGGGCGGGCCGGGCTGGGCTTACTCGAGGGGCGCGGCTGCCTTCTACATCCTGACGTACGGCGTGTTGGGGATGGCGCCGTTCTACTGGGTCGGACCCCGGGCAGCCTCCCTTGGACGACGTTTCGGCTTCGTGACCCAGGCCCAACTCCTGGTCGGCCGCTTTCCCTCGCGTGCCCTGTCCGCCTGGGTGGCGCTGCTTAGCCTCGTCGCCTTCGTACCCTACGTGACACTTCAGATCCGCGGCGCAGGCATCGTCATCGAGGCGGTGACGGAAGGTCACGTCCCCCTCTGGCTGGGTGCCCTCGTCGCCTATGGCATCGTGATCGTGTACGTGCTGGCCAGCGGCGCGATGGCCGTCGGGTGGACGAACACGTTCCAGGGCATTTTCATGGTGGTGATCGCCTGGACTCTGGGCATCTACCTTCCCAACCGGCTGTACGGTGGTATCGGCCCCATGTTCCAGGAGATCGCTGCCACAAGGCCCGAACTCCTGGTCCCACCCGGCCTGGACGCAGCAGGGGCGCCCTGGAGCTGGGGGTCCTACTCCACGTTCATCATCGTGAGCGCCGTAGGCCTCATGATGTGGCCGCACCTGTTCATGAAGGCCTTCACGGCCAAGGACGACGACACGCTCCGAAGAACGGTCATTCTGTTCCCGACGTTCCAGCTCTTCCTGATCCCGGTCTTCCTGATCGGCTTCAGCGGCGTGCTCTTCGCCGAAGCGCCTCCCAGCCCAGACTTCATTCTCCCGTTCCTGGTCCTGCGCACGGATCTGCCCGCTCTGGTTGTGGGTCTCTTCTGCGCGGGCGCCTTGTCAGCATCGATGTCGACGGGCGATGCCCTTCTCCATGCGGCCGCATCGGTGGTGGTGGAGGACGGGATCGGTCCGTTCAAGAAATTGGGTGACCACACCCAAAAGCTCCTCATCCGAACCCTGGTGGTGGTGGTCGGGGCTATCGCGTACTTCTCGGCGCTGGATTCGGGTTCGTCACTGGTGCAGCTCCTGGCGACCGCGTACGGCATCATCTCGCAGTTGGCGCCGCCTATCGTTGCAGCCATGTATTGGCGCAGGGCGACGACGCCGGGGGTGATGGCGGGTCTGCTGAGCGGGTGGGGCACCGCCGCCTTCTTCTTCCTCATGCCTCATCTGCGACCGTTCGGAATGCACGAGGGAGTCCTGGGGCTGCTGGTGCACGTGCCGGTCCTGATCGCCGTCAGCCTGGCTACGCAGAAGCAGGACCCCGAACACGTGGAAGCATTCTGCGGCAAGCTGACGGCCTGACCGCCCTACGGCCTGACCACCGTACCGCCTGGCGACCTGACCACCTCAGAGCCTGCCGTCCGGGCCAGGAGATCGCCGTTGCTCCGGGCGAAGAAGTGAGAGAGGCGTGGACCCGGACGGAGCTCGCCCAATCAGTCGTCGACGCTGCGCAGTCTCCCTACGCGACCCAACGACGCCACGACGAGCGACGAAGCCCCGGGTGGCACACGGATCGGATAGACCTCCCCGGACGGGGTGGCTCCCTGAACGAGATGCGGGTTCAGGTCGCGAAGCACGTCCACGTGAACGCCCAGGGTCCGGGCGATACCCGACAACGAAGTCCCGCCGGGCACGAAGACCCGTTCGAAGCGATACGGCTGAATCGAAGCCGTGTCGAATCCCAGGTCTCTCGCGCTCTGGGCCACCACCGTCGCGGCGACCAAACGCGGGACGTACTCGCGAGTCTCCATGGGGAGGTGCTCGAGAATCTCCCAGTACAGAGCGTCGTCCCAGGTACGGTTCGACGCGTGCCGCCTCAGTTCGCGGTCTACTCGACCCGGGCCGGCGTTGTACGCAGCAGCGGCGAGGTACCACGAACCGTACCGGTCGTGCAGCCACTGGATGTAGGACAGCGCCGCGTCAGTCGCGCGAACGGGGTCTCGTCGCTCGTCGATCCTGTCGTCAACGCGCAGCCCGAACTGCCGAGCGGTCGGTCCCATGAACTGCCACAGTCCGACCGCAGAGGCCCGCGACACGGCCCGCGCGGAGAGGCCTGACTCCATCATGGCCAGGTAGAGAAGCTCCTCGGGCATTCCCCGCTCGCGAAGCTTCTCGAGGATCATCCCCTCGTACAAGCCTTTTCGCTTGAGAAGCCTCTGGAACGCACCGCGCTGAGAGTTGCTGAAGCGGTCGACCCACCTCTCGACCCGAGCGTTCATGTGCAGAGGAAGCGATGCTCCCATCACATCAGAGCTCTCCGACACCCACGTGTCGGGGGCGGCCGGAACCGGATCGGCTCGGCCGCTTCCGATCAGCAGAGCGGGCATCACCGCCAGCGGCAACACCCAAAGCCTGCGCATGGTCGAAACGTTCGAATCACCGGAGAGCCCCGACTTCGGGCCTTTTCTATTGTTACGGGCTTTCGGCCCGCTGGTGTCGATGATGTTCATCGCTACCTCACTTCATGCACTTCCCCACCGGAACTACGGATGTACCTCTGCCGAGGTTCCGTCCTGCGACGGTTCAGCTGGGTGGGGAGGCGAGGATCGGACTTCCCGATCGGAAGCCCGTAGAGCACGCGGCCCGGGCCGCGACGGCCCGACTACCAGGTGCTGATCCCTCGGGCGTCATAAGCGAAAGGTCCGGTCCGGCAGTGCAACCCGCCGGATCGGACCTTGGAGACGCCCTAGGATTCCTACTCGGACGGATACACCGAAATGACGCCGCGGCGGTTGAGGCGCTCGAACTTCACAACGCCATCGATCGTGGCGAAAAGCGAGTCATCCTTGGCCCGCTTTACGTTACGGCCCGGATGGAACTTGGTGCCCCGCTGGCGCACGAGAATGGAGCCGGACGACACCGGCTGCCCACCAAAGCGCTTCACGCCGAGGCGCTGTGCGTTGCTGTCCCTTCCGTTTCGGCTGGAGCCACCGGCTTTCTTATGTGCCATGGATCGTACCCGTGTTCAAATATGTGATTCGGCGAGGCGGCTCAGGAGAGCGCCACCTCGTCGATCCGAATTTCCGTGAAATCCTGCCGGTGACCTTGCTTCCTGCGGTAGCCTTTCCGGCGCTTCCGCTTGAAGACGATGATCTTCTTGTCCCGGCCGTGGCGGAGAACCTCTGCCTTCACGCTGGCCCCATCCACAGTGGGCGTGCCGACCGTTACGCCTGCCTCACCGTCTCCGGCGAGTAGTACATGGTCGAACGTGATGGACTCACCGGGCTCCGCCGTGAGGCTTGGAACCCGAATCCGCGATCCGGGCTCGGCCCGGAATTGCTTACCGCCAGTCTGAAATACCGCGTACATGCTTGATTCCGTCTCAGGGTCTGCTATCGGTGCAGAGCCAATAAACTTCGAATTGATCTAGCTAGGGGTCAAGGTGTGAGCCTCAAGCCACCTCATACTTGTCGGTCACGTCGGTTTCGGCCGGACCGGACAGAAGTCGGAACTCGTCCTGTCTCACCAGAGGATCGTCTCTGAGGCTGAGGTCGAGGTTGGTTCTCTTTCGCAGTCTGTCCACGAAATCAGGCTCTTCCTCCAGAATCCGGAGAGCGACCTCGGGGTGCACACGGACGAGGATGCGCTTTTCTTCCTTGCCGGCAGCCACACGCTTCAGGGAACGCTCGACACGCCGGACCACCGTGGCAGGCGTGTAGATCCGTCCGTTGCCGCCACAGGCGCTGCAGATGTCGGTGAGTGAGTTGAACAGTGACGGGCGGACCCGCTGACGGGTCATCTCGATCAAGCCCAGGTTGGAGACCTCGAACGCCTTGGTCCGGGCCCGGTCCTTCCCCAGGTGACTGCGCAGCTCGTTCAGCACCTTGTCCCGGTTCGCCTGCGACTCCATGTCGATGAAGTCGACGACGATGATGCCGCCCACATCCCTCAGGCGGAGCTGCTTCGCGATCTCGGCAGCAGCATCCATGTTGGTCCTGAGAATGGTCTCCTCGGGGTCCTTCTTTCCCTTCCCCGTGAAACGTCCTGTGTTGACGTCGACGGACACGAGGGCTTCGGTCGGCTCGATGACGACGTGCCCACCGGACTTGAGCCCCACCGTCCGCTGGAAGGCGCCCTGGATCTCCTCGTCGACACCATGCTCGTCGAAGAGGGACACCGGGCCCTGATGGAGATGCAGTCGGTCCATGAGGTCCGGATCGACGCTCTTCACGTACTCGGCGACCTCGTTGAACGTCGCCTTCGAGTCGATACGAACGGCGTCGAACTTGTCGCTGAACAGGTCCCGGATCACACCGCTGATGAGCTTGGCTTCACGATGGACCGGGGCCGGAGCCTTCAGGGATTCCGAACGCCGCTGGATCTTCTTCCAGAGGTCGTGCAGGCGCTTGAACTCCCGTTCGAGCTTCTCCTGGGTGACCTCCTCCCCCACGGTCCGGAGAATGATGCCTCCGGAGTTTTCAGGGAGGATCTGGCGGGCCATCTTCCGAAGCTTCGCCCGCTGGTCGCGCCCCTCGATCTTCCGGCTCACACCGACGTGGGATGAATACGGCATGTAGACCAGGAAGCGGCCGGGCAGAGAGACCTCTGCGGACAGCCGGGGCCCCTTGGTGCTGATGGGCTCCTTCGTGACCTGGACCAGCAGTTCCTGGCCCTTCTTCACATGATCCTGGATAGGGGGGTATTTGCGCGAGCGGCGCCGGCCCCGCCCTCCGCCGCCATTGCCGTCTTCTTCCTCCACGTCCCCGGTCTCGTAGTTGAGATCGGAAACGTGCAGGAAGCCGGCCTTGTCAGTGCCGATATCGACGAAGGCGGCCTGAATCCCGGGCAAGACCGCCTCGACACGGCCCAGGTAGATATCTCCGTTCAGACGCCCCTGATCAGGGCGGTCGAACATCATTTCCACCAACTGTCCATCTTCGATGAGCGCCACCCACGACTCCTGCGGTGTGGCGCTCACGAGGATCTCTCTCCGCAAGCTGCTTTTCTCCCTTCCTGGCCGGCCGATCCTCGTCCCGCCCCATCGCCGTCGCCATGTGCGTCCCGGATCCGCCCTGCGGCGAGCTGCCGCTTCAAGGGCGAGTCCGGCGACCACGCGGCGCCCGGACCAGCCGGGGCTCGGTGAAACCGGCGAAGGGGAGAAGCGATCTCTCCGGGACGCCGGCCTCCTACCGCTGTGGAACGACCTTCAGGAAGTGTAGGCCCCTTCCGGCTCCAACACCGTTTGGGGCAGTGATTCGATCATCGAAGCGGCCAGGGCCTCCCTCAACAGGTGGCGACCAATGACCATTCGCTGAACTTCGTTGGTTCCCTCTCCGATCTCGCAGATCTTGGCATCGCGCATCATCCGCTCGACCGGATACTCACTCGTATATCCGACCCCACCAAGGACCTGGATAGCTCCCATAGTGGCTCTCATGGCGAGTTCGGAACAGAATAGCTTCGCCATCGCAGCTTCTTTGGAAAAGGGGCGACCCTGATCCTTGAGCCAGGCCGCGTGGTACGTGAGGTGCCTACCTGCCTCGATTTCCGTGCCGATATCGGACAGGCGGAACTGCACCTGCTGGAACTCCCAGAGCTTCTTGCCGAACTGCTGGCGCCGGTCCACGTACCGAAGAGCCACATCGAACGCGCCCTGGGCCAACCCCAGGGAAAGGGCGGCCACTCCGATGCGTCCCGCGTCCAACACCTTCATGAAATTGACGAAGCCCTGGCCCTCCTCGCCCAGACGCTGCTCCAGGGGCACGAACGCGTCATCCAGGAGAAGCTCCCGGGTGTCCGAGGCTCGCCACCCCATCTTGTCTTCCTTCTTGCCCGCCCTCACGCCCTCCGTGAACGGCAGATCCTCCTTATGGCCGAAGCTCACACCACGGGTGGCTTCGGGGTCCACCGTAGGCTTGCACACGATGAAGTTCGTGATGCCGCGCGTACCTGCGTCGGAGTCGGTGACTGCCGTGACGCAGAAGATCTCGCCCACGCCTGCGTGAGTGATGAAGATCTTGGATCCGTTGATCCGATAGCCGGCAGACTCCCTGACCGCCTGAGTGCGCGTGCCCGAGGAGTCCGAACCGGCACCGGGCTCGGTCAGGCCAAACCCGCCCAGGACCTCACCCGAAGCGAGCGGCGGGATGAACTTCCGCTTCTGCTCGTCACTCCCGAACATCAGGATCGGCGATGTTCCGAGCGTCGTGTGAGCCGACACCGTGATGGCGTGGCTGGCGTCGACCTTCGCCAACTCCTCCACGACGAGGACATAACTGAGGTAGTCGCGCCCCATGCCCCCGAATTCCTGGGGTATCGGCACTCCGAGGAGCCCCATCTCACCCATGCGCGCTGCATTCTTCCAAGGAAAGCGCGAGTCTTCGTCCAACTCGCGGGCAACCGGGGCGACATGTTCGTCGGCAAATCGACGGACCTGGTCCTGGATGGCCAGATGCTGCGCGTCGAGGTAGCGGATCATGGTTTCCGGGTGGTGTCCTTCATGAATCTCTGCAACGGTCACACGCCCCGCAGTAGGAGGGTGCTTCCTCACCGAAATAGGCGAGAAGCGACTGCCGTCGGCATCGCCGACTTCGGGCGTAACGATCGACCGAGCCGAGCTTGGCTCGAGCATTACGACGCAGGCGGATGGCGCGGGACAGTCTCGGCCTTCCACGCACACCCAACCTGCTGATCAGAGACCCCACGGATCCATCTCCGGTTCCATCAGAACCCTCTGGTCCGGGCCCGAGAAGCCGGATCGTGCCGGTCCGGGCCAAGGCCTGCAGGAGAGGCTCGATGTCGCCTGGAGTCGCACGCCTCCCCAATCTCCGGGCCAGGACGTCGTGGTTCACCGTAGCGATCCCCAGGCCGTCGGCTTGTCTCAAGAGCAAGCGGTGCAGCCGCCTCAGGCTTCGTGCCGACGGATGCGAGCGATCGACGAACGAGTTCCCCAGGCGCCGGTCGTCCGGGTGGTGGAACGCGACGCACTGCGCCGGGGCGCCATCCCTCCCTGCCCTTCCCGCCTCCTGATAGTAGCCCTCGAGCGTCGACGGGAGGTGGAGATGCACCACGACTCGAACGTCGGCCTTGTCGATCCCCATCCCGAACGCGTTCGTCGCCACCACGACCCGGCAGCCACCGGCCATGAAGACATCCTGGACTCGCGTCCGCTCCTCGCCCGGTAGGCCTGCGTGGTAGCCCTCAGTGCGGAGGCCCCGCGCAGCCAGGCTGTCCCGCGTGGCTTCGACCTGACGCCGGGTCGGCGCGTAGACGATCGCGATCCCGCTCGTGCCCCCGAGGATGCGGTATAGAGCACTGACTCGCAGGTGCCACCCCCTGAGCCGGGCGACCGACCACGCCAGGTTGGGCCGGTCGAAGGACTTCACGACCGTAACGGGACGTCGAAGCGAAAGGCTCGAGCGTATTTCCTCTCGAACGCGGGGAGTCGCGGTGGCGGTCAGGGCCAGAACCGGGCATCCCAGCCAGGACCTGACCTCTCCGATGCGGCGGTACGAGGGCCGGAAGTCGTCTCCCCACTCAGCGATGCAGTGCGCCTCGTCCACCGCGAGTAGCCGCACGTCTGCCGCGCGAAGGAGGGTTCTGAACGAGTCGAGTTCCAACCGCTCCGGCGAGACGAAGAGGATGTCCAAGCGTCGCTCGACGACGGCCCGCTCCGTCGCTCGTTTCTCGGCCGGCGGCTGTGCGGCGCTCAGATACGCGGCGGCGAGGCCAGCCCCTCTGGCGCGTGCCGCCTGATCCTCCATGAGCGATACCAGCGGCGTCAGGACGAGGGTCATGCCTCCCAACGCCAGCGCGGGGACCTGGTAGCACACGCTCTTGCCTCCTCCAGTCGGGAGGATGCCCAGGGCGTCCCGCCCCGCAAGCGTCGCCCGCACGAGCTCCTCCTGCCCGGGTCTGAAGCCAGCGTACCCGAGGTTCTGACGGAGGAGAGCCACCGGATCGTTCGGCATGCCCGAACGTGGAGCTGCAGGCGGGGCGTGGGGATGGCGCTACCGGCTGGATGAAGCGGTGACTCGCAATCTCGCCCGACTAGGAGTGCAGAGCGGCGTCCTGGTCGTCAGCTTCCCTCTCGGGTTCGTCCGTCGGCGACTCCCCGCCCGGGATGAAGCGCACCAGCATCCCAGCGGCCAGAACGAAGATCGCCAGTCCAACCAGCCACCTGGTTTCGAGGTACATGCCGCCCAAGGCGAGGAGCGCCCCCACGACGAAGACGGCGACCCTCAGCTCCAGATGGGGGCGGCTTCCACGTGAACGATCGAGGAATAGGGGGGTCATTTCGAACTCAGTCGCGTGATCTGTCGAGAAAGCGCGCAACGCCCTCGCGGCACTCTTCCGTCATTCGCGCGTCCGTGTTGACCTGCGCTCCCCTCTCGATGCCATCCTCGAAGTCGACCCCGTCGAGTCCGTAGAGCAGTTCCTTCGTGAGAGCCAGGGCCGAGGCCGGCTGTGACGACAGTACCGCCATGTACGCGGCGACGTCTTCGTCGAACGAGGGGCCGGAAAAGACCTGATTGACCAGACCTACACGCCGCGCCTCAAGAGCGTCGATCCGGTGCCCGCGCGTCACCAGCTCGAAGGCCCGCCCCTCACTGACCTTCCTGCGTAGAATGGTCATCACCATCGCCGGGACGAAGCCGAGGTGGACCTCGGGGTAGCCGAACTCTGCCCCTTCATGGGCCAGGACGAGATCGCACGCCGTCGCAAGACCACATCCCCCGGCGAGGGCCCGTCCCCGCACGACTGCCACCACGGGCTTGGGGCTGCGCCGAATGGCAACGAAGAGATCGCCGAGCGCACGGGCGTCGGCCAGATTCTCCTCACGACCCATGTCGGCGATCCGCCGCAGTTCCGCCAGATCGGCGCCGGAGCAGAAATCCTTGCCTGCCCCCGTGATCGCGACGACCCGCACCCCATGGTCAGCCGCGGCGGCAGCCAAGCCGTCCTTGAGCCGGCCGACCAGATCACTGTTCAAGGCGTTCCGCTTGTCGGGCCGGTTGAGAGTCAGCGTCGCGACTCCGGCCTCGACCCCATACTCCAAGATCTCGCTGCTCATGCTCCCTCCGGACTCCAACCCTCGGGAATGAACCCCCTCCCCTCGAAGCGCCGCGCGATGTCGTCGGCGACCTGGACCTCCATGCGGAGCAGTGCCGTGCTCAGCACCTTCCCCTGGGCATCGGTACGCAGAGACACCGTGCCGCCGCCATCGAGCGCCTCGTAGAGCATGAAGTTGAGCGCATGCAGATTGGGCAGTTCGAAGCGCTCGACCCGGCCCCTGACGAGCCCACCGAAGTGCGCCTTGACCCGCTCCTCCGTGACCTCTTCCACCAGGATCGGATAGATCTCCGGTTCGTAGGCCACGAGCCCGACGTTGGCCGAGTTGCCCTTGTCTCCGGACCGAGCGTGCGCGAGGCATGCGAGTGAGATCTGCGTCATACGTCCAGCACCTCCACTCGAAGCAGGGAATCCACCGCGTCCCGCCGGATCAGGGCCGGCCAGTACGCGACGATCTCCTGGACGCGCCCCCGGCCGCCGGCGTATCCCGTAACCGACGGCGGGCCGGTGAGCACCAGCGGCGCCATCTCCCGGGTGAAGCGCTCAACGGATGCGCGATCGCTGGAGCGCACCGCCACGCGCAGCTGCACCTCGGGGGCATCGACCGGAGGATCGCCGGAGAGGTGGCCGTGGGCGGCGTTCCAGCCCACGAACTCGGTATGGACGTCGTCGAGTCGGAAGCCGAGTCGCTCGAACCGATCTCTGAGCATTCGGTCGGCTGTCCGTGCTTTTGCGACTGCATCCGGCCACGTGTACAGCAGCGTTCCCTCCGACTTCCAACCATCGGTGTATGCGATCGACACCTTGAGGAAGTCGGTCGGCGACCGCCCGCGGATTCCCTCCAGCCTCACCCGGTCGTTCCCCAGATCGCTCAGCGCGATCGTCGTGAAGTCGGCAACGACATCAGGGGTCAGGAAGGACTCGGGATCGCCGATCTCGTAGACGATCTGCTCCGTCACCGTCGCGCGGTTCACCCGACCGCCCGTGCCGGGGTGCTTGGTGACGGTGAACGCCCCCGATGACTCCACCTCCAGGACGGGGAACCCGATCCGATCGTAGTCCGGAGTCGTCCACCACTCCGGCATGGCGTTACCCCCAGTGGCCTGCGCCCCGCACTCGTTGAGGTGTCCGGCGAGCACTCCAGCCGCCATGAGGTCATAGTCGTCCGCAGCCCACCCGAACTCGTGGATCAGGGGCGCGGCCGTGAGCACAGGATCGGCACAGCGGCCGGTCACGACCACGTCGGCACCGCGCCCCAGGGCTTCCACGATCGGCGCCGCCCCGAAGTAGGCATTCGCGCTCCGGACCCGCTCCCTGATCGTCAGAAGAGGCTCGCCGGTCTCCATGTGGGCCAGCGCGTGCCCTCCTTCCAGCAGTTCGTCCAGCCGGTCCATGAGGTCGTCTCCGGTGACGACCCCCACGCGGGCCTTTCCCCCGACCCCGGCTCTCCGTCCAGCCTCACGGACCGCCTCGGCGCACCCGTCGGGGTTGACCCCGCCCGCGTTCGCCACGACCCGGATGCCCCGCTCCACACAGGCTGGGAAGATACGATCCATGAGCGTGACGAAATCACGCGCATAACCTGAAGCGGGATCGCGGTCCTTGAGCTTCCTCATGATGGACATCGTCACCTCTGCGAGGTAGTCCATCACCAGGTAGTCGATCGGGCCTCCCTCGACCTGGCGTACAGGCGCATCGAGGTCGTCCCCCCAGAAGCCCTGGCCTCCTGCGATGCGCACGATGTCGCGATCAGCCATGGCGGGATTTCCGATCGGCGATCACGACAGGTGCTCCGGCAGATGGAAGGCACCCAGATGCGGGCCGGGGTTGTTGAGCGCGGCACGCAGGAGAAGCTCGAGGGCCGGTCGGACCTCCTCGGGCATGACGATCTGGTCGACGAAGCCCCTCGCGGCAGCAAAGCGGGCGTCCAGCTGCCGGTCGTATTCCTCACGGACTTCGTCCATGCGCGTCGTCAGGTCCTCGTCCGGCACCAGGCCTTCGGTCTTGAGCCTTTCCAATTGGCTGCTGAACAGCGCCATGACCGCGCTCTCGCCCTCCATGACACCCATGCGTCCCGTTGGAAGGGAAAGGATGAAGTCCGGGTCGAAGCCCTGCCCCGCCATCGCGTAGTACCCGGCCCCCGAAGCGTGATTCACCGTCAGCGTCACCTTGGGAACGGTGGCGGTGGCCATGGCCTCGACGAACTGAGCGCCAGCCCGGATGATGCCCGAGTGTTCCGCTTCCGGCCCTACCATGAACCCCGACACATCCTGGACGAAGAGCAGTGGTGTCCGGTGCCGATTCATGGTCTCGATGAAGTACGCGACCTTGCGGGCACTCTCCGTGTAGACGATGCCCCCAAAGCGCGGCCGGCCCCCGGCCGGGTCCTTGATGAGCCCCCGGGCGTTGGCGATCACGCCCACCGGAATGCCTTCCAGGAAGCCGGTGCCGCAGATCATCTCCCGGGCGTGGTCCGGCTGGAACTCGTCGAGACCCTCACCGTCGAGGAGCGTCTCGAGAATGTCGTGCGTGTCGTAGGGCTGGCGATGGTCGTCCGGGAGCAGATCGTAGAGCTCGTAGGCGCTGCGGCGGGGGGCGGTCACCTCCCGGGACACCAGGTGCTCTTCGAGCGGAAGCTCGCGGACGAGCTGCCGGATCCGCTCGATGCACGTCTCGTCGTCGGGAAGCAGATAGTGGGCGACGCCGCTCGTCTCGGTGTGGACCCTCCCTCCGCCGAGTGACTCCGCATCGACGGACTGGCCCGTGGCGCCCTTCACGAGGTTGGGGCCGCCCAGACCCATGAAGGAGGTGCCCTCGACCATCAGAATCACGTCCGAAAGAGCCGGCAGATAGGCCCCGCCGGCAATGCACGGCCCCATGACGGCGGCCAGCTGCGGAACCTTGAGATACCGCCGCATGATGGAGTTGTAATAGAAGATCCGGGCCGCGCCATACTGGCCTGGGAACACGCCGCCCTGGTAGGGGAGGTTCACGCCGGCGGAGTCCACGAGATAGACGATCGGTATGCGGCAGCGCATGGCGATCTCTTGGGCCCGGAGCATCTTCTTGATGGTCTCGGGCCACCACGACCCGGCTTTCACCGTGGCGTCGTTCGCGACCACCACGACCTCGCGTCCCTCGATGCGCCCGACGCCCGTGACGACCCCAGCCCCGGGCGCCTGGCCATCGTAGAGATCGTGACCGACCAGGAGGCCCACCTCCACCCAGGTCCCACCGTCGTCCAGGAGCAGCTGGACACGCTCCCTGGCGGTGAGCTTGCCCTGGCTGTGCTGGCGCTCGATGCGGGCCTCACCACCTCCCAACTGGAGGGTGTCCCTCAATGCGCGGAGTTCGGCGGAGAGTTCGGCCAGTCGACCCCTCGGGTCCCCGTTCACCTCACGGCCCACCGCAGGCCAGCCGCCCGACTCAAGCCTTCTCCTGGGCTTTGTGCCACTCCCTGATGTAGGCCACCGCGTCAGTCGTGGAGGTGCCCGGGCCGAACAGACGCCCGATGCCCCGAGCCTGGAGCGTACCCACGTCTTCCTCCGGAATGATCCCGCCCCCCGTGAGAAGCATGTGATCGGCCCCGGCCTCGTCGAGCAGCGACTTGACCCTCGGGAAGAGCGTCATGTGCGCGCCCGACAGAACCGACATGGCGACGACATCGACATCCTCCTGGACGGCCGCGCTCACGATCATCTCAGGCGTCTGGTGCAGCCCGGTGTAGATGACCTCGAAACCCGCGTCACGGAATGTGCTGGCGATGACCTTGGCGCCTCGGTCGTGGCCATCCAGCCCCGGCTTGGCCACCAGAACGCGGATCTTGCGTTCACCTTCGGACATGTGCCCGCTCCCTTCTTCGTGATACGGTTGTGACACTCGGTTCACAGCGTTCAAAGCTACTTCCTTCGGCCGCGCCGGGGAATTCGGTATGGACAGCTCGTGGCCTCACGCCTCATCGGCCTGCGCGACAGACACGTAGTCCACGAGATCCTCGAGCGACGAGATGGTGGGCGCCCGGTGGCCGTGGAGGCCGAGGGGGTCCAGAAGTACCGCGCTCATCCCCGCTGAGGTGGCACCGACGTAGTCCACGGGATAGAGGTCGCCCACGTACAGACAGTCCGCGAGCGGCAGCCCGAGGCGCCGGGAGCCCTCTTCGAAGATCTTCGGGTCCGGTTTCTCCACTCCGAGGTCCTGAGAGTCCACCACGAACTCGAAGAAGCCCAGAAGTCCGCACCGATCGAGAAGCTGCGCCATCCGCCCATCGGCGTTCGAAATGACCGCCAGGCGGAATCCGACGTCGAGGAGCCCGGCCAGCACCCCCTCAGTGCCGGGAGCCACGCGAGTCCACAGATGATCCAGGTGATGGACCTCACGGACCTTCCGGCCAGCTGCCCCCATCCGCTCGGGCGGCACTCCGCTGTGCCGGAAGAGAGCTCGAAAATACTCACGCCAGACCTCGGGCTCGGTACCGACATGACCGGTGCGGATCGCCTCGTGGAGAGTCCTGCGCGCCTCGAGCTCGGCCACCGCGACGCTCTCGTTGTCGGTCACCACCCCCTCTGAGCGAAAGATCTCGGCCAGGCGCCCCGGGTCCGCGTACACGAGCGTGTTGCCGGCATCGAAGAGGATCGCCCGAGGAGTCATCCCACGTCGGCGCTGGCGTTCACCGGCCAACCGCACCCGTCGCGTGTCCGCGCGCGACGCCCCTCACCGATGCCTCCGGGAAGCTGGTTCAGAAGAACACGGGCTCCTTGTAGGAGCCGAACACCTTTTCCATCGCGTGCCGGATCTCGAAGAGGGTGCAATAGGACCTCGCGCAATCGAGGATGAGGGGAACCAGATTCTGGTCGGTTCCGCAGGCGGCCTCGAGCGCATCGAGAGTCCGTCGGACCTCTGCGTCGACGCGGTCCTCCCGCAAAGCAGCCATCCTGGCCCGCTGCTTCTTCTCGACCGACTCATCGATACGCAGCACGTCGATCTCGATCTTGCCGGAGCCTTCCGTGAAGTCGTTGATCCCCACCACGACTCGTTCGCCCCGCTCGATCTCGAGCTGCTGGCGCATGGCGGAGCCGGCGATCTCCTGCTGGAACCAGCCCTGTTCAATGCCCGGCACCACGCCGCCCATCCCGTCGATCTCCGCGAAGAGTTCCATGGCCTCCCGCTCGAGGTCATCCGTCAGGGCTTCCACGTAGTAGGACCCCGCGAGCGGATCGATCGTGTTCGGGACTCCCGATTCGTAGGCGAGAATCTGCTGCGTGCGGAGGGCGATCCTCACCGCCTTCTCGGACGGCAGGGCCAGCGTCTCGTCCATGGAGTTCGTGTGGAGTGACTGGGTCCCCCCAAGGGCCGCCGCCATCGCCTGGTACGCGACCCGCACGATGTTGTTCTCCGGCTGCTGTGCGGTGAGCGACACGCCTGCCGTCTGCGCGTGGGTGCGGAGGCGCCAGGAGTCCGGGTTCTTCGCCCCGTACCGCTCCTTCATGCCGCGCGCCCAGATCCGCCGCGCCGCCCTGAACTTGGCCACCTCTTCGAAGAAGTCGTTATGGACGTCGAAGAAGAACGAGAGGCGCGGGGCGAACGCATCGACGTCCAGGCCGCGGGCGACAGCCCGCTCGACGTACTCGAAGCCGTTGCGCAGCGTGAACGCCAACTCCTGGGCCGCGGTAGAGCCGGCCTCCCGGATGTGGTAGCCAGAGATCGAGATAGGGTTGTACTTCGGCGCGTGTTCGCTGCACCAGTCGAACATGTCCACGATGCAGCGCAGAGCCGGCTCGGGCGGAAACACCCATGCGTGCTGGGCTTGATACTCCTTGAGGATGTCGTTCTGGACGGTGCCGCGCAGGATTTCAGACGCGACCCCCTGCTTCTCGGCAGCTGCGACGTAGAAGCAGAACAGGATCACGGCGGGACCATTGATGGTCATCGACACGGAGACCTGATCCAGCGGAATTCCGTCGAAGAGCGTTTCCATGTCGGCGAGGCTCGATATCGCGACGCCACACACCCCGACTTCGCCCAGGGACCGCTCGTGGTCGGAGTCGTACCCCATGAGAGTCGGGAAATCGAACGCGACGCTCAGGCCGGTCTGACCGTGATCGAGCAGGTACTTATAGCGCTCGTTCGTCTCCTCGGCGGTCGCGAATCCGGCGAACTGCCTCATCGTCCAAAGCCGGGTCCGGTACATCGTGCCGTAGGGTCCCCGAGTGAACGGGTACTCGCCCGGCATGCCCAGACTCTCGTCGTAAGAAGCGGCACCCTCGCGATCCACGGGCGTGTAGAGGGGTTTGACCTCTCTCCCCGAGACCGTCGTGAAGCTGGTGTCGCGGGTCTCCGCCCCCTCGAAGCTCTCTTCCCACTCCGCGAGCCGGAGCTTGAGCTCAGCCAGCTCCTCCTCCCTCTCCCGCACGAAGCGGGCGAGTTCGCCGGGGTTCATCACATGCTTCTCGGTCGTGGACATGCAGTACTCCTGGGGGAGGCGCGCGACAGCGGTGCGCGAGATGTGCCAACTCTAAAGATGCCCCGAGCGGCAGAGGGGGGTCAACGAGCCGTCAGGGTTCGAGGAGCGTCCGCAGGATCTCGCGGGCGACCGAATACGGGGTCTCGATCCCCTCACGGATGCCGTCCACACCGGCCTCGACGCGCTCTTCCACGTCCGGCGAGGAGCGCGTCACGCGACGCAGTTCCCGGTCCAGGACGTCGGTGATGCGGATTCTCGCCCGGTGCCGCCGGCGCTGCTCCAATTCCCCGCTCTGCTCCAACCACGTCCGATGGGCGGCGATCGCCTCGAGCAGCTCCGGCACGCCCTGCCCATCCTGCGCCACCGTCGAAAGTACGGGGATCTGCCAACCTCCATCGGGGACGGGTGCATCCTCGGTCTCCTCCCGCTTCGCAAGCTTCGCGAGGTCCACTCCGTGATGTGCGGGAATCCCGGCGAGGCCCCGGCCAGCCCTGAGGTGCATCGCCTGCCGGATCTCCTTGACCAGGCGGGCCGCACCGGGTCGGTCCGCCTTGTTCACGACGAAGATGTCGGCAATCTCCATGAGGCCGGCCTTCATCGCCTGAATGCCGTCACCCGACTCGGGTACGAGCACCACCACGACCGTATCTGCTGCGGCCGTGATCTCCAACTCGCTCTGCCCCACGCCAACCGTCTCCACGAGTACGTGATCGAACCCGAAGGCGTCCACGAGATCGATCACCTCTTTACTCGTCGTAGCGAGGCCACCGAGCGAGCCGCGGGTGGCCATCGAACGGATGAAGATCCCGGGGTCGGTCGCGAGCTCGTTCATGCGGATGCGGTCACCCAGCAGCGCTCCGCCCGAATACGGTGACGTCGGGTCGACGGCGACCACGCCTACCCGCTCCTCACGCTCGCGGAACGTGGCGGCGGCGGCCGCCACGAGGCTCGACTTCCCTGCGCCCGGAGGACCCGTGAACCCCACGCGCCGCGCGGTCGGGCCTACACTCATGATCGCATGCAGCAGGTCTTGAAAGCCCGCCCGCTCGTCTTCGACGGTCGAAATTGCACGAGCGAGCGCGAGGACCTTGCCCTCCCGAAAACGGGAGAAGAGGCTGGACATCGCGGGGCTGAGATCGGACACGGAGTTCTTCTTCACCGGGAGAAGTGTGCGGCGGCCAATCCTACTGCCCGGGCCACCCTAGCTCCAGCCCCCGGGGCGTATTCCCCGGGCATGTCTGAGGGGATTTTCGAGCAGGTGGGTCGGGATGAAGAGAACCACGACGAACATCACCAGCGCAATGACGAGCCCAAACCCGAGCAGCCACCAGTTCCTGAGAGCGATGAAGAGGATCGACGTGATCACCGCCAGAGCCGTAGCGAAGATCGACAGGAGGAGCCTGCGTGCCTGCAGGTGCAGGAAGCGCTCCTGGCTCTGGATGTCGCGCGGGTGGACCCGCACACGCAATTCCTCACGCTCGGCCCGCGACACCAGGTCGCGCACGGACCGCACCGTGGTCTGCGCCTCGTCGAGGAAGCTCTTCGCTACCTGCGTCGGTTGGTGGCGCATGCTCGTGAGGAGCTCATCGCGATGGGTGCGGACCACGCCCCGGATGAACGCCAGACCATCGAAGTTCTCATCGTAGTGGAACGCGAGACCCTCGATGAGCGCCGCCGTCCGGAAGAAGTAGACCAACTCTTGCGGCAGCATGATGGGCCAGGTGTAGAAGGTGTCGAACACCTGCGTGACCAATTCCTCGACGATGCGCTGACGATTCGTGGTCTTGGCCCGTTCGACAATGCGCAGGATCTCGGCCGCGGCCTCGTGGATTTCTCCCCGGGAGATCTCCGGACTGATCATCCTCAGCCGGTACATCTCGTTGATGACCCCGTCGAGGTCCTCCCGTCCCAGGGCGAGCGCCATGCTCAGGATCGATTCGCGAATCCAACGGGGCACCTCGAGGACGGCACCCCAATCCAGCACGACCAGTGTTCCGTCGTCCTGCAGGAGCAGGTTGCCGGCATGGGGGTCCGCGTGCATGAACCCGTCCACCATCATCATCCGCATATACACGCTGGTCAGGTTCTCCATCACCTGCTTGAAGGAGAGCCGTCCTGACAGGAAGCGCTCGTGGAGATCGTCCACGTTCGTACCCGGGCAGTACTCCATAACCAGCACGCGCTGCCTCGTGAAGTCTGACAACACGACAGGAACCCGGACGCGGTTGTCACCGCTGAAGTGCCTCTGGAAGTGCTCCATGTGAGCAGCTTCCTGCCGGAAGTCCATCTCGGCCCGCACGCGAACGCTGAACTCCCTGACGACATTGGTGAGAGCCCGCACGTGGTGGTTCGGGAAGATGATGTTCAGCCAGAAGAGGAAGCGGAAGGACACGTCGAGGTCGAGCGAGACGGTGGCCTCGACCCCGGGGCGGAGGACTTTCACGACCACGTCCTGCCCTTTGACCGTGGCCCGGTGCACCTGCCCGAGGCTGGCCGCGGCCACCGGCTCCCTTTGAAACTCCTCGAAGAGCTCTTCTACCTTGCCGTCGAGCTCCCCTTCCACGACCGCGATGATCTGCTCGGGCAGGTCGGGGGGCACCTGATCCTGGAGTGTCCCGATTTCGGACAGGTAGGGCTCCGGCAGGATGTCGGCGCGGGAGCTGAAGAGCTGAGACAGCTTGATGAAGGTGGGACCCAATGCGGCGATGGTTCGGCGGAGTCGGTCGGCCCTGCGCCGGTGGTGCTCAGGCGTCCGGACAGTGGGCCGCCCGAACACGATCCAGAACCTCCGGTCCCGCACAAAGGCGAGGAGGAACGGAGCCAGGCGAATCAGAACCGACATCGTGCGAAACAGGCGCTTCATGGCGTACTCAGTGCAGGAGCCGGCTGGCGAGGCCGAGAAGCAGGAAGAACCCGCAGAGGTCGGTGAGCGTGTGCACGAACACGGAAGAGGCGACCGACGGGTCTACGCCGATGCGATCCAAGGTGGTCGGGATGAACGCCCCCGCGAAGGTCGCCACGACCTGATTGCCCCACATGGCAAGCATCACCACGAGCCCCAGCCTCAGGTCGCCCTCCACCAGGAAGCTGACGATGGTGATGCCCACGCCCAGAGCGGCGCCGTTCACGAGCCCGATGAGGATCTCCTTGCCGACGAAGCTGCGGGATGCACCGGGACCTTCGACCGTGATCCGCCGAATGGTGATCGCGAGCGACTGAGTACCGGAGCTGCCCCCCAGGGCGGCGATGATCGGTGCGATGAACGCCAGGACAGGGTTGGTCTGAACCAGGTCCGCGAACGCGAGGATCACCGAAGCCGCCAGCGCAGCCGTCAACAGGTTCAGCAGAAGCCAGGGCAGCCGGGTGCGGACCGACTCGACCCAGGTGTGGCGGAGCTCCTCCTCGTCGTTGACACCGACCAGACGGAGGAGATCCTCGGTCTGCTCGGCCTCGATGACGTCGATGACGTCGTCGAACGTGATCCGTCCCATGAGTTCGCCGAGTTGGTTTACCACCGGGATCGACGCGAGGTTGTAGCGTGCGATCAGGCGGCCAACCTCTTCCTGGTCCAGGTCCGGATGCGCAGACGCCGTCACCGGCTCCACCAGAGCCTGCACGAGATCATCGGGCTCGGCCGTGACGAGGTCGTCGAGACGGACGGTCCCCAGTAGCTTCTCGTGCTCGTCGACCACGAAGACGGTGTAGAAGTCTTCGACCTCACGGCCGAGGACCCGCACACGGTCCAGGGCCTCACGAGCGGTGAGGGAAACCTCGACCGCCACCAGCTCGGTGGTCATCAGACCACCAGCGGTGTCCTCGTCGTACTGGAGCAGTCCTCTCAGGTCGCCGGCTTCCTCAGCCGGGAGCTCGCCGAAGATCGCCTGCTGCTCGTGCGGTTCGAGCTCGGCGATGAGATCGACCGCATCGTCATCGGCCAACTCGCGGATGAGTTCGGCGCCCTTGGTGGGCTTGAGGGCAGCGAGAAGGTCTCCCCGCTCGTGACCCTCCTCCATCTCCACCAGCGACTCCGAGGCCAGCTGAGCCGGGAGCGCGGACAACACCTGGACCTGCGCCTGCTCGTCCAGCTGTTCCAGGAGGTCCGCGAGATCGGAGGGATGAAGGTCGGCCACGGCTCGCCCGAGCGTGTCGAGGTCGCCGGTGGAGACTAGGGCCTCAAGTCTCTGCCTCAGCTCAGCGACGTCGAAGCTCGGTCCGGTCATCGAGCAGGCTCCCCGTCCCCGAGAACGCCACTGAGATACGACTCCTGCAGCGCGTACATCGGGCTCGCGTCCCGATCGGGTCCCTCGGGATGCTCGTGCCCGAGAACGTGCAGCGTCCCGTGGATGGCCAGCCGGGCCAGTTCCTCCGCGATGGGTACGCCGATGTCGGCAGCCTGCCGCTGAGCCTGTCCCATGCCGACGTAGATGTCCCCCAGAAGGTCGTCACCCTCCCCCAACGAAAAGGCGATGACGTCCGTGGGCCCGTCCTTGCCGAGGTAGCTCTTGTTGAGCTCCCCGATACCCGCATCGTCCATGAGCGTCAGAGAGACTTCTCCCGAAACCCGCCCTTCCCGAGCCACGGTATGCCGCACGGCCCTCTCCAGCAGCGCCCGAGGGACCGCCTCAAACTCGCCGACGTTGATGTGGATGAGGACATCGGCTGCAGTCATCGCGGCTCCCCGGCTCCGTCGGCGTCGCCTTGGGCTGCCTGTTCCCCGGATCCGTCGGCGTCGCCCTCCTCGGCCTGTTCCACCGCTCCGCTGGGATCGACCTCGGCCTCCGGCTCCGCGGCCGCGTCCGTGAGATGCTTTGTCGCGGGATAGTCGATGCGTCGGTGCACCACACCGGAGAGTATCTTCACGAACTGCTTCTTGACCTCGGTGATCTCTTTCAGAGTCAGAGGAGCATCGTCCAACTGGCCCGCCGCGATCTTGCTGTCGATGATGTTCTGAATCAGGTCCGCCACCCGCTCGGAGGTCGGATCCTTGAGCGCCCTGGTGGCCGATTCGCATGAATCGGCCAGCATCACGATCGCGCTCTCCTTGGAATCGGGCTTGGGGCCCGGATAGGCGAAATCGCCGGCATCGAGCTCACCCTCCGCCTCCTCCAGGGCCTTTTCGTAGAAGAAGCCGATGCGCTGGGTACCGTGGTGCTCCAGAATGAAACGGGTCACCACCTCCGGGACCTTGGCCTCCCGAGCGAGGCGCACTCCCTCAGTGACGTGCTCACGAACGATGGCCGCCGAGGTGGCCGGCTTCAGCAGGTCGTGCGGATTGCGTCCGTCGGGCTGATTCTCCACGAAGTAGTGAGGCTTGAGCATCTTCCCCACGTCGTGGTAGTACACCCCCACCCTGCTCAGAAGGCCGTTGGCCCCGATCGTGTTCGAGGCAGCCTCCGCCAGATTCGCCACGTTGATGGTATGGGCATAGGTGCCCGGAGCTTCCAGGCTGAGGCGTTTGAGAAGCGGGCGTGTCGGATCGGCCCATTCGAGCAGGGTCTGGTCGGTCGTGATGCCCGTGAAGACCTCGAAGACGAACAGGAAGCCCGTCGCGAGAAGGGCGGCGACCGTCGCATTGGCCGTCGCCTTGAGCGCCCCCTCGAGGATGTCGGCCGCATCCTGGCCGGTCATCAGGCCGTCGGCCAGGAGAATCATGCCGGTCGCGGCCGAGATGATCGCGATCGAGACCCAGGTCTCCGACCGCCGCCGCACCGCACGCACCGACATCGCAGCGGCCGCGCCGCCCGCCATCACCAGCACGACGGTCCCCTGGCCCGCGAAGCCGGCCAACGCGCCCGTGACGGCAGCAAGAACCAGAACCAGGACGAGGGCCATGCGGGTGTCCCACAGAATCGCCACCGGCAGGGCGACGAAGCTTATCGGCAGCCACTCGGCCCCGAGCCCGTTCCCGGCGATGGCCGCAGCCGCCCCGAAGTACGAGGCGACCAGAAGCGAAATGAGCAGAAGCCAACGGAAGTTCCCGTACACTTCCGGCCGGGTGAAGAAGATCAAGAGAGCGAATATCGCCAGCAGGCTGAGGTTTTCGAGTAGCGCACCCAGCGTCGGCCCGAGCCGCCTGCTGCGCTCTTCGAGCAGACCTCGATTCCGGAGTTCCGCTTCGTAGGCCGTCAGCCGCTCCAGATCGAATTCGTCAATCGGGTCGGCGGCCCGCACGATGGCCTCACCCTGGAGGACGCTCGCCTTGACCGTCGGCACCGACTGGGCGGCAGCGTCGTGATCGAGTTCGGTTGCGATCACGTCCAGCACGTACGTGTACTCGATGTTCCGGATGAGGATCAGCCTGAGCAGGTCCGCGATATCCGGGGGCGCGCTTGAAGGAAGCATCCTCATGGCCTCTTCGAAGAAATCCCGAGACGTCAGGAATTCCTCAGCGGGCAGGGAACGCTCCTCTCCTCGGCGCCGGACCGTGACCGTGGGCGTAGTGATCTCCAGGACCTGGCTGGCGTCGGCAACTCCACGCGGCAGGATCTGGGAAGCCGCCCGGGTCGCGAGCGTGCGCAGCGTCGCCCGGTTCGCCGGGTCCATGAGGCGCAGCATCTGCGACTCACTGGCGAGAATGGAGGCGACCTGCAGCACACCCTCCAGAGCGGCTCTGTCCCCGGAGGTAGCGGCCGCGTCGACCGCGTCGAAGAACGCCTCCAGGTGGCTGACCATGGTGTCTGCAGCCGTGACATCCAGGTCGTACGTCGGCGGCACGGACTCGATCGCGAGAGCCTGGTCACGGGCAAGTTCTTCGGGCGACTTGGGAACTTCGAACGGTACCTCCGCGATGACGTCCTCGGGCGCCACCGTCCAATCTTCGTAGCGCTCGACGTTCATGCCCGACGTGGGCGGAAAGAGGAACGTCACGAGTCCCGCCACACTGAGCAGGAGCGCAACCCTGGATCCGTGATGAGCGAGCCTCTCTCCCAATGACCGTCCGGGATCCCCGGACAGGCGGCGAAGCACGGAGCCGTCGAAGGCTCCCCTCGGGACCCGGGTCATGTGTCCGCCTCTTCACCGTTCCCGGCAGAGGCGTACGCCCGGATGATGTCCTTCACCAAGCGGTGCCGGATGACATCCCTGTCATCCAGGTAGAGGATCTCGATCCCGTTGATTCCCGCGAGAATTCCCTCGACCTGAAGGAGCCCGGACGCTGACGAATGCGGCAGGTCGATCTGCGTCTTGTCGCCGGTGATCACCACCTTGGAATTCAGGCCCAGACGAGTCAGAAACATCTTCATCTGCGCAGTCGTGGCGTTCTGGGCTTCGTCCAGAATGACGAATGCGTCGGACAGGGTCCGCCCCCTCATGTATGCGAGCGGTGCAATCTCGATCGTCGCGTCCTCCAGAGCCCTGCGCACCCGGTCGTGCGGCATCATGTCCTCGAGCGCGTCATACAACGGACGAAGGTAGGGGTCGACCTTCTCCTGGAGATCACCCGGCAGGAAGCCCAGGTTCTCGCCAGCCTCGACCGCAGGGCGCGCCAGGATGATGCGTTTGACGCGCTTCTTGTAGAGCGCATCCAGAGCGCAGGCCACCGCCAGATAGGTCTTGCCCGTACCGGCGGGACCGATTCCGATGACGATGTCATTGCCCAGGATGCCCTGCATGTACACGCTCTGTCCTTCGGACTTCGGCACGATGACGCGGCGAGATCCGGGCAGCGCGATGCGAACATCGGATTCGGCCGACGACAGGCTTTCTCCTCCCGACCCCACGGCCCCGTCGGCGAAGCGCACGATGTCGTGGACATCGAAGGGCGCGCGGAGGCGTGACAGCTCGATGACGTGCTGCACCACGGGCACGGCCCGCTCTACGGCCTCCAGTTCTCCCGAGAGGAGAAAGTCGTCTCCACGCAGGACGGCCCGGATGCCGAAGATCCGGACGATCTCCTGGATGTTCCTGTCATTCACCCCGGCCAGCATGAGGTGATCGGCACCCTCGGCGTCGAGGCGATGTTCTACGATCGTATCTCCGTTGGCCACCCGTCCATCCCGGCGCCTTACGACGTCGGCTCCTTGCGAGTCACGCTGAGTCCGAGGTCACCGAGCTCAGTCGGACCGAGCGGCGTCGGGGCGCCCTCGAAGAGAGCCCGCGCCGCGGTCGTCTTGGGAAAAGCGATCACGTCGCGCAGGCTCGCAACCCCCACGAAGCTCTGCACGATGCGGTCGACTCCAAAGGCCACCCCCCCGTGGGGCGGCGCACCCGCTGCCAGAGCCTCGAGCAAAAACCCGAACTTCTTCTCGATCTCGGCATCGCTCAGGCCCAGAATCCGGAGGATCTTCCTCTGCAGCTCCGGGTCGTGGACGCGGATGCTTCCCGATCCGAACTCCGTGCCATTGTACACCAGATCGTAGGCGAAACCCCTCGTAGCGACCGGATCGCTATCCAGGAGATGCATGTCTTCGGGCAGGGGCATCACGAAGGGGTGGTGCCCCGGTGTCAGACGGGTCTCGTCCTCTTCGAACACAGGGAATTCCGTGATCCACGCCCAGGCGTGTTCCGTGTCCCGGGTTACGCCCAAGGCGTCGGCAGCGGCAGCGCGGGCGGCGGCGAGCGCCGGCGACGTGACCGAGTCCGGTCCGGCCGCCCCCAGCACGAGGTCGCCGGGGGACATCTCCAGCGCATCGGCTTCATCCCCGCCGAGGAACTTGCCCAGAGGGCCCGACGTCCCCTCGTCCGTACGCTTGGCCCACAGCAGCCCAGGGGCTCCCGTGGCCTTCGCCCGATCCTCGATGGCCTCGATCTGTTTGCGTGAGAGCCGGGC
Organism: Gemmatimonadota bacterium; assembly: GCA_039587465.1. Classification (GTDB taxonomy): domain Bacteria; phylum Gemmatimonadota; class Gemmatimonadetes; order Longimicrobiales; family Gaopeijiaceae; genus JBDHIL01. Next base: position 97,073 of record JBDHIL010000005.1, on the reverse strand, counting down.
TCCACCCTCGAGCAGGAGTCCCCGGAAGCGGCCGCCCGCCTCCACCGCACTGCGGATGATGCGGAAGTCGACACTCGAGGTAACAGCCGTCCAATCCCGGATCTCGAGGCCGAAGCGCAGGTCGGGCCGGTCAGAGCCGTAGCGGTCCATGGATTCCGCCCACGTCAGGCGCGGAAACGGCAGCGGCGCATCGACACCGGCGACCTCGGCCAGACGGGCCATCAAGCCCTCCATCCAGGTCATGATGTCCTCGGGCGCGACGAACGATGCCTCCACGTCGATCTGCGTGAACTCCGGCTGCCGATCGGCTCGGAGATCTTCGTCACGGAAGCAGCGCGCGATCTGAAAATACCGATCATAGCCCGCGACCATGAGGATCTGCTTGTAGATCTGGGGACTCTGAGGCAGAGCGTAGAACTCCCCGCGGTGCACCCGGCTCGGCACCAGGTAGTCCCGGGCCCCTTCGGGCGTGGGCTTGGTCAGAATGGGCGTCTCGACCTCGAGAAAGCCGAGCCCATCCATGTAGTTGCGCGTCGCCAGGAGGAGCCGGTGTCGGAGCTCGAGCGCCCTCTGCAGCTCAGGTCGCCTCAGGTCCAGGACCCTGTGCCTGAGCCGGAGCTCCTCGGATGGGAGTTCCTCCTCCGGGGCCCGGTAGACCGGAATCGCGGGCGTCCTGGCCTTCGACAGTCGCTCGACCGAGGTGACCTGTACCTCGACCTCACCCGTGGCCATGTCGGGATTCCGTTGCCCATCCGGCCGGAGCAATACGTGGCCCTCGACCGCAACCACGTCCTCGTGGCCGAGCTCATGCGCGACCTCGAGGGCCTCGGATTCCGTCCAGTCCGGACCGAAGGAGATCTGGAGAATGCCACTCCGGTCGCGGAGATCGATGAACACCAGTCCGCCGAGGTTCCTGCGACGGTGTACCCACCCGGTGAGCTTCAGCGTGGAACCCGCGTCTTCAGCGGTCAGGCCACCCACCATGCGGGCACGGAGCGCCGTACCCTCCCAGTCTATTCGGGACATCTAGATGCCTCGATTCTTCGAGTCCGCGTCAGCCGCCCACCGGGCGCGAGCTTCACGGATCGAGATCGTCTTGAGAAAGATGGTATACCCCATGAGAACCCCGACCACGTCTGCAATCCAATCGAACACCGAGACGCTTCTGCCGGGGACGAACGCCTGGTGGAATTCGTCGGTCACGCCGTAGAGAACGCCCACCAGAATGAACAATCCATGGGGCCACCCGGCCCCGCTCAGAATCCGTGCCCTGGACAATGTCACGCCCAGTACCCCGTAGAGCCCGACGTGGATCACCTTGTCGTTCACAGGCACCCACGAGACGTCCCCGGAAAGTGGGAGTGCGCTCAAGAAAAAAAGGACCGCCGCCCAGATAGCAACGGGCCCCCAGGCGCTCGGATTCGGCATCGATCGGTCCAGGCGGACTCCCCTCTCCTTCAGCGGCTTCAGGTCGGCGGCTAAGTTAAGCCTCGCTCCATCTCGATTCAAGAAATCAGCCCACGCGTCGAAGGCCCACCCAGATGGCCGAAACCACCCTTATCGACCTGCTCTCTTTGACCCCGGACGAGCTTCGGGAGCACCTTGGGAAGCACTTCGCCGACCGGGGCGAACCGGCGTACCGGGTGGGGCAGGTAACGCGATGGATCTATGGGGGCGTGGCCCGCACCATCGATGAGATGACGGACCTGCCCCTCGGAGAAAGGGGGGCTCTCTCCGACGTGTTCCAGCTGAAGGAGCCCGATCAGGAACGTGTCGCCGTGAGCGCTGACGGGACGGCCAAGCACGTGTGGAAACTCGCCGACGGAGAACTGGTGGAATCCGTGCTCATTCCCACGAGCCAGCGCCTCACGCTGTGCATCTCCTCGCAAGCCGGTTGCGCCATGGGCTGCACCTTCTGCGCTACGGGATGGGGCGGCTTCGACCGCCAACTCACCGCCGGGGAGATCGTGGTCCAGTACAGGGCCTCTCGGCGTTGGGCAGAGGCGAACGGATACGGGCCCATCTCGAACATCGTCTACATGGGAATGGGGGAGCCTCTGTCCAACCGGAAGGCGGTGCACCCGTCGCTGACCATCCTCAACCAGGGCTACGACGTGGGTGCCCGGCGCATCACCGTGAGCACCGTGGGCGTGGTTCCCGGCATCCTCGAGCTCGCCGATCGCCCGGAGCAGTTCGGGCTGGCACTGTCCCTGCACGCCCCGGAATCGGGATTGCGCGAGACGCTGATCCCACTCGAGAAGCGACATCCGCTCACCGAAGTTCTGTCTTCGCTGCACCGATTCGATCAGGCAGGAGGCCGGCGGATCACCTTCGAGTATACGATGATCCGCGGAATCAACGACGACCTGCGGCTTGCCCCGCAGCTCGCCGAGCTGGCAGCCCAGGTCAGGGCCTTCGTGAACCTCATCCCCTACAACCCGATCCCATACCAGGACTGGGAGCCGTCCGAGCCCGAGCGCATCGAGGAGTTCTCTCGCGTACTCACCGAGCGGGGGGTCTCTTCGGCCATCCGGGAGACCAGGGGGGCGGACATCGATGCGGCCTGTGGGCAGCTTCGGGCCCACACGTTGGTTCAGATATCCCGGAAGGCTCCCACAGACAACTAGGATCGGCCCGGGTGGGGTGTCGTCACCTCGACCCAAGGAAGGAAGCGGGCCCCGGCGCCGGGGCACCCGACGTCTTCGATTCCTAGCGGATAGCGCCGCCGATCCGGCCCCATCGGACTTCGCGAATCCATGGGAAGGGCCGGTAGGACTCCTTGTTGTACGAGAAGTAGTTGAAGACGGCCCGCCCCTCCAACCGCCATTCCTCGAGGAGCCCCCAGTAACGCGAATCGAGGCTCGTCTCCCGGTTGTCGCCCATCATGAAGTAGTTCCCCTCCGGTATGACGAGCGGGCCCCAGGTGTCACGGGTCGGGGCGTACGACATCGGATCGACCGTGTCTGCGAGGTATTCCCGCTGCCACGACATCCACGGGTGCATCTCGTCGCTCACGTCGGAGTGCTTCAGATAGGGCTCGTCCTGGGCTTCGCCGTTCAGGTAGAGGACCCGGTTCAGCATCTGGAGGGTGTCTCCTGGAAGCCCGATGAGCCGCTTGACCAGCTTGAGTTCGTCTTCATGCGGGGGGTCGAAGACGAGCACGTCGCCGCGGCGCACCTCGGAGTACCCGGGAATCCGGATGTTGGTCAGGGGAACGCGCCCGCCGATCGCCGCCCGGTTGACCATGAGGAAGTCGCCGACAAGCAGCGTCTCCTCCATCGAACCCGACGTGATGACGAACGTCTGGATCAGAAAGCTCCGCAGCACGAGGAACAGGACCACGGCGATGAAGATGGACTTGGTCCATTCCACGAGGCCGTCGGGGCGTTTCTCCCCCTCCTTCTTCTTCGCGTCTGAGCCCTCCTCCTCAGAGGGTGTCTCACCGACGGTCTCAGAACTCTTCTTGTTGGCCATCCGCACCCTTACGCTCAGTTCTGGTTCGCATTCGAATGGCTCATGACCCGAACCATCCCCTCGGGTCCCACCATCCACGCGGGGAATCCTCGCCCCCGGGCACCTCCGCCACAACAGTCCACTCCTCACCCAACTTTACGGATACGTCCACGTAGAGATTCGAATCCAACTCACTACGCACCTCCCGGATACCCAGCGCATCCGCAACGGCACGGGCTGCGTCGAGCTTGCCCACCCGATCGAGTACCACTGAGGAGTCGCTGCCGAACGCCACGTCGTTGCCGAAGTACACGACATCGAAGCCGCGGTCTCGGAGAACCGTGGTCGCCTCTCCCGCCCTCCCATCCACGCCCCCCGCGTTCAATACCTCCACCCTCACACGCGTCTCGAAGCCGGGAATGCGTGCAGCCACCTCTTCCAGCGCGGCAGGCCCGGGCCACCATTGGGAGACCGCAGAGCCGATGAAGGCGCCGACGATCAGAAGCGCCAGCACCACCATCAGCAACCGCACCCGCACCCGGCCTCCCATCACCCCTCTCGCGAGAGCGTGTTCCAGAACGCGACAGTCTCAGGCCTCATCCGGCGACCATCCTCGATCAAGTGCGTGATGCGCGCCGCCAGGATCTCGCGCGCGACCTCGGTGAGGTCTCCCGGCATCCTGCTCCTCAACTCCCCTCGCCATTCGTTGAGCAGGTCGCGACCGGGCTCCAGAAAGTCGGCAACGTAGAGGGCCATACCGCGAGCATCCAACTCCGGATGCCCCAGCGTATGATACGCCACCGCCAGGAGGAAGGCGCTGTCTTCCACCCCATCGACGCGCAGTCGCTCTGCCGCAGCCGGGCCGTGAAGGACGGAGGCGGGCAGATCCCGAAGCGCCGGCGGGACCCCCGTGCGCAGCGATTCCGGATCGGCATCCCGCAGCGCGTCGTGAAGGACCCCGGCGGCACGCCAGGAAGCGACATCCTCGGAATCCAGCCCCAGACCGACGGCCCAGTCCCCCATCAGAAGCGCCACCCGGTCCACGTGCTCGCGGCGCGCCGGACTCGCCTGCGCCCAATCGGGCATCTCACCGCGAGCCGCCCTCTCCAGGTGAGTGTGGAGACTCACGGAAGCTCCATGTTGTCGATGAGCCGGGTGGAACCGCAGAACGCGGCCATCGCGACGACAGCTCCGGATCCGGCCTCGGTCAACGGCTCGAGCGTATCGGGATCGACCACCTCGGCATACTGCAGCTGAATCAGCGGGTAGGCGGTCAGGGTCGAATCCACGACGTCCAGGAGGGCCCGCACCCCGCGCTCTCCCGTCTCGTAGGCTGCAGCCGCGGCGCGCAGGGAGCTGATCAAGCCGACAGCCTGCGCGCGCTCCTCCATACTCAGGTATGCGTTGCGGGAACTCATGGCCAGTCCATCGCTTTCGCGGAGGATCTCCGTGGTCACCACACGGACGCCCATATCCAGATCGGCCGCCATGCGTCTGACTAGCACTGCCTGCTGGAGATCCTTGCGACCGAACACGGCCACATCCGGACGAACAAGGCCAAACAACTTGGCGACCACCGTCAACACTCCAGCGAAGTGTCCCGGACGGTAGGCACCGCAGAGTCTCTCCGCCATCGGGCCGGGCGATACGCTCACCCGCACCCCCCCACCGGGGTACATTTCTTCGACGCTCGGAGCGAAGACCACCGAGACACCCCGACCCTCCATGAGGGCCAGGTCACGAGACTCGTCCCGGGGGTACGCCTCGAGATCCTCGGAAGGGCCGAACTGAAGGGGGTTCACGAAGAGCGACGCCGCCACCGCATCCGCGCATCCAGCCGCAGTATCAATCAGGGTGAGATGACCCTCGTGCAGGTATCCCATGGTAGGGACGAGGGCGATGGTTCGCTCTCTCTCGCGAAGGTGAGACAGGGCCTCGACCAACCCCAGCCGGGTACGCGCGACGATCACAGGGTCACTCCGAGTCGAAGGAGTGCTCCGGTCCCGGGTATGTTCCTTCCCGGACCTCCTGTGCGTACGCCCTCACGCCGTCCAGGGCGGCCCCGTGGAGATCGGCAAAACGCTTCAGGAACTTCGGCTCGAAGCCACGATTCAGGCCCAGTGCGTCGTAGAGCACGAGAACCTGTCCATCGCACCCCTGCCCGGCCCCGATTCCGATCGTGGGAATCGTGAGGGCGGCCGATATCTCGGCGGCCAGCACCGCCGGAACGAGTTCCAGGACCACTGCGAACGCGCCGGCTTCCTCCAGAGTCCGCGCTTCCCGGCGGATCCTGGCTGCCTCCTCCTTGCCCCGCCCCTGTACCCGGTATCCCCCGAGGGCGTGGACGGATTGAGGCGTGAGACCGATGTGTCCCATCACAGGGATTCCCACACCAACCATGCGTTTGACCGCTTCACACGCGCGCAGATCACCGCCCTCGATCTTGACCGCGGCGACTCCGGCCTCCTTCATGGCGCGGCCCGCATTCTTGACCGCCTCGTCCGGCGTCACCTGATACGACAAGAAGGGCATATCCAGCACGACGAAGCTCTGCGGCGCACCGCGTCGGACGGCCGAAGCGTGGTGGATCATCTCGTCCATGGTCACGGGCAACGTCGACTCGTACCCCAGCACGACCTGCCCGAGCGAGTCTCCGACCAGGATGAGATCCACGCCGGCCTCCTCCAGCAACCTGGCGAAAAGCACGTCATAGGCGGTCATCGCGACGATACGCTGCCCGTCCCGCTTCATGTCCAGGAAGCGCCGGACCGACGCCACCTGCCGCTGCACCCCGGTATTGCTAGACATAATACATTGCCTCAATCAATATAGCTGATGTGCTTGTGCAGTAACATCTTACATGAATCACGCGAGTCGAATTCGAGACGGAGTCCGCGCTCGCCCGATCCCGCGTGCGTGCCGGCCAGGCCCCCCGGTCGGCACCAAGCTGAAACATGGCGCTTGGCGCAGCCTTCCGGGAGGGGTCACTCCTGAGAGGGGGCCGGACAAGCTAGCTTGCCTCATGCCGATGCGATGGGATTCTCTGCTCGTACGCCACGTGGCGAGCGAACTGGACGCGCAGCTCCGGGGCGCTCGCCTCCGAGCCGTGCGGCTCGATGGCGAGCGACACGATCTCGTCCTCCTCTTCAGGGAGACGACCCTGGTTTGGCGGCTCCACCCATCCCGCGGCTACCCCATTCTCTTTCCGCCCCAGGACCCGGCCGACGGCGACTTTCCCACCGCTTCCAAGGTCCGGCGGGTGCAGGCGCCTGCGGACGAGCGGCTCCTCGTCTTCGAGCTGCTCCCCGTCCGGGGACGCAGGCGCAGCGTCGACATTGTCGTCGAGCTGCTGGGAAACCAGTGGAACGCAGCCGTCACCGAGGGCCCGGAGAAGCGCATCCGCCACGTTCTCCATCGACGGGGCGGCAGGAGGCGGTTTGCCGTCGGCGAGTGCTGGAGCCCCCCCGCCCCGTCGGTACGGCTCGGCGTGGACGGAACGGCCGGGGGCGCGGACTGGGCAGCGCTCAGCACCGGCGACCCCGCCGAGGTGGGCAAGACGCTCGTTTCACAGCTGGCCTGGACGTCACCACTCAACGCCGGCCACATCCTGGGGCTTGGAGGGGAAGACCGGTCTGCCGAGGTCATCGCCCGCCGCTGGGAGCAGATGGCGGACCCCGACAGACCCCCCTCACCGGTCATCCTGGAGCTGGAGCGGGGTGCCCAGCCCTATCCCTTCCCCATCACCGGGACTCCGCATCGCCGGTATGGCAGCCTTCTCTCCGCCCTGGAGGCCTCCGCGGAGCGACCGGACGCGGCGGACGACGTCACGGGACCGGCCCTGCTCCCCACGGAGTTGATGAAGGACCTCGAGGCGGCGGTCACACGCGCACGCCGGCGCACCACCCGCCTGCGCTCTGAACTCGGAGGCCTGGAGACCCCCGAGTCCCACCAGTCCATAGGGGATCTCCTCCTCGCCCGCTTCCACGAGATCCCCGCCGGCAGCAGCGGTACGGAACTGGAGGACTTCGAGAACAAGACGGTGACGGTGGTGCTCGATCCGACGCTGTCGGTGCAGGCCAACGCTGCCAAGTACTACGCCCGCGCCGCCCGAACTCGGCGGGCCCTGGAACGCCTCCCCGCGCTGATCACGGAAGCGGAGGCAGCCTGTCAGCTGTTGGAGGCGCTTCTCGAAGCTGCCCGCGCCGGAGAGGCCAGCGAAGAAGACGTGCGGGCCGTCCTGCCCCGCGAGAACCGTCCGGCGTCACAGGGTGGAGGCCGGGCTGGTGCGTCGCTGCCCTACAGGTCCTTCCGAAGTTCAGGGGGCCTCGAGATCCGGGTGGGCCGTGGTGCCAAGCACAACGACGCCCTCACCTTCGGGCACTCGGCACCCAGCGACATCTGGATGCACGCGCGACATGCCGCCGGTGCGCACGTGATCCTCCGATGGGACCGGACTGGATCGCCGCCGCGACGGGATCTCCAGGAGGCGGCAGTGCTGGCCGCCCTCAATTCCCAGGCACGGACCTCGGGCAGCGTTCCGGTCGATTGGACCCTGCGGAAGTACGTGAGGAAGCCCAGGCGTGCGCCGCCGGGATCAGTGCTCCCCGAGCGCGTAAAGACGCTCTTCGTGGAGCCAGACCCCACGCTGCCCGACAGGCTCTCGCCGGACGTGGCCTCCTAGGCTCCGTCCATACCCGCCCGAAGAGAAGCCAGGAACGCGGCTCCGGCATCGATGCCCTCCTTCCCCAACCGTTCCACCAGGGCGCTACCCACGACCACACCGTCGGCCACTTCAGCCACGATACGAGCCTGATCGGGCGTGGAAATCCCGAAGCCGACCGCCACGGGGAGGGACACGGCTGCCCGGATCGCGGTCACCTCGCCCTCCAGGCCACCGCTGAGGGCCGCCCTCGCACCGGTCACACCCGTCCTCGATATGTAGTAGAGGAAGCCCTGGCCCAGGTCAGCCACAGCACGCACCCGATCCACGGGGGTGGTCGGGGCAAGCAGCCTGATGAAATCCAGTCCGGAGTCCCTGATGCTGACCTCGAGGTCCACGTCGGCCCCGGCGGGGAGGTCGGTAAGAAGAAGACCCTGCGCCCCCGCCTCCTCCGCGTCCGCCAGGAAGGCATCGACCCCGTAGCGCATGACGGGGTTCAGGTACGAGAAGAGCACGATGGGAGTCCGGCTCTGTTCGCGGAACGTCCTCACGGCCTCGAGCACGGAGGCGGCGGTCGTGCCCGCCTCGAGCGATTGGAAGGAGGAGTGCTGGATGGTCGGCCCGTCCGCGAGCGGGTCGGAAAACGGAATCCCGACCTCGATCACGTCGGCTCCCGCCTCATCGATGGCGAGCAGCGTCGGAACGGTAGCCGTCGGATCCGGGAACCCCGCGGTCACGTAGGGCACGAGGGCCGATCGCCCCTCCTCATTCCGTCGGGAGAAGGCCTCGGTGATGCCGATGGAGATCAAATCAGATAGTCGCTCACACGGATGCCGTACTTCTGCGGCTCGGTCGTCTTGATGATCGTGCGCACCGGCCTCCCCGTGGAGGGATCGTCCCTCGAGAGATCGAGGGTCAGCGGATCGCCGAGGGGAACTCCCATCGGGTCTGAGATCACCTTGACCACCGGTCGGTGTGCCAACTCGGAGTCCGGGTTGACCTTCGCCACGACCGCGAGTTCGTGGGTGTCGAGAATGCAGAGCGTCCCCACGGGGTAGACACCCGTTGCCGTGATCAGGGCCTTCACCAGGAGGGGGTCGCAGCCCCGCTTCGGGTTGTCCCTCATCTCTCGGAGGACCTGGTCCGGCGGCCAGGGATTGAACTGGTAGCTACGGACCGACGTTCCGGCGTCGAACGAGTCCGCAGTGGACACGATCCGGGAGAAGAGGGTCGGCTCCCGGGTCCTCTTGTTCACAGGATACCCGGTCAGATCCGTCTTCATGTGGTGCTCGTACGCCATCAGCATCTGGCGATAGGGCACATCTGCGAACCCATGCATCGTGAAGAGGCACAGCAGCCCTTCCGTGGTGTGCTCCTTCAGCACCGTCCACTCTTCGCTCGTCAGTCCCCCGGGCTTGTTGATGATGTCGTAGTCCACGCGCTGCTTTCCGACATCGTGGAAGAGTGCACCGAGCCCCAACTCATAGAGTTGGAGTTTGTCGAAGCCGAGGCGCTGCCCGATGATCACGCTGAAGATGCAGACGTTCACGCAGTGGGTGAACGTATAGTCGTCGAAGTCCCGGAGCGTAGTCATCGTCACCATCGACGACTCGTTCGAGAGGACCTGGTCCACGATTCCCTGGACTGCGCGCTTCACCTTTCGGACGTTGACGGCCTTCCCGATCCGGACATCCCCCAGGGCATCCTTGGCCACCGAGACCGACTTCGAGTAGGTCCGCTTGGCCGCTGTGAGCGCCTCCTCGTCGCGCTCCGGCTCCGAAACCTCCTTCTCGGGCCGGAAATCGATGTGCTCGACCGGCGTCGCACCGACGCGGTCCATGAAGCCGGAGAACGGCTCGTCGCCGAGGGGCTTGAGCAGGAGAATGGACACGAACGGCGCCCATTCGCTCCGGACGATTCCGGGAAAGATCTCGACGGATCCGATGCCGTGATCCTGCAATGCACGGGCGAACGAGCCAAAGGTCGCGAAGTTGGACAGATCGAGCCTGAGGCGCGTCTCGTTGAGGAAGAAGAAGTCTCCGACGACGCGCAGTTCTGCGCCTCCGTCCACTTCAATGACATGTGTGACCAGGCCATGGAGCTCGTCGATAGCCTGCTGTACCGTGTCGTTCTCGACCGGATACAGCTTCAGCGCGTTGAGGGTGCTGTAGAACGCGGTGAGGACCTTACGCCCCTCCTCCTGATAATTGAGTTCCGCCATTCGTCAGTCCTCTTCCCGCAGGGCCCGGTTCACAGCGCTCCGGACGATCGGATCTTCGGCCTGGACGCCCTTCTGCAGTGCCGCACGAGCCCCCGCGCCGGGCACCTTGCCCAAAGCCAGGGCTGCAGCGGCGCGGATCTCGCTCGGTTCCCGCTTACCCAGGAATCCCTTCCCGTTGAGGAGCTTGTCCAACGTCTCGACAGCTTCGTCTTCGGCCAGCAGGCCATAGGCTTCGAAGAAGGCGACCTTCTCCGAGATGTCGGCTGTCCGGATATCCTTCCCTCCCACGATCTGAGCGAAACGCGCAGCTGCCGGACGGTACTTGAGAACGCCCATGGCACGGGCTGCCGCGATCCGGACCTCACGTTCGGGATCTTCGAGGGTGTGCTGGAGCGCGCCGGCGGCTGTCGAGGCCTTCAGGGTGATCGCTGCCTCCACGGCGGCGAGCCGCACCTCAGCTGCAGGGTGGGCCAAGAGGCCCGCGAGAGAGGGCCCCGCCTCGGCGATCTGCATCTCGCCGGCGAGTCGTGCAGCACCCGAGGCAATGACCGCGTCTTCTTCGTCCAGGAGCCGGACGACCGCCGAGCGGTTCCGCTCCGCGATACCCTTCACCGCTTCCCTGAGCACCGCCTGCAGTTCCTTGTGGTCCACCGTCTCCGAAGAGCGGAGGAGTGGCGCCAAAGCTCCTGAGCGCAGGAACCTGAGGAATCCCCCGAGTTGAGCCGGGGAAGCGCGGATGGACCCGTCGTAGAGCGCCTGAATGAGTTCGTGAACGGCCTCGGCCGCACTCACCTCGTCGAGAAGCGCACCCGATTCGGCCAACTGAGTCTCTCCGAACACCCCCGGCATCGACTCCATGCGGCGAAGTTCTTCGAGAATCTGAGTGGCTCCGACCAGGGCACCGCGGCTCAGGAAGTTCGGAAGGAGCGTCCCGAGGACCCCGATGATCTCTGACTGGCGAGCCGGATTCTCGGGCTCCTCGAGGCGATCGAAGAGCGCAGCCAGCACGTCCCCACGCAAATCCCTCTTGAGCTCCTTCTCGAGCTCCTCGCGGAGAGTCTTCTTCTCCTTGGGATCGAGGGAGTAGAGGGTCGGGTTGAAGTCGTCCTTGCTGGCTGTCTTGGGAGCGTCTTCATTTGCCTCTCCCGCTTCACCGGCCTCGGCTTCGGTGGCGTCGTCGTCCTCTTCCTCGGCAGCTTCTCCGTCCAGAACGTTCTGGAAGTCGGACTGGTCATTGCCGGGCCCCGCTTCGGGCAGTGCCACGCCTTCAGCGAGGAAATCGACGTACTGATATTGGAAGAAGTGCAGATCCGCTTCCCAGAGCACCGTGAGCAGATCGTCCCCTTCGGGCAGGAGCTTGCGCGCCCGCTGCAGGACCCCGAGGAACTTGTCGAGCTCCTCGTCTTCGAGGCCCGGCAGGAAGATCATCTGCCGAACGCCATCCTTGAAGAACAGGAAGGCCAGCGATTCGGCGCGGTTCGGAGAGGCATAGATCTCCGATCCGGACAGGAGAATCCGATCCTCTTCCACCTGGAGGACGAGCTTGTCGACCTCCTTCCACAATCCCTGGAGGGCTTGGCGCAGGCTCTCTACGAAGCGATGCCGTACCGGGTTGTTTTCTTCGTAGAGCTGGTAGGCACGAAAGGCCTTGCCCAGAACGACGAAGAGTTCGGTAACCTGCTCGAGGGGGACATCCGAGGCTTCCCATTCCTCGCCAGAAGACGATGCGCCGGAGGTCTTCAGTTCATCCGTCATGCAGGCTCCTGGAGCTTCGGTCCCCGACCCTCGACGCGCCCCACGTGCTCCACGTCCTTGTCTCCCCGTCCCGACAGGCACACGAGAATCGGACCGCGGTGACGGTACTCGGCGCCATCGCGAATGACCTGGGCGAGTGCATGGGCAGATTCGAGGGCGGGAATGATCCCCTCCAGTTCAGAAAGGCGGTGGAAGGCGCTGAGCGCCTCGCCGTCTGTCACCGATGTATACGTGGCGCGCTCGGAAACCAAAAGGCTCGCGTGCTCCGGGCCCACGCCAGGGTAGTCGAGCCCCGCCGAAACCGAATGCGCAGGCGCCACCTGACCATCGGCATCTTGGAGAAGATAGCTCAGGGAGCCGTGAAGCACACCCGGCGCTCCGCGTGCCAACGAAGCGGAATGCCGGCCGGATTCCAAACCCTCCCCTGCGGCCTCGACCCCCACGAGGTCCACGTCGGCATCGTCGACGAAGGAATGGAATATCCCCATGGCGTTGGAGCCGCCCCCGACGCACGCGACGACGACGGCCGGGAGCCGCCCAACCGCCTCCAACATCTGCTCCCGGGCTTCCCGCCCGATCACCGACTGGAAGTCACGGACCATTCGAGGAAAGGGGGCTGGGCCCACTACCGAACCGATGATGTAATGCGTGTCGTCGACATTGGTGACCCAATCCCTGATCGCTTCGTTGGTCGCGTCCTTGAGGGTCCGGGTGCCCGAGGACACCGGGCGCACCTCGGCGCCGAGAAGCTCCATTCGGTAGACGTTCAGGGCCTGCCGCTCGACATCCTCCTCACCCATGTACACTACGCACTCGAGATCGAAGAGGGCGCAGGCGGTCGCGGTGGCGACGCCGTGTTGGCCGGCTCCCGTCTCCGCGATGATGCGGGGCTTGCCCATGCGCCGCGCCAGCAGCGCCTGGCCGATGGTGTTGTTGATCTTGTGGGCCCCTGTATGGCTCAGGTCCTCACGCTTCAGGTAGATCGAGGGATGACCGACCGCCGCCTCGAAGCGCCTCGCCCGGTAGAGAGGTGTGGGGCGCCCCACGTAGGTGGCCAGGAGCACATCGAGCTCCGCGAAGAACTCCGGATCTCGCGACGCCTCGGAGTACACTGACTCCAACTCGTCGAGTGCCGGAATGAGTGTCTCCGGCACGTAGCGACCACCGAACAGGCCAAAGCGGTCCCGAGTCGCGTCCATCAGTGCTCATCTCCCTTCTGGTTGACGGAGGCTACGCGTGCCTCCTCCAGGAACCGCACCATGAGCGCGTGCGATTTCCGACCACGGTGTTCCTCCACGCCCGAACTCACATCTACCACGGACGGCCGAAAGCGTGCCACCCCCTGGGCAACGTTGTCCGGATCCAACCCACCCGCCAAGACCAGCTCGAGCCCCCGAGGTACGGCGTCACGCACGCTTTCCAGCATGTCGAGGTCAGCCCGAACACCGCTTCCCCCGATGGCTCCCGCCCTCCATCCCTCCACGAGAATGCCGTCGACGTCCGCAGCGAAGTCCCTGACGGTCTCGAGAAGATCGCTCGCCTTCCGAAGCCGGACCGCCTTCCACACGCTCCACTCGCCCAGTTCCCGCACTGCCGACGCAACCGCCGGAGACTCCTGCCCGTGCAGCTGGACTACGCCCGCCCCGATCTCGGCGGCAGCCTCGGCGGCCTCCGATGGGGACGCGTCCACGAGGACGGCTACCGGCGTCGCTGACACGCCGGCCAGCATGGCGGCCGCAGCGTGAGGCGCGACGCTGCGCCCGAAGCCCGGCGTGAGAATCACACCCAGGTAGTCCGCCCCGATCGAGTCCGCCGCCAGAACGTCCTCACGCCGCATGAGGCCGCAGATCTTCACGCGCACCGGATCAGGCACCGACTCGGGCCCCCTTGGCATGTCCGCACAGGGAGGCAGCGACCCGCCCCGGGTCCTCCCCTCTGAGCAGCGTCTCTCCCACCAGGACGGCATCCACACCGCCCGCACCCAGCCTGGCCACGTCTGCCCCCGTGCGAATTCCGCTCTCGGACACGACCACCACACCCTGCGGGAGCTGGTCCAGGAGCTTCAGGGTGGTGTCGAGGTCGGAGGCGAATGTGGCCAGGTCACGATTGTTGATTCCCACGATCGTCGCCCCTGCCTCGACCGCGGTGACGAGCTCTCTCTGGTCGTGGGCCTCCACCAGCGCGGACATGCCCAGTCCCCGCGCCTCGTCCAGCAGACTTCGGATCATCGACTGATCGAGAAGGCGCACGATGAGTAGCACCGCATCGGCCCCTGCCCCGCGCGCCTCGAGCAGGTGGAGCGGGTGCAGCGTGAAGTCCTTCCGAAGGATGGGAATGGTGGTCGACGCCCGAACGGCCCGCAGGTCTTCCAGGGAACCGCCGAAATAGGGGGCGTCCGTGAGAACGCTCAGCGCAGCTGCCCCGGCGGCCTCGTACGAACCGGTCAGCTCGGCCGGATCCAGCTCGGGTCGAATCTCCCCAGCCCCTGGGGAACGCCGCTTGCACTCCGCGATGAGGGCGACCTCACCGGGGCGCCGGAGGGCCGCACGGAGGTCGCGCACCGGCAGACCCTGCCCGGCGGCGATCTCCAGCTCCCTCACCCGCGGCCGCAGGGCCTCGAGTTCCAACAACTTGTCCCGAACGATGCGCGCGAGAATTCCGGGTAGCGTTCGGCTTTCTTGCGTTTCGGTCAACGTTCGGGTATCCTTGTTTCGGTTCCTGTTCGGGCACCCCAGGCAGGGAGAGTTGACGATGCCCCTTACGAAGCGCCAAAAAGAAATCCTCGACTACATCGAAGGGTTCATCGCCGGACGTGGCTATGCGCCCAGCTTCGAGGAGATCGCCGAGGACTTCGGGTACTCATCGCTCGCCACCGTGCACGAGCACTTGAGCAATCTGGAGCGCAAGGGATACATAAGGAAGTCCTACAACGAGAGTCGCTCCATCGAGCTCGTCCGATCAGACCAGGGTGAGCCCACCGTCGAGCTCCCGCTCCTCGGAGCGGTCGCAGCCGGCCTTCCGATCGAGGCCATCAGCCAGCACGAAAGCCTTGCGGTTCCCCCGGACATGGTCCGCCGTCAGAGGGAGAACTACGTGCTTCGAGTGGAAGGCCACTCGATGATCGAGGAACAGATCCGCGATGGCGACTACATCGTCGTTCAGGCCCAGTCGACTGCCGAGGACGGTGAGATGGTCGTGGCGCTGGTGGGTGGCGACTCTGCGACCGTCAAGAAGCTCTACCGTGAAGCGGACGGACGGATCCGGCTGCAGCCAGCCAACGCAACCATGGAGCCCATCATCGTCGATGCGGGCGATGTCCGGATTCAAGGTGTCGTAGTCGGGGTCATCCGGAAGTACTAGAGGGCCTCACGACTCGGCGTTCGACGCGCGCCGCAGTCGCTCCAGGACATCGCGCGCCGCCCCTGAGCGAATCGACTCGACCGCTGCATCCGCCGCGTCGCGAAGGGAGTCGACGCGCCCCGATACGTAGATGGCGGCGGCAGCGTTGAGGATAGTCACGTTCCTCGGGCCTCCGATTTCGTCGTCGAGCACCCGGACGATGATCTCTGCGTTTTCTTCCGGCTCCCCTCCCGCGATCCCCTCCAGGAAGGACTCATCTGCGCCGAGCTGCGCGGGCGTGATCTCGTATTCCCGGATGCCGTTCTCCGAGAGTTCCGCGACCCTGGTATGCCCTGACGGGCTGATTTCATCCATTCCGGGGGCCCCGTGCACGACGAGCGCCCGGATGTGGCCCAGCTCACCCAGAGATCTGACCACAAGCCCCATGAGGTTGGGGTCCGCAACGCCGATCACCTGACGCCGCGCGCCCGCCGGGTTGGTGAGCGGCCCGAGAATGTTCATGACCGTGCGCACCGCCAGACCCTGACGGACCGGCCCCACGTGCCGCATCGCCGGATGCAGGAGAGGAGCGAACATGAATACGATCCCCACCTCATCCAGGATTTCGGCCATGCGCTCGGGCGAGAGTTGGATCTGGACGCCCAGGGCCTCGAGCACGTCGGCGCTCCCGCTTCTCGAGGTGAATGACCGGTTCCCGTGCTTGGCGATCGGCACCCCTGCCCCGGCGGCCACCAGCGCGGCGGCAGTCGAGATATTGAACGTCGTGACCCGGCCCCCTCCAGTTCCTGCGGTATCGACCAGAGAGAGGGGGTTCTTCGCAGCCACGGGCACCATGGCCTTCCTGAGTGCCCGCACACCACCCGCTACTTCCGCGGGGTCGACCCCCCTCGCCCGGAGTCCGATCAGGAAGCCGGCCATCTGGATCTCGCTGGCCGAACCATCCATGAAGCAGTCGAAAGCCGCCTCCGCCTCCGCAGCCGTGAGAACGCGGCCATCCGCGACCTTCTCCAGCAGCGCGCTCAGCGGAGCTCCGCCGGCCTGCACTCCTGCGCCTTTCAAGATGGTTCCTCCTGGGTCTGTGTCGGGGGTGAAATCCTAATTGCTGTGCGGCTTTTCGGTCAATCTTCGCTCGCTTGACATCCACACCCCCCGCTCTACCTTTCCGCGGTGGAAACTCAGGATACGCGCCTCCAACTCATCGTCCACTACGATGGGTCCGACTTTCACGGCTGGCAGTACCAACCGGACCTTCGGACCATCCAGGGCGAACTTCAGGCCTGCCTCAGCAGGCTGGCAAATTCGCCACGCGTGGTCATCGGATCCGGGCGGACGGACACCGGAGTCCACGCGACGGGCCAGACGGCCTCGGTCGACATGCCCGCGAAGTGGGACGCACCCTCACTCGAGCGCTCTCTGAACGCGGTTCTGCCAGATGACATCTGGGTCGAATCAGTCACCTCGGTCCCCGACGACTTCCACCCGCGGTACGACGCGGTGGCCCGGACCTACGAGTATCAGGTGGGCACGAAGCCGGAGGCCCGCTCACCTATGCACCGGCGTTGGTGCTGGCCCCTCGGCGAGGCCCTCCCACTCGAACCGCTCAACAGGGCATCGGAGATCCTCCTCGGAGAACACTGGTTCCGGGCCTTTGCCAAGTCAGGCCAGCCCGAGCGTGGCTACCGGTGTACGGTGGCACGGGCCGGGTGGTCCGAGTGGGCTCTCGGCGTCCGCTTCCGCATCACGGCCGACCGCTACCTGCACCACATGGTCCGTTACCTCGTCGGCACGATGGTCGACATGGCCAAAGGCCGCCGCGCCGTGGAAGACATGGAGAATCTCCTCTCCGAGACGCCCTCGGGGGAGACGTCTCCCCCCGCCCCACCTCAAGGGCTCTTCCTGGCCAGAGTGGAGTATCCTGTTTCAGCAGTCACAGCTGTTCACCCAGAGACATCCGACGCCCGGAGAATGACCTCAAGATGAAGATCTTCCTCGATACCGCCGACCTCGGTGAAATTCGCCGTGCAGCCGACGCGAACCTCATCGACGGTGTGACCACCAACCCGTCTCTCATGGCGAAGGTGGCAGGAGACCGGGACCCCAAGGAGATCTACCGCGAGATCTGTGAGATCGTGGACGGACCGATCAGCGCGGAGGTCATCGCGCTGGATCGGGACACCATGGTGGCCGAGGGCAAGAAGCTCGCTGCCCTCCACGACAACATCGTGGTGAAGCTTCCGCTCACGGAAGACGGCCTGAAAGCATGCCGGGCGCTGGTGAGCGAGGGGATCCCGACGAACGTCACGCTTTGCTTCTCCGTGTCGCAGGCGCTCCTCGCCGCCAAGGCCGGAGCGACCTTCGTGTCGCCCTTCGTGGGGCGCATCGACGATATCTCGGGGGAGGGCATGCAGCTCATCCACCAGATCAGACAGCTCTACGACAACTACGGCTTCGCGACCGAGATCCTTGCCGCCTCTCTGCGACATCCGATGCACGTCGTCGAGTCGATGCTGATCGGGGCCGACGTGGCAACGATTCCACCGTCGGTCCTTTGGCAGTTGGCCAAGCATCCGCTGACGGACCGCGGAATCGAAGCCTTCCTCTCGGACTGGCAGACCCTGAACGCGAAGATCTGAGCACCCGGGCTGGCCGGCCTCGGGGGGTCGGCACCCGGATGCAGGACCGGGCACCACGGAATCGATGATGAACACGCTCCGCTTCATGACCTTGACGGCCGCGCTGCTCGGATCGGCGTGCGGCGGGAACGGCGCGCCCGTCTCCTCGGCCACTGAGGCCGCCGAGGAGACCGAAGCCTCGCTGGCCGAACTCGGGGCCCTCTCTTCCGCAGAGGCGTCCGGAGCGCGGGTAGCGGTCAGCGCCGCGCTGCAGGAACCGCAGGGACTCGACGCGTCGCGTGCGACGGCAATCGTGCGGGCGGCCGAGCGCACTGCGCCGGCCGTGGTCAACGTCAGTGTCATCCGGGAGCAGCAGGTCCAGGCCCGAACCATGTGGGAGAGCTTCTTCATCAGCCCCCAGCAGCGTCGCCGGACCGCGGGATGGGGTTCGGGCGTCATCGTGCGATCGGACGGTATCATCCTCACCAACGATCATGTGGTGCGCGACGCGCGGCAGATCAAGGTGACGCTGCCCGACGGGCGCGACTTCAGCGCAGAACTGGTGGGCACGGATCAGGTCGTGGATGTCGCCGTGCTCCGCATCGAGGGCGAGAATCTGCCCGTCGCGTCCGTGGGTTCGAGCACTGGACTCCTCATCGGAGAATGGGCTGTCGCGATCGGGAATCCGTTCGCCAACTACTTCTCCGATGCGGAACCGACGGTCACCGCCGGGGTGATCTCGGCGATCAACCGGAACATCATGTCCTCGTCCGAGGAGAACGGCTTCTATCTCGGCATGATCCAGACGGATGCGTCCATCAACCCCGGCAACTCGGGCGGGCCGTTGGTGAATTCTCTGGGCGAGGTCATCGGCATCAACGCATCGATTTTCAGCCGCAGCGGGGGGAGCGAGGGCCTCGGCTTCGCCATACCCATCGACAGGGCCCTCCGCATTGCCGACGAACTCGTGCGCCACGGAGAGGTTCGACGAGCCTGGATCGGCGTCGAAGTCGAGCCGGTCGAGGCTGACGAGTGGGGCCGGACGAGGGGCGTGCGAGTCTCTCGGGTGGCCCCGGGCTCGCCGGGGGATGCAGATATCCAGGTCGGCGATCGACTGCTGGCCGCCAACGAGCGCTCACTCGCGGCTCCTCTCGACTTCGAGTCCGTGCTCCTGGACCTCAGTGCGGGTGACGAACTCGACCTGCGCATCGAGGGACAGCCCGGCCCCATTCGAATCCGCGCCGAGGCGCTCCCGTCGGTCACCGCGCAGCGCGTGACCGTCTTGAGGGATATCCAGCTCATCACCGTAACGCCTCAGATCCGCTCCGAGCGCGGGCTCGCGAGTGACAACGGAGCGCTCATCGCAGACATCACCCCCGAGGTGTCCGGTCAACTGGGTCTTCGGGAGGGTGATGTGCTGCTCCAGGTCAATCGCACCCGCGTGCGGAGCGCTGACGAGGTGGCCCGGATCTTCGAGAGCCTACGGGGCCGCGGCTCCATGCGGATCTACTTCGAGCGGAACGGCGGCGTCGTGACGCGCGACTTCTACTGGCGATGACTATGACCGACCGCTACGACCACCCGCTCTCGGATCGCTACGCGTCGCAGGAGATGCAGGCCGTCTTTTCCTCGTCACGGCGCTTCGGCACGTGGCGCAGGCTCTGGCTCGCCCTGGCCGAGTCGGAGAAGGAGCTGGGACTCCCGATTCCGGACGAAGCCATCACGCAGATGCGGAAGGCGCTCGACCACCTCGACCTCGACCAGGCAGCCGAGTACGAGCGTCGCTTCCGTCACGATGTCATGGCGCACGTCCACCTGTTCGGGGATGACGCTCCGGCGGCGCGGGGAATCATCCACCTGGGGGCCACCAGCGCCTTCATCGGGGACAACACCGACCTCATCCTCCATCGCGAGGCGCTCGAGCTGGTCCGGGCCCGGGTGGTCCGCTGCGTGGAAGCCCTGGCAACGTTCGCGGGGACGCACGCAGCCCTGCCGACCCTGGCCTACACGCACTTCCAGCCGGCTCAGCCGACCACCGTGGGCAAGCGGGCCACCCTCTGGATACAGGACTTCCTCCTGGACCTGGAGGAACTCGATTTCCGACTCGGCGCTCTGCGCTTCCGCGGCGTGCGGGGCACGACCGGCACCCAGGCCTCGTTTCTGGAGCTGTTCGAGGGAGACCACGACAAGGTCGACGCATTGGACGAGGCCGTGGGCCAGCGGATGGGCTTCTCCGCGACCTATCCGGTGAGCGGTCAGACGTACCCCAGAAAGGTCGACTACTCCGTACAGGCCACCCTCGCAGGCGTCGCCGCGTCGGCTTCGAAGCTCGGTCACGATCTCCGCCTGCTGGCCCACCTGCGCGAAGTCGAAGAGCCCTTCGAGTCGGAGCAGATCGGCTCGTCGGCGATGCCCTACAAGCGGAATCCGATGCGTGCCGAGCGGATCTGCGCCCTGACGCGCCACGTCATCACGCTGTCGATGGACCCCGCGTTCACTGCAGCTACGCAGTGGCTCGAGCGCACACTCGACGACTCGGCAAACCGGCGCTTGTCCATTCCCGACGCTTTTCTGGCCCTCGACGGAGCTCTGGTGCTGGTCGAGAACGTGGCCCGAGGGCTGATCGTGAACCCGGAGGTGGTCCGGAGAAACCTGGCCGAGCATCTTCCCTTCATGGCCACCGAGACGATCCTGATGCATGCGGTAGCGAAGGGCGGAGACCGCCAGGAGCTGCATGAACGTATCCGCCGACATTCGATGGCGGCCGCGAGTCTCATGAAGGAGGAGGGGGCTGACGCCGACCTCATGGATCGAATCGCTGACGACCCGGCCTTCGGGCTCGACTCCGAGGAACTGGCGGCGCTGGTCGACCCCCACCGGTTCGTGGGGAGGGCGCCGCAGCAGGTGGCCCGGATCCTGAAAGAAGAAGTGGCGCCCGCCCTGGAGCGCCTCGGTAGCCAAGCACGCTCACTCGCCGACCCCGATGTCCATGTCTGATTCCAGCCCCGTAGTGCACTCACAACTCGACCTTCCTCTGCTCCATCGCGGCAAGGTCCGCGACGTCTACGAGGTCGACGACACCACTCTCCTGATGATCGCGAGCGACCGCGTCAGCGCGTTCGATGTAGTCATGAGCCAAGGCATCCCCAGGAAAGGTGAGGTGCTCACGCAGATCACTGCCTGGTGGCTCGACCACATGGAAGGCAACGTCGCGCATCACCTCATTGCGGTGGACGGGGACGCCATCGTCAAGCGCCACCCGGGCCTCGCCACGAGCAGGGCGCAGTGGGATCGCCGGGCCATGCTCGTGCACCGGACGCAGCCTGTTCTCGTGGAGTGCGTGATCCGGGGCTACATCTCCGGGTCGGCATGGAAGGAGTACAAGCAGGCCGGAACGCTGGCGGGTGAGCCGCTTCCCGAGGGACTCCGTGAGAGCGAGATCCTGGATCCGCCCATCTTCTCTCCGGCAACCAAGGCGGACGTCGGCGAGCACGACGAGAACATCACGTATGCGCAGACGGTGGACCTACTCGGGGAGGAACTGGCCGCCCGACTCAGGGACCTGTCCCTCGCGATCTACACGCATGGCCGGGACATGGCAGCGCGCAGTGGCATCATTCTCGCCGACACCAAGTTCGAGTTCGGCTTCGACTCGGAAGGCGAGCTCCTCCTGATCGACGAGGTGCTGACTCCCGATTCGTCCCGATTCTGGCCGAAGGACCAGTACGAGGTGGGGCGTGGCCAGCCCTCCCTGGACAAGCAGCCGGTCCGGGACTGGCTGGACGAAGTGCCCGACTGGGACAAGTCCCCCCCGCCCCCCGACCTCCCCGCATCGGTGGTCGATGCGACAACCGCCCGCTATCAGGATATCTTCCACCGGCTCACAGGCGTGCCCCTCGACCATTTCAACCCGCCCCTGTTCGGAACCGATCGTTGAGATTAGCCCGGGAAGGCTACCCGTTCATCGGTGTCGGCACGCTTCTGGCTGCCGTCGGCTGGACCGCGGTCGGCCTCGGTGACGCTGGAGCCCTCAGCTTGACGGCGGCAGGGCTGGTCACCGTCCTCACGCTCTTCACCGTGTGGTTCTTCCGGGATCCCGATCAGCCGACTCCTGCTGAGCCGGGCCTCGTCATTGCTCCAGGTCAGGGAAGGATCATCGATGTCCGGGAAGTCGACGAACCCTCCTTCATGGGTGGCGCGTGCCGAAGGATCACGATCTTTCTCAGCGTCTTCGACGTACACGTGCAGCGCTCTCCCGTCGCAGGCACGGTCGAGCACAAGGAGTACCGCCCGGGCAAGTACATGGTGGCATGGAAGGAGAAGGCCAGCGAGGACAACGAGCAGGCCTCGCTGGGCATCGTCACCCCCGCGGGCAAAGTCCTCGTCAGACAGATCGCTGGCCTGATTGCGCGTCGCATCCTGACCTACCCCGAGGTGGGACAGGCGGTCGGACGGGCCGAGCGCATCGGCCTGATCCGCTTCGGATCGAGGGTGGACCTCTTCTTCCCGCTCGACTGGCGGGTGATGTGCGCCCCGGGAGACAAGGCCGTGGCGGGCCTGACCGTACTCGCTGAGCATTCGGAGTATGCAGCATGACGTCCCCCCGCAGATCGCCCCGGGCCGCCATGCAGCGCGGCATCATCATCCTCCCCTCGGCATTCACCTTGGGGAACCTGTTCTTCGGGATCTACGCCATCGTGGCCGCCGATCGCGGCGACCTGGTGTGGGCCGGCTGGTTCATCATTTTCGCCGGCACTCTGGACATGCTCGACGGTCGCATCGCGCGTCTTACGCGCACCGGCTCCCGGTTCGGAGCCGAGCTGGATTCACTGGTCGATGCGATCTCGTTCGGGGTGGCCCCGGGCTTCATCATGTATCAGCTCTTCTTCCACGACACCCAGTGGAGCTGGATGCTGGCCTACGTCTACATCACATCCGTCGTGGTGAGGCTGGCTCGCTTCAACATGGAGCACGGTGGAGAGCCCAAGCGGTACTTTCACGGCCTGCCCTGCCCCGCGTCGGGAATGCTCCTGGCTTCGTACTACCCCTTCAGCCAGACTCCCTTCTTCGCGGAGTACCTCGCCGAGCTTCCGTGGCCGCAGATCATGGCAGTGGGCATCGTCCTGCTGGGCGTGCTCAACCTCAGTCACGTGCCCTACGCCAAGGTCCCCCGGATTGGACTGAAGACCGCAAAGGGACTGTTCAACACGGCGTTCATTCTCGGGTGCCTCTTCACCGCACTCGTGCTGCCCCGCTACTACTTCTTCACGTCCTTGCTCCTGTATGTGGTATGGGGCCTCGTGAAGTCGGTTCTACTGGGACTGCTGGACCGCATTCCCGGAGGAGATCCGCTGTTGGAGGCGGATGATGATGAAGACGCCCGCGCCGAGGTGCGGTCGTTGGACTACGCGGGGCTGGCGCCCCATCACGCCCCGGACCGTGTCGGGGAAGACGAATCCTTGGAGGAACAGGTTTGAGCCAGGTTCATTTGGAGATCCGTGTTAAGCCCCGTCCAGGGCTGTTGGACCCCGAAGGAAAGGCGATCCATCACGCCCTCCACTCGCTGGGATGGGAGCAGGTGGCCGACGTTCGCATGGGCAAGGCGATCTACCTCGACATGGACGCCGACTCGCCCGAAGCGGCGATCGAGATCGCCGAGGCGATGTGCCGCAAGCTCCTCGCGAACCCGGTGACCGAGAACTTCGAGGTCTCCGTGGTGGACGCCGAAGGGGCGCCGTCATGAAGGTGGCGGTCGTCACGTTTCCCGGATCGAACTGTGACTACGATCTCTACAAGGCTGTACAGGCGGTAGAGGGCGAAGCGACGTTCGTCTGGCACCGCGAGCGGGGCCTGAGCGGGTATGACGCGGTCATGCTGCCGGGAGGCTTTTCCTACGGTGACTACCTCAGGGCCGGAGCTATCGCGCGGATGAGTCCGGTCATGGAAGACGTCGTCGCGTTCGCAGGGGCGGGCGGGCCCGTTTTGGGGATCTGCAACGGCTTCCAGATTCTGTGCGAGGCAGGCCTCCTTCCGGGCGCCCTGGTCAAGAACGACACGCTCCGGTTCGAGAGCAAGGACGTCCTGCTCCGCGTCGAGCGGACCGACACCCTCTACACCGGTGACTACGAGCAGGACCAGCTCCTTCGCGTCCCGATCGCGCATGGCGAGGGGAACTACGAGGCGGACGAAGCGACGTTGGCGATGCTGGAGGAACAGAACAGGGTGGTCTTCCGCTACGTGAACGCAGCCGGTGAAGCCACCCCGGAGGCCAACCCGAACGGATCCTGGCACAGCATCGCGGGGATCATCAACGAGGCGGGCAACGTGATGGGCATGATGCCTCATCCCGAGAGGGCCATGGAGCCCATCCTCGGATCGACGGACGGGGTCGGAGTGTTCACGTCACTGGTGAAGGCACTCGCACCCGCCGGACGATGAGAAACAGATCAATCGAGCCTTCTGACAGGAAGAGAATCGGAGCGTGAGCACCGTAGAGGACACGGCCCCGGGCAGCACCCAGACAGTCCACGTGGATCCCCGCTCTGGCGATCCACCGATGACACCCGAATTGGTGGCCGACCACGGCCTCAGTGAAGCCGAATACGAACGCATTCGGGGGATCATGGGGCGGGACACCACCTTCACCGAGCTCGGTGTGTTCAGCGCGATGTGGTCCGAGCACTGCGGGTACAAGAACTCCAAGCGCATGCTCCGGCTGCTCCCCACCGAGGCCCCATGGGTGATTCAGGGCCCCGGCGAGAACGCAGGCGTCATCGACGTGGGTGACGGATACGCTCTCGCCTTCAAGGTGGAATCCCACAACCATCCTTCGGCCGTCGAGCCCTACCAAGGGGCAGCGACCGGAGTGGGCGGGATACTCAGGGACATCTTCACCATGGGCGCGCGGCCCATCGCGGTGCTCGACTCCCTGCGCTTCGGAGACCTCGACAGCGGACGGGTGCGCTACCTCTTCAGCGGCGTCGTGTCCGGCGTGGGTGACTACGGCAACTGCATGGGCATCCCCAACATCGGTGGCGAGGTGATCTTCGACCGGGGCTACGAGGGGAATCCGCTGGTCAACGCCATGTGCCTGGGGCTGATGAAGACGGAGGAATTGATCACCGCCTCGGCCTCCGGCGTCGGCAATACCCTCATGGTCGTCGGTGCCCGCACCGGACGGGACGGCATTCACGGGGCCACGTTCGCGTCAGAGGAATTGAGCGAGGACTCGGACGAGTCCAGCCGGCCCCAGGTGCAGGTCGGTGACCCGTTCACCGAGAAGCTCCTGCTGGAGGCCAGCTTGGAGCTCATCCAGAGCGGCGCGATCACAGGCATCCAGGACATGGGCGCAGCAGGCATCACCTCGAGCGCCTCGGAGATGGCCGGGCGAGCCGGCAACGGCGTCGAGATCGAGATGGCCGCCGTGCCCGTGCGAGAGGCCGGCATGACGCCTTACGAGATCCTGCTGTCCGAGTCCCAGGAGCGAATGCTCGTGGTCGCGGAGAAGGGTCAGGAGGGCGTGGTCCACGAGATCCTCGAGAAGTGGGAACTCGAAGCGGCGGTTGTCGGGCGGGTCACCGCCGATGGTCGATTCCGCGTGTTGGAGAATGGGGTAGCCGTCGCGGACATCCCCGCGCTTCCTCTCACGGAAGGGTGCCCCACCTACGAACGCGAAGGGGTTGAGAGCGAGGAGATCCAGGCGCTCCGAGCAACCGACCTGAGCCAGTTCCTCGAGCCGGACGGCGACTTGAGCGGCGACTTCCTGCAACTTCTGGGCTCGCCCAACGTGGCGTCCAAGCGCTGGGTGTACCAGCAGTACGACACCACGGTGCGGACTTCCACAGCCGTGCGTCCGGGTGGAGACGGTGGTGTCGTCCGGATTCGCGGGACGAAGCGGGCGGTTGCCGCCACCATGGACTGCAATGGGCGCTTCGTCCATCTGGAGCCGGGCCGTGGAGCCCGGATCGCGGTCGCAGAATCGGCACGGAACCTCGCCTGCGTCGGAGCAGTTCCGACCGCCATCACCAACTGTCTCAACTTCGGGAATCCTCTCAAGCCGCACATCTACTATCAGTTCCGCGAGGCCGTGCTCGGTATGGGGGAGGCCTGCAAGGCCTTCGAGACTCCCGTCACCGGCGGGAACGTCTCCTTCTACAACGAGACCGACGGAGCCGCCATCTACCCGACGCCGGGCATCGGCATGGTGGGTGTGATCGACAACGTGGACCACATCACGCGGCACGCGTTCAGGGCTGAGGGCGACGCGGTGATCCTCCTGGGGTTGAACACCGACGAAATCGGTGGCTCGGAGTACCTGTATGCGAATCATGGTCTGGTCGCGGGAGCCCCACCTGCGATCGACCTCATCACCGAACGAAATCTCCAGCGAGCAGTGCTCGCGATGATCCACGCCGGTCAGATCCACTCGGCGCACGACTGCTCGGACGGCGGGTTGGCCTGCACGCTCGCCGAGTCGTGCCTCGGCGATGGTGACCAGGTCTACGGCGTGGAGGTG
The DNA here is from genome assembly GCA_039587465.1 of Gemmatimonadota bacterium. Lineage (GTDB taxonomy): Bacteria > Gemmatimonadota > Gemmatimonadetes > Longimicrobiales > Gaopeijiaceae > JBDHIL01. The sequence continues at coordinate 70,497 of JBDHIL010000005.1, read as the reverse complement.
AAGCTGGACGATGACCTGCCACCCGTGGCCCTGTTCTTCGGGGAAGGCCAGGGCCGGGTCATCGTGTCCTGTGATCCGGCAGACGCGGACGCAGTGCTCAAGACCGCCGCCGACCATGACGTCCCGGCAGAGCGCATCGGCACCGTGGGTGCCGTCGGCACCGGCCTGCGGATCGAGGCGAAGCAGTCGAGCATCAACGCGTCGGCCGAGGCCATGACGGACGCATACTTCGGGGCGATTCCGAGAATCATGGACGCTCCCCACACCGTCGGAGCCTGACGCATGCCCCTGCCCCGTCATCCCCTTCCCGTCGTGTCCACGACCCCCGGACTGCCCAACGGTCCCCAGGACCTGCCCGCAGCACGGATGGACGACCGGCCGAGGGAGGAGTGCGGAGTCGTGGGCGTCAGCGGTCTGGAGAACGCCGCTGAACAGGCGTTCCTGGCCCTATACGCACTGCAGCACAGGGGACAGGAAGCTGCGGGGATCGTGGCGATTGCAGAGAATGGGTCGAGCAGGTCGCACAAGGGCATGGGCCTCGTCTCGGACGTCTTCGACGCGGCATCGCTCGCGCGGATGTCGGGGGCAACGGCTGTGGGACACGTTCGCTACTCCACGGCCGGCGGAAGCGACGTGAACAACACCCAACCCATCACGGCCCGATATGCAAAGGGGGACATGGCCCTCGCACACAACGGGAATCTCACGAACCAGCTGGACCTGCGGAATCGCCTGGTCGAGGACGGCGCCATCTTCCGCTCCTCCTCGGACTCCGAGATCCTGGTCCACCTCATTGCCAAGTCTCGGCACGAGACTGTGGACGCTCAGGTGGACGATGCCTTCACGCACCTCGAGGGCGCCTTCTCCATCGTGCTGTCGGTGGGAGACGTCCTGTACGCCGTCCGGGACCCGCGCGGATTCCGGCCCCTCGTGCTCGGCAGGAAGGACAGCGGTCACATCGTCACCAGCGAGACGTGCGCCCTGGACATCCTCGGCGCGGAGTACGTCCGCGATCTCGAGCCGGGGGAGGTCATCCGCCTCGAGAACGGCAAGGTCACAAAGCTGCGGTCGCTTGCCCCCGCCGCCGAGCAGAGTCCGTGCATCTTCGAGTTGGTCTACTTCGCCAGGCCCGATTCACGGATCTGGGGGATGAGCGTGGATCGCGCGCGCCGGGCCTTCGGGCGACAGCTGGCTCGCGAACATCCGGTGGAGGCCGACGCGGTCATCAGCGTTCCCGACAGCGCCAATTCGTCGGCTCTCGGCTTCGCTGAGGAAAGCGGAATCGCCTTCGAACTGGGACTCCTCCGGAACCACTATGTCGGCAGGACCTTCATCCAGCCTACACAGAAGGACCGTGACTTCGGCGCACGAATGAAGTACAACCCGGTCCGCGAGGTCCTGGAAGGAAAGCGGGTGGTCGTCGTCGACGATTCGCTGGTGCGCGGCACCACGAGCCGAAGTCTCGTTCGAATGCTGCGGCAGGCCGGAGCCACGGAGGTCCACTTCCGCATCGGAAGCCCGCCCGTGCGCCACCCCTGCTTCTACGGCATCGATATGCCCACCCGGGGAGAGCTCATCGCCTCCCAAATGGACGTTGCGGGCATCGCGGACAAGCTGAAGGTCGACTCGTTGGGGTATCTGTCCCTCGAGGGAATGCAGGAGGCCGTCTCGGAAGGGGGGCCATTCTGCAGCGCCTGCTTCTCGGGCGACTATCCAGCTCCGCTCGTCGATGTCGAGCGAGGCCTGGCGTCACCGGAAGGACCCCTGGCGTGTTGAGTCCTGGCGACGACTGGCTCCTGGCCCTGCCCAAGGCCGAGCTGCACGTCCACCTCGACGGGAGCCTGAGGCCCCTGACCCTGGCGGAACTGGCTCTGGAGCGTGATCGGCATCTGCCCGAGTACGAGGAAGACGCGCTCGGGACCCACATGCTGGTCTCGGATGCCCGCAACCTCGAGGAGTACCTCGACCGCTTCGCTTTGACGCTCTCGGTCATGCAAGACCACGACGCCATCGAGCGGATCGCGTACGAACTGGCTGCGGACCACCACAGTGAGAACGTCCAGTACCTCGAGGCCCGCTTCTGCCCGGCGCTGAACACGCACGAAGGTCTTCAGTCGCACGAGGCCCTCGAAGCGGCCCTGGCCGGCTTTCAGCGGGCGGAGAAGGATTTCTCCATCCGAACCAACGTCATCGTGTGCGCGCTTCGAACCCTGCCAGCGTCGTCCTCGCTCGAGATGGTGGAGCTGGCTGCCGCGTACCAGGACCGTGGCGTATGCGCATTCGACCTCGCGGGCGCCGAGGCCGGATACCCCGTGAAGGACCATCTGGCGGCTTTCCGGTTCGCGACGGCGGCCTGCCTCCCGATCACGGTGCACGCCGGAGAGGGCTATGGCGCCGCCTCACTCCGGCAGGCCATCGAGGTGGCGCACGCCAGCCGGATCGGCCACGGGACGCGTCTCGAAGAGGATCCGGAGCTGATGGATTACGTCAGGGACCACGTGGTCCCGCTAGAGGTATGCATCACCTCGAACGTCCAGACGAGGGTGGCCCCCTCCTACGCCGAACACCCGGTCAAACGCTACTTCGACCACGGGATCACGGTGACCCTCTGCACCGACAACCGCCTCATGTCCGGCGTTACCCTCACGGACGAGTTCGGGTACGCGCGCGACCACCTGGGGTTCTCCGACGAGGAAATCATCCGGGTGGCTCGGATGGGCTTCGAGAGCGCCTACGTCGGAAAGCGGATCAAGGAAGAGATGCTGGCTTCGTTCGACGCCGAGGTGGCGGGCCTCCAGCCCTAGCAGCTCCGGCCCCGTGACGTCGACGGGCGCGCGCCGAACGCCGCCGCCCGGAAAATCCCTACTCTGCCAGAAGAAATCGGTCCGCGAGGTCCACGAATTGCGACGACCCGATGTACAGCGGTGTGCGCTGGTGGAGTGACGTCGGCTCGATGTCCAGAATGGCTCTCCGCCCGTCCGTGGCCCGCCCGCCGGCCTGTTCGATGATCATGGCCATCGGAGATGCCTCATAAAGCAGTCGCAGCTTGCCCTCGGGCTTCGTGCGGTCCTGTGGGTACATGAAGAGCCCACCCTGCAGCAGAGTGCGGTGGATGTCGGCCACCAGCGACCCGATGTACCGCGAGCCGAAGGACTGATCCGGTGCCTTGAGATGTCCCACCAGCCGCTTCTGCCCATCGCTCCAGCGATCGAAGTACGCCTCGTTCACCGAGTACGTGTGTGAGGGCGGTTCCGGCATCCTCATGTCCGGATGGCTCAAGAGAAACTCGCCGATGGACGGATCCAGCGTGAAGCCGTGCACCCCTGCCCCCGTCGTGTACACCAGCATGGTGGATGAGCCATAGAGCACGTATCCGGCGGCCACCTGTCGGCGTCCGGCCTGCAGACAGTCCTTCAGCGTCCCGCGCTCCCCGGGCGACACCTTCCGCAAGACGGAGAAGATGGTGCCGATCGACACGTTCACATCGATGTTGGACGAGCCGTCGAGCGGATCATAGAGGAGTACGTAGTCGCCAGTCGGAAAGTGATCGGGAATCGGGATGAATTCCTCGTTCTCCTCCGAAGCCATGCACGCGAGTCGGCCCGTGTGGTCCATCGCCCGGAAGATCACGTCGTCCGCGAAGAGGTCCAGCTTCTGAACCTCCTCACCATGCACGTTCTCGGCCCCCGCCCTCCCGAGGATGTCCGCGAGCCCTGCCTTGTTCACCTCTCTGGCGATGACCTTCGCGGCGAGGGCGATGTCCGACAGCACGTCCGTGAACGCGCCCGTGGCCTCCGGGAATAGACGCTCCTGTTCGATCAGGAAGCGGGATATGGTGATCACGCTGCTCTGGGGCATGGCTTCGGTCTGAGTGGGGGTGGCAGGGCTCGGAGGTTAGAAAAGCCGGTCTGCCCGGTCAACGGCCATGGATTCCCCTGGCTCGCACAGTGAAGCGACCGTCTTGGCGTGCCCTGACCCTGATCGTCCCCTGTCGGTCGGTTCGGTACAGTGCGATGTCTGCGCTCTCCAGCCTCGCAAGCACTGACGGCGAGGGGTGACCGTAGCGGTTTCCCCGCCCCACTGATACGAGAGCGACTTCCGGACGGACCCGGGCCAGGAGCAGTGAATCGGTCGACGTGTCGCTCCCGTGGTGTGCGACCTTGAGGAGTTCGAATCCTGCCTCCATGCCCTGGGCGAGGCTCCGCTCCACCGCGGTAGGCGCGTCTCCAGTGAGAAGTGCGTCGAAATCTCCATACTCCACGTGGATCACGACGGACACGTCGTTCGCATCCTGCGTCGGCTCGCGCGATGGCGGCCCCGGATCGGGATGCAGCACGCGGAGCTTCACTCCGTCGATGTCGAAGACCTGTCCTGCTTCGGCGATCAGCCAGGGGCTTCCCTCGTCCAAAGCCGCCTCCAGAACCTCCAGATAGGCACCTTTGCCCGCAGCGAGTCCTGGATCCAGAACCCGCCGCACCTGGAAGGACCGCAGGACGGCCACCGCACCGCCGATGTGATCGAGGTCCGGGTGGGTGAGAACGAGCAGATCGATCTCGCCCACGCCTCGTCGTCTGAGGGCGCGCACGGCGCCCTGCGCCCCAGGATCGGCAGACCGCGCCGGTGGCCCGGCGTCGACCAGAATCCAGCGCCCGCCGGGCGTCCTCAGGGCGATGGCGTCCCCCTGGCCCACATCGATCATCAGGAGTTCGAACGTTCCCCGTCGTTCGACGCCCTGGAGAAGGGGCCACCCCACCACTGCGGCAAGCGCGGCCAGAACGGCCACGGATCGCCTTACCCGGGCTCGAATCCGCGTCCCGCTCCCGACGAGCAGACCGATCGACGCTCCGGCCAGCAGGGCGAGGATCACTCCCCGCGTGACCCAGACGCTGGCCCAGTCATGGCTGCCGAGCCAGCCGATGAACTCGGTCAGCACCACCAGCACGACCGTCACCCCTCCTGCCAGGAAGCCCCCGATGGCAGGAGACACAAGGTCGGCGCCGAGCGACACCAGTGCCCCCGGGAGAGCCAAGACAACGAGTGGGGACGCCACCAGCGTTGCGGGAATCCCCACCAACGACACTCGTTCGAAGTGCCACGCGACGATCGGAAGCGTACCCAGCGTCGCCGCCATCCCGGCGGCCGCGGCACTGCACAGTCCTCTCGGAACGTATCCTGCCCCCAACGACCTCAGGCGCGCCGCTACCGGTGGCCCCCAACGCACCAGAGCACCGGCACCCGCGAACGAGAGCTGGAACCCGGGACTGGAGAGACTCCCGGGATCCCACACGACCAGCGCCAACAAGGCAGCGCCCAACGCCCCGAACCGGGCAACGGGGCGGCCCCGCCAGCGCGTCGACGCTGCAGCCGTGAGGATCAGCGCGGCGCGACAGGCCGCGGCGGGGAAGCCGATAAAGGCCACGTAGATCCAGGCTCCGCCAGCCGCCAGGGCGCCGGCCGGCCTGCGCCCGGCTCCCATGCTGCGGAACGCCACCATGAGAATCCCCGCCACAACCCCGACGTGAAAGCCGGAGATGGCGAGCAGATGAGCCGTACCCGTCTCCACGAAGCTCTCCCGCACATCCGGATCCAGGCTCTCCTTTCGAGCAAGGGTGAGGGCGGCCACGACCCCCCCGTGGTCCGGGTAGAGCACATGCAGACGGCGCACGAGGTGTCCACGCCATCGGAGGAGGAGGCCCATCGGGTCCCAACCCGGGGCCTGGACGCTCTCGACGGCGTCGACCTCCAGGGTGAATCCCCCCGACCAGGCACTCCATCGTCCCGAGATATCGACCAACGGCCCGAGCGGGACCGTTCCGCCCTTGATGCGGATCTTCACCCGGCACCGGCGTGAATGATGGACCTCGAACGGAAGTGTGCGGATGCCCTCGGCCAGCAGACGTCCCGTGACAGATGCCGGAGCCCCATCGCGAGCACCGAGATCACAGCGCCGGTCCACGTGATCGCCGGCGAGGCCGGCGGTGGCCCCGGCGAACGCAGACATCGCCCAGAGGACCCGAAGCTCGGGGCGCCGGGATGCGCGGATGGGCGCGGCCACGAGCAGAATGAGAAGCGGTGCCAGGAACCAGGCACCGGGAGTGACAAGGGCCGATCCCGCTGCGAAGACGACCGCCAGCCTCGCAACAGGTGGGAGCCCCGCGATCACCGCGTGCGGGAGTCCCGGGTCACTTCAATCAATCCGTCTCTGCTTCCGCCTCGAAAAGTTCCTGCTGACTCTGGTCGATGAATCGACCACGCTCCTCCAGATCCTCCTCGGCAAGCCGAGCCCTGAGGATCCGTCTCACCTTCAGGTCAGAATGGATGCCTGCCCCGAGCATGATCACCATCCCCACCACGAGCCCGCCGAACGCCACCACCGTGAGCGGGACTCCGTAGATCGTGAGGACACCGAGCCTCAGGGTGACACGCTGCGCGCCGTTCAGGGACGCGAAGCCCATCGAGAGTGCCAAGACCGCCAGCACGCCCACCGGTCCGACGAACCTGCTCACCGAACCAACTCCGGCTCGGGACTCTCGACCCGAGTCCCGACGAACGTGGCCCCTGTGGTCCGGTCCAGTGAGACGTGCATGTAGCGGCCGATGAGTTCGTGCTCACCCTCGAACGCGACGACCTTGTTGCGCCTCGTCCGGCCGAGCATCTGACCATCGCGGCGCGCTTCCTTCTCGACCAGAACCTCCTCCACCCGTCCCACCTCGGACCGGTTGACGTCGGACTGCACCTCACGTCGTACTTCGATGAGCTCGGCGAGGCGGCTCTGGGCTACCTCGGGGTCGACGAATTGGTCGGCCGGCATCCGAGTCGCGGGCGTACCCTCTCGCGGCGAGTACTTGTAGGTGAACGCATCGTCGAAGCGCACGGTGCGCATCAGATCGAGCGTGTCCAGATACTCGTCGTGGGTCTCCCCGGGAAATGCGACGATGATGTCGGTCGAGAGCGCGATATCCGGGACCGCGCCCCGAACGAGCTCGACCTTTTCCATGAAGCTCTCGACCGTATAGCGGCGGAGCATTCTCTTCAGCGTCCGGTTGTTGCCGGACTGTGCCGGGAGGTGCAGCTGCTCGCACACGGTCGGCTCGGTGGCCATGACCTCCACCAGCTCGGGCGTCACGTCGTTGGGGTGCGGCGACGTGAATCGCACCCGCCTGATCCCGTCCACCCGGGAAACCTCCCGCAGCAGCTTCGGGAACGTCCACTCTTCCCACACATACGAATTGACGGTCTGCCCGAGCAGGGTCACCTCACTGACGCCCCGCTCCGCCAGGCCCCGCACTTCGTCCACGACCTCGGAGGCGCTGCGGTTCTTCTCGCCGCCCCTCACGTACGGCACGATACAGAACGTGCACCGATGGTCGCATCCCCGCTGGATCGGAACCCACGCCGACGCGCCCTCGGACCTGCGCTGCTCGAGCCCCTGATAGTTCTCCCCGAGATTCAGGTCCAACACGGCCAGTTGCCGAGAATTGCGCTTGACGGGAGAGCGCTCTCCGGCCGGCGGTACTGGACCCCGGAGCCCATCGAGGGCCTGCGCAAGTCCCCGGTAGCCGTCCGGACCCATGACGAGGTCGACCTGCCCGGGACCCTCGAGAAGGGACTCACCCATGCGCTGAGCCATGCAGCCCGTCACGCCGAGGAGCATTCCGGGCCGCTCCTTCTTGAGCGCCCCCAGCTGGGCGACTCGTCCGAGGACCCGTTGCTCGGCGTGTTCACGGATGGCGCAGGTGTTGACCAACACGACGTCGGCACTCTCAGGAGTATCGACGATCTCGTATCCCCGGTCGGCGAGGATACCCTCCATCAGCTCACCATCACTGATGTTCATCTGGCACCCGTACGTCTCAACGTACGCGCGGCGCGTTCGTCTCTCCTGCGTCATGCCTCAATTGGTGGGGGGTAGGTGGGGCGATGCAATATACAGATGGTCCCCGTCACCCCGTAGGGTCCCCTGCACAAGCTGTCCGGCCGGCGCATCCAGGTGCGGGTCGACGCCAATGCGGAGATAGTCCCCGGTGAGGGCTGTACGGCCTTCGCCTTCCAACACGATCTCGGCCAGCCCCCCCACTCTGCCTTCGCGGTACGTCCGGCCCTTGGCCTGCGCGAGATCCCGGAGCTCACGGCTCCGCTCCCCTGCCACGCGTTGAGGCACGGGACCCGCCAGCTCGACGGCGGCCGTGCCGTCGCGGGGAGAGAACGGAAAGACGTGCAGGTATGTGAAGGGCAGTTCCTCGACCAAGCGGCGCGTCTGGAGGTGATGCTCCACGGATTCCCCCGGGAAGCCGGTGATGATGTCCGCGCCGAGCCCCAGGGGCTGCACGCGCTCGGCGATCTCCAGGGTCCGTCTCCGGTACTGTTCGCGCGTGTGCCATCGGCGCATGCCCCGAAGCACGTCGTCAGCGCCGCTCTGCAGCGGCATATGCAGATGGGGAGCGAGGCGTCCACCACTCGTTGCCAGCAGATCTAAGAGCAGTTCGTCGACCTCGGTGGCCTCGACGCTGCCGAGACGGAAGCGGACATCGGGAATCTCGTCGAGCAGAAGGGCCACGAGGCGCGACAGGGTCCAGGCTGGTTCCAGGTCCACGCCATAGTGCCCGATGTGAATCCCCGTGACGACCAGCTCCGGATGATGCTCGGCAAGGCCACGAGCCTCGGCCACGACGTCCGCGGGCAACCGCGAACGAGACTCGCCTCGCGCCAGCCGAGTGGCGCAGAAGGAGCACTTGCGGTCGCATCCATCCTGTACCTTGAGCCATCCCCGGGTCGCGCCAAGACGTCGGCGGAGCACGTCACCGCCGATCGGCTCGTTATGCATGCGCTCGAGGGGAGATCGCAGCTCGATCTGCACGGGCCGCGGGGGCGCTGCCGCCACCGCGACGGCGGAGGGATCATGGCCCTCCACAACGGCCGCCACTTCAGGCATCGCCGCGTAGTCGTCGACCTTCAGTGCAGCCGAACATCCTGCGACGACGATCCGGGCTTCCGGGTTCTCGCGGCGCAGGCGACGCACGAACCGACGGGCTTCGGCATCTGCCTGGTTCGTGACCGTACACGTGTTGACCACGCACACATCGGCATCGGCCCAATGGCCCGCCGTGGAAGAACCCCGGGCCTCACCCTCCTGCCGCATCCGCTCCGTGTCGTACTGGTTCGCCTTGCAGCCGAAGGTGTGGTAATAGACCCGCAAATCAGAACCCGGCCACCCTGACAGTGAGAGTCGCGCGCCAGAACCGCTCTACGAGGTCGAGGTCCTTTCGCTCGCCCCTCTCGATCCCGAGGTCGACGCTTGCCAGGATCAGTCCGGACTGCTCGTTGAGCACCAGCCCCAGGCCACCCGTGTACGCCGTCTCGGTCACGGCGCCCCCGGCCAGCTGGAACGGCAGATCAGTGCTCCGATACCCGAAGCGGAGAGGAGTTCGGCGCCCAATGAGCGAAGCCTGGGCGAGCTCCAGACCGAACCCGTAGCTCGTTGCGCTCGTCAGAGGAGCATCGCTGGACAGATCCTGGGCGGTCTCGGTCCAGTCGGCCGTGGCGTAGCTGGCGTTCACCATGATACTGGGAGACAGGAGTGCACTCGCGCCCAGACGGATCTCCAGCGGAATCGTATAGCCGACGTCGCCACCCGCCGTGTCCTCCGACGCCGTCGCCGTCAGCGTGCCGGACCACGTCACGCTCCCCGCCAGCCGCGCGACCCTACCGAATCGGGCCGACGCTCCGCCCGTGAGCGCGTTCCCCGAATACGTCCAACGGCCACCTGCCTGATAGGGCTCGATCGGCGCCGCGCCTTCCGGGGTCTCGAACTGGCGGACCAGACGACGAGTGATCTTCCCTGTGTAACGCCCTGCCGAAAGCCCGACGCTGAGCGTCTCGTTCAGGCTTCGACCCCAACTGAGGTTCAGGCGTGACACGCCTCCGTCCGACAGGAATGAGTCGGTGGCGCCGATCGGACCCTCGGACAAGTCGACCGTGACGTCGCGGTTGGCCTGATAACGTTGGTCGAACATGGCGCTGAACGTGAGTGCCATCATGCCCAGCGACGACGCCGGGTATGCGATACCGACCATCGGAAAGCGGCTGCTCTGGAAGGACCCGGACGGGCCGCCGCCCGGGTGGTCGAAATCCACCCACGAGGGCTGTGACGTGAAGATGGCCGAGGGGGCAACCATCAGCCCCAATGCCGAGGGGTCGGTCGCAGAGACGTCCGGACCCATGAGGCCCACGCCGAGATTGCCCAGCGCCCTGTGGCGCCCGCCCACCGCGTCTACGGGTACGCCGAGTCCCGCGGCACTGAAGATGGACTGAGCCTCGAGGGCTCCCGGCCCGAGAACCGTCAACATTGCCAGAGTCAGTGCGATGCGGTTCATGGAAGCTCCACCTTCTTGCCGGCGGTGATGACCAGCTTCAGCACGGGCTCGTTCGGCCCACCTGGACCGTAGAAGGACGCGAACGCGATAGAGACGGGTTCGAACACCGAGAGGAGTGCAAGGGTGTTCGTGGGAAGCGGGCCCTCCCCGCTCTCGGCACGCAGCCTAGCCCGTGCGAACGAGGTGATCGGCACCTCGATCTCCTGGCCCTCTGCCGCACCGAAGGCGTCCGGTGCGACCCGACGGCCGAGCAGTCCGATCAGCGAAGCCCCGAGGGGCGACTTGGGCAGGGCTTCCCGGTCCAGGACGGGGCGTATGTCGAGACCCACGGTGTCCGTGGGCTGGAAGGCCTCCTCGGTCGTCCGGCTCCGAAGGACGAGCGCTGCATAGTTCAGCTGATCGGCCGTGAGGGCCACGGGACACTCCACAGCCGCGCACAGCTCGGCCGGGCCGTTCAGTTCAGTCGGCACGTTCACGTCCATGATGGTTCGCCAGGCGGGCGCGCCTCCAAACCGAATACCGTCGGGCGGAGGCTCCGGGAACGGGCTGTAGATGAACGTCACGAAGCGTCGTCCCGCCGACAGCTGGACGATGGTGTCGGGATTGATGCTGGGCCGGGCGTCGAGGCGGAGCGACAGTCCCACGACTTCCAGGCGGAAACCCTCCGTCACCAGATCCAGGCGAATGGCCGGTCCTTCCTGGGTCGAGTCGTTCCACATGGCCACCTGTGCAGAATCCAGCTCGAACAACACGGAATCGCCAGCCGCAGGATCCCACTCCGTAGCGGAAAGCGGCATCACGGGTCCCGCTCCCTCTTCATCCCAGGGCCGGAAATCGTTGACCGTGTCGACCGCGTGCGTCCAGGTCACGGTCTGCGGATCCCACCCCTGGTCCACGGCGCCGACTTCCAGGGCCACCGGTCCCGTGTTGGTGCTCGAAATCGTGTCGAACCTCGCGACGAGCCGCCCACCCACGAAGGTGAGGTTCGAGTCGGAGCGGGTCGTGCCAGCAGTATCCTCGACGAGGGCACTGGAAGGGAACGTATCCACCACGAGGAGGACCCGGGAATCCAGGACCCCTGCGAACGCTCGCGCGAGTACTCCCCGCCCGAGATCGATCGTCGATCCGTAGCCGCCCAACACCTCGAGGCCGGATCCGAACTCGTCCCACCCCAATCGCAGTTCGAGCGTGATGGGCTCGGCGGGAAGGAGATCCTCGTCGACCGACGTGGGGGTCTCGGTTCCACAGGCGACAACGCCCATGGCCACGCACCCCAGCAATGCTATCGTCTTGCTCGTCACCGTATATCCAGTACCGCGTTGATCTTCATGATTCATGATCCCGACCGCCCGGGGATGTCCCGGAACGGATCAGGTAGAAGTTCGCTCAATGACCACTCCCGGCGAACACCCCCCGCCTCGGAAATCACCTTGATATCCGGTGCGAACTCCGCCAACACCTGTCGGCACGCGCCACACGGGGCCGCGGGGACCGACCCGTCCGTGGAGATCGCCACCGCCGAAAATCGCCTGTGCCCGTCGTGAACCGCCGAGAAGACTGCCGTCCTCTCTGCACACGTGGTGAGACCCAGGGAAGCGTTCTCGACGTTGCTTCCGGTGTAGACGCTTCCTCCCTCACAGAGGAGAGCGGCGCCGACGCGGAAGCCTGAATAGGGCGCGTACGCGGTGCCGCGCGCGTCTGCAGCCCGCTCGAGCAGCGATTCAGGATCCAATGTCGTTCATCCAGACGCGCGGCATCCGCGGCGTGAAGCCCGTGAGGATCTCGTAGCTGATGGTTCCCGAGGTCGTGGCTACTTCGTCCACAGCGATCGTTTCGTCTCCGTCTGACCCGATCAGGGTCGCCACCTGCCCGGGCTCCACCGTCCCGGCGTCGGAGATGTTTACCACCGTGACGTCCATGGAGATCCGTCCGATGATCGGGACCCGTCGCCCATTCACCAGCGCTTCACCCCGATTCGACAGCGCCCGGGGCAATCCATCTCCGTAACCGATCGCTAGCGTGGCCCAGCGCTCATCGCCCGCCGACGCATAGGTCGAGCCGTATCCGAGAGTCGTGCCAGCCGGCGCATCGCGAACGTGGATGACCCGTGCCCGTACGGAAGCGACGGGACGAGGCGCGGGCAGATCCGCTCCCACTCCACCGCCATAGAGGAAGATGCCCGGCCGCACGGCATCGGCTGCGTATTCTGGGCTCCTGAACGCTCCAGCGCTGTTCAATGCGTGGATCATCACACCGTCATCCGGAGCCAGGCGAGCGAGAACATCGCCGAACCGCCGCCACTGTTCATGCACCGTCTCTGCGCCTTCGTCGGCGGAATGGAGATGCGTAAAGCATCCGGACCACAGGAGGTTCTCGTCCTTGCCGACGGCTGCCACTCCGGCCCACTCGTCGACCGAGCGCCAGTCGAAGCCCGCCCGACCCATACCGGTATCCACCTCGAGGTGAAACGGCTGCCGCACCCCGGACTCCACGGCCACTTGCCGGAGGTTCTCCCACGCGTGCAGGCTGCCCAACGTCAGCGTGAGTCCGTGCTGCACCGCCTCGGCTGTTTCGGCCGGAGGAATAGGGGCGAAGACGATGACCGGCCCGCCGAATCCGATCGCCCGCAACGCAGCTCCCTCGCCCACCGTGGCGACGCCGAAACCCCATGGCCCGTCCTCGACCAGCACCTGAACCACCCGATCCATCCCAAGCCCATACCCGTCAGCCTTCACCATGGGAATGAGGGCCGGCTCCGGGCCCACGCTCGCACGGACGCGGGCCAGATTCTGCCGCAGGGAGGTGGGGTCCACCTCCATCCACGTCCGGGTCGTCTGGTCTGTTGACATAGCCTGAGAAAGATGCGAGAAAGAAGCGCCCGAGCAACCCGAGAACTCCCGCTCAGCCCCGTGAACAGAATGCCGGCAACGCCCACCCCGCCTGGTCGGGAAGCCCCCCGCTTCGAGGGGCCCGGATCCCTCGACCGGGCACTCCGCCTCGTGCGCTTCCTGCGGGCGAACTGCCCCTGGGACCAGGCTCAGACGCCGCACACGCTGATCCCGCACCTCCTCGAGGAGACCCACGAAGTCGTGGACGCCATTCGGGACGGCGATCTGGGAGCGCTGGAGGGGGAGCTCGGCGACCTGCTCCTCAACCTGGCATTCCAGGTGGTGCTCGCAGAGGAAGATGGTCACAGCGATGCCGCCGCCGTCTATGCTCGGCTCGAGGAGAAGATGGTCCGACGGCACCCCCACCTGTTCGGCGACGGGGAGCGAGAGGACTGGGAGGCCCTCAAGGCCAGGGAGCGGCGCCCCGATGAAAGCGTGCTGTCCGGACTGGCCAAGGGACTCGACCCGCTGACCAAGGCACATCGGATGCAGGAACGCGTGGCTGGAGTCGGGTTCGACTGGTCGGACCACCGTGGAGCCTGGGACAAGGTGGCCGAGGAGTTGGAGGAGGTTCGTGAAGCTATCGAGGAAGCCGACCAGCACGCCGTGGAGGAGGAGTTGGGCGATCTGCTGTTCGCCGTGGTGAACCTGACGCGATTGGCGGGAGCTCACTCCACCACCAGCCTGGACAAGGCGAATCGGAAGTTCCACGCGCGGTTTGCACGCCTGGAAGCCCTCGCAAAGGAGCGCGGCATCGTGATGGAGGAGGCCGGGCTCGAAATCCTCGACGCCCTGTGGGACGAGATCAAGCGAAGCTGAAGCACCCCCCTCTTCCCGGACGCGTTCGCGCGGCAATCCACCGACCCCTCGCGCCGTCGCCCACCCGAGCGTAGGGTGAGGCCAGCCGGTCGGCTCACTGGGGGCCGTACCGACTGAAGGGCCCTGAAAGAGCCCTCCTCACCTGACGCCGGATGGAATGCCACCATGAGCGGACCGCGACGCCGTTCCTCCCCCGCCCTCTCACGCCTGCTCGACCGACGCGACTTCCTCAAGACCGCCGCAGGCCTCGCGGCCGTGGCGGCTCTCCCGGAACGGGCCCTGGCTGATCCGTACGCACCGCACGGCATCGCCCTCCCGCCCGCGGACCCCGTGCGTGTCCGGGGGCGCGTCGTGTCACAGGGGCGTGGCCTCGGCCGCGTGGGCGTGAGCGACGGTCGATCGGTCGTACTCACGGATCGGGATGGACGATTCGAGCTGGTGAGCAGCGCGGACCGGAGCTTCGTCTCCTGCTCTCTGCCCTCCGGCTACCGCATTCCCCTGAATCCATCCGGTACTGCAAGGACCTACCAACCCCTCCTGCCGAACGGCTCCGGCGAAATGGACGCACTGTTCGAGCTCGAAGCCCTGCGGGAGGGAGATGAAGCCCACACCATGTTCCTGCTTCCTGACATCCAGACCCGGGACGACTGGGAGATGGAGCAATTCCACAACACGTCGGTGCCCGACCTGCAGGCGTCCGTCACCGCCCTCGGGAGCCGCCACGCGTTCGGGATCGCCTGCGGCGACATCATGTACGACGACCTGTCACTCTATCCCGAGTACGAGCGAGGCGTGCGGACCGCCGGGGTCCCCTTCTTCCAGGTGGTGGGCAACCACGACCTCGACTTCGAAGGCCCGGTCGACGAAGCCACGACCCAGACATTCTCGAGCCGCTTCGGGCCCCGCTACTACTCGTTCGACCGCGGCGCCGTTCACTACGTCGTCATGGATAACGTCTTCTATCACGGCACGGGCTACGTGGGGTACCTGGACCGCGACCAACTGGCCTGGCTCACGGAAGACCTGGCGCTCGTGGAGGCTGGGCGGCCGGTCGTGGTCGCCCTCCACATCCCGGTCGTCGGCACCCGGTTTCAGAGAGATGGACAGGACCGGCCCAGCGCGACCGTGTCCGTGAACAACCGTGAGGCCCTGGCCCGGCTCCTCGAACCGTTCCAGGCGCACGTTCTTTCCGGGCATACCCACGAGAACGACCACAACTGGGACATGGGATTTCACGAACACGTGAGCGGCACGGTCTGCGGCGCCTGGTGGAGCGGGCCGATCTGCGGAGACGGGACCCCAAACGGCTACAGCGTCTACGAGGTCGACGGTGAGCGGATCACGTGGCGGTACAAGTCGGTCGGATCGCCATCCGACCACCAACTGCGTGCCTACCTTCCCGGGGCAGACCCATCCGCACCCCAGGAGCTCGTGGTCAACGCATGGGACGCCGACCCGGCATGGACCATCGATTGGTTCGAGGACGGTGAGCGGCGTGGGCGCATGTCTCGTCGAGTCGGATATGATCCCGTGAGCGTTCGCATCCACTCCGGAGACGAGCTGCCCCCGAGGGTGAAGTGGGTCGACCCCTATCGACGCCACATGTACTACGCGCCCATCTCGGAGGGAGCGCGCGAGGTACGGGTCGAGGCTACGGATCGATTCGGTCGGACCTACTCCGCGGTGGCGGGCCCGGTACCGGAGGACATGACGGCATGGCCGCAGTGACGGGACACGGGCCCCTCAGTAGCCGGCAGCCATGTCGACCACGTTCTCCCAGGCGCCGATCGGATCGCCCGCCACGTAACGCCTGAGGTTCCGCAGGATCAGATCAGTCTCACGGGTCCAGAACCCTCGGGTTACAGCTGACACGTGCGGCGTGACGAGCACGTTCGGCAGGGACCAGAATGGGTGCCCTTCGGCCAGCGGCTCGCTGCAGAAGACATCGAGTCCGGCGCCGCGGATCCGGCCTCGCTGAAGTTCTGCTATCAGGTCTCCTTCCACCACCAGCCTACCCCTGGCGACATTGATCACCAGGGCGCCGTCCCGAAGGCGAGAGAGCGCGTCAGCATCCAACATGCCTCGCGTCGCGTCCGTCTCGGGCGCGGCCAGCACGAGCACGTCGCTCTCGCTCAGAAGCCGCTCGAATCCCAGCCGGCCGTGCACGACCTCCACCAGCCCACTGAGATCTCCCGTTCCGCCGACGGGCGTCACCTCGAGATTCGCACCGGCCAACGGCGTGCGCTTCAAGGCCACCACTCGCGCGCCCAGGGAGGCGACTCGGCGAGTCACCTCGCGGCCGATGCCCCCTAACCCGACGATGCCCACGGTCGATGTGGAAAGCTCCTCGAGGGGCGCCCCCGCCAGGTAGTAGTCCTCACTCGACCATCGACTCTCACGCTGGTTCGCCAGCGCGATGTCGAGACCTCGCCCGAAGAAGAGGATCATCGCCAGCACCGTCTCCGCGATCGGCGGCGCGTGAACGCCGGCGGAGTTGGTGAATACCACTTCGCTGGCTTTCATCTCCGGCGTGAGTGAGCTGCCCACTCCTGCGGCTCCCGAATGGACCCATTCGAGCCCTGGACTGCGCCGCAGCAGCTCAGCAGGGATACCGTAGCCCAGGTAGACGCGGGCGTCTTCCACCGCGGCGAGGACTCTCGCCGAGACGCGTCCGGCGCCGTCTCCGGAGCCGTCGGTCTCCTCATCGATGACGGTCAGCTCCCATCCTTCCGGCAGCGCTTCCGCCACTCGCTCGGGCACCCATGCAGGCATGGCCCAGATGGGGCGCCGGTCCATCATGTCGAGAACGACGCGGGACACGGAGGCCGCTCCTAGGGAAACAGTCGGTTCATGAGGCGTGGGAACGGGATGAACTCGCGGATGTGGTGCTTGCCCGTGATCCAGGCCACCGTGCGCTCCACACCGAGCCCGAAGCCCGAATGGGGAAACGTCCCGTACCTGCGGAGATCGAGGTACCAGGAGTATGCTGCCTCGGGCAGACCTTCTTCGCGGATCCGCTCACGGAGCCGACCGAGGTCGTCCTCCCGCTGGCTTCCTCCGATGATCTCGCCGTACCCTTCCGGCGCCAGCAGGTCGTTGCAGAGGACGGTGCGCGGGTCCTCCGGGTTCTCCTTCATGTAGAAGGCCTTCGCCTGCTTCGGGTAGTTGTAGACGAAGAGGGGCAAGTCGTGATCCTCGGTGAGCGCGACCTCGTCGGGCGCGCCAAGGTCCTGGCCCCATTCCACTTCGTGTCCCTTCTCCTGAAGCCGGCTCACGGCTGCGGTGTAGTCCATGCGCGGGAACGGAGCCTTCACCCGCTCCAGCGCGCTGGTGTCCCGCTCCAGGACCTTCAACTCCTCGCCGCAGTTCTCGAGTGCACGCTCGACCACGTACGACACGAAGTCTTCCTGCAGGCGCATGTTGTCGTCGGAGTCGGCGAACGCGACTTCGGGCTCGACCATCCAGAACTCCGTGAGGTGCCGGCGGGTCTTGGACTTCTCAGCCCGGAACGTGGGGCCGAAGCAGTACACGCGGCGGAATGCGGGACACGCGGCCTCTACGTACAACTGGCCCGTCTGGGCCAGGTACGCCTGCTCACCGAAGTAGTCCGTCTCGAAGAGCGTCCCCGCATGCTCACCGATGGAGCCCGTCAGGATCGGCGTATCGATGCGAACGAAGTCGCGCCGGTAGAGGAAGTCGTGGATGGCCTGCTCCACCTCGGCGCGAACCCTGAGACCGGCCCGCTGCTGCGACGACCGCAGCCAGAGGTGCCGATGGTCCAGGAGAAATTCGACGCCGTGCTCCTTCGGCTGGATCGGATACTCCTCGGCGAGCGACAAGACCTCCAGCGCCGTCACTTCGATTTCGAAACCGCCGGGTGCCCGGTCGTCGGCCTTCACCTCACCCGTGATGGCGACCACCGACTCCTGAGTCAGGCTCTCGAACGCCTCCCAGGTGGCCTCGTCGAGGGCCTTCTTGAGGACGACCCCCTGCACGACGCCCGTACCGTCGCGCACAACGACAAACCCCACCTTCCCGTGGCCCCGCCGCGCCTCGAGCCACCCGCGGATGTCGACGGATTCCCCGACGTGCTGACCGAGATCCCTGATTTCCACCATGACGGCTGTAGTCCCGTTTGTTGTTGGCGATTGCCGACCGCTGCCCGCAGGGGCGAATCGTATCACCCCACGCCGAACATCTCCAGACGGTCGGCGTACCGCCCTTCGAGGCTGGTGCGGATCGCTTCGTGCTCCGAGCTCGCGAGTTCGGGATCCGCGGCGATGACCTCCCTGGCCATCCGCTGGGCCCGGATGAGTACGTCCTCGTCCAGCATGAGATCGGCGAACCGCAGGACGGGGTCCTTCCCGTGCTGCTGCGCGCCGAACAGGTCTCCCTGTCCGCGGATGCCGAGGTCGGCGCGCGCCACCGCGAAGCCATCGTTCGTATCCCTGAAGATGCGGAGTCGTTCGAGGGCCTCTTCCCCAGGTTCGGCGATCAGGATGCAGTGGCTCTTGGCGACGCCCCGCCCCACCCTGCCCCGAAGCTGGTGAAGCTGCGAGAGCCCGAAGCGCTCGGCATGCTCGATCACCATCACCGATGCATTCGGCACATCGATTCCCACCTCGACCACGGTCGTGGCGACCAGAATGTCGGTCTCGCCTGCCAGGAAGGCCCGCATCACGCGGTCCTTCTCCGGCGAGGGAAGCTGCCCGTGGAGCAGACCGCTCCTCCGATGCGGAAAGACCTCCGTGCGCAGGCGTTCGTACTCCTCGGTCGCCGAAAGCAGGTCCACCTTTTCCGACTCGGCGACCAGCGGATATACGACGTAGACCTGCCTGCCCTTCTCGATCTCCGACTCCACGAACCCGTACACCGACTCCCTCCGATCCGGTGTGCGGAGGGCCGTCAGGATGGGAGTGCGTCCGGGTGGGAGTTCGTCCAGCACGCTCAGGTCGAGGTCTCCGTACAGGGTCATCGCGAGGGACCGCGGAATCGGCGTGGCAGACATGATGAGCACGTCGGGCCGGACGTCCCCGCGCTCCACGAGCGCCATGCGCTGACGCACCCCGAAACGATGCTGCTCGTCGACCACTACCAGACCTAGCCTCTGGAAGGAAACCCCCTCCTGGATGAGGGCATGGGTGCCCACGACGAGCTTCGCCTCGCCCGACCGGAGTGCCTCGAGCGTGTTGCGACGCGCCTCTGCCGTAGAGCTTCCCGTGAGCAGATGCACATCCAGGCCGAGGGGCCTCAGGAGTTCACCCAGGCTGCGGGCATGCTGTTCCGCCAGGATTTCGGTAGGCGCCATGATGGCCGCCTGGCTTCCGCCTTCCACCGCCAACAGCATCGAAAACAGGGCCACCACGGTCTTGCCGGACCCGACGTCACCTTGAAGGAGGCGGTTCATTCTGCGCTGCGAAGTCATGTCCGCCGAGATCTCCCGGAGAACGCGGGCCTGGGCTTCCGTGAGTGCGAAGGGAAGTCCCTCGTGGAGGGGGCGGATGTACTCGTTGGTGCGGACGTGGGCGATTCCAGGCTCGACGGCGATCTGGCGATGCCGCACCTGAGCCTGGACGAGCTGCAGGAAGAACAGCTCATCGAAGGCCAGCCGCCGCCGGCCCTCCTCCGCCTGCGCCAGCGTTTCCGGTCGGTGGAGCCAGGTCAGCGCCTCCCGCAGCGAGGGTAGCCCGTGTTCGATCAGAGACGCCGCAGGGAGGTACTCATCGTCTTCAGCGCAGGCCAACAGAGAATCCAGATTGCGCTCGTAGAGTCCCCGCAGAACCCACTGGGGGACGTCCTCACTCGCCGGATACGCAACGAAGATCGCCCCGATGCGCGCGTCCTCCTGACCCCTGGAAAGCAGCGTGAACTCCCGCGGTTGGATCTGGCGCCCGTGGAAGAAGCGCACGGGACCCGTGACCAGCAGGACGTCTCCCTGACGGATCTTGCGGTCCAACCAAGGCTGGCCCGGCCAGGCCACCGTGATCATCCCGGACTCGTCCTGCAGCACGGCCTGGAAGATTCGCAGGCCCTTTCGCGTCGGGATGACACCCTTGGTGCGGACCTCTCCCACGACGGTGGCGTCCATCCCGACGTCGAGCGCGGAAATGGGGCTGACGGTCGATGCATCTTCGTAGCGGCGGGGAACGTGGTAGAGGAGATCCCGGGCCGTCCCGATTCCCAGCTTAACGAGCGCGTCGGCCCGCTTGGGTCCCACGCCCTTGAGGAACTGGGCTGGCCGATCGAGTTGCGAGTACGTCACCGCGCGCCACTCACTGGGAAAAGATGCCCTCGGTGAAGGCCGCGGCATCGAAGGCCTCGAGATCTTCCAGGCCTTCTCCGACCCCGACGAGCTTCACCGGAACGCCGAACTCCTCCTGGAGGCAGACCACGATGCCCCCCCGTGCGCTGGAGTCGAACTTCGCCAAGACGATGCCGGATACGTTCACCCTCTCCTGAAAAGCCGCAAGCTGGCGCACCGCATTCTGGCCCACGGTGGCGTCGAGCACCATCAGCGTCTCATGGGGAGCCCCCGCCAAACGCCTCTGCACTACCCGGTCGATCTTCTCGAGCTCGGCCATGAGGCCGGAGTTCGTATGGAGCCGTCCCGCGGTGTCGATCAGGACGACGTCCGTGCCCCTGGCCTCCGCGGCCTCGAGCGCGTCGAAGGCTACGGCAGCCGGGTCGCCCCCCTGCTGTCCTCTCAGGAAGTCCACGCCGATCCGTTCCGCCCACACCTTGAGCTGTTCGACGGCCCCGGCCCGAAACGTGTCTGCGGCGGCAACGAGGACCGACCGGCCCTCACTTCGAAGGTGGTGCGCGATCTTGGCCACCGATGTGGTCTTCCCGACACCGTTGACCCCCACCATCAGGTACACAGTCGGGCCTGTGTCCGCTGCGGCAAGCTCAGCGTCGACCGCCGGAGCCAGGATGGCTCTGATCTCATCTTCGAGGGCCTCGCGAAGGCCCTCCGTTCCCCGAGCCCTACCCCGCCGCAGGGAGTCCTCCACACGACCGATCAGACGCAGTGTCGCAGGGACGCCGAAGTCGGCCGCCAGCAGCCTCTCCTCCAGATCTTCGAGAGAGTCGTGGTCGACCCCGCCGGCCACGACCCGGACGTCGGTCAACGCCAGGTCCACGACCCGACGCCAGAGTCCCTTCTTCCTCTCAGGCGCTTTCTTGAACAGGCGTGCCATCGATTCGACCCTACCTCAGTCCGGCTCTTCTGCGAGCGATCCACTCGATGCAGAGCAATGCGATGATGAGCAGATAGGGCCACATCATGGTGCGAACGGGCAGACCCCGTGATCCGATAACCCCCCCGGCCACGGGGGTGCCCTCGGCAGATACCGCCCGGAACGTCGCTGGGACCATCTCGTCCGTCCGGGCTTCCACATCGAAGCGACCCGCTCCCGACACTCCGGCTCCCCCTTCCACCACGGAATACGAGTACAGACCCGGCTCGAACACCCCGAGGCCTGACGGCGTGCCAGACTCCAGGGTGGTATCCATCACCGTCTCGACGCTGGAATCGATCTTCAGCCGCACGCGGCCCTCCTCGGGGCCAGGCACACGGAACACGACCTCCTCCCCCCGCGCGAACACCCATTTCGTGGGTTGGACCTCGGGCGACGATGCAGCGCCGTCACCCGACAGCAGCCACCCCGCAACCCCCGACCACAGCGTTCGGTAGGCGTCCCGCCCGTCTCCCTCACGGGCGCCCCAGCGCCAGAAGCCCGATGCCAGAGTCACCGCCTGGCGACCCGCAGGCACCGTCCTCAGAACGAGGGCGGCCTGTCCAGACCCTGTGCCTGAGAGCTGTACCGTCAGGGGAACGTCACCATCCGTGTCCCCCGCCAACGGCAGCACGCCCGTCAGGGGGGGCAGCCCCTGCACCCGAATCCTGCCGAGGTCCCCCGCCAGCGACGATGGAGGAAGGCTCTGCGACGCATACCACTCGCCGCCCCGGGCGGGGGCGGTCTGCACACCGGCCAGGTACGCGCCCCCGGCCCTGACTGGAAAGAAGAGCGTTCTCCCGCGGGCTCCGGACACCAACGCGGTCGCCCAGGCGTCTTCGCGCCCATCGACGCCGTGGATCACCAGGAGCGCCGCATCCTGGGCAGCCGCCCTCACGGCGGCAGAGTCGAGAGGTGCCCCCCGGTCGGCCGCCCTACCCATGGCGGCAAAGCGGTCGGTGCCGACGCGCAGGTATCCTCGGGCAGGAAGACCGGTCACCTGCTCCAGCACCGGCAACAGGTATCGCGGCTCCCAATCGGGGCGCAGCGAGATCAGGATCAGGGCTCCCTCCGGATGCCCGGCCATGGCGTAGTCCACCGCCGTGTCATCGGACGGGAATACGTCAGCCTCAACCCGCGCCGTGGCCGTATAGCGGAGCCGGCCCGTCCCGTTCGCCGGCGGGACTTCAATCTCGATGGGCTGTCTGAATCCGGGAGCCGGAAGCGAATACCGGCCAGCGGCGACAAGCGCACCCTCCTCACGGATCTCGACATCGACCGAGTCTGCACCCGATCCATACACCTCGAAGGTGGCCGTTCGGGCCGAGCCTCCTCTCTCGTCGTCGGGCACCAGCAGCTCGTCCACGCCCGCGTGCACTCTGCTGCCTTCCATGAGCTCGAAGGAGACTGTGAGCGGCAGGGCGCCGAGGGCTGCTTCGATCCGGACAGGATCCTCGAAGCGGCCGTCCGAGATCACGGTGACGCTCCCGACCCCCACTTCCGCAGACCGCTCGAGAGCATCCGCGAGCAGCGTCCGGAACGCGTCCGGAGCCGCGGGCATGGCAGTCTCGCCCCCCGAGATGAGTCCGTCGCCGAACCCGACCACGGTCCACCCCTCATCTGCGAGGTCGGCTGCGCGGGCGGCGGCGGCAGGCCATTCCTCGCCCATGCTCAGGGAACGGTCGAGGAGGACCCACCGTTCGGTGGGCACACCACCCCCGTTCGGGAGGCGTGGATCGAAGAGGAGGATCACCAGCAGCAGCAGGGATGCGGCTCGGAGCGCAGCGAGGCGGCCCCGCACAGGGACGGCGAGTTCCATTCGCACGTAGACCCAGACCGCATAGGCCACCGCCAGGACGGCGACAGTCAGGAAGAGGGCCAGTCGCATCAGCTGAGAACCCTCACCAGCCTACTGGGAGCCTCCCCGGTCGGCATCCGACTCGGACTCCGGTGCGTCCACGGCAACGGTGCGTACGGGTCCAGCGCCGGGGATGGATTCCAGCAGCGCCACGCGGGCGGTCATGGCATCCATCCAACGAACCATGTCGGACGCCGGTACGGGATCGCCTGCGGGCAGGTCGACGGACAGCGGGTCCATGCGCGAACCGCCCCTCAACATCTCGTAATGCAGATGGGGCCCGGTGGCCAGCCCGGTCATCCCCACATAGCCGATGGTCTCGCCCTGACGGACTCTGGTGCCGACCGTCACTCCGCGCCGGAAGCCCGACATGTGGCCATAGCGGGTGAGGAATCCGTTCGGATGCTGAATCTCGACGGTGTTGCCGAGTTGGCCTTTGGGTCCGCGATGGACGACGACCCCGTCCGCGGTACTCATGATCGGCGTTCCGGCATCCGCGGCATAGTCGATGCCCCGGTGGGCGCGCACCCGCTGCAGGATCGGGTGAAAGCGTCCCGCCGAGAAGCGCGATGAGATGCGTCTGAACTCCAGGGGTTTGAGCAGGAACGCGCGCCGAACCGACTTTCCGTCCAGATCGAAGTACGATCCCTGACCATCCCCGTTCGGATCGAACCAGACGGCGTGATAGGCCGTCCCCGCGTTCTCGTACTCGGCTGCCAGGAGCTTGCCCGAGCGCATGGAACCGTCGGGTCGAGCTACGCGCTCGAAGACGAACCGATACGTGTCCCCAACCCGGATCTGCCGAGAGAAGTCCAGCTGCCACTGGAATACCCGATCGAGATAGTCGATGATCGAGGCACGGTCGCCGCGGCGCATTCCCGCCAGACCGTCGTTGCCCATGACCGCATTCCAAAGGGCCGTCTGCACCGACCCGGCGACGAAGAGTGTATCCACGGACGTCGGGGTCACGATGGTGCTCGAAGCCCAGCTCGCGGATCCGCGCCTCAACTGAACGGTCTGGTCGGGGTTCAGGGCTACCTCGACCCCTCGCAGCCATCCATCGGTCGTCCGATATCGCAGCGTGATCTCAGTGCCCTCACGAAGCCGGCGGGGGCTCGCCTGCTCCTGAAAGGCGAGCAGCAGTGAGTTCTGCTCACTCCAGTCGACGGCCCCATCGAGCAACTCGCCGAGCGTCTGGCCACGGCCCAGGGAGAGGATCCGCACGTCCTCGGCAGGACGCACGAACACCGGGTCCAGGGTTCCGGCATCCGGCGTTCCGCCGAATGAGCAACCTGCGGTGACTACAGCCCCGAGGGCTGCGGCCGCGATGCCGCGCAGGATGGAACGTTTTAGAGCCACGGATCCTCTTCCCTTTGCCGAAACCAAGAACCGTCCGAGGAGGCTTCCCCTCCCGGACGACCCTGACCGAGTCAGTCCATCTGACGTCGGATGAACGTCGGAATGTCGAGTTCTCTGAGCTGCTGGCGCGAAACCGGCTGCTCGGGGAACCTGTTCAGCGGAAGAACCGGCTGCGCCCCGCCACCACCGACCGCGACCCGCTGGGCCTCGGCCGCCACGGGCACCTCGGCCGCCATCGCCTGCTGAGGGACCTGTTCAGTCGCCTGCGGCTGAACGGGCGGCTGGGAGCGAGGACGCCGGAAATCGGGCCGAATCACCTTCTCGTCGTCCGCCGAATCGAAGCCCGTGGCGATCACCGTTACGCGGATCTTGCCCTCGAGGTCGGGGTCGTGGACGGCACCGAAGATGATTTCAGCGTCGTCTCCTGCCTCTTCCTGGATAATCGACGAAATCTGCGTTACCTCGTCAATGGCGAGATCCATGCCTCCGGTGATGTTGATGAGCACACCGCGGGCTCCCTGGATGGAGACATTGTCCAGCAGGGGCGAGGAAATGGCCTCTTGTGCAGCTTCCTGAGACCGGTTGTCGCCTTCCCCGAAGCCCGTTCCCATGAGCGCCGGTCCGCGGCAAGCCATGATCGTCCGGACGTCTGCAAAGTCGACGTTGACCTCACCGGTCACGCGGATGAGGTCACTGATTCCCTGCGTCGCATGCAGAAGAACCTCGTCGGCCTTCTTCAATGCGTCGCGGAACGAAGTGCCCTTGGGGACGACCGACAGAAGCCGGTCGTTCGGAACCACGATCACCGTGTCCACACAGCGGCGGAGTTCCGCGAGCCCGTGCTGGCCCTGGCGCTCGCGCTTCTTCCCCTCGAAGGAGAAGGGCCGGGTGACCACACCGATCGTGAGCGCACCCATGTCACGGGCGATCTCGGCCACCATCGGCGCGGCGCCGGTCCCCGTCCCGCCTCCCATTCCAGCAGTCACGAAGACCAGGTCGGCTCCCTCGAGAGCGCGACGGACTTCCTCTTCACTCTCGGCGAGCGCCTGCCGGCCGATCTCGGGCCGGGCGCCTGCGCCCAATCCTCTCGTGAGCTTCTTTCCGATCTGGAGCGTGACCTGGGCGCGTGAACTCTTCAGGGCCTGGCCGTCGGTGTTCATCGAGATGAACTCGACACCTTCCAGGTCCTCGTCGATCATGCGGTTTACGGCGTTGCCGCCGGCTCCGCCGACGCCAACAACCTTCATCTGAGCGTTCTGGATCGGGGTCTCTTCGAATTCGAAGATCATCATTAGTCTCCTCCCTGGCAGGAGTAGGGGTAGTGAAACGATCTCGGTGAAAAGCGGCTCGAGGCCGCGGGTGAACAGTGTTTGGCCATGGCCTAGAAGAACTCCTTGAGCCACGTGCCCAGCTTGGTGAGAACTCCGGACGTGAGCGTCGAGGCGCCCTTTCCGGTCTCGGCGAAACGATCGGCGCCCCATAGCGCGAGCCCGGCGGCCACCGAGAACTTCGGTCTGCGCACGGAGTCCGCGAGGCCGCCCAGCCCGTCTGCGGGCACACCCAGCCGCACGGGTGCGGCGAAGATCTGCTGCGCGAGCTCGATGATTCCAGGAACGGCAGCGGTGCCACCGGTCAGGACGATCCCAGCTCCCAGCTTGTCGAGCAGATCCGCGTCCTGAAGCTCAGTCAGCACCAATCCGAACATCTCGTCCAGGCGCTGCTCCACGACGTGAGCGATCAATTCCCGGGCGACGGCGCGCTTCTGGCCCGGCGACGGGCCGGGCATTTCCACGGTCTCCCGGGGATCCACGAGCTGAGCGAACGCGGTACCGAAGTGTTCTTTTGCCCTCTGCGCCTCGGCATACGGGACGGCGAGGCCCCGAACCAGATCGGCCGTGAGGGTATTGCCGCCGAAGGGGAGGATGGCAACGTGCCGGATCTTGCCCTCGTAATAGGCGGCCACATCGGTGGTGCTGGCCCCGATCTCGACCATGCACACGCCCACTTCCTTCTCGTCTTCCGTGAGGACAGCGCGGGCGCCGGCCAGGGGCTCCAGCACCATTTCCTGCACGCGGTAGCCGGCCCGGTTTACCGCCTTGCGGATGTTGGTGGTGGCAGTGAGAGCTCCGGTGACCAGGAAGACCTCCGCCTCGAGACGCACACCGGCCATGCCGAGCGGGTCCTTGATCCCCTTCTGCTGGTCCACCCGATACTCCTGCGGGATCGCGTGGAACATCTCTCGATCGGGGGGCAGCGCGACGGCGCGGGCCACGATATGGACCCTCTCGATGTCGTCCGCCATGACCTCGTCGTTGGATATGGCGACCACTCCCATGGAGCTCGAGGCCCGTATGTGGTCGCCCCCGACGCCCGCGTATACGCGGTCCACCGCGGCGCCGGCCATCAACTCCGCCTCCTTGAGGGAGGAGCGAACGGACTCGGTCATCTCTTCGATGTTGATCACGGTGTCACCGCGGAGGCCGCCCGTACGCGCCTGGCCCACTCCGAGAACCGTCAACTCGGGGGCGCGGGGGTCTCCTGAGACCTCCCCGATGACGGCGCAGATCTTGCTCGTCCCGATGTCCAGGCCAGCGATGAGGTTAGCGCGCATCGTTCATTCCATGGGAGGGGGATCGACGGACCACCACCTGGTCCGCGTACCTGAGGTCCACGAGGCTCGGCATCACGTTCGGGTTCCTGGCGAGGGCATCCCCGAGGACGGCGAGACCCTGGCGAAGCCGGCCCGGAGAGGTACCGGGCCACAGGAGGAAGGCCACGCGCGGCTCGCTCCAACGCGCAAGCACGGCGTCGTCCTTCTGCCAACGGACCTCGGAGACCCTCTGCAGGAAGGCCGTATCCGCCTGCTGGAGCCGACCGACTTCCGCCGCGAGTCTCCGAGCCCGATCGGGCAGCACGCTGGCGCCTTCCCTCAGGACTTCGCTCAACTCGAGCACGGGTAGATCCAGCCTGTGCTCGGCCGGGTCTATGGGGAGACGCACACCCTCCGCGTCCACTGGCTCGAGCGTGGGCGTCGGAACGAGGGCCACCGGGATCCGCTCGGTGACGTGAACGACCAGGGTGCCGGGGATTCGCCGGGTAATGCGAACACTCTCGACGAGCGCGTGCGCCCGCAGGCGGTCCGAGTTCACCTCCAGGTCCGCCCAGACGCTGGTCAGAGGATCGACAGCCAGCAAACCCACGGCTTCCTCTTCCTCCAGGTACCGGAGTCCGCGAACCTCGATTTCCCGGACCTTGAAGGTCTCCATGGAGGCCAGGGCTTCCGGTGCACGGGTGCCTCCGGCCCAGAGGCCGGCGAGGGCGAGCGTCGCGACGAGGATCTTCATCTCTCTACGCATGGACGGTCGCCTCCAGCAGGTCCTTCACGTCCCGGGCGACCGACTCCACCGATCCGGCTCCCAGCGTCACGAGCAGGTCGCCCGGCTCCATGGATTGGGCAAGCGCGTCCGGCAGGTCGTCCAGCGTCGCGTGGTACCGCACATCGCCCGCACCTGAGCCGCGGGCTGCGTCGGCCACCATCGCCCCCGTAATCCCCGGTATCGGTGCCTCACGCGCAGGGAAGACGTCCGTGACCCATACGATGTCCGCCAACGCCAGAGCAGCCCCGAACTCTTCATGGAAATCGCGTGTTCGCGAGTACAGGTGGGGCTGGAATACAGCCACCAGCCGCCTGTCCGCATGGCCGTCCTTCAAGGCCTGCAGGGTCGCCCTGATCTCGGTGGGGTGGTGGGCATAGTCGTCCACGATGGTCACTCCGCCGACCTCACCCACGTGCTCGAAGCGCCGGCCTACTCCACGGAATTCCGACAGGCCTGCGCCGATGTCCTTCCATTCGACCCCCAGGTGCCGCACCGCAGCCGCAGCGCCCAGCCCGTTGAGCAGGTTGTGCCTCCCCCCCAGCGACATGGTGAAGGGGCCGCGGTCGGCGCCGTCTTCCATGATCCTGAAGGTCGTTCCGCCTGAGCCGAGGGATATGTCAGTGGCCCGCAGCTGGGTTCCGGCCGATGTCCCATAGCTGTATCCCGCGGGGCCCAATCCGCCCAGGAGCGCCGATGCACCAGGGTCGTCAGCACACACGGCTATGCGCCCTCCCGAACGAAGTCCACGCAGGAAGGTCAGGAAGCCCTCACGGACCCCGCCGAGGTCACCGTAGATGTCCAGGTGGTCGGCTTCGAGATTGGTCACCACCGCCACATCGGGGGTCAGCGTGTGGAAGGAGCGGTCGTACTCGTCCGCCTCGACCACGAAGAGATCCTGTGCGCCGAACCGCAGGTTGCCGCCCCAATTCACGACGCGCCCCCCGACCAGTCCCGTCGGATCGCGGCCTGCAGCAGCGAGCATCTCGGTCGCCATCGCCGTGGTGGTCGTCTTTCCGTGCGTCCCTGCCACAGCCACCAGAGTCCCGGTATTCACCCACGCCCCGAGCGCTTGGGCACGCTTGAGCACGGGGATCCCCCGCTCGTGCGCAGCCAGGAGTTCCACATGCGTGGCAGGCACGGCCGACGTGACGACCAACGCCGCCGCGTCGTGAGCGTGCTCAGCGTCGTGACCGACATGGACCCTCACACCGAGTTCGGCCAACGCCCGCAAGGCAGGACCGTCCTTGAGGTCACAGCCGCTGACCTGGCCGCCACTGCGAAGGACGAGTTCGGCCAGCGCGCACATCCCTGCCCCGCCCGCCCCCACAAAGTGAACGGGTCCGGCCTGAACCAGAGCGCGCAAGTCGATATCGAGGCGCGTCATGCCGCACTCCTCAGGTCGCGCAGCATCCCGGCCACGTCGCGGGCGATCTCATGCGCCGCGCCCGGGCGAGCCCTTGCCGCCGCAGCCGCGCTCATCTCGGAACGCAGATCCGTGTCGCCCGCAAGCTGTGACACACGATCCCAGAGGTTCGAGCCAGTCAGGCCAGCCTCTCTCGCGACGACTGCGGCGCCAGCGAGCTCCAGGGCCTCCGCATTCTTCTCCTGGTGATTCTCGGCGGCGGTCGGCAGCGGGATGAGGATGGCCGGCAGCCCGTTGTTCAGGAGCTCGGCGGTCGTCATGGCGCCCGCGCGAGTCAGAGCCAGATCTGCGGCCGCGAGAGCGGTCGGCATGTCATCGATGTACGGGGAGACGTGAACCCAGTCCGGCGAGCCCACGTCTCCCAACCGGGCAGATACCTCGTCGAAGTGCTTGGGTCCTGTCGCCCACAGGATGTGCAGGCCGCCGGGGCGGACCAGGTCCCCGCGAACGACACCCTCGATCGCGTCGGCGAGCGTGCGGTTGAGTGCGAGGGATCCCTGACTTCCCCCGGACACGAGCAGCACCGGATCCGCGTCTGGCAGAGCGAAGCGCCGCCTGGCCTCCGTCGGAGCCAGCGCGACGGTGGCTCGCACCGGGTTGCCACTGAACCGAACCCGCTCTCGCCGGGACTTCGGCAGATGGTCGGTGGCCTCGGGAAACGCGACGTGGATGCGTCGTGCCCACCGGCTGAGGACCTTGGTCGTCACGCCGGGAAGCGAGTTCTGCTCCTGCAGGACCAGCGGAAGGCCCATGATTCCCGCCATGATCCCGGCCGGACCGCCCGCATAGCCCCCGGTCACGACCACTGCGTCGGGCCGCAGCTCGAGGAAGACCTGCCGCACGGTCCGGAGAGAGTCGATGAGCGCGGGCGCCACACGCCAATTGGCCAGGCCCTCTCCCCGTTGGAATCCCTGCACCGGCAGCAGGCGATGAGCGAGACCCCTCTGAGGGAGAATCCGAGCTTCCAGCCCACGCGCCGCGCCGAGGAAGAACACATGGATGTCCGGACGGATCTCGACCAGCGCATCGGCGATCGCCAACGCCGGATAGAGATGGCCGCCGGTTCCGCCTCCGGAAAACACCACGACGCTCCGTTCCTGGTCAGACACGGGCCATCTTCCCCCCCGGGGCCGCGCGCGCCACCGAGATCAGGATGCCCAGCGCCACCAACGTGACGAGGAGGTTGGAGCGTCCGTAGGACACCAGAGGAAGCGCGAGGCCAGTCGCAGGAACGACCCCCAGGCCCACACCCATGTGAAGCAGCGCCTGCAGCGCGATGAGGCTCGTGAAGCCGATTGCCAGCAGTTCGCCGAACAGATCGGGCGCGCGTCCGGCGATGCGGAAGCCCACCAGCACGATCGTGGCGTACAGCGACATCAGGAACAGCACGCCGAGGAAGCCCCACTCCTCGCCTACCATGGCGAAGATGAAGTCGTTGTGGGCCTCGGGCAGGAAGCCGAACTTCTGTCGCCCCTCGCCGAACCCGACCCCCGTGAGCCCTCCGGAGCCGAGCGCCACGAGTGACTGGCGCACCTGAAACCCCGCCCCGGTGGGATCCACGGTGGGATCCAGGAACGACACCATGCGGTCAGCGCGGAATCCCACGGTGAGCTGGCGCTGAGCGAACAGGGCGACCGGGAGGCCCAGGACCAGGAAATGCGCGATGCGCGCGCCGCCGGCGAACACCACCAGACAGCCCAGGATGCCGATGAGGGCCGCAGTCGAGAGGTCCGGCTCCAGGACCACCAGTCCCATCACGACACCCCATACCAGCAGGAAGGGACCCAGCCCCCTCGAGAGGCTCTGGAAGTGGGGTGCCTTCTTCACCGCCATGGCGGCCGTCCAGATGACGATCGCCACCTTGGCGAACTCCGACGGTTGCACGGAGACTCCGATGCGAAGCCAACGGCGCGCGCCGTTGATCTCGGGTGCGATCGACTCCGTTCCCGGCAGCACGACCACGGTGAGCATCGCTATGGCAGCACACACGAGCGGCCACGCGAGGCGCTCCCACAACCGATACGGCGTGAAGGCGCAGCCGCCCAGGACCACCAGCCCCACGAGAGCGCCGATCCCTTGGCGGAGCGCGTAGAACGTGTCGGGGCGGCCCTCTCGAACGGCCAAGACGGACGACGCGCTGTAGAGCGTCACCACCCCGAACGACAGAAGCAGCAGAGTGAGGAGTAGGACGGCCGTGGCCTCCCAGCCGCGCCCGAGACCGGAATCCGGAAGCCTGACCGGCCCCATCGGGGCTACGTCGAGTGGCCGGGCAGCCATCAGACGGATCCCCGGGCGAGGGCCGCGAAGCGCCTCCCGCGGTCTTCGTAGTCGGTGAACATGTCGAACGAGGAGCAGGCCGGAGACAGGAGCGCGATGTCACCGGGACACGCCAACCGCCGAGCGGCACCGACCACGTCGGTGAACTGGCCCCCCGCCATCACGATGGGAGCGGAGCCCTCGAGTTGGTCGGCCATGCGCTCGGCCGCTGCGCCGAAGAGCACCACCGCGCGTACGCCGGCGAGCGATCCCCTCAGCGACGAGAAGTCCTCTCCCTTGTCCGTTCCTCCTGCCAGCAGGACAACTGGACGCTCGAGGCTCTCGAGGGCGCTCCGTGTGGCCGCGACGTTCGTCGCCTTGGAGTCGTTGACCCAAAGGACGCCGTTCAGTTCAACGATCGGCTCGAGGCGGTGTGGGAGGGGCTTGGCGGTGCGCAGGCCCTCTGCCAACTCTTCGGCCGAGACCCCCGTCAATCGCGCAGTGAGCGCCGCGGTCAGGGCGTTCAGGCGATTGTGACGCCCCAGGAGCGGCAAAGCCTCCTCAGCCAGCACTGACTCCGTCTGGCCGGCGCTGGCCAGGGTGAGCATGCCGTCTTCCAGGAACGCATGGCTCCCGGCGGCGCGTGTGCCGCCGAAGTAATACCGGCCGCCGGACGCTTCTCCCGCGAGGTGATTCACCGAGGGGTCACCGGCTGGGAGCACCCACCGTGACGCTTCGTCCGCATTGTCGAAGATGTGCCGCTTATCGGCGTAGTAGGCGTCCAGACTCTCGTACCGATCGAGGTGGTCGGGAGAAAGGTTCGTCACCACTCCGATGTCCGGGCGCAGCGTGTCGACGCCTGCGAGCTGGAAGGACGAGAGCTCGAGCACGTACCACTCCGGCACCGGCTCCAGGAGAGCCAGTTCCGAGGCAGGTGGGGCCATGCCTCCACCCACGTTGCCCCCAAGGGCGACGCGGTGTCCCGCCGTCTCGAGCAGGTGTGCCGTGAGCATGCTGGTCGTCGTCTTTCCGTTGGTTCCGGTGATCGCGATCAGTGAACCGCGATAGAACCGAACGGCGAACTCCGGTTCGGAGATCCACTCTTTTCCCCGCTCTTCGAGGGAGCGGAGCACTGGAGCGTCCGGGGGGATCCCTGGGCTGGCGACGACGAGGTCGGCTTCCGCCACTCGCTCGAGGTCATGTCCCCCCATGTCGACGACGGCTCCGAGGCTTCGGAGCTGGGCTCCACGAGCTGTAGTCTGGGCATCAGTGCGCAGATCCGAGACATAGACTTCTCCTTCCTGTTTCAGGGCCAACCGGGCAGCGGCGACGCCGCTGGCCCCTAGGCCGATGACCGCAACTTTCACTCCACTCAAACCACTCACGAATCCTGATTCCATTCCAACAACGCAGCATATTCGCTCACCGGATCTTCAGCGTGCTGATCGCGACCATCGCGAACAGGATTCCGACGATCCAGAAGCGCGTCACCACCTTCGTCTCGGGCCAGCCGAGCTTCTCGAAGTGGTGGTGGATGGGAGCCATCCTGAAGATCCGGCGCCCCTGCCCATACCGGCGCGCGGTGTACCGGAACCAGTTGACCTGCAGGATCACGGACAGACCCTCGATGACGAACACGCCCCCGGCGATGACCAGGAGGAATTCCGCCTTGAGGAGGATGGCCATGACCCCGATCGCCCCACCGAGGCCGAGGGACCCGGTGTCGCCCATGAAGACCTCGGCCGGGTGGGCGTTGTACCAGAGAAAGCCGACGGCCGCTCCTGCGAGGGCGACGGCGAAGATGGACAGTTCGCCCGCCCCGGGGAGGTAGAGGAGTCCCAGATAGCGGGACGTGTCCACTCGCCCGGAGACGTAGGCCACCAGGCCGAAAGTCACCGCGGCGATCGCAGCGAGTCCGGCGGCCAGACCGTCGAGTCCGTCCGTCAGGTTCACCGTATTGGATGTGCCGGCGACCACGATCGCGACGAACACGACGAACGCCGGGGCCCAGAAGGACGCGACCCAATCGCTGAAGAACGGCACGCTCGTCCACGTGGTCGGGTACGGCGAAATGGGGTGCCAGAGTAGCAGCCCTGCCAGCGCGACGCCGAAGGTGATCTGGCCGATCATCTTGTACCGGGCGATGAGCCCCTCGGAGTGGTTCCGAACCACCTTCAGGTAATCGTCCAGGAACCCGATCGCGCCCATCCATATGAGCGCACCCACTGCGATCATCGTGTACCAGTTCGTGATCTCGGCCCACAGAAGAGTCGACGACACGGCTGCTGCGATGATGATGACCCCGCCCATGGTGGGCGTGCCGGCCTTTTCGAGGTGCGATTCCGGTCCAAGCTCCCGGACGACCTGGCCGACCTTCAGGCGGGTCAACCAGCGAATGGCAGGCGGCCCGGCCAGGAACGCGATCATCAGAGCCGTGACGACGGCGCCGACGGCCCTGAAGGTCAGATACTGGAACAGGTTGAAGACGATGTGGACGTCCGCGAACCGAGGCAGGAGATGATAGAGCATCAGGCCTGACCTCCTGCCGCGGCGGCATCGCCGAAGTCGGCCTCCAGCATCGGCAGGATTCCCTCCAGGGCGACCCCGCGCGAAGCCTTGAGCAGGACCACCTCCTGGCCACCCAGGCGCTGGCGGAGCATCGGATACGCTTCCTGCCACGTCTGGGCCGCGATGACTCGCTCTTCTCCATCGAGACCCAGCACCTCTGCTGCGTCAGCGAAGGCCCCCGTCGCGACGACCGTGTCGATCGAGCGATCGAGGGCGTCGGTCAGCGCGTCGACGTGGAGGCGAGAGGACTCGGCACCCAGCTCCAGCATGGTCCCGAGCACCGCGACACGACCGCCTGCCCGGGACTGACCGTCGAGCAGGTCGAGGGCTACCCGTACGCTCTGGGGATTGGCGTTGTAGCAGTCGACCACCAGGGTCAGGCCCCCGAGCCGGCGCACTTCCCCGCGCATGGATCCGGTCTCTGCGGTGGCCAATCCCCGTGCGGCATCCCGCGGCGGCACACCCAGCAGGTCTGCAACAGCCAGGGCCAGCATGGCGTTCGTCACCGCGTGACGTCCGGGCAGGGGCATGGTGACGACCTGGTCCCGCCATGTGAACCGATGTGCTCCCCAGTGGTCCACGTCCAACGCCTCTGGACGGAGATCGGCGTCCGCTCGCTCGCTCCAACCGGCCACACGTACTTCCGGGCAGATTTCACGGACCGCATCGGGCAGGAAGTCCGGCTCGTCTCCCACCACGCAACGGCCGCCCTCCGCCATGCCCCTCAGGAGCGCGAGCTTCTCCTCGAGAACTCCCTCGATCGATCCCAGCTTCTCGAGGTGGCTCTCACCGACCGTCGTGAGCACCGCCACATCGGGCCGCGCGACGGCCGCCAGAACCGCTATTTCGCCCGGCTCGTTCGTACCCATCTCGAGGATCACTACCTCGGCCTCGTCCGGCGCGGCCAGGAGAGTCAGCGGCATGCCGATGCGATTGTTCAGGTTGCCCTTGGTCGCATGAACGATGCGGCTCTCCTGCAACGCTGCACGGGTCAGATCCTTGGTGGACGTCTTCCCGGCCGAACCCGTGATGCCGACCACGGGGACCGTCAGAGCATTTCGGCGAAAGAGAGCCAGGTGGCCAAGCGCCGCGAGGGTGTCGTCGACGGGATACAGCCGGCTCGAAGCATCGGCCGCCGTGGGCCGTGAGACGACGGCACCACCAGCTCCGCGCGCGAGGGCCTCGGCGACGAAATCGTGGCCGTCGAAGCGTTCACCCTTCAGCGCTACGTAGAGATCTCCGGCCTCGATGGCCCTGGAATCCGTACACACGGAGGCGAAGCGCACGTCGTCGTCGGCCAGATCGGTGCGCAGACTCAGCGCGGAACGCACCGCCTCATCGGTCCAGGTGAAGGCGCTCACGAGGACCTCAGCTCCTGCAGGCATTCCCGAACGATGATGCGCTCGTCGAATGGCCGCTTCTCGAGCCCGATGACCTGGTAGGTCTCGTGCCCTTTGCCTGCGAGGACCACGGTGTCGCCTGAGGCAGCAGACCCGAGGGCGCCACGGATGGCCTCCCGGCGATCGACGCTCCGATGGAACGGCTTGCCAGACAGGCCTTCCGCCACGTCGTCGAGAATGCTCTCGGGGTTCTCCGTCCGGGGGTTGTCGGACGTGAGGAAGACTTCGTCCGCATACCGCGCGACCGCCTCGCCCATCGGGCCTCGCTTCGTGCGGTCACGATCGCCCCCGGCACCGAACACCACGATCAGGCGGCGTGCCGTGAGTGGGCGCACCGCAG
Source organism: Gemmatimonadota bacterium (assembly GCA_039587465.1). Classification (GTDB taxonomy): domain Bacteria; phylum Gemmatimonadota; class Gemmatimonadetes; order Longimicrobiales; family Gaopeijiaceae; genus JBDHIL01. The sequence continues at coordinate 34,601 of JBDHIL010000005.1, read as the reverse complement.
CCAACACCCCGTCCAGGGCGTCCGGTGTGTGCGCGAAGTCAATCACGACCCGGAACGGATCGACTTCCACGATCTCCAGTCTGCCGGGAACCTGAGGGGCGGTCTGCAGGCCCAGCGCGATCTCGTCGACGGACATCCCGGCACATGAGGCGACAGCGGCCGCAGCGAGAGCGTTCTCGACGTTGTAGCCTCCCAGCAGCGGCAGCTGGACGTCAGCGGCGTTCCCGTCCACGGTGAGGGTGAAGCTCGAGCCGTCGGGACCCAGCACCACCTGAGTCGCCCTGATGTCGGAATCGTGGTCCACGGCGAACGTCCGGACCGCTCGTCCTCCGGTGTCCAGGTCCGCCCAAGCCGGATCGTCACGATTCACCACGACGGTGCCGTCGGGAGATACGAGCCCGACCAACCGGGCCTTGGCTCCGAAGTACGACTCCGAGTCCTGGTGATAATCCAGATGATCTTGCGAGAGATTCGTGAAGACGCCGACGTCGAAGCGGACGCCATCCAGACGGCGCTGCTCCAGCGCATGGGACGATGCTTCGATGACCACGGCCTGGACCCCACCGTCCGCGAGATCCCTCAGCCACACCGCAACCTGAACCGGGCCCGGGGTGGTGAGAGCCTCGGTACCCGGCCGCACGCCTTCCGCGTCCATGACGCCCAGAGTGCCGATCACCGCAGCCGGACCACGCCGGGCCAGTAGGTGCCGGGCCAGCACGGCTGTGGTCGATTTTCCGTTGGTCCCGGTGACACCCACAGTGTGCAGGTCTCTCCAGGGCGACCCCATGACGTGATCGGCCGCGAGGGCTGCGGCACCGCGGCCGTTGGTGACGACAACCTGAGGGATCTCAGCGTCGACGGGGTGCTCCACGACCGCGGCAGCAGCACCTCTCTCCGCTGCCTCTGCGACGAAGTCGTGAGCGTCGAACGCCGTTCCCTCCCAAGCCAGGAAGAGGTCGCCGGGACGGACCTGGCGCGAGTCCTGGCTTACGCCCATAACGGCGACGTCCCCCGGGCCGCGCGTCTCCGTGAGGAGGCCAGCCGACCGGAGGACTTCGCCCACCGAGTGCAGTGTCACCGGTCGCTCAGCCATCTATCCTCCGGCGAATTCGCAGGCGAACGGTGTCACCGGGTAGAGCCCTGGTCCCCGCTGCCGGGATCGTGCCGGCGATGTCTCCCGCGCTCTCCCGCTCCACGCGCAGCCCGAGTGCGTGCAGGCGGCGCGCAGCCACCCGTGACGGGAGACCGGCTACATCGGGGATCGGCACTCCGCCCCCGTCCAGCTCGGCTGGCGCCTCGTAAGGCACGCCGTCCGACGCGACCGCGGACGAAGTGATGCCGAGTCCGGCGAAACGGGCGGCGCTCGGGATCGCCGGCCCAGGCGCGGCCTGCATGGCCCGCGCCAGTGCGGTGCGATCCAGCGGGCTCGTCCGCGCAGCGAGGGCAGCCTCCATCGTGGCCCGCGTCACGGGAGCTGCCACGGTCCCGCCGTAGTAGGCTCCTTGGGGGTTCTCCAGCTTGACCAGAATCACCAACTGCGGTGCCTCGGCCGGGAAGAAACCCACGAACGACGAGTAGTAGTTGCCCGCGACGTAGCCGCCGTCGGTCGAGTATGCCCTCGCGGTTCCACTCTTGCCGGCCACGCTGAAGGTGCTCATCTGGGCCTCGGTGCCGGTGCCATCCTCGACCACGTCGACCAGCACCTTGCTGATGGCCCGCGTCACGTCGTCCCCGGCCACGCGTCGGACGACCTGGGGACCGAAGCTCTCGATGACCTGGCCGTCGGCACCCCGGATTTCCTTCACCAATCGAGGCTCCATGAGACGCCCGCCGTTCGCGAGGGCGCCGTATGCGATCGCCATCTGGAGAGGCGTCACGGAAACCTCATAGCCGATGGCCAGCGATGCCGGCGACTGCCTGGACCAACTGGCGGGACGCCGCAGGGTCCCGCCCACCTCACCAGGGATTTCGATTCCCGTGGGCACACCGAAGCCGAAGTCCCTGAGCGTCTCGTAGTGCTGCCCGACGCTGAGTGCCTGAGCTGCCTTTGCGATGCCGACGTTGGAGGAGACACGCAGGGCGTCGGCCATGGTCATGCGGCCTTCGGCGTGCACGTCGTGCAGAGTCCGTCCTGCGACCTCCCACGTGCCATCCTCGACGTCCACGGTGTCGGTCAGGGCGCCCAGGCCGTGCGAGAGGATCCCGGCCACGGTGAAGGGCTTCAGCGTGGATCCGGGCTCGTACGCAGTGTTGATCGCGGACAGCCCGGCAGTGCGGCCGTCACGAATGGAGACCAGGGCGAGGATCTCACCGGTCTCCGGATCGGTCACGAGCACGTCACCCCCGCGAGCCTCCGTCGTCTCGATGGCCTCTTCCAAGGCCTCGCGGGCGATCTCCTGCAGGTCCAGGTCGATCGTGAGAACCACCTGGCCCCCGGCCAGCGGACGTTCCACGACGAAGGTCTCACCCGGAATCGGCTGACCCCGCACATCCCGGGCTACTACCTCGCTCCCGGCGTGACCGCTCAGCAGACCGTCGAATCCCTGCTCGACCCCTCCCTGGCCCGACCCGTCGATGACGCTGCCGAGGACACCGCGGGCGAGATCACCATGCGGGTGGTACCGCTCCAGCTCACGCTCCAGGTAGATCCCGCGGATTCCAGAGAGCAGTTCCCGGGTCGCGGGTCCATAGCGTCCAGCGATCGGGTTCCAGCGCCGATCGGGGTCGGTGACCGACCGCGCTTTCTCGCGGCTGATCCTGAGGGCGTCCACCAGCAGGTCCTGTACCGCGGAGGGGTCGGAAATCTGATCAGCGGCCACCGCCACGGTATAACGCTCGCGTGAGACTGCGAGAGCCGTCCCGTCCCGATCGAGGATGGTGCCACGGGGAGCAGCAATCTGCTGGTCCATCTGCTGCTGACTCTCGGCCTGCTCCTGCCAGACGCTCCCCTGGGCGAGCTGGATCTGCCCGGCGCGCAGTCCGAGTGCAGCCGTCCACAATAGCCACCCGGCCAGGAGCACGCGGCGCCGGGACGACAGGGGCCGGAGGAGGTTGTCGGGCCGATTCACAGCACCACCTCCCCTGGAAGAATGACCAACTCGGTGGCGTCGGGTGTGTGCATCCCCAACTCGTCGCGGGCCCGGGGAACCACCTGCGAGCGGCTCTCCATGACCTGGATCGTCCTGTGGAGGTCGACGCGTTCGGCCTCGAGCACGGAGGCCTGACGCTGCGCCCGGTCCAGATCACCCAGGGCCTCGAACGCCCGACTCTGTCTCCACGTCACCATGCCCAGGGACCCCAGAAGGGCCACCACCGTGAGTGCGGCACGCAGATGCGCGAGGGCATCCATCAAGCAGCCCTCCGCCAGGCCCGCAGTCGTGCGCTGCGGGCGCGGGGATTCCGGCTCACTTCTTCTTCCGTGGGCCGAAGCGGCTTCCGCGTCAGCGTCGTTCCCAGCGGCTTGCCACGGCACGTGCACACGGGCAATCGGGGCGGGCACACACAGCTTCGGCTCCAGTCGCGAAACGCGTTCTTCACGATCCTGTCTTCGAGCGAGTGATATGCGATCACGACGAGCACTCCGCCCTGCGTCAGGACATCCCTCAGCGCCGGAAGCGCGCCCTCGAGCGATTCGAGCTCTCCATTCACCGCGATCCGGAGCGCCTGGAAGATCCTGGCCTTCTCCTGCGCGGAAGGGGATCGCCCGAGCGTTACGGAAAGGGCTGCCACCAGTTGGTCGCTGGTCTCGAATCGCTCGGTGGCGCGGCGCTTCACGACCTCCCGGGCCAACCGGCGGGCCCGGGGCTCTTCCCCCAGCTCCCGAAACACGGATGTGAGGGTCTCCTCGCTGGCCTCGGCCAGGAACGTGGACGCGTCGGTCTCTGCGGTGGTGTCCATCCGCATGTCCAGCGCGACGCCTCGACGGAACGCGAAGCCGCGCCGGTCGTCGTCTAGTTGATGCGAACTCACCCCGAGGTCCAGTAGTACGCCGTCGAGGGCTCTGCCCCGCACCTCGGGATCGTCGACAGCCTCATCGAACCGGAGATGAAGAAAGTGGACGCGGTCCTTGTAGGCCTCCAGACGCCGGCCCGCCTCCTCCAACGCATCGAGATCCCGATCGACGGCGATCACGCGGCAGCCGGAAGCAGACTCCAGTATGCGGGCCGTGTGCCCTCCACCCCCAAGCGTACCGTCGAGGTAGAGGCCGTCGGCCTTCACACCGAGCTGATCCAGGACCTGCTCCACCATCACGGGCTCGTGGTATCCCGTCCCGTTTTCGGCTAGGGGGGCGGACATGATCAGCCCCAGACCCGGTACCAGACTTCCTCCAACCCACCCTCCCCATCAGGGGCCGATCCGCGGAACGTGTCCGGATTCCAGAGCTCCACCCGGTCCAGATTCCCGTTGAGCAGCACCGATCCGGAAAGACCCGCCACTGCATGCAGGTGGCCCGGGATAAGGATGCGCCCCTGCTTGTCGGGGCTGAGCTCGACCGCGCGGGACACGATGAACCGCACCTGGTTCCATGCCTCGCGCCCCTGCTGCCGGTACTCCAGCAGCTTCTCCTGCACCTCGGCCCACTTCCCTTCCGGCAGCAGCGTCAGATACGGACCCTCCCACGGGAGGTGGACGAGCACGAACGCTTCCGCCTCGCGGCGGAACGCCGAAGGGAGGCTGACGCGCCCCTTGTCGTCCATCTGGTGCTCGTATTCGCCGACGAACGTGCTCACAGGAATACCAGGAAGTGGGATGAAGTGGGTAGAAGTGGGATACTGTGGAGCCATAATACGATGCAATGGGTGACAACGTCAAGAGTCCGTTTTTAGCAATTATTGCCTCGGCCCAGGAGCTGGGAATGGTCCGGAACGGCCCACCGTACCTGTCATTACCGGAAATGCCCCTCAGAGCAATTCCCGCAGTTTCCGAATAAAAACCGAAGACGTTTCCAGGAATGTCGTGGGACAGAGTGGGGCAGGAGAACCAACGGGAGGGACCCGCATCCGCACGCCGGGAGGGGGCGGGACGTTCATCGATCGGGCCAACGCTGAGTTGGCATCAAAGAAAAGGCGCCGCGGGGCCGAAGCCCCGCGGCGCCTCAAGCGCCTGGTCGAGCGACGTCGCTCAGCGACCCCGCTTGACGATCGCTTCCTGGATCTCGATGTACGTGTTCGTGTTGTCCATGAGCTGCTGCAGGTTGACGTTCACCGACGCCGGATAGTCCCCGCTGCTCTGGAAGAGACGCATCGCCTCCTGGAATCGCGGCAACGTGGCGTTGGCCGTCTCGAGCGTCTGAGGCTCCTGCTGAGCGATCGCAGCCCGGTAGATGCTGAAGGCTTGCCAGAAATTCAGCTGGTTGATCATGCTCTCGCTGATTTCGGGCAGTTCCTTGGCTGCACGGAAGCCCGCGATGGCATACTGGAACCGTTCCTTCTGGTACCCGTTGCTGTACGCATCTGCGAAGATCAGCCTGGCTGCCTGCTCAGCCTGATCGGGATTACCCGCTGCGGCTTCAGCGAGAATCGTGGCTGCGTCCTCGATCCGACCGGCCTGGATAAGCCAACTTCCCTGCCGAAGCGCGATGTTCGGGTAGGCAGGATTGATCTCCCGAACCCTGTCCAGTGCGACGATCGCATCATCCAGTCGCTCGCTCCGCTGCAGGGCGTCGGCATAGATGGACCAGATGACATCTTCCTGGGCGTGGGTTTCGAGCGTCCGCTCGGCCATCGTGATGGCCTCGGTCAACTCATCCAGCTTGATGTGCGCAGAGATGATGTTGCGGAGATGGCCCACCGGGGTCTCCGCACCTTTGGCATCGAAGACGCGGCTGTAGGCGTTGATGGCCTGGCTGTAGAACTCCACCGCCTCGGGCGGCACGCCCCCACCATTCTCAGCGCCTACAGCAGCCTGCTGCTCTGCCTTGATCGCTGCGGCGAACGCGAAGCCACCGTACTGCTCCCAAAGGTCCGCATTCTCGGAATCGACATCGAGACCCACCTGAATGAGCTGCATCGCTCCGACAGGGTCGCCCGCCTGCGCAAGGTCGTACGCGATGCTCATGCGCACGGCTGCGTTCGACGGATTGAGCTCGAGGTACTGCGAGTAATAGTTACGAGCGGACTCGTCGTCACCCTGGACCGCAGACACGTATCCGGCCAACTGGAGAGCGTCCTGATGGAAGGGATCCATCTCGAGGACGCGTCCCAGCTCCTCGAGCGACTCGGGGAGCCGGTCGGAGTCGTAGAGGATCCGCGCACGCTGAAAACGCGTGCTCACGGTACCCGGGTTCAGCTCGAGCGCCTGGTCACAGTTGCGCAGCGCGTTCTCCCACTGCTGGCTGGCGGCGTACTCACCGCAGAACGCGACGAAACGGATCTGCTGCACGTAAGCGTCGAACTTGCCGAAAATGTGCTCGGCGGCCTCGGCCTCCTCGTCTTTGCCCACCGTAGTCGACTCGACCACGAAGGACTCGCCGCTGGCGATGTCCCAGAATTCCGCGCTCACGGTCGAAGCGTCGGACTCATCGGTCGTATAGGCGGCGCAAAGGGCGACCTGGGCGTCGATCTGACTGGCTAGCTGCCTCGTGCGGATGCAGTCGAGGTCATCCATGTCCATGTCGAAGCGCTTCAGGTTGCGCTTGATTTCCTTCTCTTCGATCGGCTGGTGCGTCGCCAGCGTGTTCATGAGCTCACGCAACTCCTTCGACGCATCCTTACCAAAATCGTCGTCGGCTCCTTCGAGGGGCTCGAAGTAAGGAATGAGCACGCGGAAGCGGCCTCCCGCCTCCTGCGCCTGCACCGATGCGACCTGGCCGAAAGAAAAGCCTACGGTCGCCATCGTGAGTACTGCGAGCTTGAGCCTTCCCGCCATGGCCTGTGTCTCCTCGGGGCTTCCCCCTGGCAATGCGTCCGCTTACCCAGAACGTCCGGACCGGGACCGAACGGTTCCTTGGGACTACTAACCGCAAAAATGCCCCAGGGTCCGGAGTTCCATCAGGACTCTGGCGCAAACAGACTCGGAAGCTACCCGCGATACGCCAATCCGACAACGGGTCCGGCGCCCCCCCCCTCACACGTGTCCAGCGATGGCGCGCAGTTCTGAATCCTCATGACCATCATACTCCTGAACGCCCTCGGGAATTACACACCCAAAAGACCCTGCCGCCCGCCGGGTGTCATCCAGGAACGTGAGGACGCCCACCGGATCCGAAGGGGCCGTCGAACGCGTCCATGGCTGAACGCACCTCACCGGGAATGATCTTCGCTCGACCGGCTCCGTAGTCGTACATGACCTGCGTCGTCTTCCCGGAGACGAGCCGGACGTGGTCGGGGCCGGATATCGCATACTCCATTTCCCAGTGCTTCCGGCCCAGCCGGCTCACCCGGACGCCGACGGACAGTGTCTGTGGCCACAGAATCCGCGCGTGCCAGCGCACCGTGGCCTCCGCCAGCACATAGTCGACGTCCTCCAGTCCGCCCTTCCGCGCCACCTCTCGCCAGTAGGAGGCACGCGCCTCCTCGAAGTAGATCAACGCCTCGGAGTGGTGTGCGTGGCCGCCGATGTCGATATCGCGAAATCGCACCTCGACCGGATGATGGAATCTGAACTCGCCTGTTGGGGCGGACATCGACGACTCCGCTCTGGGGACTGGATATCTGCGGGCAGGCCCAAGGTCACACCGGGACCTTCGCCGCGAAAGCGGCGATGAAAGTCTGGTCCGACTAGGAAGAGTTCCAACGGTTCTTCTGGTCCTCCTCGCCTTGCCGTGACTAGCTTTGAGGGCGAGCCACCAATCCCACGGAACCGACGGATTGCGATCATGCAGAATCCCCGCAGCGTCAGCACGGCCTCGTTGGTCACAGCCCTGCTCCTCACCTCCTGCTCGTCAGGGGGCGGGCCCACCCCGGGAGGCACAAACGTGCCGGCCCGTGCCTCCGAAGCCGAGTGGGGGGCGCTGGCCCACGTCCGCACACAGCCTCTTCCCGAGGCGCCACGGGTCTCGGTCGGAGAATTCCAATTGGTCGGGACCCCCTTTGAACTCGGGGGCCCGGTGGAGCCCGGGTTGGCTATATCCGAACTCGTCGGCGCCGCACTGCTGCGCCGTGCCGACGTGGAGTGGGTCGAACGCCGACGCTTCGCGGCCGCCGTTGCGGCTGAGCGCCGGGGAGACGCCAGGCCGGCGGGAGCGCCGGCGGCAGGCGTGTCACCGGGCGCGGAGTTCATCCTCTCCGGTAGCTGGGCGAGCGTCGGCCTGGACTCGGCATACCTGGACCTCCGCCTGACCCAGTCGGAGACCGGTTCCATTGTGACCTCGTGGCGAGCAGCGACCCCCAACGACCCCGACCCCACAAGTCTGACCCGGACGGTGGTGGGCTCTCTCCTCGGAGCCCTCGGGCGCCTCGACCGCTTGCCTGTTTGGAGCGATCCTAGCCCTGACGCCGCACCTGTTTCCTACCGCACCACCGGGATTTCCACGGATGCCGTCGAAGCGTTCCTCGTGGGCTTGGCCGCCGAAGAGCGCTGGGATTGGGAGGCTGCCAGGCGCGGGTACCAGACCGCGCTGGAGGAGGGCGGCGCCCGCTTCGTCGAGGCAGAGGCCGCCCTGGCCCGCGCCGCTCGCCTGCGCAACGGAGGTACGCTCGGCGCGAGTGAGTAGGGGCCGCGACAGCGACCGCCTGAGCGCGGAGTCATCCGGGACAGGCTGGCCCGGTCGGGGGCACTCGCCCTATATAGACGGGCCCCGACACTAGTATGGCGCTAGAATGGCGCTCCGACCCAGAGAACTCATGCGCACCTCCCAGCTCCCCGTGATCGTCATCCTGGCCTCGTTCGCGCTCGCGTGCTCCCAGGCCGAGCCTGACGTCGCTGCCGCGCCTCCCCCCCTGCCGAACTGCGCGACGAGCGCATCGGCAGAGGAAGCTGCAACCCGGGCGAGTCCGCTCGATTCCGTCTTCATGGACCTGGCGGGCTTCCCGGCGAAGCTCTGCTACAGTCGGCCATCCGCAAAAGGCCGGGTCATGGTCGGCGACCTCGATCCGTTCGAGGTGCCGTGGCGGATGGGGGCGAATGAGCCCACCGCCCTCCATCTGACATCTGCTGCCACAGTGGGGAGCGTCGAGTTGGATGCCGGCTCGTTCGGACTGTATGCCGTTCCCACCCAGGACTCGTGGACGATCGTGATCAACGGCAGCCTGGACCGTTGGGGTATCCCCTTGACCCCGGAAGTAAGGGCCGCCGATATCGGGAGCTTCGTGGTAACCCCGACGATACTGGAGAGCCACGTCGAGACCCTGACGTTCTCGTTCGTTCCGTCCGGCGATGGAGGAGACCTCGTCTTTTCCTTCGAGAACCGGACCTTCCCGATCCCTGTCCGAACCCGCTAACCGGTGACCGGAAAGGGAAGGGCAAAGCACCATCACGAAGTCGGTTCGAAGCCATCGGGTATCCCTCCGACAGAGCCCCAAGGTCCCAGAGCGCTGGTGGTGGACGGGACCACCGCCGATATCAAACTGGTCCCTGAACTGCTGAGGGGGCGCGGCTACACGGTCGTGCTATGCGACACGGGGGACCGTGTCTGGTCCACCTTTCAGGAAGATCCGGCGGATCTCGTCGTCCTCGACGCCGAAGCGCCCGGAAGGGACGCCCGCGACGTCTGCAGACTGATCCGGGGACATCCCAGTGGCCGAACCACGCTCATCCTCGCGGTCACGGTTCTCACGGACCCGGAGCTCCTGATGGTCATGCTCGAGGCCGGCGTGGACGACTTCGTGGGCAAGCCGATCGACCCGGAACAGCTCAGCCTTCGGCTGACAATCTCCGAGCGCCGGCTGCGCGACCGTCGGGATTGGGCGGAGACCGGTCACGCGTTGGATCTGAAGACCACGGAACTCCAGACGCTGGTGGACAGCATCCCCGAAGTGTTCCTGTCTGTCGATCTCGGCTCGGGCAGGGTGACCGAGGTGTCACCCCAGGTGCACGAGCTGTTCGGGATCACCCCCGAGGTCTTCATGAACGACCCCGACCTCTGGAAGGACTACGTCCTGCCGGGGGTCGATTGGGACGATCTGACGGCCAACCCCCCTCTTCACACCCTCAGCAGCGAGTACCAGGTCACCTCAGCGAACGGGCCGCAGCGATGGATCAGGGCTTCGGTGAGCGTCTTCGAAGATCCGTACGACGGATTGATCTGGGCCCACGGCGTGATGGTGGACCACACGGCTGAACACACGGCTCTCGTGGAGGCGGCAGCCCGCAACGCGGATCTGCAGGGTCTCTACCGCCTGTCGGAGATCATTCTCACTTCGTCGGCTCTCGGGGACGCGCACGCCAAACTGCTCGATCACGTGCGCGAGGTCCTGGGCTGTCGCATCGCCGCATTGGAGCTCTTGGACTCGTCCAGGATGAACCTGGTGGTGGTTGCCGCTCGAGGTATCGACCTTCCGGAAGGCGGGTTCTCGGCGGTCGATATCGACGACAGTCTATCGGGAGTCGCGGTCCGGACCGGCAGCCCACTGATGGAGACGCAACCCGAGCAGCGTGAAGAACCCAAGGCACCCTTTCTCGAGCACCTGATCCTGTCGGGGTACGCTGCGTTTCCGCTTTGGACCGATGGCGAGATCATCGGTACCCTCACCCTCGCGTCGACTGAGCCGAAGACGTTCGACGAGCGCTTCCGTCGAATGGGTGCCGGGATCGCTGCTGCCATCGGCGTATACGTTCGGCGTCTCGAGGCAGAGGTCGCTCTGCGAGACAGCGAGGCCCGTTACCGCATCCTCAGTGCGGAACTGCGCCAGGCCAATGAAGAACTCGAGGCCTTCGCCTATTCCGTTTCGCATGACCTGCGGGCGCCGCTTAGAACCATGCAAGGCTTCGCCCACACCCTCCAACAGAGGTTCGAGGCCGAACTGCCGACCGAAGCAAGAGACTTCTTGGACCGGATCATCACTTCGGGACGACACTCTGAAGAACTCATAGGTGATCTCCTCGAGTACAGCCGACTGACCTTCGAGTCCATCGAAGTGAAGCCCGTTCAGCTCTCGTCCGTTCTCGAGACGACGCTCGAACAGCTCAGGGCGGATGTAGAGGCGTCCCGCGCGGGCGTGGAAGTCCCACCCGTCCTGCCCGTGGTCCTGGGAAATCACACCATGCTCGTCCAGGTATTCACGAATCTGCTGTCCAACTCCATGAAGTTCGTGCCCGGGGGGCAGAAGCCCATGGTGGTCATCCGTACCGAGGATCGGGACGGAGAGGTTCGTATTCGAGTGGATGACAACGGCGTCGGCATCCCAGAGGGTCAGGAAGACCGCATCTTCCAGGTGTTCGAGCGACTCCGTGGGGTCCAGAGGTTCGAGGGTACCGGCATCGGGCTGGCCATTGTCCGTCGGTGTGTTCAGCGGATGGGTGGTACCTGGGGAGTCGACCGGCTGCCCGACGGCGGTAGCTCATTCTGGGTGCAGCTGTCCCGGGCACCCTGATCCACCGGCGCGTCGGACCGCTCAGCACTTCGCGACAATCCCCCGGACCTGCCCGGCCTCTCGCCCGAGAGGCCGAACGGATCCGGGGATTGCCCGACTGCTCAGTTTCTGATGAGACGGATGCTGCCCGACCCCGTGTCGATACGGATACTCCCGCGCCCGTCGCCGATGCGACCTGTCATGCTGTCCCGCCGCACGGACCTGACCTCGACCTCGAAGTCCACGTCGATGCCACCACTGCCCGTGTCGAGTTCGACCTCAGCCCCCAGCGATGCGGGGGCGCGGATCGTGACCGAGCCGGAGCCCGTGTCCACATCCAGATCCTCGACGTCTGCGAGGAGGTCCAACGTGACCGAACCGGAGCCTGTGTCCACGATGATCTCAGGCGCGGTGACGCCACCGAGCTCGACCGAGCCTGAGCCTGTGTCCACGCCCAACAGGGTCCCGCGGATCTGGCTCCCCTCGATGCGACCGGATCCGGTATCGATGATCACCTCGCCTCCATCCACAGCCTCGACATGGACGCTGCCCGATCCCGTGTCGATGTCCAGCGATCCCTGCATGCCCACGACTCTCACCGATCCTGATCCGCTGTCGACGTTCAGGGACCCGGCCATGTCTGTCGCCTCCACGCTTCCAGACCCCGTGTCGATGCGTGTAGCACCGTCGATGCCCCGCGCCTCAGCTTCACCGGCGGCCAGGTAGAGTGAGAAGCCCTTGCCAGCAGGCACTTCCACCACCATGTCGGCCCAAGCCTCGATCCCCTGCCCCGAGCCGCCGACCCTCACGCGTTCTCCCCGGCCATCGCCTCCGTCACCGAAGGTCCCATCCGCACGAACGCTCAACTGCGTCGTGGAGCCTCGACCCATCGACGGATAGACCACTGCGTCGCCCGGATAGATGACGCGAAGCGCCTCAGTCCCATTCACCCGACCTACTTCGACCGAAAGACGCGCCGCGTCGTCGCCGCCACGGGTCAGGCGAACGACGACGTCGGAGCCACTCCCCACGACCATCGACACGTGGCCTGCGAGGTTGTACACGGCGACCTCGCTGCCCGAAAGTCGGAATTCCTCCTGTGCCTCGACGGATGCGGCACCCACGACGAGTGCGGCGACCGCCATGCATGTGATTGACCTGTTCATATCAGCATATCCTCTGCGTTGTTGTGACTTCGTGTCATGGCCTGCCCCGTCCCTGCCGGAGTCGGATTTCCCCATCGAACACACGGATCGACAGGCTGGCGGCTCCACCGCCCAGCGTGAAGCTGAACCGCTGCCCGGTGCTGGAGCGACGAAGGGTGACCGGGAAGTCCGAAGCGAAGTCGCCGTCGAACGTAGAGACGCTGACCTCGGCACTGACCTCCGGTGGAACGGTTACATCCGCATCGCCGGAGTGCGTCGAGAACTCGTAGGTGCCGCCCGCGTGGAGCGGCCCCACAAAGGTCAACTCTCCGTCGATCGTCTCGGCGAATACGTGGTCTCCATCGATCTGTATGAGATCGATGTCTCCCGTACCCGAGGTAACGCGCACATCGCCGATCACGTCGCGGACAACGACATCGTCCGCCTGAGCGTCCACGCGGACAGCGCCCCGGACCGACTCGACCGTGACCTCCCCGTCCACCGTAGTCACGGCGAGGGATCCGGCGGTTCCCCGCACGCTGATGTCACCCTCGACATTCTGCACGGAAGCTCCTGCGTCCAGACCTTCGAGGCGCACGTCGAGCTCCAACCCGACGATCTCGACCGGGGCCCAGCGGGGCACATAGAGCGTGAAGTCCGCGTTTCGCCTTCCACGCCGGTCATCAGATCCGATGACCAGACGGTTGCCTGCGCGGGTCACCCGCACCTCCACCGCCTCTCCGTCGTCGCCTACGACCTCGAGTTCGGCCCGCTCCCAGCCACGGACGAGAATCTCGCCGGAGATATGCTGGACCACGACCTGGTCTCCGCGACCGACGGCCACAGCGGTGTCGGGTTGGGCAAGGCCCGAGAGCAACACGAGGGCGAGGGCGAGTCCACTCATCCGTTCCACTCCACTACGCGCACTGCGCTCTGCAGATAGTCTCGCTTCCGCTCCCAGGCCCGAACCAAATGCTCCTCCAGGAAGTCACTACCGGGGTCGAGCGCGAGGGCCCGCCGGGAGTCCTCGATGGCTCGGTCGATCACAGACAGGTTCCTGTGAATGATGTGCAGTGTGTTCGGATCCAGTCCGTTCCCCAGGTCGCCGAGCGCGCTTTCGAGGGACCGCAGCTCTTCGGCCAAACTCGGGGGCGCCTCGGCGGCCTCGGACGCGAAGCGTGTTTCGGATTCCTGGGCCGGAGCCGTTGCGACATCGGTGGCGTCGACCGCGGCGAGACCAGGACCCACCGTCCAGGTCGCTACGGCCGAGATCAGCATCAGGATGCCCGCAGCAGCCGCCAGCTGTGGTCTCGAGAGGAATATCCCCGCCGGAGCCTGTCCGGCCCCGCTGACGGTTGGCAGTGCGATCACCTTGGCACCGCGGGTCGACACGGGTGCTCCTATCGCGCCGGCGATGCCAGGCCACAGATCACGAGCGGGAAGCATGTCACCCAACTCGCCCGCACGGGCGACTACGCTTCGGAAGTCCGCGAGCGTCTCGCGGCACTCGCCGCACTCGGCCAGGTGGGCCTCGAGTGCGCTGCGATCATCCCCGCTCAAGCCCCCGTCGATGTACCCCGACAACTGGAGGATCCACTCTTCATGAGTCGCTGACATGACCACTACCTCAACTGTTCCCGAAGAAGGGCTCGTGCCCTATGCAGTTGGGACTTCGACGTCCCCTCTGAGATGCTCATGAGACCGGCAATTTCGCTGTGGGGGTATCCCTCCACATCGTAGAGAAGGAAGACGTCCCTGGCCCCGCTCGGGAGCCGGGCCACAGCAGCCTCCAGATCGAGGGCGGAGCCCGAGTCCCGACGAAGCGGAGACGTCACCCGATCGAGGATGCCCTCGGACCGGACTCTTCGGGCCTCACGTCTCGTCATCGTCTGCCTCCTCGTCAGGATGTGATTCACCGCTAGCCTGTGCAGCCATGTGCCGAAGCGCGCGGTTCCCTTGAACGTGTCCAGCTTCTGCCAGGCGCGAATGAAGACCTCCTGCGTGAGGTCCTCAGCCACATCTTCACCGGTCATCCGTCGGGCCAATGCGTAGATCCGCCCAACGTGACCACGGTACAAACGCTCGAAGGCGTCGTGGTCTCCGTTGGCCGCCCGCTGGACATCCGTAGTTTCGGCGTGTGCAGGCACCTGCAGTCCTCTGGCTCCGTTCTCGTTTCCACCCTGATTGGACGGTATCTTGAACCTATCGGTTGGAACGGCTTCGCAGCAGGCGGAGTAGAGACCCTTGCGTTGCCGGGACGACCTCATGAACCATGAGGAACTGCACCCTTTCCTCCCTCGGAGGCACCCAGCGCCATGCCCATCGCCCCCATCGACATCACGTCCCTGATTGCCGTCTTCATGGGAATCTCGATCGTCCTGGTGCCCGTCATCGGGATCACCGCCCGGTTCGCTCTCAAACCCACGGTCGAAGCGTTCAGTCAGCTATTCGACAAGAAGGGCCTCGACCAGACCGTGGCGATCCTCGAGCGCCGCATGGCCCTCATGGAGAGCCAGATGGAGTCCCTCGAGGCCTCCACCAAGCGCCTGGCCGACGTGGGTGACTTCCACATGGCCCTGTCGGAAGGGAGTGCTCCTCCCGCCGAGGCGGCGGACACAGCCCCTGGCGACGAGCCCGCCAGGCCGTGACTCAGGTCGAGATCATCGCCCACCGCGGATACAGCGCGCGGGCGCCCGAAAACACTCTGGCGTCTCTCGAGGCGGCGGTTTCCGTCGGCACGGACGCCGTCGAATTCGACATCCAGACAGGTGCGGACGGCATTCCGGTGCTGTTCCACGACGCCATGCTGAGCCGAACGAGCAACGGTGTCGGACCGGTCCGGCGGAGAACCTTGAGCCAGATGCAGGCGTTCGACGCCGGGGCCTGGTTCGGCGCGGAGTTCGCGGGCGAGAGGATTCCATCACTGGCGCAGGCGTTCGATCATCTCGGCGATCGGGTGAAGCGTATCTATGCCGAAGTGAAAGGCTTCCGCGAGCTCGAGGACGTCGATCGCATGGTGAGCATCGCGTCGGACGCCGGTGCGCTGGACCGGACAGTCTTCATCGGGATGAACTGGACCCTGCTCGACCGGATGCGCACCACGCAGCCTGGACTCGCGATCGGTTACATCGTCCACGAAGCCGGACAGATCGACGAGGCGGTAGAGCGCGCGACGGGAGACGCGGCGGCAATGATCGACTTCGATGCCGAGATCGTCATGGCCCAACCCTCGGCCGTAGAGCGGGCGCAGGCCGCAGGTATCGACGTCGCGGTATGGACCGTGGACGATCCGGCGGACGCGGCCCGCCTCCACGAGCTGGGCATCAGGCGGATCACTACGAACCAGGTCGAGACGATGATCGCCTGGAAGAACACACTGTGACGGAGCCGGCTACGACCCACCCATTCTCTCCC
Organism: Gemmatimonadota bacterium; assembly: GCA_039587465.1. Taxonomy (GTDB): domain Bacteria; phylum Gemmatimonadota; class Gemmatimonadetes; order Longimicrobiales; family Gaopeijiaceae; genus JBDHIL01. The sequence continues at coordinate 18,592 of JBDHIL010000005.1, read as the reverse complement.
GAGGGAAGGCGCCGCGCGCTGGGCGCCATGGCCGAAGGCACGTTGGACGTCCTCGTCATCGGGGGCGGCATCACCGGCTGTGGCGTGGCCCGCGACGCAGCGCTTCGGGGATGGACGGTCGGCCTCGTCGAGAAGGAGGACTTCGCCTTCGGCACGTCGAGCCGATCATCGAAGATCGTGCATGGCGGGGTGCGCTACCTGGAGTACGGACACTTCCTGCTGGTTCGGGAGTCGGCCCGCGAGCGGACCGTGCTGCGAGACATCGCCCCACACCTGGTGCACTATCTGCCCTTCTACTTTCCGGTCTTCGCTCCGGAGTCCATAACGAAGATCCGAGCGGGGCTTTCCGTGTTCGATTGGCTCGCCGGGGCTAAGGGGGACGACCGGCACGAGCACCTGTCGGAGGACGAGATCCGCTCAGCTCTGCCCGGGCTGCGGGGTACCCTCAAGGGAGGCGTCCGCTACCCTGAGTACATCACGGACGATGCGCGGCTGACACTCGAGAACGCTCTCTCGGCAGCGGAGCACGGGGCACTGGTAGCCAATCATGCCCGAGTGGGGCGGATCCTCCGAGACGACACCGGCCGCGTGGTGGGAGTGGATGTACACGACGCGCTGACCGGCGACGCATCGACGATCCGCGCCCGCTGCGTGGTGAACACCGGAGGGCCCTGGGCCGAGGAGATTCTCCGGGCGTCTGAATTGGAGGCCGACAAGCGCCTCAATCCGAGTAAGGGCATCCACCTCCTGCTCCCTGCCGAGCGGCTGCCCATCCACGGCGCCACCTTCCTCAAGTCCACCACGGGTCGGCGGGGTCTGGCGATCCGCCGGCTCGGGTATGTCTACGTCGGAACCAGCGACGACCCCTACAGCGAGTCTCTGGACACTCCCCGCGCGGACCGGGGCGAGGTGGAGGACCTCCTCGCCATGGTCCAGGACTGCTTCCCTGAAGCCGGAATCACACTGGACGACGTGCTGGCCACCTGGGCCGGCGTGCGGCCGCTCATCGCCGAAGAGGGCAAGAGCACCAGGGACACCTCCCGCGAGGACGAGGTCTGGCACTCGACCCAGGGCCTGGTGACCGTCGCCGGCGGCAAGCTCACGACGTACCGGCGGATGGCGGGTCGCGTCATCGAAGCGGTCATCGATGAACTGGGCGAGCCTCCGGTCGACGAAGATCGCACGGCCGAGGTTCTGCTTCCGGGAGCCCCGGAAGAGCCGTTGGAGGACTTCCTCCTCGATCGCGGACGACGCCTGAGAGAGGTGGGTATCGATGCCGACACCGTCGAGAGGCTGTGCTGGCTCTACGGTAACCAGCTCGACGCGCTTCTGGCCCTCGGAGAAGAGGATCCGGAGTGGCTGGCCCCGCTCGGCCCAGGGATCCCGGCTATTCGCGGAGAAGCCCACCTCGCCGCCACCCGGGAGATGGCCACCACCTTGGTCGACTTCATGGACCGGCGCAGCGCCCTCCTCCTGTTCTCACCGGACTTCGGGCTCGCGGGCGTCGAGGAGGCTGCTTCCATCCTCGGGAGCGTCCTCGGATGGGACGAGGTGCGAAGACAGGCAGAGGTGAACAGCTACCGGGCCTTCGCGGCGGAGCATGGCGTTCCCCGGAGCTGAGCCTTCGGGGATGAGGATGTTCACGATTCGGGCTGCAGTGTCTCTCGGAGTCTCTTCTTGTCGAACTTCCCCGTGGCGGTTCGTGGAATGGCCTCGAGGAAGATGACCTCGTCGGGGATCCACCACTTCGGAAACATGTCAGCCAAGGGCGCGAGGAGCGTCTCCCTGTCGGCTAGCTGGTCGTCACGAAGGACGACGCACGCCCATGGCCGCTCTCCCCACTTCGGGTCGGGCACCGCGACCACGGCGGCCTCGGCGACCGGGTCCAGGTCCATGAGTGCGTGCTCCAGCTGCACGCTCGAGATCCACTCGCCCCCACTCCGGATCAAGTCCTTGGTCCGGTCCACGAGGCGCGTGTATCCGTCCTGATCGATCGTGGCCACGTCACCCGTACGAAGCCATCCATCCCGGAAGGCCTCCGCGTCCGGGCTCCTGAAGTATCCGCCCGTAACCCAGGGGCCGCGCACCTCCAGTTCTCCGGGCGTCACGCCGTCGTGAGGCACCTCCGAGCCTTCGTCGTCGACGATGCGCGCTTCGACGAACGGAAGCGGCGTGCCCTGGCTCGTTCGCACGCGCAGCACATCGGCTTCTTCGAGGTCTCTCATGCGCCCTCGAGGGTGCGTGACCATCCCGACCGGGCTGAGTTCAGTCATACCCCAGCCGGTGAGGATCTCCACGCCGAACTCTTTGCGATACGATTCGATGAGTCCTGGAGGAGAAGGCGCGCCACCGGCATGAATGCGGAGCCCGGGAGCCAGCGATCGACGCCGCAGCCGGAGTTCATTCAGGAGTCCCATCCAGACGGTGGGCACCCCGGCTGCAAAGGTCACCTGCTCGCTCTCCATGAGTTCCGCCAGGCGTTCGGATGACGGCCTGGGACCGGGCAGCACCAGGCCCGCCCCCGTCATGGCAGCCGCGTAGGGGAGACCCCAGGCGTTGGCATGGAACATCGGCACAGCCGGCATGACGACGTCGGGCTCACCGAGTCCGAATCCGTCGGGGAGGCATATGGCCAACGTGTGCAGCGCCAGAGCACGATGAGAGAACAGCACTCCCTTGGGCTCCCCGGTGGTCCCCGACGTGTAGCAGAGTCCGGCAGCCGAATCCTCCGCCAGATCCGTGATGGCCCCCCGTGAGTTCTGCCCGGTGATGAGCGACTCGTAGGCCAGCCAGTCGCCCTCACCCGGACCCGAGAGGACGACGAAGTGGCCGAGCATGCTCGCGCGCTCCCGCACCTCGTCGATCAGGGGCACGAACTCGCGGTCCGCGAAGACGACCGTCGAGCCGGCGTGCTCCAGAACCCGCGCCACCTGCTCCACCGAAAGCCGAACGTTGACCGTGTGGAGGACCGCACCGACTCCCGGAACGGCGAAATACAGCTCCGCGTGCTCGTGGTGGTTCCAGGCCAGCGTGGCGATGCGGTCGCCGGGCCGGACCCCGAGGGAGGCCAGCACGCCGCGCAGGCGGCCCGCTCGCTCCCGGATCTCGCCCCAGGTGTGGCGCACCACATCCTCGGACCGTGCCGTGACGACCTCCGTTCCAGCGAACAGCGCCCCGGCCCGTTCCAGGAAGGACACCGGTGACAGAGCGGTTGCCATCATATTGGCCTTCAAGAGCTCTCTCCCCCCTCGGGCACCTCGCGAACCGCGGGCAGCACCAGAGACAGGCTCGCTCCCTCGCCGGGCGTCGAAGTGACGTCGACCCTGCCCCCATGCGCCGCAGCGATCCCGCGGACGATTGCGAGCCCGAGGCCGGCGCCGGTGCGGTCGTGCCGCTCGGCTTGCCAGAATCGGTCGAAGAGGCGTTGCATCTCCTCCTCGGAGATGCCCGGCCCGGTATCCGTCACGGTGAACGCTACTCCCCCGTCGACCGCTGACGCGGTGACGCTCACCGTTCCGCCGGGCGGGGTGAACTTGAGAGCGTTCCCGAGCAGATTCGCGAGTGCCTGGATGACGCGGTCCCTGTCGACCGAGGCCCTCGGGGTCCCCGGCTCGACCTTTGTGAGGAGCGTGAGTCCCTTGTCCCGGGCCTGAACCGCGAACACCCCATCCATCTCCTCGAGAATGGCCGCGGGGTCCTCCTGCGCCGTCCGCACCACCAGTGCACCGGCCTCGATCCTGGTCACGTCCAGCAGGTCTTCGATGAGGCGCCCCATGCGCGCCGCCGACCGCGCGATGATCGATGCCTGCTCGTTGCGTTCTTCCTCGTCGAGCGGGAGATCGATGAGAAGGTCCGCCGCCGCGGCGACCACGCCCAGAGGGTTTCTCAGGTCGTGCGAGACGATGGCGACGACTTCGTCGCGCGCACGCACCGCCCGGCGCAGCGCCTCCTCGTTCTCGCGGATGGCGGTCATGTCGGTGAACGTCAGGACTGCGCCGCGCAGCTCGATCCCGTCCACGAGGGGCATCAGAGACCAACGGGCCGGAAACGGGACGCCCCGCCGGTGCCACAGGGTGTCATCGTCCGTGTCTACCCGCGCACCCTCCTCCAGCGCCGGAAGGATGGCCGATGACTCTCGCGAACGGGGGGTCCCGTCCCCGAGCGTGTGTTGGATCGTGTCGTGAACATCGCGCCCCCGGATCTCCATCTCGGTGTACCCGAGCAGCTCGGACCCGACTCGGTTGAGGGAGATGCAGCGCCCGTCCAGAGCAATGCCCAGGACGCCGTCTCCCGTGGCCTCGAGAAGCGCGTCGATCTCCCTGCGGGAGCGCACTGCTTCACGCCGCCGACCCTCCGCGGCGGTCGTCAACCCGCGCAGCTGCCGGGCGACCAGCCCGACCACCACCATCGCCACGAGTGCCAGCAGCACCAGAGCAACGGCAATTCGGGTCTGCAGCCTCCTTGCCTCCTCCATCCGGCGCCGACCCGTTCGGACTTCCGACTCGATCACGCGCTCCAGGTCCTGGGTCGCGCGCCGGATCTCGTCGTAGGCCGCCTGCTCACCCGCGAGGGTCGCCCGGAGTTCCTCGAGGGGCTGGTCCGATTCGAACACCACCTGGTGACCGACATGCCACTGCGTGGCGAGCGAGGAGAGGAGCGCGAGGCGTTCCCGAATATCCAAGTCCATGCCCCGGACCAGAGGCCCCAGAGCAGTCAATGCGCTCTCCTCTTCCAACATCGAACGGATATACGGCTCCCGGTAGGTCACGCGATCACCGGTCAGCAGAAAGGCCTGAAACCGCGCCATCTGCCGGGCATACAGAAGCGAAAGGTCCGAAGCCCCCGACAGCGCCGGCTCGAGGACCTCCTGAATGTGCCTCTCCGCCTCCTGAGCCCGCCGGCCCATGAGGATCGGGACCACGCCCAGAGCGATGAGTGCCGCGGCAACGAATCCGATCGCCCAGGGTCCGGGGCCCACTGCTTCGTGTGGGTCCCGTCGGCCAGCCTTCATCCCCCGCGCCTCAATCGCCCGACGCTGTCATGTTGAAGGCCCGAAGGGCTTCCTCGTCAGCCTTCAACTCAACCTCTCCCGCCGGAAAACCGTTCAGGCTGAGGAAGAAAGCCACCACATCGATGTATTGCTGGGCTTCGAGTCCACCCGGATCATCCTCGGGCATCGTCGCGACAATACTCCGGTAGAAATCTCTCACCGACCGGTCGTTCCACTCGGACTCGAACTGGGCACCGCTGAAGTCGCTGGGGTAGTGACAGCCTGCGCATGCGTCCTGGAACACGGTCAGGCCGCGTTCCGCCTGCGCGGCCGAGTAGGGAGCCGTCACGGCCGAGGGGGGTGAGGGCGCGGGGGGCTGTGGGGCCGACTCGGCAGTGGGTGCGGCGGCTTGGCACCCCACGACCATCATCGAGGTGAACAGAGCGGAAGTCCGAAGCGGGAGTGCGGTCATGGGGGGTGGCTCCGATGTGCGCATCGGCCTGAGGTGGGGGACTCGCCCAACATGCACGGGGGCGGTTCGGTCGGGCAAGGCGGTTGGCGCCGGTTACCGGTCAGGTCAGATCTTGATGAAGATCCTGCGGCGGTAGAGAACCCACATGAGCGCCAGCCAAAGGGACACGTACGTGATCGCAAACGCGAGCGAACCGTTCAGGTCGCCGGCCCAGCTCTGGAACAGGTTGCGGTAGATCCAGCCGTAGAGAGATATCCCGGCGTCACCGCCCACCCGGATGCGACCCATGGCCTTGCTCACCATTCCCGAAGCGACGTACACGGCGATGGCGTTCATGCCGTACACGACCAGGGGCAGGTGCCACCACCCCCGCCATCGCCGCACGTCGATGGCCCAATACATGGCTCCGAAGACCAGCAGCGCCGTACCCGCCGTGAACACGACGTAGGAACTGGTCCACAGTGCCTTGTTGATCGGGAACGCGAGGCCCCACAGAAGTCCGACCAGAAGGAGGCCAGCACCCGCAATGACCAATCCCTTCGTCACCGCCCCGCCCTCACGCCCCGAGAGCAGCCACTCCCCCGTGAAGATGCCCAGCAGAGACGTGGCCACCGCGGGGAAGCTCGAGAGCAGACCCTCGGGATCCCAGGTCTCACGGTAGAGGTGGCCCTCCATGAACAGGCGATCCAGATGGGCGGCCAGATTGCCGTCGGGCGACAGGTCCCCGGCTCCATATCCCGGAACCGGCACGAGCGTCATCACCGCCCAATACCCCAGCAGCAGCCCCACACACCAGGCCCACCGGCCCCGGGGGCCGCTCCACAGGTAGAGTCCCGCGGCCCCGAGGTAGACCAGACCAATGCGCTGAAGCACGCCCGGCCACCGCATCTCGGCGAAGTCGAAATCCGGAACAGCACGCATGGCGAGGCCGATCCCGATGATGACGAACGCGCGGCGGGCCGTGTGCACAAACAGATCCCGACGATCGGCTCCCTCCGCCAGCCGACGCTGAAACGAGAAGGGGATGGCGACGCCCAGGATGAAGAGGAAGTAGGGAAAGATGAGATCGGTCGGGGTCCATCCATGCCAGGCCGCATGTGCCAGCGGCGGATAGACGTGGGACCAACTGCCCGGGTTGTTGACCAGGATCATGCCGGCGATCGTGAGGCCACGGAACGCGTCGAGGGACACGAGGCGGGCTGACACCGGGGCAGTACTCAGATCATCCTCCCAGGAACTGAGTCTCGATCAGGTCGGCCAGGGCCACGAAGCGCTGAGGATCGTCGATGTCCATGACCGGAACGTGAGCGTCAAAGTCCGCGACGTCGGTGAGGACGGCAAGATAGGCACCATCGCGCTCCGCATCTTCTCCGTAGAGCGGCTCGTCGTGAGCCGCCCTTCGGTAGACTTCGATCCGCGGTGCCCCGGACTTCTTGAAGCCCTCCGCGACCACGATGTCGGCATCGAAGAGGAAGCGCTGCACCAGCGTCTCCAGCGGTTCCTCGCTCACGGGCCATTCACCCATGACGGCGATCTGCTCGGGTCCGGCCATCACGACTCGGTGGGCGCCGGCCTCGTGCCGGTGCCTCCACGAGTCCGTGCCCTGCGTGTCGAGCTCGAACCGGTGGCCGTGCTTGGCGGTCATCACTCGGTGGCCCCGTCGGGACAGTTCGGAGACCAGGCCGACAACGATCGACGTCTTGCCCGACTTCTTCTTGCCGACCACGCACACCACCGGAGGCGTCAACTCGTGTCCCTCATGCTGAGCGCAGCCTCGGCCCGATCACGGTCCGCGGGCGTGTTCACGTTGAGGAAGGCTTCTCCATCGAGCTCGACAGTCCGTCCACCGACCTCGTCGAACAGGGCGTGGAGAGAAAGGTCTTCGCCCTCGATTCGGCGGTCCACCTCGCCGAGAAGATCCACGGCGTATATCGCGCACAGCGGCTCGATTCCGTCCTCCCCCCTCCTCGGTGCAGCGGCCGGGGCCGCCGCGTCGGTCAACGCGACTACGACCCGGTGATCGACGAGAGGCAGGTCACACGCGAGCAGGAACACGCCGTCCATCCCATCGTCCGCGGCGCGGTGAAGCGCCGCCTGCAGCCCGCCGAGCGGTCCCTTCCCCCGAATCCGATCAGGGATGACGTGATCCGGATCGATGCCGGTGATGGGTTCATTGGCCACCACGACCACGTCCGCCGTGACCCCCGCGAGTACCTCCATCGCGCGCCGCAGCATGGGCACGCCCCCGACCGCAACAGCGTGCTTGGGCTGACCGTAGCGACGACTCCTGCCTCCCGCGAGCACCGCCCCCAAGAGCCGACGGCGCGTCATCGGAGCCGCTCACGGCCCGCGTAGATATTGAAGCCTCCGTCGCGCGCGAAGCCCACGAGCGTCTGGTTGAAACGTTCCGCCAACTCCACGGCCAGGCTGGTGGGCGCACCGACCGCCACCAGGCACGGCACCCCGGCCGCCACCGCCTTCTGTACGATCTCGAACGAAGTACGCCCACTCACGACCAGGATCGAGTCCTGCGCGGGCAGCTTCCCCCGGAGGAAGGCCTGGCCAAGCACCTTGTCCACGGCATTGTGCCGTCCCACATCCTCACGCAGCAGGAGGCAGCGGCCGTCTGCGTCGAAGAGCGCCGCGGCGTGAAGGCCACCCGTGCGCGCGAATACCCCCTGACCGTCCGACATCCGCTCTGGCAACTCCGCCAGAAGCGCGCCTGACACGGCCATGTCGGACACTGGAAGCGGCCGGCATCCGGCGGTCTCGACGGCCTCGATGGACGCCTTGCCACAGATGCCGCACGAAGCCGACGTAAGAAAGTTCCGTCGCACCCGGTCGATGTCCGGGCCCGCATCACGTCGCATGCGGGCCTCGATCACGTTGTAGTGCTGCGGGCTCTCCCCGCTCTGGCAGTAAGTGAACTCCACGATGTCACCTGGATCGGGACAGAGCCCCTCGGCGTGGAGAAAGCCCGCGACCAGATCGAAGTCGTCACCGGGCGTGCGCATGGTGACGGTGATGCGCTCCGTTCGCCGCTCAGATCCGTTTCGCCACGCGATGCGGATCTCCAGCGGCTCTTCTACCGCCACCGCATCCTTTGCTCGCTCGGTGTCTCCGTCGCGGCTGCGGTGGATACGGACCGCGCGAGTAGCCCCCCGTCGGCCGATCATGCGGGTCGCCCGGCCTCGTCAGGCGGTAGCACCTCGACAAGGGCGGTGAAGTCCGGAATGCCGCACTGCGGCTCGACCACGTCTCGGCGAATCAGAGGGTTCGCCTCCGGCCAGAAGACCTGGAGATTGCGTTCCTTCATCGGGGCGATCTTCACGCGCCCGGCGAACTCTCCGACTTCGGAACGAAGCACGACGTCGTCGCCCTCCGAGAGACCCAACCGCGATGCGTCGGCCGCCGCCATGAACACGTGATCCCTCATGCCACCCGTGAGTGGATCCCGGTCCTTCTGGACCATGGAATTGAACTGCTTCCCCCGGCGGGTGCTCAGATGGAAGTGTCCCTCCGGCACCCCCAACTCGGGGGGTTCGACATCGTGGAATCGCGCCCGCCCGTCGTCGTGGCCGAAGTCGCCCTCCACACATAGGAGGGGTCCGCCCCACTGGATCGCATCGCCCGCCCCTCTGAGCTTCTCGATGCCTTCGTAGAAGGGCACCACCTTCGCGATATCCTCCCGAATCGCCTGAGCACTGCCGATGCCCAGGGCGCCTGCACGCTCGGGATCGACGCGATGGGCCAGGTCGACCAACACGTCGAATTCGGCCCGCGCTTCCGCGATACGCCTTCCCGGGATCTCGGGGCTGAAGTAGATCCGCCGCTCCGTGGACGTCTCGGTGCCGCCTCCTGGCTGCTCGTACCGCGTGGTTGCCGGCAGAAGAACGACCTCTTCCGCTGGATCAACGAACATCTGATGGGCCAGCACGATGTCCTGATGCACGCGCAGCGGCACCTGCTCGAGCGCCTCGCGGCAGTATGCTGGGTCGGGCAGCGTTCCGAGGTAGTCGCCACCGATGGCCCACAGTGTGTCGATCTCCCCTCGGTGGGCTGCATGGACCGTCTCCACTGCGGACAGGCCTCGCCAGTGCGGCACGTCGAAGCCCCACAGTTCGGCCATGTGGGCGGCTTCCCGAGCGTCGACCGACCGACCGCCCGGGAACGACCACGGCACCGCGCCGACCTCGGCGCCACCCTGAACACCGCTGTGCCCCCGGATGGGCATGAGTCCGCTCTTCTCCGACCCGACGAAGCCCCGTGCGAGGGCCAGGTTGACGATCGCCTGCACGTTGTCGACTCCGAAGCGGTGCTGAGTGATGCCCATGCTCCACACGAAGACAGCGCTCCTGGCCTTGCCGACCATCTGAGCAAACGCCTCCATCTCGGCACGGCTCACGCCGCTGAAGCGCTCGAGATCCTCCCAGGTCTGACGGCCGAGCGCGGCCTCCAGGCTCTCGAATCCGTTCGTGTGGGACTCCACGAACGTGCGGTTGACCCACCCGCGCTCGATCACGTGCTTGAGCACACCGTTCAGAAAGGCGACGTCGCCACCCTGATGCACGTGTACGAAGTGGTCGCACAGCTTCGTGCCGAAGACCGCACTGTCGAAGATGGATGGAATCCAGTACCGCTCCATCGCCGGCTCGCGGTAGGAGTTCACCATTGCGATGCTGGTTCCCTGCTCCTTCGCCCTGTACATGTACTTGGTGGCCACCGGCTGATTGTTGGCCACGTGCGATCCGAAGAAGACGAGAAGGTCGGTCCCGATCCAGTCGGAGTAGGAGCATGTCGAGGCCGCCCGACCCGGGCCCAGGGACCGCTTCAGGGTGGTGGTGCTGGGCGCATGGCAGATGCGGGCTGAGTTGTCGACGTGGTTCGTGCCCAGGAAGCGGGCCACCTTCTGGGTCGCGTAGTAGACCTCGTTGGTGATCCCTCGCGACGTGAGGTAGAAGGCCAACCGCTTGGGATCACTGCCGCGCAGGCGCCCCGCCAGCAGTTCCAGCGCCTCGTCCCAATCCAGCCTCCGAAAGCCCGGCTCTCCCTTCCTGCGGACCATGGGGAACGGAAGCCGACCCAGGGCCCGCAGGTCCTTTGCCGACATGCTTTCGAGGACGCTGACATCGGCCAGCACATCCGGGTCCAGGGGCCCCATGGTGTTCAGACGGAGGAGTTCCAGCCGGACCGTGCAGAGGTGCACCCCTTCCAGGGTGAAGTCGCGCAGGCCGGTTGTGCCGAGCGCGCACCCGTCACACACGCCGTCCTTGAGAATGCGCATGCCGTATTCGAGCTCGTCCCGGTTCTCCCACCATATACGGGCCATGTCCCTGAAATGCTTGGGCTTCTCCTGGCCGAGTCCGAAGGGGACGGGAGAGACCCATGTCTTGGGGTTCCAGCCGAATTCCATAGAGGGGGCGCCGGGGTCTGGGGGAGGTTGGGACGGAGCCGGTCGAATCTACCGGCTACCGAGCGCAACTCCCGGGTTCGAAGGGCTGACCTAGCATGGGGCTGCGCCGGGGGCGCGTCCATGCCCGGGACTCAGCGCGGAAGCGTCTCCGGCATGTCTGCCACGACGTAGGCCATGACCGCCATGGTCGCAACACACAGGGCCACGTCTTCGGGATTCAGCTTGTCGAGGGTGTCGGCCTCCGAGTGGTGGTACCAGAAGTATCGTGTCCCGTCCACGTTGAGCCCCATCCCCGGCACACCGGTGCTCATGATCGGACCGATGTCGGCTCCCCCACCCCCTCGGGACACCGTCCCCGCCCCGATGCCCTCGAGCAGCGTCCCCACCTCGGAGACCATCTCGAACGCCCGGTCCGAACCGGTAAACCCGAAGCCGAGAGGCCTGAAGACGCCCGCGTCCGACTCCATGGCCAGAATATGGTTCTCTTCGGCATGATCGATCGCGTACTGCGTACCGCCGCGGAGTCCGTTCTCCTCATTGGTCCAGCCGACGACCCGAATCGTGCGCCGAGGCCGCAGACCGAGCTCCTTCAGGAGGCGGACGGCCTCCCACGCGACCACCACTCCACCTGCATCGTCCATGGCACCCTGCCCCACATCCCAGGAATCGCTGTGGCCGCCCAGTACCACGATCTCCTCAGGAAACTCCGAGCCGACGATCTCGGCCATGACGTTTTGGGACGGCACGTCGGGCAGGGTCTGGGCATCCATGCGGAGGTGGACCTCTATCCGTTCACCGAGATCCTGAAGACGGTGAAGGAGCTGGGCATCCTCCACCGTGATCGCAGCATGCGGGATCCTGGGCACGCCCTCCTCATAGCCCATGGCGCCGGTGTGGGGCGACTGCATGGACTCGGGACCCACTGAGCGGATGAGGCTGGCCACCGCCCCGGCGCGGGCCGCGGCTACCGCCCCGCGGGAGCGGTACTGCACGGTCGGCCCGTAGCCCGTGAAGGGAACGTCGAAGAGTACGATCCGGCCTCGTGCCTCGTCGGCACGGGCCTCCAACTCGTCGAAGCTGCTCACGACCAGGACCTCTGCACGGATGCCGCCCGCCGGCGTGCCCACGCTGCCACCCAGACCGAGCATGGGCAGTTCGTGTGGTCTGGGGAGCACCATCTCCGCCGACTCCTCACCGCGGACCCAATGAGGCACCATGACACGTTCCCCCCGCACGTTCTCGAGTCCGTCGGCTTCCATCTGGACCAGAATCCAATCCAAAGCCTGCTCGAGCGCCACAGAACCGGAGAAGCGGGCTCCGAAGCGGTCGACCAGTTCGGCCAGTCTCTGGTAAGCGAAGTCCGTTGCCGTGGCTGCCTCGATGATCCGATTCGCATCAGCGGCGTAGCGCGCCGCGATCTCCTGCGTCGAAGCGGACTGGGGAGCGTTGGAAAGAAGGAAAGCGAGCAGAACCGTGGAACCACGGCGGAAGGAGACACGCATCACGGGGCCTCATGCACTTGAGCTGAAGATGGGACGGTCGGGCGATGCCGGCGGCGCGGCCAGCAAGATGCGAGTCCGGCCCGGGGAACGCGAGGTCTACCGCCCGTGAACGGCGACAAACACCAGAACGCTGACCGGCACCCGCGCGCTGGATGGTCCTTCCGGGAAGCGCCGCGCGATCCCTACGAACTCGCGGCCATGGGACCCCGAGTGGTCCATCCCTGGGCCTGAGGCGACGACCCGTCCACCGGACCCAACGCGCGTTCGAGGAACTCGACCACCTGTTCGGACACCCATTCCTCCCTGAGAGCCTGAACCGGGACCCGCGACTGGAGGATCGGGTTCAACCCCTGCCTCCCGGTCCAGTAGCGCGCCGAAACGCCGAACTCTCCCGTGCGCTCCACGACAAACTCGAGGGTTGCGTGCGTACGTCGTTCCTCCGAGTCCATCGGGCCCGGCCAGAGCCACATCAGCAGGCGAAGAGCTGGGGGCTGGAGAGAGAGGAGATCCTGGAGAGCGGCGCGGTGACGGGCCGACTGGAGGCGCATCGTCATACCGAGGATCGTAGGAATCCCCACGTCTCGCAGGAAATCTGCCGGATCGTCGTCACGGCACCAGTTGTCGGGAAGGACCAGCTCCAGTTCAGGTGCCACGCTTCCGATCGGGAGGGGTGCCCCGACCCCGACCCCGCCTACGGCGTCGGCCACGGCCTCCCGGACAGCCTCCCGGACCGTCTGGAGGGGCACAGCCTCTCCGCGCGGGCCGTCGACCGGGTCCATGCCCTGGGGCCCGTCTCCTTCACTCCAGGGATCGAAGAAGTCGTAGGCCTCTTCACGGGCGGCAGGCTTGGCAGAGTAGCGCATAGGCCGGTCCTAGGAGTTCTCCAGCACTTCCCGAACGAAGGTCAGGAGCTGCTCCCTGGTCCACAGTTCATCGATCGCCTTGGGCCGGGCTGCCCCCTGCTCCTGCACGTGGCCGAGGCCGTCCCTGCCCCACCGCCGTACGCAGAGCATGTCGGCGCGCGGGTCCCCCCAGACGAACTCCAGGGTCGCCCGCTTGGCCTCCCCGTCATCGAGCGGGCCGCTCTTGGGCCAAAGGTGGATTCGCACGCCAGGCGGGTAGGCGTCCAGAAACTCCTGGTACGCGACCTCGTGTCCCGACTCTTTCAGGCGCTCCACAACGGTCCGGGCCGAGCGCACGACATGTCGCCGCAGGTGCTCGGCGCCAGCCTTTCGGCCCGCTTCAAGCCTGAGCGCCTGCTGGACCTGGCGACGGGTCTCATCCTGCTTGCGTCGCTCGTGCCCGGCGAGGAGTTCATCCAACTGGCGTTCGGAGTCGTCCAATGGTCGATCGCGGGGAGAGAGTGGGTCGAGGAAACATCTGTAGTCCAACGTCTCAATATATGCCCGACGGCCTCGGATGCCACCCTCACGTTGCTGGGTGCCTGGCTCGCCGCCGAGTGATGGCTTTCGGTGAGTTTCTCGCCGCAGCTCTGCATCCGCGCACGGAAAGTGGCTCCCGGCCGCGCCAAAGCGGAGGACGCAGGCCGCGAATCGCCTTGTGCGACAATACTTGTCGGAGTACGATGGATTCATGGTGAGTGCGACGAATGCCCTGCGCGAGCGGGGTGGATCTCCACGTTGGATCTCGATCTTCTCACCGCAATGCAAGGCGGTGGCTGAGGACCGGTGGTCGTGGTGAGAATGCAGCGCAGGAGTCAGCTTCTCCGCGGATCGACCGGGACTCTCCCCCCGGCCTCCCGTCTGCCCCTTCATGATGGTGACCGGGTAGCAGTCATCGGCGGCGGCCCGGCCGGCTCGTTCTTCACGTTCTTCCTCCTCCGGATCGCGGAAGCCGTCGGTCTTCGTATCGAGGTGGACGCCTACGAGCCCCGATCTTTCTCCCACACCGGCCCCGGAGGCTGCAACCATTGCGGCGGAGTCGTCTCGGAGTCGCTCGTCCAGATCCTCGCGGCGGAGGGAATCTCCATCCCTCCGTCGGTCATCCAGTCAGGCATCGATTCCTATGTGATCCACATGGATGTGGGGAGCGTGCGACTGCAGTACCTCGCAGGTGAGGGGCGGATCGCGGCTCTGCACCGCGGCAACGGACCCCGGGGCGGGAACGGAGCGGTCGGTCGCAGCTTCGACGAGTACCTCCTCCAAATGGCGAAGGACTTCGGAGCCCGTCAGGTGCCCAAGCTGGTCTCAGGCCTCGGGACTGTCGACGGCATGCCAGCCGTCATGACCAGCGACGGCGGAAGGTCCGCTGGATACCAGCTTGTCGCGGTCGCTGCCGGAGTGAACAGCAATCTCGTCCCCATCCTGCGAGAGCGACCCGAGCCTGGCACGACCCGGACCTACATCTGTGAGTTCAAGGCGGACGCCGAGCTCATCCGCGAGACCCTCGGCAACTCGATGCACGTGTTCCTGCTCGACCTGCCCCGACTCGAGTTCGCGGCGCTGATCCCGAAGGACGGCACGATCACGATGTGCATGCTGGGGCATGGCATCGATGACGACCTCATCCAGCAGTTCCTCACGTCCCCGGAAGTCCAGCGATGCCTTCCCGAGGGGGCCTCGGCCGCGGTGTGCAACTGTTCACCGCTCATCAACGTGGCGGGAGCGAACCCGCCCTTCGCGGACCGAATCGTCTACGTCGGGGATGCAGGCGTGACGCGCCTCTACAAGGATGGGATCGGAGCCGCGTTCCGCACGGCCAAGGCGGCGGCCGAGGTCGCCGCATTGGTGGGGGTCGCCGACGAGGATTTCCGTGACCACTACCTGCCGATCTGCAGGGGCATCGAAGCAGACAATCGGATCGGGAAGGTCATCTTCGGCGGCAGTCTGGCCTTCAAGAAGCTCCGCTTCCTTCGGCGGGCGGTACTCGGGATGACGAGACAGGAACAGCGCCGATTCTCACCCAAACGCCCGATGAGCATGGTGCTCTGGAACCTGTTCACGGGAAGTGCTCCGTACAAAGCGATCCTCGCGCAGACGATGAGTCCGAGCTTCGTCGGAAGTCTCGCCCGAGAACTGGTGGCGTCGAACGTGGTGCGTCGGGACGGTGTTTCCTGGAAAGGAGGTCGTGCGTGAGTAGCCAGGGCCTGGGAAAGATGTACAAGGACGGAGAGTGCATCCTGTACGAGGGAGACCCGTCCGAATATCTGTTCGTGGTTCAGGAGGGTCGGGTCGAGATCGCGTACGACGAGGCCGACCGGACCACCCGCCTGGTCCTGCTCGAGAAGGGCGACCTCTTCGGTGAGTCGGCTCTGTTCAGCCGGAAGCCGCGATCGGCCAACGCCAGGGCAGTCGGCGATGCCCGGGTCCTGACCCTCGACCGCCAGGTTCTGCTCCGCCGAATCAGACAGGACCCTCTTCTGGCACTCGAACTTCTCAGGTCGATGTCCCGACGAATCGAGGGGATGGAGGAAGTCGTGCGGGCTCTGAGGAGCGGCGTGCACGAAGCGGTTTCGTCGGATGTGGGCAGTTCCCCGTGAGTCGCTCAGAGGGTGCCGGAGCACCACTGGTTCGCGCTGGAGGACGACCCCGGCAGCACACCAAGACTCCACCGTGCTCGTGCGGCTGTCCGAACGGGACGGACGTGCGTGGATGGATCGGGGTGATTGCCCAGAGAGCGAAGTCCGGAATCACCTTGGAGGAGGCCTACGTCAAGGCGTGGCACATCATCACCGACGTCAATCCGTTCCCCAGCGTTCTGGGCCGGGTCTGTCCCCATCCATGCCAGGACGGCTGCAGCCGCGGTCCGAAAGACGGACCCGTCGAGATCCGTTCGCTCGAGCGCTTCGTCGGGGACAAGGGTCTCGAGCTGAAGCTCCCTCTCACGCGCTTGGAGGAAGGTCCGGTCAGGGGCTCCGTGGGAGTTGTCGGCTCAGGTCCGGCCGGACTCTCGTGCGCCTACCAGCTGGCCCGCCGTGGCCACGATGTGACAGTCTACGAGCGGGCCCCGCTGGCGGGCGGCATGCTGCGGTACGGCATTCCCGACTACCGCCTTCCACCCGCGATCCTCGATGCGGAAGTCGAGCGAATCGAGGACCTGGGCGTCGAAATCGTCTTGGGCACGGGCGTAGGTACCGACATCCCGGTGGCGGAAATCCACGAGCGCCATCAAGCGGTCTTCGTGGGCATCGGAGCGCAGTTGGGGCAGTCGCTCGGGATCCCCGGCGAGGAAGGGTCGGGGGTTTGGACGGGGGCGGACTACCTCAGGTTGGTGAATGAAGGCAAGGTGATCGACACCGGTGACCGCGTCGTGGTCGTGGGCGGCGGAAACACCGCGGTCGATGCGTGCCGGGCAGCCAGACGCAGGGGTGCAGACGTCGTCCTGCTCTATCGTCGCAGCCGTGAGGAAATGCCCGCCTACGAAGACGAGATCGAAGCCATGCTCGCGGAGGGCGTGCACGTGGAGTTCCTTACGGTGCCAACCGCGATCCAGCGCCAGCTCGACCGGGTCCACTCCGTCCTGGTCCAGAGGATGAGGTTGGGTGAATTGGACGCCAGCGGTCGCCGCAGGCCCGAGCCCATCGAGGGCTCCGGGTTCACCATCGAGGCCGATAGCGTCATCGCCGCCGTCTCCCAGGGGCCGGACTGGCATCAACTGGAGACGTACCACCCCGACGGTGGCTGGGTCGACACCACGGACCACGGACCCATCTCTTCCGACGTGTGGGTGGGTGGTGACATCCGCGGCCTCGGCTTTGCCAGCCTCGCAGTGTCGCATGGACGACGAGCCGCGGAAGAGATTCATGCGGGGCTGTGCGGGTGGGACATGCCGGAGCCCGAAGAGCGGTCGAAACGGGACGTACCCGAAGTCCATGCCGACCTGTACCCCACCCGGCAGGCTCCCAAGCCCGTTCTGCTCTCACCGGAGGAGTCGCTGGCGGACCCGAAGGCCGAGGTGGCCGCCACCCTGGGCGAGCGAGAGTTCCTGCAGGAAGCCGAGAGCTGCTTCTCGTGCGGCCTGTGCTTCGGGTGCCAGCACTGCTGGATGTACTGCTCCGCAGGCGGATTCGCGAAGGTGGTCGAGCCGCGGCCAGGCACCTACTTCACACTGACTTTGGACGCGTGCGAGTCCTGCGGGAAGTGCGTGGATGTTTGTCCTTGCGGCTATCTCGAATTCGACCCGGGAAGCGTCGCGGGAGACGTCCGCAGTCCTGTCCTGCCCACTGCGGCGAACCTTCCCGGAGGTTCGCTGCCTCACCGGACCGACCTCACGACCGGCGCATCCGACATGATCGATCTACCACCCACTGCATCCGCCTGAGGCGAGACGGAGTCATTCGGAGAACCAAGGCACCGTGACAGACCACAACCGCAAGCACGTTCGTGTGATTCTCCGCTGGATCCAGATCAAGGACAATCTCGAGCCATTCTACGAGACACACGGCGAGTTCCGCTTCAGTTCGCGCGTAACCACGGGGGCCGAGGTGACCGAGACCCGGTTCCCCGAAGAGGGCCACTGGGAGATCTCCGATCACCCGCAGTTCAACAAGGTGGAGGGAATCGACAAGGTGCTTTTCGACGGTCCGGCCGGAGAGACCCTCCTGGTCGAGCTCTTCGGAGAGGAGATAGACCCCTTCAGCGCAAACGATCAGCTCAACGAGTATCGGCGGGAGTTCACGGGTGCGCCCGACACTTGGGCGGGGCCTCAGGCGCCTGGCAACGAAGGTTTGGGCGATCCGGAGAACATGCCGCTGTGGCGGGTAGCGTATGATGTGGAGGTGAGCTGAGCCCCTGGAGCCGACACCCCATCCGGTTCATCAAAGCCGTATGGCGGACGCGACGCTAACGAGGGGCACGGCTGAAACAGTCAGATCAACCGGAGGTAACCATGAAGAGACGATCTACCCTCTCCACGATCGGCGTCGGGCTGACGATGTCGGTCGGGATGCTCGGGTTCGCCCACACCCAGGCGTTGGCCCAGGGCCGGGGTAACAGCGAGCAATCGAGGGTTGAAGCGGGCGTGACAATCTCGCTGTCGACGGAAGTCAGGACCCAGATCCGGACATTCTACACATCCCGTCCCGAGACCGGCGTGGAGGCTCTCCCCCCCGGCATCCGCCGCAATCTCGAGCGGGGCAAGCCGCTCCCGCCGGGGATCGCGAAGAAATCTGCGCCCCAGGAGCTCCAAACCCAGCTGCACCTCGAGGAGGGCTACGAGCTCGTCGAGGTGGGGTTGGACGTGCTCCTCGTAGAGGT
>JBDHIL010000004.1:0-171767 GCA_039587465.1 Gemmatimonadota bacterium | reverse complement strand
GCCCCCGATGAGGTACACGGCCGTGCCGTTCTCCGACACCGCGAACTGGGTGGCCCCCCCGGTATAGACCGCCACCCCGGGAACCACCGGCCCCTCCGGCCCGGTGACCTCGCGCCTCCTCAGATCGAATGGCACCGCCATGACCGTCTGGGAGCCATGTCCGTACACGATGTAGCCGGGCTCCACGTAGTCGGCGTTGGCTCCCGGGCTCAGCAGGGTCTCGACGCCTCCGGTGGCCAGATCGATGAGGCGGATCTCGGCCGTCTCCAGGGACGCGAAGTGCGTGTAGAGCACGCCTGAACCATCGGGAAGGGGCGAAGCGTACCGGGCCGTTTCATCCTCGGCCAACACCTCCGGCGCACCCCCGGAGTCGGGCACGCGGAAGACGCCACCCAGACTCACAATGCCCGAAGTCCCACCGCCCCCGGTGAAGTAGATGAACCCGTCCGGACCCCACTGGGGATTCGCCGCCGAGCCCTCAAAGAGACTCAGGACCGGTCCCCCTTCCACGGGGGTCTTCCTGAGGCCACCGGCACCGATGAACGTGATCCAGTCGCCCTCGGGGGAGAAGTCCGGCTGAAGCGCCCCCTCGGTGCCTGCAAGCTCGCGCCACCCGTTCTGGTCCGCCCGTCGCACCCGGATTCCGCCCGGCGCGGAGGAGTACGCCAGCCAGCGGCCGTCAGGGGAGACGGCCAGGCGTCGGCCGAAGCCGTTGCTGGGAACCTCCAGCATCTCCACAACGCGAACCGTGGGAGCCGGATCCGCCTCCCGCGCAGGCCGCAGCCAGCCCCACCCGGCAGCCAGGACGGCCACCGCAGCCACCCCCCAGGCGAGCCGGGAGCCGATGCCAGTGGCGGCCCGGGCGGGGACGTCGGGGGTGGGGGCGGCCGCAGACACGCGGGTCGTGGCCGGCGTCGGCGCGTACGTGAAGTTCAAGTCGTCCAGCGCGGCCGCGAAGGCGGAGGCGCTGTCGAACCGGTCCGCCGGGACCTTGGCGAGCCCTCGCCCGACGGTGGCCGCCACGTGCCCGGGCACGGTGTCGCGAAGCTCCGTGAGATCCCGGGGGCGGTCGGTGAGGATTCGCGCAAGCACCGCCTGGGCGGAGCTTCCCGTGTGGGGCGGGTCCCCGGCGATCATCTCGTACAGGACGCACGCCAGCGAGTAGACGTCGCTCTGCGGCCCGGGATCCCGGTCCGCCGTGGCCTGCTCCGGACTCATGTAGAACGGCGTGCCGAGGCTGAGTCCCGTCTCGGTGAGCCGGCCGCCTCCCGCGGCGCTCACCGCCAGGGCGATGCCGAAGTCCGCGACCACGGGCTGTCCGTCCTGGAGCAGGATGTTCGCCGGTTTGATGTCCCGGTGGATGACGCCCTGGCGGTGCGCGTGATCCAGCGCCCCGGCCACCGCCTTGGCGATGCGCACCGCGTCGTCCACGGAGAGCTGCTTGTCCCGATCGAGCTTTGCCCTCAGGGACTCGCCCTGCACGTACGGCATGACGTAGAAGAGGACGCCGTCGGCCTCTCCCGAATCGAAGAGCGGCAGGATGTGCGGGTGCTGGAGGTTGGCGGTGGTGCGGATCTCGGAGAGGAAGCGCTCCCCGCCCATGACCGCCGCCAGCTCCGGCTTGAGGACCTTCAGCGCCACCTTGCGGTCGTGGCGCACGTCCTCGGCGAGGTAGACGGTGGCCATGCCGCCCTCGCCCAGCTCACGCTGCACCTGGTAGCGGCCGGTGAGGGCCTGGTTGATGCGATCCATGGCCTGAGACTCTGCGCCGGGGCTCACGAGCCACCTCCCAGCGTTCGGGCCAGCTCCGGCCAGTTCAGCACCCAGATGAGGGACGGGAGCTCATCCTCCGCGTCCTGCTCCCGCCCGATGAACAGGAACTCGTCCCCGTCGGGGCCCACGTCCCAGTTCACCTCCGCCCGGACGTTCAGATCCACGATCCCGGTAACGCCCTGGGACCTGTCGAGGACACGCAGCTGGTCCTCGGCGGCGACAGCCACCGCGGTGGTGGGCTGGAACGCGGCGAAGGCATAGTAGATGGTGTCCCCGCTGGGGTGCCAGCGCGGCGAATGCCCCCCACCCAGGGAGATCTGGGTACGCCCGCCGGAGCCGTCGAACGCGCGGACATAGACCTCGAGCTGGCGAGACCGGTCCGAGGTGTAAGCCACCCACCGCCCATCAGGGGAGATGATGGGCTGCGTTTCGTCGGCATCATCTTCGACGAACCAGCGGATCTCTCCGTCCGCCATCTTGAGGAACCCAATATCCCGATCACTGTCGGGGTTGGCCCTGAGTGCCAGGACGGTCCCGTCCGGCGAGAAGGACGAAGGCGCCACGAAGTGCTCCAGGTCGAGAAGCACCTCTGGCGAGCCGCTCCCGTCGGCGGGCATCCATTCGACAATCGTAGCGTCCTCGCCGCGTGCGAAGGCGATGGACTGTCCATCCGGCGTCCATACCGCGGACCGCCCGTCCGGCACCAACAACTCGTGAGTGATCTGATCCCGATCCCAGATCCAGATTCCGCTCTCCTGGATCTGCATGGACACCCTGCGGCCATCGGGAGAGAACGCCACGCCTTCCAAGTTCCCCTGCTCGGCGAGGGGGATTGCCGCCGGGCCGTCGGGGCCGAGGATCATCAGACGCTCGTCACCCGTCACGCTGGTACTCCGATAGACGAGATCGCCGGCCTGGGAGACCGCGAACGACCCCATGCGACCGGGTCCGGAGAGGCCTATCCCATCGAGAATGGCCACGGCGGGACCCAACGCCTCGCGGGCATCGGGATCGAAACGCTGCACCAGGAGCGTCCCGTCGGCGCCCGACAGGATCAGGTGTCCCGCGGCGTACGCGACGCGGGTGGCCACCCCCAGGGTGTCCACGGTGCCGGTCTCGAGGTCCACCACGCCGACGCGGATGTCCTCCGCACTTCCCCGGGAGATGCCTGCCACCACAGCGGTGCCCCCAGGAAGAACGCTGGGGTGGACCGCCAACCCATCTTCAACCATGGGGACCTGCACCGGGGCGCCACCGGTGGCGGGAACGGTGAACAGGCCCCCATCGTTGCTCGTGGCATATACGATGACGTCGTTGTCTCCCCAACTGGCCCCGGCCATCAGATCGATCTCAGCGATGGTGACCGGAGGCCCGCCCCCCATGGGAACCTTCCGGAGTCGTCCGTCCGCGTAGAAGCCCACCCAGAGTCCGTCGGGAGAGAAGAAGGGTTCAGACGCACCCTCGGTATTGGAGATCTCCTCCGAGACCAGTTGGCCCAGTCGCCGCCGGAAGAGCATGCTGGACGTGCCCTGTGCACCCAGGAGCTGGCCGCGATACACGAGCCACTCACCGTCGGGAGATAGGGCTTGCTGAGGACCACAGCACGCGCCCACCACCTGAACGCCCTCCATCGCGTCCACACCAAACTGGGCAACGCGGGCAGTGGGCGACGGGGCAAGGCTGCGGCCGATGAAGAGACCTGCACCCAACGCCACCAGGGCGGCGGCCGTGGCCAGAATCAGCGGACGACGGGAGGATGCCTTCCCAGCCGCAGCAGCCACCTCCCCCAAAGGCACCTGCGCCGTAGCCGGCGTCGTGAAGCCAGGATTCGCCAGGGCTTCGGCCAAGGACGCCGCCGACGAGAACCTGTCCGCCGGACTCTTCTGGAGTGCCCTGGCCACCGCCGCCTCCACGTGGAGGGGCACGGTGTCCCGGGACTCCCGGAGTGGTGAGGCCTTGGTGGTGATGACCTTGGCCACGATGGCCTGGGCCGTGGTGCCCGAGTACGGCGGCTCCCCGGCCAGCATTTCATAGAGCATGGCCCCCAGGGAGTACACGTCGGAGCGGGCATCCAGCTCCCGGTCCCCCATGGCCTGCTCCGGCGACATGTAGTGGGGCGTGCCGATGGAGAGCCCCGTCTCGGTGAGGCGCTGCCCGCTGGCCTCACTCACCGCCAGCGCGATGCCGAAGTCGGCGATCATGGGCTGGCCTTCGTGCATGAGGATGTTGGCGGGCTTGATGTCCCGGTGGATGACACCCTGGCGATGGGCGTAGTCCAGCGCCGACGCGATGGAGCGGCTGATGGCCACCGCCTCGTCCACGGGGAGCTGCTTCTCCCGGTCCAACTTGTCCCGCAGCGTGTCGTCCTCCACGAAAGGCATCACATAGAAGAGGAAGCCGTCGGCGTCGCCGGAGTCGTGGAGCGGAAGAATGTGGGGATGCTGCAGGTTCGCCGTGAGGCGGATCTCGTTGAGGAAGCGGTCTCCACCGATGACGGCGGCGAGCTCCGGGCGAAGCACCTTCAGCGCCACCTTGCGGTCGTGCTTGATGTCCTCGGCCAGGTAGACCGAGGCCATACCGCCTTCGCCCAGCTTGCGCTGGATCTTGTAACGGCCGGCGAGGGCGGATTCGAGACGCCGGGTGTGTCCGTCAGTCATACATACTCCCTGTTCGCCTCGTCGACGGCGCTCTTCATCGCCTCGACCCGATGGGGATAGGAAATCCAACCGCAGGTTGAGGCGGAAGGGCAGGGTACGGAGCGCCCGAGCGGGGAGCAAGGTGGAGGGCTCCGCGGGAGGATCGGGGGCAAGCGCAGGACAGAACACGCATGGCGGGGGTGGATGGCCGTTGCGGCCGCCGGGCGGGCGTTGTGGGCGGTGGGATGCGCGGGGCGTCGGTTGTCGAAGGCGGGCGCCTGATCGATGAGGAAGTCACCTTATGGCACGACGCCAACCAGTATCGCCCGGCCCCAGGGTCAGGTGGGGCAGCCTGCCCTTCTCGATGCTGGCGACCACATCGGCCGCATCGACCTCCCATTCCGTGGGGACCCCAACGGCTTCTCGGAGGTGTCGAGCTTCCCCTGAGGGACCTGGCCCCGATCAGGCGTCGGCGGCCCTATCTCCCATGATGTAGTCGATGACGTCCTTGGCTGAGTACGATGTCCGGTCGCCCATGAAGTCACCGAGATTCGAGAGATCGTCCCCACTGGTGAGTATCGGCTTTTCCCGGCCGGTGTCACGCAGCTGGCCGTAGCCGATGGTGGACAGGAGGCCATTGCAAATGCACTTCCGCCCCACGGTGTCGTCCACATTGCCACCCTTCTTCACGAAGGTATCGATGGGCTCGGACGCACAGCGGTATCCGATGCGGCCGTTCTCCATCTTGTACATGGAGCGCAGGTAGCCCAGGTCACAGACGCGTTCACGGTCGGCGTAGGCTTTGTCCGTGGACATCGTCTCGTCCATCTGGACAACCTTGAACGGGAACCCAGTGGGCGAGGCACGGCCGTCGGTCAGCACGTCCAACCGCCCATTCAGGGCCTGGTCGATGACCTTCTGCCGATTCTCGGTGTTCAAGCCGGACTCATCGCAGTACGCGAAGAGCGTTCCCACCTGCACTCCGGTCGCGCCGGCTGCGAGGGCTGCATCCAGGGCTTCAGGCGTGCCTGCCCCTCCCGCCAGCCAGAAGGGGAGGCCGACGTCGGCGATCTTCTGGAGATCGGCGATATCCCGGTCTCCGTAAATTGGTTCGCCCCGCTCATTCAGGGTCAGTTTGCCACGAGGCGGAGCATTATGCCCACCCGCTGTGGGTCCCTCGATGATGAACCCGTCCACCCGGCCGTTGGCCTTCTTCGTCATCATGGTCGCCAGCGAGTGCGACGAGATGATGGGAAGGAAGTCGGGGCGGGTCAGTTCGGGCAGGTCGTCGGTCGGCCAAAGGGTCATCGGGTCGAAGGTGGTGCCCACGACTTCGCCACGCTCGAGTCCCTGCACGTCCAGGGAGATCGTCGCCGGCTTGTGCTCGCTGAAGTTGTCGAGTGCCCCGGGGATCTCGCGGGGGATACCCGCACCCATGAGGACATAGTCCACGCCCGCCAGGATGGCTCCGTAGAGTGACGGCAGCGTGGGGATCTGGATCTTGGTGAGGAGGTTGATGCCCACCGCGTTCTCGTGGCCCTCCTTCGCCAGATACACCTCGACGAAGTTCCCGAGGGCCATGAGCTTCTCATGGATGGGCCGGAGCGTACGCTGCGGCATGGGGAGCAACGGATACGGCTCGTCGGGTGATCCTTCCGGCCGGAAGAACTTCCCCACGATCTCTTCCGCGATCTCACGGATGGGAAACGCCTCGATGGCCCGGCGCATATGCCCGCCGGGATCACCGTCCCAGAGACGGCGAACGAGTACGAGATCCATCGCTGTGCCCGAGACCACACCGAGTTGGCCCTGCATCGATACCGCGCGTGCAAGATTCCAACTCGAAACGGCCACACCCATCCCGCCCTGGATGATCATGGGGGGCATCAAGTACCTGTTCCGTGGCGAAATGGATATGAGTGAAGCTCAGGCGAAGGTTACCGGACGGGACTTTGACGGGCAACTGCCCGCTGGTCGAGCGGGTGGTGGCGCTTAGCGGTCTTGGTGGTGATTCCTCCCGTGAGAAAGCGCGCGTGTCGGTGCGCTCACACCCGGCTTCCTGGTGAGGTTGGGGACCTTCGATACGGGCCGGCCGAGACTGTTCCGGCGGGGCTGTTGCCGATTCCTCTCCCGCCCCCGACGTTGCCTCAGTCCGACCGACCTCCGATGGGAGACGAACCCGGGTGAACGTCCAGCTCACCGCCGAGGAGAAAGACTTTTTGAGCGGCGCGCACGGTGAGGCCGGTGCCATGGCCATGCGTGTCGTCGTGTCTGCGGCCGAGATGCTCGGTGCGGCCAGCCTCGTGGAGATCACGTCGGCGCACATCGATGGGTGCTTGTACCACGGAGACGGCGGGGTCGAGTTCGCGGAGGCTCTCGTCGCGGGAGGCGGCCGGGTGGCGGTCTCCACCACGCTGAATGTGGGTGCCCTCGATCTCCTTCATCCCGAGATGATTCGCGGCGACGCGCACCGCGTTGCGATGGCCCGGCGTCAGATGGCGGCCTATGTCACCCTCGGCTGTGCCCCCACCTGGACATGCGCCCCCTATCAAGCCGGCCATCGGCCGGGGTTGGGCGAGCAGGTCGCATGGGGTGAGAGCAACGCCATCGCCTTCGTCAACTCGGTGCTGGGAGCTCGCACGGAGCGCTATGGTGATTTTCTGGACGCCTGCTGCGCGCTCACCGGGCGGGCCCCGCTGCATGGGCTGCACCTTGCCGAGGCGCGTCGGGCGAGGGTCGTCGTCGACCTCTCCGAGGTGCCGGACGCGCTCAAGGGTCGGGATGTCCTATACCCGGTCCTGGGCACATGGCTCGGTCTCGAGGTCGGCCAGGAGGTCTCCGCGCTGGTCGGTCTACCCGCGACGGTGACCGAAGACCAGCTCAAGGCGCTGGGTGCGGCGGCCGCATCGACCGGAGCAGTGGCCCTCTTCCATGTCGTGGGAGTGACGCCCGAGGCCGCGACCCTGGAGCAGGCCACCGGCGACCAGGCGCCGGCGAGGCGCATTCGGGTGACTGCCGACATGCTGCGCCCCGCGCTCGATCGCCTCAGCACTGTGGGCGAGGGTGCAGCGACGATCGACGCTGTGGCGGTGGGCAGTCCCCACTTTTCAGCTCATGAATTCGACGCCCTCACCCGTCTGATCGAGGGCAAGCACTCGCTGGTGCCGTTCTACGCCTGCACGGGGCGGGGCGTACTCGTCGAGCTCGAGGCTTCGGGCCAGGCGCGCGTCCTCAGAGACGCCGGGGTTGAGATTATCGTGGATACGTGTGTGGTCGTGACACCGATCCTGCCTTCGGCGGAAGGAGTGCTCATGACCAATTCCGGAAAATTCGCCCACTACGGACCCTCGAATACGGGGTACGAAGTCGTATACGGGAGCCTGGAAGATTGCGTCGAATCGGCTGTCTGCGGTCAGATCCGACGTGCCGAAGAAGTCTGGCAATGGTGAGGGGTAGAATCATCGTGGCCGGATCGGCCCAGGGTGAGCTTCTGAGGCTCTCCGCGCCTATCAGCTTCTGGGGCGGAGTCGAGCCCACATCCGGCCGGATCGCCGACACGAGGCATCCCGAGCATGGCGTCTGCATTTCCGGCCGCGTACTGGCGATCCCGGCGACCGTGGGTTCGTCGTCCTCCAGTGCCATCATGCTCGAGCTGATTCGGGAGAACACCGCGCCCGCTGCGCTGCTTCTCGGGACCGCGGACGCCATCGTCGCGCTCGGGGTCGTGGTGGCGGTTGAGTTGGGGCTCGGTACCGTGCCCGTCCTCGAAGTACCCTGGCAACAGATTCTGGATCTTCCCGCGGGCCAGGTCGACGTCGCTGAAGACGGTACCGTTCGAGCAGCGGGGGCGGCGTGACCCGATTCTCGCAGGAGGCCGAAGCTTCGGCTGCAGCGCTCCTCGACGACCCCATTCCGGTCCTGGTCTTTCTCTCGGGAAGCCGCCGGGGGACGCTCGTGCGCCTGGGGGGAGAGCATCTCCACATCGGCACTGATCCTGAAGCGGATATCAGGATCCCGATGGACACCGCGCCGCTGCCCCGCCCTTGGCATGCTGTGCTCATGCGTCGTGGTGACACCTACGAGATCTTCGCCGAGGAGGGCGCAGATGTGTGGGTGAACGGGGAACAGGTCGATCAACTCGTGCTGGCTTCGGGCGATGTGATGGAGATCGGCCGGGACGGGGCGGTACTCCGCTTCCGGCTCTACGCATCAGGGGCTGAGCCCTACAAGTCGCTGCCACAGGTCCTTTCGGACTGTCTGTTGTGTGCGAAGGCCGAACCGCACCCCGTCGGCAAGCTTCGGGCTTTGGCCATGGGCATCCCGTGGGAGTTGGCGACCAGAACCTCGCGCTCGTTCCGTCTCCTGATGGTCGCCGCGCTCGTGACCCTCGCCGGCAGCACCATGTTCCTGGCCGGAAGGAGCTTCCGCCTGGAGCAGCAGCTGCTGCAGAGCACGGGGCGAGTTCAGGGGCTCTCAGAACTCCTGGCCGAAGCCGAACGCCAATCGCTCGACGCACGTGAACTGGGACTTCTCATGACCGAGGTGGAGGCCACCCGTGAGAGAGTCGACTCGTTGGAAGCGCTGTCGGCCGCAGGTGCCCGCGTCGTCGCCCAGGCCGGGCAGGCCACGCTCTTCCTTCAGAGCAGCTATCGCTTCGTGGAAGCCGGGACGGGCCGGCCCTTGAGGCAGGTCCTGGGTCCGGGCGGGCAGCCACGCCGCAATCCCCTGGGGTATCCATCCTTGAGCCTGGAGGGCGATGGCCCACCGCTGGAGGTCTTCGTCACGGGCACCGGCTTCATCGTCACCCCGGAGGGCTTGGCGCTCACGAACCGCCACGTCGCCCTGCCCTGGGAGTTCGACGCGGCCGCACGGGGGATTCTGGAATCAGGGTTTGAAGCGGAGATGGTCCGTTTCGTCGCCTATTTCCCGGGACTTCCGTCTCCGGTGGAGATGCGGGTCCTCGAGGCGAGCGACTCTGCCGACCTGGCCGTGCTCCGCCCGTTGGGGCTGGAGAGCGAGCTCACGTTCGTGCCGCTGGCCGTCGAACCTCCGGCCCCAGGTGAGCCAGTCTTCGTACTCGGGTATCCGTTGGGGCTTCGCGCGCTCATGGCGAGGAGCGACCTCGCGTTCATCGAGGCGCTCCGGACCGAAGGCGTGACGGACTTCTGGGAGCAGGCCGAGCGGCTATCGTCCGCTGGCTTCATGGCGCCTCTGGCCAGCCGCGGAATCGTCAGCCAGGTGACGGCGGCCAACGTGGTCTACGATGCGGAGACCACCTCGGGAGGCAGCGGAGGACCGGTCCTGACGCTGCGGGGTGAAGTCGTTGCGGTGAACTCAGCCATTCTGCCGGAGTTCGGAGGATCGAACCTCGGGGTGCCGGCGGGCAGGGCCCGGGCGCTCCTGGAACGGGCGCGGGAGCGGCTCTTGGCCATGGACGCGCCGTCGCCGCCATGACACCTGCCCGCGCACTGCCGCTCCCGGACGCCGAAGCCAGGCACGTCATCCAGAGCGATCTGGACACCAATCTCCTGGTCGAGGCCGGGGCTGGATCCGGGAAGACTACGGAGCTGGTGGCCCGGATGGTGGCACTCGTGGAATCTGGGACGGCGGGGGTTGAGGCCATCGCCGCGGTCACGTTCACCCGGAAAGCCGCGGCCGAACTCCGGGAGCGATTCCAGAGCCGCCTGGAGGCACGGGCCGGGGAAGTGGCAGAGTCCCCCGATCGGGACGAGAGGCTGCCGTTGGTGACCAAGGCGCTCGAGGACATCGACCGGGCGTTCATCGGGACCATTCACTCGTTCTGCGCCCGACTCCTGAGGGAGCGCCCGCTCGACGTGGGGCTCGACCCGGCGTTCCAGGAACTCGCTGCGGAGGAGCGCGAGCCGTTCCGACGACGATACTGGGAGTCGTATATCGAACGCCTGACCCGGGACGCGGCGCCGACGTTGGAGGAATTGAGCAACGCCGGACTCCGCCCGGGCCAGCTCTATGGGCTGTTCGATCAGCTCGTGGACAACCCCGACGTCGAATTTCCCGCCAGTGAGACAGACCCACCGGCGGGCTCAGAACTCGCGGCGGCTCGGACCGAACTCGACGAGATCGTTTCGGCTGGAGTGGAACTCATGCCCGCCCGTGAGCCCGAAATGGGTTGGGATTCCCTCCAGAAGAAGCTTCGGACTCTAGCCTTCACTCGCGACGTGACCGGTTGGAGTGACGCCCCCGACTTCTTCGACGCCCTTCTTCGAATCTGCAAGGACGGGCCGAAGGGCCACGCAATCGTTCAGAAGAGGTGGAAGGACAAGGCGATGGCGAAGGCTCTCGCGGCCCGTGTGGACGGGTTTGCAGTGGGAGACACTCCCGGACACCGGATTGCGAAACGATGGTACGCGCATCGGTACTCGCTGGCACTCCGTCTGGCGCATCAAGCGGCGGCTGACTTCGCTGAGCACCGCCGGCGAGCCGGCATGCTGGACTTCCAGGATCTTCTCATGCTCACGGCGCGGCTGCTTCGCACCGACCCTCATGCTCGCCGGGGGCTCGGGCGCCGGTACAGGCGCCTCCTCGTCGATGAATTTCAGGATACGGACCCGCTGCAAGCCGAGGTGATGATGCTCCTGGCGTCAGATCCGGAAGATGAGCCCGCGGCTGCCCCTGCGGATACTCCGGCAGCACTCGATCAGCGTGACGGTGACCCGCTCAGCGAGGAGGCTTCGGAGGGAGCCGATACTCAGGATCAGGCTGACGAGGGCCAGTCTCCGGAGGCAGACTGGCGAACGGTCACTCCGCGTCCTGGCGCCCTTTTCGTGGTGGGTGATCCCAAGCAGAGCATCTACCGCTTTCGCAGGGCGGACATTCAACTGTACGACCTGGTCAAACGCCGGTTTTCGGAAGTCGGACGCGTGCTCGAGCTGAATACGAACTTCCGGTCACGGCCGCCCATTGGTGAACTCGTCAACCACACCTTTGACGACCCGTCGTTCTTTCCAGCCCACGCGACCCCGGAGCAAGCGGGCTTCGAGCCCCTCAACACCCGACCGAGCGACCGTACTGCCCCGAGGGAAGGGGTCTTCTGGTACGAGGTCGATCCTGAGGCAGGGACCTCGCGGGACGTGGTTACCGAGGACGACGCTGCCCGTCTGGCGTCCTGGATCCAGTCGCGGGTGGCCTCCGGGGAGCGGAAGCCCGGAGACTTCATGGTCCTCACCCGCACGAAGAAGTATCTGGCGACCTATGCCCGCGAGCTCGAGGCCCGGGGAATTCCTCTACAGGTCTCGGGGGCCGGGGTGGGAGCGGCGGAGGAGGTCAGCGAGTTGGTGACCCTCCTTTCCTGTATGGTCGATCCCACCGATCCGGTGAAGGTGGTGGCGGTGCTCGTGGGGCTGTTCTTCGGACTCGATCATGAACGACTGGTGGCGCATCGGATGGAGGACGGGACCTTCGATGTGGTTCGCCTTCGGGACCAGGGCGACGCCGAGGTCATGAAGGCGTTGAGGACTCTGAACGGATGGTGGAGGTCTGCGGTCCGGCAGCCTTCGGACGTCTTCGTGGGAAGCGTCGTCTCCGAGTTGGGGCTCCTGCCCTTGGCGGCGGCCGGCGAGCTGGGATCGATTCGGGCGGGGGCCCTCCGCTTTGCCGTGGACACCGTCCGGACGACCGCGCTCGGCGGAGATGCCTCTTTGCCTGGCGCCATTCACGCGCTCGAGGTGGCGCTCGCCCTCAAGGAGGCGGAGGCGCCTCTGGAGCCCGGGCGAAGCGACGTCGTGCGGCTGATGAACCTTCACCAGGCCAAGGGTCTGGAGGCCCACGTCGTGATTCTGGCCGATCCGTCCAAGCAGTCAGGGCGGTCGCCCCGGGCGCATGTGGAGAGAGCCGCCGATGGCTCCGCTGTCGGCTACCTGTCCGTGGGAGACGGACGACCGGGGCCCCATGCGAGCACTGTCCTGGCCAGACCTGAGAACTGGGATGAGAAGGCGGTCCGGGAGATGGCTTTCGAGGAGGCGGAAGGCGTGCGCCTGCTCTACGTGGCGGTGACGCGCGCACGGGACGAGCTCGTCGTCGCCCGCTGGTTGAGCCAACCCGGGAAGTCGGTATGGAGTCCCCTGGACCCTTGGCTGGAGGAGCATGCCGAGAGGCTCGACCTTCCTCGGACCGAGCCTGAGCCGAGGCGGACGGCGACCCTGACGCCGGAGCAGGCGCGGGAGGCCTCGGAGCTTGCGGCGGACCGCCTGGCGTCCATGAGCGTACCTTCGTTCCGGCACGCATCGGTCACGTCGGTGGCAAAGTCGCCGGATCCGGAAGGCGAGACTCCGGCCGAGCCCTCGAACGCAGCAGGGCGGCCCGGCGAGTTCCGTGGCTACTCCTGGGGGAGCGCCGTCCATGCGGTGCTCGCTGCGGCCGCAGAGAACCCCCCGGAGGGTGCCCTGCGCGCGACGTGCAGGGCTCACCTGGTGGAGCAGGCACGACCACTGGACGACCATGGCGATCCGGTGGAATTGGACGAGCTCCTGAACCTCGTGCGCACCGTCCGGGCGTCGGAGCTATGGCAGCGGGCGCAGGCTTCTCCCAGGATGATGGCCGAGGTTCCCTTCGCCGCCGCCGGGCTGGACCCGGACGAGGGAGACGTGAGTCCCGTCGTCATGGAGACGGGCAGTGCCGGCGGACGTCGCCAACTGGATTTGTTCGGTCGCCAAGACGCCCCGGACGAGAGTTCTGCGGCGGAACCGGAGCCCCGACCCGAGGGACCCAAGCTCGTTCTGGAGGGGGTAGTCGACCTCGCCTTCCAGGAAGAGGGGGGTTGGGTGATCGCGGACTACAAGACCGACATCGGCACCGACCCGGACTTCCCGGCTCGGGTGCAGGCCTACCGCAGGCAGGTCGAGCTCTATGCCAGGGCGTGGACTCACCTCACCGGGAAACCGGTGAAGGAGAGGGTGCTCTTCTTCACATCTCAGGGGAGAATGGAATCGTGGTGAGGGACCAACCGATCGGAGCGGTGTGCCACCTCTAGTGGGTCAACTCCGAGGGGAGGGCACCACGATCCGTGCTATTCTCCCGTCCACTCTCCGCTGGTCACCAAGGCCCGGTCATCCTTGGACTCTCCCTCGTAGATGTGGTAGGTGAGCTTGAGCGACATGGCCTTCGAGAGCATGGCCTGGACCGGGCAGTAGGTCTTAGCCGAGAGGCCGATCGAACGAAGAACCGCGGTCTCACTGACATCCCGGCCCGTGATCTCGTAGTCGATGGTGGCGCTGGTGAACACCTTGGGGTGTTCGTCCGCGCGCTCGCCGGTGACGCCCACTTCGAAGGCCGTGATCTGCTGTCGCTTCTTGAGCATGATCGAAATGACGTCCATGGCAGTGCACCCCGCGAGGCTCACCGCCAGGAGCTCCATGGGGCGGAACCCGTCGTCTGCGCCGCCGACGGCCGGTGAGGCGCCCATGGGGACCGTGAAACCGGTATCTGCCGTTCCGGTGAGTGTCATTCCGCCATGCCATGTGACGCGAGCGCCCATTGGACTTCATCCCCTGCTCGTGGAGTGATTCTCGGGTGGGTGATTCCTGTTCGACGTACCCCCCACCACCCCCCACGCTCCGTCTCTCTCCTGGTCGATTCCGTGGGCACGTCGAAGCCACGAGGCTTGCGGGCGTCGCGAATTTGTCGGCTATTCATCGGCTTCCTCAACCAGCGAGCCGATGAATTCCAATCCTCCGCCCCAGTCGTTTCTGAGATGGCCTCCTCCGGGGCTCGAGCGTATGCAGGGAGACCTGTGGCGGGTCGCGTCGCGCGGCGCCGTGTCCGGCGGTCTCCTCGTGCTTCCGCTCTTGTTCGTGCTGGCGCGCGAACAGGACTTCGCGAGCCTCGGCCCGTTTGCCGATGCCTGGTGGGTGACGCTCGTGTTGGCCATCGTGGGACTCGGCTTCGCCATCGACGCGCTCGGGACCATGAAGCGTGTGCTCGACAGGACCGGGCGGGCGCTCGAGCGCGGGTATGACTTCAGGACCGTCTGCTTCGTTTTGGCGGACCTGAAGCGTGACATGGGCTTCCTGCTGCAGGGGGGCAGACACTTCTCCGTGATGGAGCCCAAGGAGAGGGTGCTCGTTGCCTTCCTCCGCACTCTGTCTGCCGGCCTGTTCGCGCTCGCTGGGATCTGGATGTCGGGCGCATTGGGTGTGGTCCTCTTGTTTGCGGCCCGCGGCCTGGTGACGCCGTTGACTCTGTGGACGACCACCCTGCTGCCGGCCTGTCTCTTCTATGCGATTGGAGGGGTCGCGGTGGCGTTGGAGGAAGGGCGGGTCCGGCGCGCCAGGCGGGAGTGGTTCAAACAGCCCTGGTCGGAAGACCTGGTGGCCGGCGAGATCGAAGGGTGGCGACAGGATCTTTCGGACCTCTCCCAACCCGCGCTCCAAGGCGCCGACCTTCCGCACAGAGGCCCCGCGGTGAGGCGCCTCGGGATCATCGCGGTGGCCGTCGGTGTGGTCGTCGCGGTCCCCATCTTCACGCTCGTCCCCACGTCCGCCATCGGTCCCATTCTGGTGACAGTCGCCTTCCCCACCTTCGACCGCGTCCAGTTGAGGGCGGCCGAGGTGGAGGCCTTCCGGCGGTACAGGGTGGAGCCCGACCCCGGCGTGAGCCCCGAACTTGCGGGGGAGATCCTCCACACGCTTCTCTTCATCGGTACCTCCGATCCTCCTGCAGAGGGTGAGTTGGAGCCGGTGGTCCGAATCGAGACCCCTTGGATCCCCGACTACTCCGACGGCAATCCCGTCGGGACGGAACCTCACCGATGGGAGGAATCCATCTTCGCCCGCGCCATGGACCAGCCCTCGCCGGAGCTGCGGGCCTACCTGCGGGGCATCTCTTCGCACGAGGCTCACCCCGACTTCGCGCGGCTGGCCACCGCAGCGGACATCGATGTGGCGCTGAGCCGCTGGACGAGTCCATTCTCGCCCTCGATGACCGTCGCGAGCGTTCCTGTGCCGCGGTTCACTCGATTGAGGGAAGGAGCGTGGGCTCACCTGGCCTATGCCGCGAACGAGCTCGTGGAGGGCCGACCTCAGGAGGCCGAGGAGGCTGTCAGGGAGGTGATCTCGGTCGGCCTGCTCCTGGGAGATCAGGGTCCGACGCTCATCGACAACCTCGTGGGCCACGTCATGGCCCAGAGCGGTGCCCGGGCGCTCGAGCATCTCTATGCCACGATGGGGCGGACCCGGGAACTGGATGAGATCGTCGCTCTGCGCGAGTCCTCCGTGCGGGCCGCCGCCCGTATTCACACGCCGCCGCCCGTCGGCGTCGAGAGCCTGGTGCGGGCTCTTCCGGCCCTCGTGAACGACACCAGCGCCGTGCGGGGTCTCAGGTGGGAGTTCTTCACGCTCGTCACCACGCTCACGCCGTGTCTCAACCTGCAGCGGATGGTCTTCGGACCGGACGCCGAGTACGAGCGGTTCGTGACAAGCGCCCGTGATGCCCTGGTACGGTGGCCGTCGGAGGAGCATCTGTTTGAACTTTCTCGGGCCGGATACCTGGGCGCTTCGCCGAATGCGGAGTCGAGCTTTCTGGGACGCCTGCTGGGGGTGGCCATGAGGTCGGGCCCCGGCACCTGCGGAGATATCGTCTCGCGGATCGAGTCGCTGGATGAGGTCATCTAGAGTCGGTGCTTCAACGCGCCTGCTTTACTGAGCAAGGTGGGAATTCCATGTTCGCTACCATGACAAATCTCCCGCCCGCCTGGCGATGGAAGCCCGCCCGTGCGGCGCTGCTCGCGATGTCGTGTGGCGCAGCCGTCCTGGCTCCTTCCATGCCGCTCCACTCTCAGGAGGCGCCGCGCACCCGTGTCGTCCTGCTGGGTACCGGCACTCCGAACGCGGACCCCGAGCGGTCCGGGCCGGCCAGTGCGGTGGTGGTCGACGGTCGGGCTTATCTCGTCGACGCGGGGCCCGGCGTGGTTCGGCGTGCTGCATGGGCCGCGCGGGAACTCGAGGTGGAAGCCCTGCGAGTCGCCCGCGTCGAGCATGTCTTCCTCACCCACCTCCATTCGGATCACACGCTCGGACTGCCGGACCTGCTCCTCACCCCCTGGGTGCTCGACCGCCCCAACGTCCTGAACGTGTTCGGACCTCCGGGCACGCGGGCCATGATGGACCATATCGTCGAAGCCTGGGGTCAGGACATCGATATGCGGGTCAACGGCCTCGAGCCGCGGGACACCAACCGCGATGCATATGTGCCTGCCGTTCGGGAGATCCTCCCTGGTCTCGTGTTCGAAGACGATCTCGTGAAGGTCTACGCGATACCGGTGCACCACGGAGACTGGGAGTACGCCTACGGGTATCGCTTCGAGGGCCCCGACCGGACCATCGTGATCAGCGGAGACGCAACGCCCAACGAGTCGATTGTCGAGGCATGCAGCGGCTGTGATGTCCTGGTGCACGAGGTCTACAGCGCGGAGCGGTTCCGGACGCGTCCTCCGGAGTGGCAGCGGTACCACTCCGAATTCCATACGTCGACTACCGAGCTGGCTGAACTCGCGACCCGCGCCCGGCCGGGTCTCCTGGTGCTCTACCACCACCTCTTCTGGGGCACGGACGAAGAGGGTCTAATGCGGGAGATGAGGGAAGCCGGCTACGAGGGAGACCTCGCTGTGGGCAGAGATCTGGACATCCATTGATCATGACCCGCGCCTCGCGACTGCCCAGCCTCGCCGGGCTCCTCCTGCTGGGCGGCTGCCTTGGCAGCCCGGCGGATCCGGGGACGGTGTGTACGCTCGAGGCCCGAGCCGGCATCACCGTTGAGATCTTGGACGGAACCGGGACGATCCCCCTGGCCGACGGTTCGGTCCTCACGCTCAAAGAGGGGTCCTATGTCGAGACTGTGTCGGAGGCCGTCGACGGTCGCTACCTCTCGGGAGCGTGGGAGAGGGCCGGTACGTACGACGTCCGGATCGACCGTGAGGGTCATGTCCCCTGGAGGTCGGCAGGGATCGAGGTCGCCTCGGATGGCTGCCACGTGCAGACCGTCGCCCTCACCGCGCCCATGGTGGAGCTCAACCGGTCCTGACGGGTGTGCAGGCCCCTCGCATTCCGGCGGTGAGGTCCCGCGCCGGGCGTTGGGCCGTGCCCGTCCCACACGAGACGAGGCCCGCTCCGGGAATCACCTGGAGCGGGCCTCGCTGCTCATCACTACAGTTGGAACCGCGGGGCGTCTACCCTCCGAGCGGGTCGAAGCCCGCTTCGCGAAGGGCCGCTCGGTACTCCGGGACTTCACTCGCATAGAAGGCGTCGATCTCGGCGAGCACCTCGTCCGCGAGACGCATCGCCCAGTCCAACTGGGCTCGCCGTCCGGGTGACGGCATGTACGGCGTGCCAGTGGCCTCACCGATGGCTTGCCCCAGGCGGGACGTGATCGTCGTGTCCGCTCTGATGCCCGTCAGGCCCGGGGGCATCCGCATCCGGTTCAGGATTCCGTCGATGCGCTCCTTGATCGTGTCCGTGTGGGCTTCGAGGTCCTCGCGGGTCGCCTGGTCGGCCGCATCCCAGTCCGCGATGCGACTTCCGTAGAAGTCGAACACGCTCTTGCTGTCTCCAAGGCGGCGCACGGCCACCTGAAGATCGGTCAGCTTCGCCTGGCCTTCCCAGTAGACTTCGAGGTTCGCCTGCACCATTGCGACCGACATGGGCGCCCGCGGATCAGGCAA
The DNA here is from genome assembly GCA_039587465.1 of Gemmatimonadota bacterium. Classification (GTDB taxonomy): domain Bacteria; phylum Gemmatimonadota; class Gemmatimonadetes; order Longimicrobiales; family Gaopeijiaceae; genus JBDHIL01. Next base: position 153,668 of record JBDHIL010000004.1, on the reverse strand, counting down.
CACCTCGATCTGCCCTTCGTCGGTGTGGTCGCCGACGGTGACGCGCACGGTGTAGGTTCCCGGAAGAACTTGCGGCCCCCCGGGCTCGGTGTCGGTCTCGTCCGCGTCCGACGGGACGATCCCCCTGCGCTCCAGGCCCCACGTGGCTCGGTTCATCCCTTCCTTGGCAGGGCCCTTCAGCGTGCGAACCACACTGTCGCCTTGCAGGATCTCTATCCTGGCGGGTCCGCTGCCCGGGCTGCCACCCCCGGGTCCGAAGAAGGCGCCGAAGCCGCCGGGTTCTCCCTCCTCGCTGCTTCCTTCGTCGTCCTTCACAGCTTCGGCCACCGTTCCCGAGACGAGGTAGCTGACGATGGCTCCGTAGGGCCGGTTCTCACCCTGGAACATGGTGCTGCCCGGAAAGTAGTGAGGCCCGGTCAGGGCCACGGTGTGCTGAATGGCATCCGGGATGTCGAACAGGTGGAGGTCCGAGGTGGCAATCGCCGGATCGGACGCCACGGCCCTCAGCGGCCGGATGTCGTCTACGATCCATGCCCCTCGCCCGTGGGTGCCGATCACGAGGTCGTGGTCACGAGGATGTACGACCAGGGCACGTGTCGGCGCGCCAGCAGGGTAGTCGCCGTGCGTGAACTTCTTCCAATTCTGGCCGCCGTCCAGGGACACGTAGAGTCCGAACTCCGAGCCGAGGAAGAGAAGATCCGGCTCGACGGGGTCTTCCTCGATGACATGGAGGTACCCGTCGACCTGGCCGGGAGAGAGAGGCTCCCAGCGCTCTCCGTAATCCGACGTCTTGTAGACGTACGTGGTCCAGTCTCCGTAGCGGTGTCCGTCGAAGACCACGTAGGCCGTGCCTGCGGCATGCTGGGACGCCTCGATGTGGGGAACCCAGGTGGCCTCCGGCACGCCACCGATCCGGTCCACGACGTTGGTCCACGTCACTCCGCCGTCCCGCGTGATCTGCACGTTGCCGTCGTCCGTACCGACCCAGATGACACCCTGCTCGAGCGGCGAAGGGGCAATGGTGAGGATCGTGGTGTGATTCTCGGCGGCGGTCACGTCGATCGTCAGGCCTCCGGACTCCGCCTGACGCTGCTTCTCGGGATCGTTGGTGGTGAGATCGGGACTGATGACCTGCCAGGTCGCACCCCGGTCGGGACTGCGATGAACGAACTGGCTCCCGTAGTAAAGCACCTCGTGGTCGAACGGGTCGATCGCGATCCCGGCGTTCCAGTTGAAGCGGAGCTCCAACCCGTCTTCCGGCGGCGTCGGCCGGATGTTGGTCCACGCTCCCGTGCGCAGGTCGAAGCGCTGGAGGTTGCCCCCCTGGGACATGCTGTATCCGAGGTTTGGGTCGGTCGGGTCGATGAGTGCGGCAAACCCGTCGCCGAAGCCCACCGTGGTCCAGTGACGGTTGTTCACGAAGGAACCCGAGAAGGAGGGGTTCTCCCAGACCTGACTGGGGCCGCGCCACGAGCCATTGTCCTGCAGCCCTCCGTAGACATTGAAGGGCACGGCGTTGTCGACGTTGATGTGATAGAACTGCGAGAGCGCGAGGTTTTCCACGAAGCGCCAGGATCCCCCGCGGTCACGCGATATGAACACACCCCCGTCGTTGCCCGTGATGATCGTGCGGCCATCCGGGTGGGTCCAGAAAGCGTGGTGATCCACGTGGACGACGTTGAACGGCGCGATGGTCCCGAACGTCCGTCCCCCATCCTCGCTCATGGCGAGGTCGCCGCTCACTCTGTAAACCCGGTTCTCGTTGGTTGGATCGACGTAGACGCGGCTGTAGTAGAACGCCCGCTCGTTGACCCCGGGCGTCGTGTTGACCGAGGTCCACGACTCCCCTCCGTCGGAGCTGCGGATGAGAGCGCTGGTCCCTGCCTCGACCAGGGCATAGACCACGTTGGGGTCGTTGGTCGCCCAGCCGAGACCCACCCGTCCCAGGATCCCTTCGGGGAGGCCGTCCTCGACCGTCAGGCGATCCCAGCTCTCACCGCCGTTGTAGCTCTTCCAGATGCCGGAGCCCTCGCCGCCGCTGTTCATGAACCAGGGGTCCCGCCGGAACTCCCAGGTCGACGCCAGCAGGTGTTCGGGGTTCGACGGGTCCATCACGAGTTCGAATCCGCCGGTGGTCTCGTCGATGTAGAGCACCTTCCGCCAACTGACTCCGCCGTCAGTCGTCTTGAAGATCCCGCGCTCGGTGCCGTCGCTCCACGCGGGCCCCATCGCGGAGACCCACGCGACGTCCGGGTTGGCGGGGTGCGCGATGATCGCCTCGATATGCTCGGTTCGCTCGAGGCCCATGAAGGAGAATGAGTTTCCCCCGTCTATGGACTTCCACACGCCGCGCCCCACGCCCATGGAGTTTCGCGCATTGGCCTCGCCGGTTCCGACCCAGATGACGTGGGGTGCTGCCCGTGAGACCTCGACGGCCCCGATCGAGTTGACCGCGACGTCGTCCATCAGCGGATGCCAGGTATAGCCGCCGTCCGTCGACTTCCACAGGCCTCCGGTCGCCGCGCCCACGTAGATCACGCGGTCGTCCAAGGGCGAAACGGCGATTGCCGCAACCCGCCCGGAGGTTCCGGCCGGCCCGATGGATCGGGCGTTGAGCCCGTGGAAGACCTCGTCGATGGCGACATCCCGCGGTGCCCGATCCTCTTGTGCGTCGGTGGGCGTCGGGTGGCCCAGCGAAAGAGCCGCGACGGCGAGCAGGCAGAGGGAGGCGTGGGAAACCCACCTTGCCGGGTCGGTCCTGCACCAGGGAGGACTCATGGTCTTCATCGATAGATCGCTCCGTACGGGCTTGTTGCCGAGCCCCGCCTAGGCCCGGACGAATCGCGATCATACGAGAGCGGTCCCCGGTAGGATACCCCCGGCGCCGGCTCGGTCGCTTGAACGGCCCCGGCTCGATCGATGGCCGTGGTCGGTCGGGTGGTCCAAGGTTGCCGCCGTGTTGCCGTTAGGCCGCTTCGCTGTCTCCCCGCGTCGCATACCAAGCCATGATGCCGAGGATACCGGCGATGGTGACTGCAGCCAGAACCTGGGTCCAGACGTTGGCGATGTCGGGGGCGAAGCCTGCAATGGGCTCACCGCCCCGGGCCACCACGTAGACGGCCAGCACCACGCCCGTGAGGCCACCTCCGCCCACGAGGCCGGATCCGAAGAGCACACCCTTCTCACGGCGGGACTCGGCGACCTCCGGGGATTGACTCCGGGTGAGGTGCCATCGCAGCAGGCCGCCCAGGAACACGGCGCCCATCGTCGAGAGTGGGAGGTAGACGCCCACGGCAAAAGCCAGCACGGGAATCTTGAACATCGCCGCGATCCCGGCGATACCGACGCCGATGAAGATGAGCATCCAGGGCAGGTTCTGATCGAGCACGCCATCGATGACGAGCTTCATGAGCACGGCCTGCGGAGCGGGAAGCTCCGGTCCGCCGAGGCCGCCCGGGGTGCCCTGGTTCAGCACGATGATGACTAGGCAGACGAATGCCGCGGAGGTGATGACCCCGACCAACTCGCCCATCTGCTGCTTTCGGGGGGTGGCCCCCAGAATGAAGCCGGTCTTGAGGTCCTGCGACGTATCACCGGCGATCGAGGCCGCGATGCACACGACGGTTCCCACCATGAGGGCCGTGGCCTTGCCAGCCATGTCGGTCCAGCCCATCGCGTAGAACACGATGCTGGTTCCCAGCAGCGTGGCGATGGTCATCCCCGAAGTGGGATTCGAGGTGACGCCCACCAGTCCCACGATGCGGGAGCTTACGGTGACGAAGAAGAAAGCGAAGATCGCGATGCAGATCGATGCAATGGCCCGGACCACGATCGAGTCGAGGTAACCCAGAATGCCCGGTACGAACGTGAGAACGAGCAGGATGACGGCGACGAAGCGGAGAACCGTTCCCATCCCGAGGTCCTGATCCGTGCGCTCGACTTCGTCTCGCACGGCACCGGCCCGGTTGGAGATCTGGCTCATGCCCAGCTTGAAGGACTCGATCATCGTGGGGATGGATTTGACCAGCGTGATGATACCACCCGTGGCCACAGCCCCCGCCCCGATATATCGGATGTAGCGGTCCCAGATGTTCCCCGACGTCATGTCCCGAATGAGGAGCTCCGTCTCGGGGAATACCGGTGCCGCCTGACCCTGACCCCACCAGTTGATGAGAGGGATGAGAATGAGCGACGAGAGCGCCCCGCCGGCCACCATGACCGTGGCGATCCGAATGCCGAGGATGTAGCCCACTCCCAGGAGCGGCGCGTTCACTTTGGCGGATATGCTGGCCTTGAAGGGAAGCCCTGCCGTGAACGCGGACTTCACGACCTGGAGTCCCTGTGTGATCAACTGGAAGAGCATCCCTACCCCGATGCCCCAGAAGACTCCCTGAGCCTGCTTGCCCCCGCCCTCGGCCGCGACGAGCACTTCGGCGCAGGCCATTCCTTCGGGGTAGGGGAGCCTGCCGTGCTCTCGCTTGATGAGATACCGGCGCAGCGGAACCATCGCGAGCACGCCGATGAGGCCACCCGACATGGCGAGGAGCGTGATTTGCAGCAGCGGCGGATTCATGCCCCAGATGAACAGGGCGGGGATCGTGAAGAGGACCCCGGAAGCGACCGAGGAACTCGCCGAGCCGATGGTCTGTGACATGTTCGATTCGAGGATGCTGTGCTTCATCCCCATCGCCGAGAACGCCCGGAACACGACCACGGTGAGCACCGCCACCGGGATGGAGGTGCTGATGGTGAGGCCCGCCATCAGGCCGAGATATGTATTCGCAGCACCGAAGATGATGCCGAGGACGATCCCCGTGGCGGCCGCCTTCCAAGTGAACTCCGTAAGGGTTTGGCCGTGCGTGAAGGGAACGAAGGTCTGTCCCTCCTTCACCTCATATGCGGTCGAAGGGAGTTTCCGGACCTGGGGACCTGCGGCATCACTGGGCATGCCGACCACTCGTCGATTTGGATGTGCGTGCAGGGTGGGCTCGACCAGCATGGCTGGTGTCGCGGCTGCGGGAAAGGGGGGCGGGTCGGAAACCGACGCTTGTCGGCCAGGCCCGATGGGGGACACTCCCCGACGTCCGGGTCTGGCTTCGCCGTCCGAAATCCCGCAAACTCCAGGTCGTTCCGGTCATCCCGTTGGCGAGGATCGATTCATGGCCCAGACTCTCGAGTGGCGGTATCACCGCCCTGGCTGAACCAGCTGCAAACGCACGCAAGAGTTTCTTGCGCAGAATCAGATCGCGGATGGTCAGCTTCAGACGACCACCAAGGATCCTGTCGAAGGTCCGGCGGCTCTCGCCCTGCTCGACGGTGTGACGGATCTCCACGTGGCGAAGGGAAAGAAGGTCCTCCACTTCGATCTGACGGCGGGCCGCCCGGCCGATGACGAACTGCTCGCCCTGCTGCTCGGCCGGTCCGGCAAGCTGCGGGCACCGGCCATCAGAACCGGGTCGCAGCTCGTGATCGGCTACAATCCGGAGATCCTCGAGAAGACGTTGCTCTAGCCGTCGAGGGTCTAGCGGAGGGTCGGGATCCGGACTTCCAGCACGGATCCCCTCACTTCTTCGGGATTCACGCCCTCGATCCGCTTCAGGAAGATGCCGTCCGGTGTGGGGGCGATGACGTGCACGTCGACCGGCTCCCCCGAAGTCAGCCCCACGTGGATGGGCAGGTCACTCTGGCTGTCGTAGCCTGAACCGCTGTCGATGAGTCGCGTGCCCAGGAGCCGATCGGTGCCCGCGGCGTACACGTGAACGGTGGAGCCAGGAAGCACTGCGGCTCCCAGTTCGTCCACGACTCTCACCTTGAGATGGTGTCCGGCATACTCCGGGCGCAGAAGATTCTGGATCAGGTGGTGCATGCCGTCTGCGGTCGCCCCGGTCAGCGCCAGGTCGAGGTCCCCGTCCAGGTCGAAGTCCACCCAGGTCGCTCCATGGTCCGCGGGTACGTCGAGGGCGGCAGGGGTGACGTCGACGAACGGACCTCCCTCTCTGCGGTACAGCCGGTCCGGGTACTGAATGCCACCCGCATGGGTGCCGTTCACGTACAGGTCCAGATGTCCGTCGTGGTCGAAATCCGCCCATGCGCAGGTGTCGTACCGCGAGTCCTCGGCCAAACCCAGGTCCGCGGCGACGTTGGCCCAGATCCCTTCCCCGCCCGGGTTTTCGAAGAGCCCGTTGGGTCCGTAGTTGGCTGTGAACAGGTCGAGGTCGCCGTCCCGGTCGAAGTCCACTGCACAGGGACGGACCGTGCCTTCGTCGTCGTCGCCCAGGGCCCGCCCTCCGTCGGCGAGTCCCAACCGCTCGGCTTGGTCGCTGAATCTGCCTCTGTCGTTGATCCACATTCCGTTTGCATCGCCGTTCATGTTGCCGACGTAGACGTCCAGGTCTCCATCGGGTTCCACGTCGAACCAGACCGCACCCACGCTGCGCCTGGGGTCTCCGAGTCCCACGGCCTCGGTCACGTTGGCGAACCTTCCGTCATCGTTCGCAAAGAGCTGGTTGGCCCGGTCCCTCAGGGCCAGGAACAAGTCGAGGTCCCCGTCGGAGTCGTAGTCGACCCACGAAGCCTGCCTCGTCGTACCCTCGAGCACTTCAAGGCCGAGGTCATTGGCTACGGATGCGAATGACCCGCCGTCGTTCCGGAACAGGGCCGCAACCGGAGCTTCGCCTGCGAAGCCGAGGAAGAGATCAGGGTCGCCGTCGCCGTCGAAATCTCCCCAGGCCGCAGTGCGCACCTGGCGCTCGACGTCGAGTCCCACGGCCGCGGCCGCGTCGACGAAGCCGCCCACGCCGTCGTTTCGGTAGAGACGCGACGGCGCACCGTTGAAACCCACGAAGCGATCCGGATCTCCATCGCCGTCGAAGTCCGCCCAGGCGTCCGTGAGGGTGCCTCCGTCATCGAAGGCCGGCTCGGCGACGGGCGCGAACCGAACGGGCTCGGGATCGCGGGCGGTGGGGCCTGCCCGTCCCAGGACGACCACCACGCCTCCGAGGACGGCGAGTCCGAGCAACGCCCTCAGGGACCCTCTCATCTGTCTGCTCCCGGTCTGGGGCTATCGCCTTGTGACTGTGTTCCGGAGAACGCCCACGCCCTCCACCTCCACCTCGACGACATCACCCGGTTCCATGGCACGCGTGGATCCGGGCGTGCCGGTGAAGATGAGATCACCGGCCTTCAACGTGACGTATCTGCTCACGTAGCTGACGATGGCGGCGGTGTTGAAGATCAGGTCGGAGGTCCGCTCGGACTGCCGCACCTCACCGTTCACGCGAGTCTGGACCAGGACGTCGTCGGGGTTCACATGAGTCGCGATGCTGGGACCCACCGGGCCGAACGTATCCGAGCCCTTCGCTCGCAGCCACTGCAGGTCGTCAGCCTGCCAGTCCCTCTCGGAGACGTCGTTTCCGGCGGTGATCCCGAAGACGCAATCCATGGCGTCGGCCTCGGAGACGTCCGAGCAGGTCTGCCCGATCACCAGGACCATCTCACCTTCGTAATGGAGGTTGCTGGCGTCCGGCGGCGCCACGATGTCCGCGTCCTGTCCGACCAGCGAGGTGGGGTACTTCGCGAAGAGGCCCGGATACGCCGCGGGCTCCCGCTCTCCGAGATGACTCTGATAGTTGAGCCCCACGGCGATGATCTTCTCGGGGTCCGTTGGGGGGAGCAGTCGGACTGCCGCAAGGTCCACCCACCGGTCCGTTGCGCGATGAGGGCCGAAGAGGTCGCCGTCGATCGCCATGATGCGGTCGCCGTGGAGGACGCCGTACGACGTCTGCCCCCTGTGCTCGTATCGCACGAAATTGATCGGATCGACGGACGCGTGCTGCTGGGCCGTTAGAGGCACCGACACGAGCGCTGCAGTGAGCGCCAGGGCGAGGCTGCGCATGGGGTGCTCCGCAGTTGAGGTGCGATCTGATGCTGCGCGCGGGGAGCACCTGTGGCAAGTGTGCTCGGGACGGGGCGGGTGACAGTTCGTGCCCACCGGTGCATTCTTGGGTCGATCTTCCCCCTGCGCAGTGGCGCCGCGTGCCTGCCCATCACCTGGATCGGATCAATGAGCGAGTCGTTCGACGTCGTGGTCGTGGGAGGCGGAGTCATCGGATGCGCCACGGCCCTCGAACTGGCTCGGGCGGGTGCGTCGGTGGCGGTCATCGAGAAGGGTGCGCTCGCCAGCGGCTCCACCGGCCGGTCGTCCGCGATCGTTCGCCAGCACTACTCGAACGAAACGACGGCGCGGATGGCGCTGCACGGCCTTCGCGTCTTCCAGGACTTCGACGATCGCGTGGGGGGAGAATGCGGCTTCGTCCCGTCGGGCTTCGTGGTTCTGGTACCCGCCGCGGATTCCGAGGGCCTCGTCGCGAACGTCGCGCTGCAGCAGAGCGTGGGCATCAACACCGAAGTGCTACCGGCCGAGGGGCTCCGAGACATCATTCCCGACATCGCTGCGGCGGACCTCGTCGCGGCTGCCTACGAGCCGGAAGCCGGGTATGCCGATCCCCACATGACGACTGTGGGCTTCGCCAACGCGGCGAAGCGTCTCGGGGCTCGGTTCCTTCTCGGCCGATCCGTAACCGGCATCGGTTTCCACTCGGGTCGGGTGGCCGAGGTGGAGACGGATCGGGGTCCCGTGCGGGCAGGTCGGGTCGTGAACTGCGCGGGCCCCTGGGGAGCGCGGGTCGCGACCATGGCCGGCATCGAGATTCCCGTGAGTTCCTGTCGCGCGCAGGTGTCCGTCTTCAGTCGCCCTCATGGGCATCGAGAGCCCCACCCGGTGGTCCTGGATTTCGCTCATGCGAGCTACTTCCGCCCGGAGACCGGTAACCTGATGCTCGTGGGCCTGATCGACCCTTCCGAGGCCGACGACGTGGTGGATCCCGACGACTTTCCGGAGCACACCGACGAGGGCTTCGACCTGGACGTCGGGGCACGGTGGATAGCCCGCTGTCCGCCGGTGGACGCCGCCCAGAGGCGCCGTGGCTATGCTGGCCTGTACGCGATCACACCCGACTGGCATCCCATCATCGACGAGGTGCCGAGCGGCAGCGGCCACTTCCTGTGCACGGGCTTCAGCGGCCACGGGTTCAAGCTCGCACCGGCCGTCGGGCTGATGACGGCGGATCTGGTGCTGGGGAAGGCCGTTCCGGCCTTCGATGTTGAAATGTTCGGGTTGGCCCGCTTCGCTGAGGGACGTCCCATCCGTGGCCGCTACGAGTACAGCATCACCGGTTAGACGCGCTCTCGGTCACGCCTTGTCCAGGGCCCTGCCGAGCGCCTCCAGCCCCCCCTCGACGATGCGCTTGTCGCCTGCGACCGCAATCCGAAAATGGGCCGGAGCACCGAAGAATTTCCCGGGCACGAGGCCCACGCCGAACTCTTTGCGGGCCATGTCGACGAATGGTTCGACGTCCTCATGGCCGAGGAGCATCGGAAACGCGATGGGAGCCCCGGGTGCGGGGGCCATCCAATCGAGCTCGTCGCGCGATTCCACGAACCGTTTGAGCATCAGCGCGTTGGGGTGCAGGATCGACCGAGCCCGGTCGATCAGTCTGTCGATGTGGTCGAAGGCCAGAACCCCCAGGCGCTCCGCAGGGACCGCGCCCACCCCGTCGACCACATCACGCACTCGACGGATGCGCTGTATCGTTTCGGGGTCGGCCAGAATCCACCCGATCCGAAGCCCTGCGAGCCCGAACGACTTGGTCAGGCTGTTCACCGAGAGGAACGCCTCGTGTCGACCGGCTGCGGGGGTGACGTCCTGTCCGAAGACCGCTTCCAGGTACACTTCGTCGACGATCACCTTGGCGCCGACCGCAGCGGCGATATCGGCGACCGCCATGAGCGTCCAGGGGTCCGTGTAGACGCCGGAGGGGTTGTGGAGGTTGGTCAGGACCACGGCCTTGGTGCTCGTCGTGAGTTCCCGAGCGAGAGCATCCGGATCCAGTTTGAAGCCGTCCTGCCATGAGCGGGCGAAGGTCCGCACCTCGGCGCCGAGGAAGTGAGCAGCTCCGATATGCGGGTCGTAGCCGGGCCACTCGACCAGCACGCGGTCACCCGGGCGGACGAGCGCTCCCAGTGCGAGGAAGCACGCTCCGGCCGCTCCGGTGGCGGTGGCTACCCGTTCCGTGCCCATGCCGAAGCGATGGGCGATTGCTTCTACGAGCGGCGGATAGCCCTCGTCGTTGCGGGCGAAGAGTTCCAGAGACTCCCGCGCTCCGGGGAGGTCGTCGAGCGTGCAGTGCAGCAGATTGCTGCCGCACAGGTCGAAAGCGCAGGTCGGATGATGCTTGGCCCAGGTGAGATAGGGCGCCCAACTCTCCGCCGTGCCGAACTGGGTCATCTCGGATCCGTGGTCGGTGCGGGTGAACTGCCATCGTAGCTCATGATCGCCGAGCGCGGGAGTAGCAGCAGCGGCGCTGCGCACCGCGTCCCGGGGGAGTCGCACATGAGCAGACGCCGCTGCGGTGAATTATCTTGGAGATCACGAGGAGGTCGTCCGTATGTGCCGCTTCACACTCTACCTGGGCCCCCCTGTCAGGCTCTCCACGCTGCTCATCGAGCCGTCGCACTCCCTCATTCAGCAGAGCTTCCATGCTGAGGAGCGCTCGGAGCCCCTGAACGGCGACGGGTTCGGCGTAGGATGGTATGCGCCGGCTGTCTCCCCGCTGCCAGCCGTCTTCCGGTCGGTCACCCCTGCCTGGAACAACAGAAACCTCGCGAGCCTCGCGTCCGTGGTCACGAGTCCCTGCGTGCTCGCCCATGTGCGTGCGGCCACCGAGGGAATGGTCGTGAACGAGTCGAACTGCCACCCGTTCCAGTACGGGCGGCACCTCTTCATGCACAACGGATTCATCGGATCGTTCGGACGGATCCGGCGAAGCATGCTGGAGGGCCTGTGCGACGAGGCCTTCGAGGTCGTTCAGGGCAGCACTGATACGGAGCACCTGTTCGCCCTCTTCGTCGACGAGCTGGTGAAGAACGGCGGCAGCGACCCCGGCGAGTGCATGGCGGAATGCCTCAACCGCGCCGTCTGGAGGGTGATGGACCTCGTCGGAGAGGAAGGTGACGGCTCGCCGTCGTTCCTGAACATTGCGGTGTCCGACGGAGATCGAGCCGCCGTGTGCCGTTTCACCGACTCGCCCGAGAAGCCTGCGGAGTCCCTGTACTACATCGTTCGGGAACTCTACAGACCGATCTCCAAGGACTCGCCCGCCCGGCGGACACACGAGCGCTCGACTTCGGTCGTGATCTCTTCGGAACGCCTCACGGACGATCCGGAGTGGCTCCAGGTGCCGCAGAATCATCTGGTCGGCGTGGACCGACTGGGTCGCCAGCACATGTTCCGGCTCGGGAGGGATGGTCTCCGGGAGGCCTAGTCGCGGGCTCGTGTCTCGCAGAGTTTCGCGTACATTCGGTGATCCTCGACCGGAGGTGTCATGATGCGCTTACGTTCCGCTCCGGCGCTCGCAGTACTCGCAGTCGTTGCGTGCGCCGACCTGGAGTCCGCTCCCCTGCCGGAGCAGTCCCGGCCTCCAGTCCCGGAGATCGTGGCGGGTCACCAGGTATTGGCCCGGGCCGTCATCGACGGGCAGCGGGCGCGCGACATGGTGTCGTTCATGGAGCCGCACTTCCGACTTCCGGGCAACCGGGGCTTCGATGCGTCCATCGAGCGGGTCGTAGCGGAACTCGAAGACGCCGGTTACCGCAATGAAGCCGATGCCGGGATGGCACCACTCACGTATCGGGTCGAGCGCCGTCCTATGGACCGACCCACATGGGAACCGGTGTCCGGGTCTCTCCGGGTCGTCGGATCCGATGACGCCCTTCTGCACTTCGAGACGAACCGGAACCTCGTCGCCATCAACTCGTTCTCGACCCCCCCGGGAGGAGTCGAGGCGGACCTGATCGATCTGGGAAGCGGAACGGCTGCTGACTTTGACCGCGAGGACGTGCGTGGCCGGATTGTACTCGCGGACATGCGAGTGGGCCGTCTGTTCACCGAGGCCGTGGTGGAGCGCGGCGCGCTGGGCGTCATCGCATATGCCATACCCTCGCTCAATCGCCCGGAAGAGAACCGGGACGTCATCGGGTATTCCTCGATCCCGCTCGATGCCGATGCCCGATCATGGGGGCTTCAGCTCACCACCAACGCCAGAGACGCGCTGCGCGATGCGATGCGGGAAGGACCGCTCCGGGTGCGGGTGGAGGTCGAGGCCCGCACCTTCGAGTCGGCCGAACTCACCCTGGTTGCCGATGTGCGAGGGCGGACCGAACCCGACGAGCGCTTCGTGTTCAGCGCACACGTGCAGGAGGCCGGGGCGAACGACAACGCTTCCGGCGTGGCCGCCTTGAGCGAGGTGGCCCGGGTCTTCGCCGAAGGGGTGCGATCCGGATCCTTCGTCCCCGACCGCACCATCAGCATGATCTGGGGTGACGAGATCCGTTCCACGCGTCGTTACCTGAACGAAGATCCCGGGCGCACCGCGGGCATCCTCTGGGGCATGAGCCTGGACATGGTCGGGGAGGACACGCAGAGGACGGGGGGCACCTTCCTCATCGAGAAGATGCCCGACCCGTCCGCGGTCTGGACGCGCGGGGAGGATCGGCACACCGAGTGGGGCGGAAGGCCCATGAGCGTAGATCAACTCACGCCGCACTACTTCAATGATTTCGTCCTGAATCGGTGCCGGGATCAGGGGGCGGACAATGGATGGGTCGTCAGGACGAATCCGTTCGAGGGCGGCAGCGACCACGTTCCCTTCCTGCGAGCCGGCCTCGCCGGCATCCTGCTCTGGCACTTTACGGACGTCTACTACCACACCGACGGGGACCGCCTGATCAACGTGTCGCCGGCCACGCTCGAAAACGTAGGGGTGTGCGCCTCTGTCGCCGCGATGACGCTCACGACGGCGGATGCGGATGTGGCTGCGTTCCTGGTCCATGAGGTCGAACGGGCTGCGTTGGAGCGTCTGGATGCTGAGACGGTCTTGGGTCTGGATGCCGTGGCCGGGGGCGGGGACAGGGCCGAAGAGACGCGCATTCTGGACGCATGGACGACCTGGTACCTGGCCGCGATCGATTCGATGGCCGACATCGAGGTCAGAGGCCCCTCTCCGGTCTTCTCCGCTCGGATCGCTGCTGCCCGTGCGACCATTGCCGAGAAGGGTGAGGCGGCGCGCGCTGCAGTCGACGAGGCAGGAGAGTCCTTCTGATCGGGGGAGATCCGACTCGGGTCTGACGGTGCGGATATCCTATTGAACCGGGCCGGAAATCCGTGCGGATCAGCGGCCCAGATCATATGATTGAGGTTGAGGGAGTTTCACGTATTGAGTGGACTGAGGTGGGTAGCCGACCGGGTGCGTGACCCGGTGTGACGATCGAGAGGGGAATTGATGAGGGCATACACTCGCAGCCTGGCGGTTCTGGGTTCGTGCGCCGCCGTCCTCCTGGGGTTCGGACTCCCTGTGTCCGGTCAGTTGTCCACCAGGGCCATCTACGTGGACCAGGGGTCATTCCAACTGCCTCCTCCGGGCACCACTTCTCCCCGGGAACCGATCGCCCTTGCTGTCGGAGCCGAAGGGTCGATCCACGTCGTCGACGAAGACGGCGGGATCTTCGCGTTCGACGCCTCTGGTGAGCCCGCTGGGTCTTATGGAAGTGGGTTCCTGGGACGGCCCACGGGGATCGCTTTCGATGACCGCGGAACCGCCTATGTGATCGACCGGGATCCGAACCGCATCCAGGTATTCAGATCCGACCGTGAGTGGTGGTATACCATCGGGGCGGCCCGGCGGGGACCGGGCCGGTTGCGGAATCCCGTGGACTTGGCGGTGGGACCGGACGGTTACGTCTATGTTCTGGATGAGTCGGGCCCATCGGTCCGTGTTTTCGGGAGGGACGGCGTGTTCGTCCGGAGCATCGACCTGCCTCCGCAGATCGACGATCCGGTCGGCGTAGCGGTCGATGGTGACGGCGCGATTCTCATCACGTCGAAGAGGGTGCCCGGGAGCGTGTTTCAACTCGCCCCCTTTGCCGAGTCGCCTTGGCGGCGCTTGCCCGCTCCGCAAGCTGTCCCCATCGGGGCCACGGGCGAGCCGGTCGGCATCGTAGCCGACGGGCGCGGGACGATGGTGGTTCTGGATTCCAAGGATCGCAGACTGTTCGGAGGACAGCGGGTCGAGCAGGATCCGGCCGTCCTCAGCCGCCCGATATACGGTGGACAGGGCACGGGACGGGGTTCGTTCCGTGAACCGGTGGACGTGGCATTCGCGGCGGATCGAGAGGTTGTGATCCTCGATCGCGAGTTGAGGAAGGTGGAGCGGATCCGCCTCTCCGATGACGAGGCGGTGGTGGAACTGGCATCCGAGTATCCAATCCGCGTGAGCCTGCTGCCGCCTGATCTGCAGGGAACGGTGTTTGCCGTAGAAGGCCCGCGGGGCGGTTCGACCCGCGTGGCCGTGGTTTCCGAACGGAGCCGGAGCGTCTCTGTCAGGGAACGCGTCGAAGCCGGGTATACGGACTTCTTCGGGCATCAGTTCAGGGCCATGTCGATTGCAGAGGGCTCAGAAGCCGAAGCCTTCGGGAGTTCGCTGCAAGACCCCCCGTCCGACGTCGCGTTCAACGATACGCTGCTGGTCATCGCGGAGCCCAAGGCGGATCGGTTTGCCGTCTTCGACATTCGGGACGGGAGCAGCCTGGGAGCCTACGGGAATGGCTACGAAGACGATCGCCGGCTGGATGAGCCGCTGGGTGTAGCCCTGTTCCCGGATGCCAGCATCGCCGTAGCAGATCACCGGAACGACCGGGTGGCTGTCTTCAGCCCTGACCTCGCATCGCTTTTGGGATCGTTCAGGTTCCCGAAGGTGCAGGGCGTCGTGGTGTCACGTTCGGGCGAGTTGTACGCCTGGGACGAGAGCGGCCTCATGATCGCCCAAGTTCCATCCGACGGGCCTCCTGTGCAGTTGGCTAGCGAGTTCGTTCCAGGCCCGGTCGCAGACATCGCCTTCGATGCGGCCGGGAACATGTTCCTGCTCGAGGCGGAGACGAGCCGGGTGACCGTTGTGAATCGGTCCAAGGACAGGATCCTCCTTCGTTTCGGCGGGAGGGATCCCGGGTTCGAGGCTACTCGGATTTCCGTCGACGACGTGGGCAACGTGTATCTCGCCAGTGCGGAGCGCGACAGCACACACACGTATCGGTGGGATGTCGACCTGCCGGAGTTGACCGGCCTCCAGGTGATGCTCACGGAAGAGGGTGCGACCCTCGACTGGAGCCCGATCGAATCTCAGTTCCTCGACGGGTACAGCGTTCTGGGCAGCGGTGCTCCCGATGCCCCATTCGAGACCCTGGAGTTGACGAGCGAAGTGTCCATGGATGTCGTTGCGGGTCCCACTGATCCCGTGCGGTGGCTTCGGGTGGCGCCGGTGACGATCGCCGGGAGCCTGGCTTCGGGCCCGGAAGCCGTCCCGCTTTACCATCTCGAGATCTTCTCGGCCAGCGAGGCCGGTGACTACGACCGCGTAGTGCGCAGCATTGATCGTCTCGAAGAACTCCGTTCGGAGGGGACCGTGGGGGTCGTGCCTCGGCTCTGGCAGGAACTGCAGTGGCAGGCCATCGAGGCCGAGGCGGCATTGGGGCGCTTCGAGGAGGCAGCCGAGCGGGAGCCGGAGCTCGACGGTTGGATCGGCCCTGACGGAGGCTTCACCGTCCACCGCCGCCTGGCCGAAATCCACCACCAGATAGGCAACTCGGCCTCGGTGCTGGACCATGCCACCGCCGCGCTCGACCTCATGCCCGAGGAGGACCGGAACAGCGAGGTAGCCGCGGATCTGCTCCGGCTGGCGGTTCCCGCGGCCTTCGCTACCAACGCCCATGAGCGCGTGCTTGGAATGGGTGAGGAGTTGCGTCCGCAGGCCGCCGCAGAGGAGGAGTATCAACTCATCATGTGGCTGGCCACGTCTCGCCTCGAGCTGGATCAGCCTGCCATGGCTCTCCGCATGGCCGAGGAGGTCGCGGAGCGGGAGGGGTTGGGGGACATCATCTCGTATGGCACCGATCGCGACGACCTGGGTTGGGCCGCGTTTCGGAGCGCGGTGCGCTTGGACGATGTCGAGGCGGTTGGGCGGTGGCGGGCCCAGGTCGAACCAACGGTCACCGGTGACCGCCGCCGGGAGTTCCAGATCCTCATGGGGGTCTTCCAGCTCCAGCAGGGCGACACCGAGGCGGCCCGCGAGAGGCTGAACTCGCTGACTATGGACGGGGATCTCGACGTCGTCGCGAACCCGGAGGTCGTCAGTCTGAGCTTCGGTGTATACCGGGCCCTGCAGGAGGCGGATTCAGAGGCGCACCAGGCAGGGCTCACATTCCTCGAAGCGTACGCGGAGCAGCTTCCGGTGGAATTGGTTGAGCTGCAAGACTCGTACGGCGACTCGCTTGCCGCCTTCTCGGTGCGGGAGAGCACCAAGGTGAGACTCGGCGGGGCCTTCCAGGCGTGGATGGACGGAGAGGTCTACGGCGTGATCCAGTTCCTGGAGGGCACCGTGGGGGCGGGCAATCTCACTGTGGATCAGGAGGTGCTTGCCCGTGCTCTGCTGGCCGGAGCCTATCTGGACGCTGGGAGATCGGAAGAAGCCGAGTCTGAATTGGTCAGGATTCTGGGATTCGATCCGGCGTATGATGCCGAGGTCGCGAACGCGCGGGCGACCGAACTCTACGGCGTCACCCCGTTCAACGAGGCGCTCCTTGCGCTGTTCGAACAAATGCGAAACCGAGTCGGGGAAACCTCATGACAGATGAAGGCGGGGCCGCCGGCCCCAAGGACAGGAGGACCGGTCGCCGCCTGGCCGCCATCGTCTTTGCCGATGTCGCAGGCTACACGGAGCTTTCGTCGCGCGATGAGGACTTGGCGCTGGCCGTGATCGAGGCGTTTCAAACGCTGGCGACTCAAGCGGTCAACGAGCACGGCGGCAGGGTCGTGAAGTTCCTTGGCGACGGAATGCTCGCCGAGTTCGGGAGTCTGGACGCTGGCGTCGCGTCGTCACATGCGCTGCAGAAGGCATTCTCCGTGATGGAGGAGGCGATGCAGGCTCAGGTGGCTCTGCGCGTGGGTGTCCATCTGGGTGATGTCGTCTTCAGCGAGGACGGGGACATCCACGGAAGCGGGGTGAACGTGGCGTCCCGGATCGAGGGCCACGCTCCGCCATCCGGTATCGTCGTGTCCGATTCTGCGTATCGTCAGCTTCGCAATCGCAGGGCCTACACGTTCTCGTCCATCGGTGAGCACGCACTCAAGGGTGTGCCGGATCCGATGGAACTGTACGTGGTTCTCCTCGAGGGTCAGCAGCCGCCGGCTCCCGCGGTGCGGGTGATCAAGGACGTGGCGCCAGCGTCTTCCGGGGCAGGCTGGAGCTTCCTGAGGTGGGCCTTCGGGATCACGTTGACGGTCGCGGTCGCGGCGTATGCCGCGGATGTGCGTGGTGTCCGGGACGCCGCGGTGCAGGCCGCGAACATGGTCGGGATCTCGCTGGGAGCGACCCGCACGGCCGTGCAGCCTCCGACGTTCGCCGCCGTCGAGGGCGGCGCCGAGGTCGCGGGACCCGTGACCCTGGAGTTTACCGGTCCGGTTGATCCTGCGAGTGCCACCAGTTCCAGCATTCAGCTCTTCGGGCCGGGAGACGCATCGGTTCCCCTTCGCGTCACCGTCCGATCCGACGCGCGTGCCGTGAGTCTCGAACCCGAGATGCCGCTGGCTTACGGAACCCGCTACCGCATCGTCCTGAGTTCCCTCCTGCGTTCCGCGTCCGGCGATGCCATCGACCTTCCGGGGGGTGCTTCAACGATCGAGGAACGGCTCGCGTTCTCGACTCAGCCGGTGCCTGAGGGCGCTCCGGTCGTGCTGCAGTCCAGTCCGGCCGACGGCGCGACAGGGGTCGCTGGGAACGCCGCCATCGCCGTGACCTTCGACCAGCCCATGGACGAAGCCACCGTCAACAGCACTACCGTGGCAATGCTCGACGACGCCGGGCGTCCAGTGGAGACGGCGCTGGCGTGTTGTGGAGAGACCGGAGATCGCCTCGAGGTCCGGCCAGCGGGAGGGCTCGCCGGTGGGCCCTACACCGTGGAGCTCGGACGAGGCCTCGCGGACAGGGACGGGGAGTTCCTGGCTCAGGTTGCCCTTGCTTTCGAGGTGCGCGAGGCGTCCGTGAGCGCGCCCGCCCCGACCGGGCCGGGTCGTCTCACGGTGCGGGTGGCCCCTTCGGAATTGACCTCCCGGACCATTCTCCACCTCGACGGTGAGGCGATCGGTCAGCCCCCGCTGGAGAATCGAACCGTTCGGGAGAGCGTTCCTCACCGCGTGGAGATCTTCGCCACGCCCGAGGTTCCCGGTGGAGAGCTGATGCGGATCTTCGACCAGAGCGTGACGCTGAGGCCTGGGGAAACCACGGTGCTGGAGGCTGCGGTCACGCCATTCGGCAGCGTCTCGATCATTGCGACCCCAGTCGGGGAGGCCTTCATCGACGGCCAATCCGTGGGAAGTACCCCCTTGATGAGGCACCTCGTTTCGGCGGGCGTCACGCATCGACTCGAAATCCGCCCGATCGGGGACGACGCGGCTACCCACGGTATCTACTCGGTCGAGTTCACGGTCGAGCCGCTCGCATCGGAGGGTCTGGGGAGAGTCACGCTGCCCCCCCGCGGTTAGCGTGCGGTAGATACCGCGGCCCCCCGAGGGCAGTTGGGCTCGGGGCCGTCGGTCCTTCCCGCAACAGTTCGGCGCCGGTCCGGAGGAGGGCCGCCCCCCGGCCCGGGCCAGGGGGGCGGCCTGGCCCGGCATCCAGGTCAGCCGCCCGTGAGCACGCTCCAGCCCTGCTCGAAGACGATATCGCGGGGAATGCCGAGGTCGTCGAGGCGATCCAGATCGGCCTGGAGGTCCGGCGGCACCAGACCCTTCTCGCTGAACAGCGCGTCCACGCCTGCGTAGTCGCCGTTCCCCTGAAGGGTGAGGATGCGCTCGCTGAGGGCATCCACCGCCCGGGGGAAGATCTCCAAGTCGACCCGATAGTGGCCTGTGGCCTCGTCGCGGGTGAAGGCGCCCATCTCCTGGAAGAAGTTGAAGCGGATCATGTTGGCCCGACCGTGGGCGCTGGAGGCGCCGAATCGCACCGAGCGGAAGATCCCCGCCAGGAAGGTGACGTAGTACTCCTCGATGCTGCCCTCGATCTCACCGCGTTCCAGGAGCTGACTCACCATGTAGAGCCCTACCACGTCGGCCTTCCCCTCCTCCATGGGAGAGGCGTATTCCCGCAGCGCCGTGCGAACCGTTCCGTTGCCGTTGATGGTGTTCTTGATCCCCAGCCCGTGGGCCACCTCGTGGAACATGGTGTTGGCGAAGAATGCATCGAAGGTGACCTGCTCCCTCTGGTCCTCGGCGATGAGCGCTTCGGCGATGCGGGTCATGATGTTGTCGAACTTCGCCTGCATGGCATTCTTGAGCTGAAGCCGCCGGGTGCCCTTCGCCAGCTGGACCTCCTCGTCGTTGGGGAGGTTGATGGCAATGGTCTTGGAGCCGGCGTTGGCTTCACCGGCATAGTAGACCACGTCGTAGGCGTTGAGGTCAGAGTCCGTGCCGGGGGTCTCCTGCTTGTACCGCGCTGGCACCGGCAGGCCCTCCTGGAGGCCGGGTAGCAGCGACGCGAAGCGCGACAGGCGCTCGCTCCACGCCAGGTCCTTGATGAGGACGTAGCCTTCGTGGCCTGCCTTGTATCCGAAGAGCTGGTCCTCGTAGGTCTCGATGGGGCCGATGACCACGTCGATGGGGTTGTCCTTCATGTCCATCCAGGCCATGTCGCTGGCCTGGTACTCGTCGGTCTCGAGGGCGTCGGCGCGCAGGCTGAGGTAGCTTGCCAGTCCCGGATCCGATGCCAATTCGGCGGCCTCACGCAGCTTCGCGGCGGCGGCGCTGTGACCGTCGGCGAAGGCCTCATGGTACGGTACGGCCACCAGGCCCCCGTTCTCGTCTCGACGCACCAGTGTGTACAGGCTGCTCAATGCGGGGTTGTCGGCCACCGCCGCCTCGAACTCCTCCACGGTCATGTCCTCGGGATACTTCTGAGCGCCTGCGGGCTTGGGGCCCACCCCCTCCACGAAGGGATCGTTCCCGCGCAGACGGTCCCACGGCCCGTAGTTGATCTCGATGTACCGACGCTTGGCGGCGCTGCCGCCGGCCAGAGCCAGCGCCTCGTCCCGGGCGCCGAAGGCCTCCATCCAGAAGATGTCCTCCATAGGCTGGACGGCCTCGATGAGGAGGCGCACGACCTGCTGGTCGTTGTCCGAAAGGTGCGACAGATCGGCGTCGAGGACGAACGTGGCGTACTGATCTACGAGAGCCTGCATCTCGGCGTCGCCTGCGGTGTCGGTGTCGTCGGCCGGGGCGCATGCCCCGAGAAAGAAGGTCAGGGCCAGGGCGGCCGCGGCCGTGCGTCGGATGGACATGACGTGAGTCCTGCGGGGTTGGAGGCGTGGGTGTCGGATGACCTGGAAGATCGGGCCTGACCCCCGGCGTGTCACCACCCACGACCCGGGGCGCGGGTAGAGTCCCTGCCGTGTCACCTCACACGCAATCCCGCTCCCCGCGCCGAGGGCAGTTGGTCTCCATGCGGCCGGGCCTCCCGGCCGGAATGACGCGGGCGAAAACGCGCTATGGCGTTTAGGTTGGAGGCTCACGCCGATTCCTCGAGAACAGAGCCTTCATCATGCTTCGTGCCTCGCGTTCCGCGTTCACCCTCCTCGGCCTCCTGCTGCCGGCGTCGCTTCTCGCGCAGAGCCAGTATGAACAGCAGGTGCTGGACATCCTCGGGACTGTGTCCAGTCCCGCTCTGGACCAGGGCTACTCTCCGGCACGCGACGCCATCATCTCGGCTCTACCTGCGAGCGACACCGAGGACCAGTACATCAACCTGCGCGCGGGCATGGATTATGTCGTGGTGGCGGTGTGTGATGTCGACTGCAGCGACATCGACCTCCACCTGTACTCTCCGTCCGGAGCCCAGGTCGCGTCGGATACCGAGACCGACGACGTGCCTGTACTCCAACTGGACGGCGTCCAGGGAGGGCGGTACCGCCTCGAGGTCGGCATGTACTCCTGCTCGCAGGAGCCGTGTTTCTATGCGGTGGGGGTCTACGCGAGGAGCGGAAGCCAGGGTGGGGTGGCCTACGTCGATCAGGTACTCGCGATCCTGGATGCCGTAAGCGAAGTCGCCGAGGGCGAGGGTTACGTCGCCACGGGCGAGGACTGGGTGTCTTCGCTGCGGGCCCGCGGGTCCGAAGATCAATTCGTGACGTTGGGAACAGGAGCCGACTACGCCATCATCGCTGTGTGCGACGAGGACTGCAGCGACATCGACCTGAAGATCTACGGACCGTCGGGGCGGCTTGTCGACGAGGATACGCAGACGGATGCCAGCCCATTGCTGAGGATCGACGATGCGCAGAAGGGCGAGCACCGGATCGAGGTGAGCATGTACCAGTGCTCCACTGAGCCGTGCTACTACGCGATGGCTCTGTACAAGCGTGTGAGGAAGGAATGGGTGCCTGTACCGATGCCCAAGCCCGAGCGGTAGGAAACGCCATGCGTGGTCGACTCGTGACCCTGGCTGGACTGGCGGTCCTCGTAGCTCCCGTCGCCCTCGCCGCGCAGCTTCCGGCGGGTGTTCGGGAACGGGTCGAGGCCAAGCTGGACTCTCTCATCGAGCATTCTGCGGTGCCCGGGGCCACGCTCGGCGTCGCGCTGTCCGACGGTACCTCGTTGGGAGTCGCCGTGGGCGTGTCCGACACGGCCCTCGCCCTTCCCATGACGTCCACGGCACGGATGCTCCAGGGAAGCGTCGGCAAGACGTACTTCGGCGCTCTCGCGCTTCAACTCGTCGCCGAGGGCAGGCTCGACCTCGATGCGAAGTTAGAGGACTACCTCGGTGCGGAGCCCTGGTTCGATCGATTACCGAACGCTCGGGAGATCACGCTCCGCCAGATGATGCGGCACACCAGCGGAATCGTCCGCTACGAGATGAACCCCCGGTTCCTGGAAGACCTCACGGCGAATCCGATGAGGGAATTCACACCGGAAGAGCGTCTGGCTTACCTGTTCGACACCGATGCCCCCTTTGCTGCCGGAGAGGGATGGGACTACGCCGACACCAACTACATCCTGTTGGCGATGGTGATGGAGGCGATCACGGGTCGGGACGCCTACGAGGAGATCGGACGTCGGATCCTCGACCCGCTCGACCTCAGGAACACGGTACCGTCCGCATCACCGGATATCCCGGGACTCGTGCAGGGATATGCGGGTGAGGGCAATCCATTTGGTGGCCGGGATGCGATGATGGCAGACGGCAGACTCGTCATCAACCCGCAGTTCGAGTGGGGAGGTGGGGGCTTCGCTTCTACGACCGAAGACCTCGCGCGCTGGACCGTCGACATTCATGAGGGTCGTGCCTTCGACGCGTCACTCCTCGAGGAATTCCGTGACGGAGTACCTGCTCCCTTGGGTCCACAGGCCAGTTACGGTCTTGGAGTGATCATGATGGAGCTGCCGGTCGGCACGGCTTGGGGCCACTCGGGCTTCATGCCCGGGTACCGAACCGAAGCCTACTACTTTCCTCGAGGCGGCTTCGCGCTGGCGCTTCAGCTCAATTCGACCGCACCAGGCGCCTTTCAGGGACCGCTGCTTCTGATCGTCAACGATCTGGCGGCCATCGTCATGGAGGAGCTTGGGGGCTGACTACCCTGAGCGGCCCTCCACGACCCCCCAGGACAGCGTCGCCGACCTCATCGCTGCTGCGACCGCTCCGCCCATGTCTCCCGCGTCGAATGCGTCCTTGGCCACGTTGAGAAGCCTGCCAGCCCGTCTGAGGGCGGTGGCTTCATCGTCCGTCGGAGCGTCACCGACGGCCTGGCGTGCCGACCGAAGCATCTGGGTAGCTCGCTGGATCCAGCGGGTCGCCACGTACCGGGGCGAGAGATGCCGAATGCCCTCTGCGGCTGCCAATGCGTGGTGCAGAGCCGGACCGAGGCGATCCCCCGCGTAGGCGGTCTCCGCCTCGGCGACCGCGCGAGCGATTCGGGCTACGGCGGCGCTCACCCGTTCAGGGACCACGCGTCCTTCGAGGTGGGCCTCGAGGCGGGCGAGGCCGGCCGCCGATCCCGCCACCGCGTCGCCCACAGCCTCGGAACCGAGCGCCGCGACGATGCCTGCGATCCGATGGCGGTAGCTTTGCCTGCCTAGGCTCTCCGCCTCCTCGAGATTGCCTGCTTCGCGAGCCGCCTCCGCGGCGTTCGCGAGCCGGTGTGCGCGGCGGAAGTGCTGGACGGCCTCTTCGTTGCCGCCCTGGGCATCGATCGCCTCCCGAGAGGCCCTCAGCAACGCACCGAGGGAGGGAAGGTGGATGTCACCCGATTCGGAGACGATCTCGGCGAACTGGGCGACCGCGGCCTCGTCGAGGGTCTCGACCTGCGGGTTGGTTCCTTGGTCGCAGGCGGAGAGCACCGTCGCCACGAGGATGAGCGAACCGAGTTTGCTGCGGCCCATTGTCCATGTCTCCGTCGGGTGATCCCTGCACTCAGGAAGATTGGAGGCGATACGACGTTCCCACAAGGAATGCGTTGCCGTCATGGGCGCAGATCGAGGACGCCTACGCCCACTTCTTCGAGCCGCGTCTCGAGAGGGCGGGCACGACGAGCGGTGACTCGCTATCTTCGCCGCCATGACGATTCCAGTCGTTCGCACCGGACTCCAGCGCCTGGTCGAGGGTGAGGCCGCCCACCTCAGGAGATCTGCAGCGGGACTCGTGGTGCACCCTGCTTCGGTGACGTCGGATCTCGTTCCCGCCACCGACGCTCTCTTGGCCGCCGGCTTCGATATCCGAGCCCTGTTCGGCCCACAGCACGGGGCACACGGAGAGAAGCAGGACAACATGATCGAATCCGGGCATTTCACGGAGCCGGCTACCGGGCTTCCCGTCTACTCGCTCTACAGTGACGTGCGTAAGCCTAAGCCGGAGATGCTCGAGGGACTCGACGCGGTCCTGTTCGACCTTCAGGACGTCGGGGTTCGAGTCTACACGTTCGTGTGGAGCATGGCGCTGACCATGGAGGCGTGCGCGGAGGCTGGGGTCAGGTTCGTGGTGCTCGACCGACCCAATCCGATCGGCGGCGAGGTCCAGGGACCGGTGCTTCGGGAGGAATTCACCTCGTTCGTGGGGCTGCATCCCATCCCGCTGCGGCACGGCCTCACCTGCGGCGAGTTGGCACGCTGGCTCGTCGGGGAGCGCGGGATCGAATGCGAGTTGGAGGTAGTGGAGTGCGACGGGTGGCGCCGGGACATGAGTTGGGGTGACTCGGGACTTCCCTACGTCATGCCGAGCCCCAACCTCCCGACCCCCGATTCGTGCGTCGTGTATCCCGGAATGGTGCTTCTCGAAGGCACCAACATCTCCGAGGGGCGCGGAACCACGAGGCCTTTCGAGCTCTTCGGCGCTCCGTTCCTGCGACCGGAGGATTTGTTGAGGCGGCTCGACGCCGAGGGCCTGGAGGGGGTCACGTTCCGCCCCTGCCACTTCGAGCCGACCTTCCAGAAGCATGTCGGGGAGGTGTGTGGGGGCGCTCAGATCCATGTGGTCGACCCGGCCGCGTTCGAGCCTGTGAAGACGGCGGTGGCCGTCCTGCGGAGTTGCCGGGACTTGGCCCCGGAGGCATTCGCCTGGCGCCCTCCGCCCTACGAGTACGAGGAGACGCTCATGCCCATCGATATCCTCTGGGGGCACGATGGGCTCCGGACCGGAATCGACGCCGGTGCGTCTACGTTCCAGATCCTGCAGGGGATAGATGACGAGGTGAGGGAGTTCGTGAACAGCGTCGTGCCCTACGTTCTCTACGACTGAGGCTACCGGCCTGCGCACCGTCGGTGTCGGAGCCGGGCTCGAGATGCTACGCTAGGCCGGTGAGTTGCCGACTGGATGCGGCGGCTCGGGGAGACGGCGCGAGGGCGGTCATGAGCGAGCGTCTGACAATAGAGACGGACCGGCTGCGGCTCACCGCGCTCACCGCGGAGGCCCTGAGCGCCTGGCTGCGCAATGACGCAGAAGACCTTCGCGCCGAAACCGGAGTCGATTTCGAGTCGCCGGTGGAGGCTCTGCCCACGTTCGAGGAGGACCTCCCCCGCTTCCGGGAGCGGATGCTCGAGGCGGTCGATGACCTGGGGTGGTGGGCGTGGGTTGTTTCGATGCGCGATGGCAATCGTGCGGTGGGGGTCTGTGGGCTGGGTGGGCGTCCTGAGGATGGCCGGGTCGTGATCGGATATGCAGTATTCCCCCGGTTGGAGGGCCGGGGGTACGCCACCGAGGCATCCGCGGGCCTCATCCGGTGGGCGATGACGCACGTCGAGGTCGAGGTGGTTCGGGCGACGGTGCCTACCTGGAACCTCGGATCTGTAGCGGTAGCCCAGAAGCTCGGGATGACTCTCGTGGCTCACAGGATCACCGAGGATGTCGGTGAAGTGGCGCTCTACGAGATATGCCGCGACCCGGCTTCCGACATTGCGTATGCGGTCGACCGATAGGGCCCCGCATTGGGCGGCGAATGACTCAAGAGGTGGCATTGTCGGGATTTCCACCGCATTCTGAGCCTCACTGGCTCTCCGGCTCACAGGCTATATGACACGATCGCATCGCTCCATGAGTGAGATGGGCCGCTCAGCGGACCGCGGCATCTGATGCACTTCCTCAGGAAGCTCGTACGCGAGATCCACCGCCGTTCTGTTTGGCAGGTCTTGGCGCTCTATCTCGCCGGGTCTTGGGCGGTGCTGTGGGTCGTCGGCTACGTGACCCACTTCGCGGGACTCCCGGAGTGGACGTCGAGCATGGCCTTCGTGCTGCTCCTCATCGGCCTTCCGATTATGCTGGCGACGGCCTTCATTCAGAAGGGCATTCCTGGGCTCACCGACGATCCCAACGACCGGATTGATCCGAACGAGCTCCCGGGACTGACCCCCGAGGATGTTCATCGCGACCCGGCTGCCCATCCCTTGGCGAGGGTCGGACTCTTCACCTGGCGGAACGCCATTGTCGGGGGCGTCGGAGCTGGGGCGCTCCTCGTGAGTTCCGTGTCGGCCTACCTGCTGATGTGGGCTTTCGGCATCGGGCCCGTAGGATCGATGGTGGCGCAAGGCCTCCTGGATCCGGGAGATCCCGCCCTTCTCGCCGAGTTCGAGAACCGCACGTCCGAGGCGACCCTGGGCGAACTCGTCACCGGCGCGATGCGGCTGGCTCTGATGGATTCCCGGATTATCACGCTCGTCGATGCCGATCGGGTCGACGATGTCCGCCAACGCTTGGGTCGGTCCGGCACTGAACCGCTGACGGCTGAGGTCGCCCGTGAGGTGGCTCGCCAGGATGGCATCAAGGTCGTCGTCGAGGGTGACGTGTCGCGCGTAGGCTCGCAGTACGTCCTCACCGCACGAATCGTTCTGGCGTCCGAAGGGCTCACGATCGCCAGCTACCATGAGAGCGCCACGAGCGATGAGGACATTCTCCCCGCGATCGGCAGGTTGTCGGATCACGTTCGGGAGAAGGCCGGGGAGTCTCTGCGCGACATTCGGGCCACCAGAACCTCGGGGCCGTGAACACGCGGTCACCCTCGGCTATGCGCCTGTTCTCATAGGTCGCTCAGGCGGCCGCAGCGGGAGTCGGAAGGACGCTCAGAGGCGCTCGGGGCGGTGGTGGCTCTGTATACGCACCGCGCCCCGGCCTGGCGCGAGCTGACGGAGCATCACCAGACGCCCGGCAGGAGTCGCCATCTGACGCGCGCCGCATATTCGCTGTACCCCTCGAGTTCGTTCACCAGCATGCGGTCTTCGTAGGCCGTTCGCAGTATGAAGAGGATCGCAGACACCGTGCCGAAGGGCGTCGCCACCCACGACCCCAGCACGAAGGGGGCGGCCGCCGCGAAGGCGGACGCTCCCACGTAGCCTGGGTGACGCACGGTTGCGTACGGGCCGTCTGTGGCCACGGTCTGCCCCCGGTCGTTCTGGATCCGGGACACTGTGGCGAAGAAGGCGTTCTCAAACATGGACCACGCCACGAGCGCCAAGCCTGCCAGGGCCGTGATCGCCCCGATGGCCTGCAGCGCGTCCGGCATGTCGGGACTCCATCCGTAACGGATATCGAATCCGGCCACGACGTAACACGCCGAGCTGAAGAGGCCAAAAAGACCGAGAATGACCTTGTCCCACCCACGCTCCGGTCGATGCGTCGCACGCTCGGCCAGCAGGGCGGGGTGCTTCGGCATGATGAGGATGGCCGTGCCCCCGACCCAGGCCGCGTAGATGCCTGTCAGGACCCAGGCAGCCGTCCAGTCCCACTTGCCGGCCGGCCACAGCAGCATGACGGCGACGACGACGACTCCCAGGGTCTCACGAATCAGCCACCGCCGGGCTCCGGTCTTGGCTGCGGCCTTATCCACCGTTGGCTCCACCCGTCGACACGGTGATGCCGGCTTGATCACCCAGCCGGGCGATGAGCCCCCAGCCTCCGAAGGACTCGGACACCACGAACACCAACTCGTTGTCGCCCGCGTCCAATGGCAGGAAGAGCGCGTCATTCTCGACGGTCATCACCCCGAGGTACCGCATGGAGCGTGATCGATAGGTGTTGTCGCCCGAGAACAGGAGCCGCCCGTTGAGGAAGACCAGGCCCCGATCGCTGAAACCGAAGTTCAGCGCGGTCGTGCGTGCCCGGTCGGATGTCACCGTCACGCGTGCATACACGTGGGCTTCGTACGCTTCTGCAGGGAACGAGCGGTATTCGGCGACGTTGATCCGGCCCTGTGTGTCGGTCTCGATCGCCTCCCATGTCAGGGTTGCGAGTGTCTCCGCGTCGAGCTGATCCAACGCACCGGCGCTGCCGGCCCGGGACTCCGAAAGCTGCCACTCCATGATGGTTCCGGGCTCGGCAGGGGACTCATCCGCTGCCGGGAGCATGGGTGCAGCATCGGTCGAGATCTTGAAGTTGGAGTACGCCGTGGGATAGAGAGGGAGTCCCTCGGCTTCCGGGAAGTTCGAAGTGAGCCCTACAAGACCCGGCATCTCGCCCAGACGGAGGTCGCTCACCACGAGGGCAGGGGCGGCACCGTCGCCGACGTACGCCTCGAGCCGTGAACCGGCCACGACCAGGCGAACGTGAATCCACTCGTCGCGGGGGACGTCGATCGGTGCGTTGAATTCCGGATACAGCTGCCATGCCGCGAGGCCATTGATCTCCGGTGTGTACTGCGTCGCATCGAAACGGCCCGTCTGGTGGGGACGGATGTAGAAATGCTCGTACTCCACCCGAGACTCCTGCCGAAGCCGAAACGCGGTGCCTACGAACGACCGATGCCCGGTCGTCGCGACGTCGTACTCTATGACACCGTTCTCGAATTCGATGCCGGACAGCATGACCGCTCCGTTCCGCAGCCGGAGCGACTCTCTGCCCATGAAGGACTCGACTCTCGCGTCGGGTGAGTCGCTTTGCCAGGTGTACCCCGAGAACTCGAGGGTCTGCTGTGCACTCGCGGCAACAGGAAGCACGGCCAATCCCAGAACCCACGTCGTCATCCTCTTCATCCCCACCACTCCTCTCGATCCAGCTGTGGCGGCTCGTGCGAGGTGCACTCCGGCCGCGGCTGGTGTTGGGAGGGTCCTGAATAGAAACGATCGCAAGGGAGACGCCACGGGTCCAGTCCCGTTGCGGCGCGGCGGCGGACATCTCCGGGAGCGGGGGTGGGGGAGCACGGGCGGGGAAGAAGATCCGGAGTGCCGCACGGATCACGTGGGAGCCTTGCCTGGCGCGGGGCGCAAAGCCTATCTCAGACGTGAGGTCCGGTTCCGGCCGGCGTGCTTTCGCGAGTGAGCCGGCAGGCCTCAGTCGACTCGTTCCACTCAGGTGAGCCTCCATGACCATGGCGCCGTTTCCACCGGTCCTCGACGGGCACAACGACACGCTCACCCAGATCCGGGCCTCCGAGGCCGACGGCAGGCGATCCTTTCTGGAGCGGAGCCTCGCGGGGCATATCGACCTGCCCCGGGCGCGCGAGGGGGGACTGGGAGGAGGCTTCTTCGCGGTCTTCACTGCATCTCCCGACTACGAGCGGGTTTCCCGGCCCATGATGAACCCGGACGGTCAGCTCGTGCCCGGCGGATGGACGATCGACCTGCCGCCGAAGCTCCGTCGCGACAAGGCGCTGAAGTTCACCCTCTCGATCATGTCGGACCTCTTCCGTCTGGAGGCCAAGGCGGCAGGAGAGGTCATGGTGGTTCGGACGGTCGACGACCTGCGGCGCTGCCTGCGGACCGGCGTCCTGGCAATGATCCTTCACGTCGAAGGGGTCGAGTGTCTGGATACGCGTCTCACGACATTGGATGTCCTGTACCAGGCCGGCCTGCGCTCGTTGGGCCCTGTTTGGAGCCGACCCAACGCCTTCGGGCACGGGGTGCCATTTGATTTCCCGCGCAGCCCGGACACCGGTCCCGGGCTCACCGCGGCAGGCCGCAGGCTGGTCGGGGCCTGCAATGACCTGGGCGTCATGATCGACCTGTCGCACTTGAACGAGTCCGGCTTCTGGGATGTGGCCGGGATCTCGTGCGTACCCCTCGTCTGCACCCACTCCGGCATGCACGCCCTGTGTCCCTCGCCGCGAAACCTGACCGACGCACAGCTCGATGCGGTCCGTGACAGCGGGGGGGTCGTCGGAGTCAACTTTCACGTTGGGTTCCTTCGATCCGATGGAGATGCGCGTGCCGAGACATCTCTCACCGAGATCGTCCGCCATGTCGTCTATGCGGTCGAGCGGATGGGCGTCGACCATGTGGCGCTCGGATCGGACTTCGATGGGGCGACCATGCCCGGGGATCTCGGAGACGTGACGGGCCTGCCGAGACTGATGCAGGCGCTGAGGGATGTCGGCTTCGACAGCGACGATCTTGCCAGGATCGCACACGGAAATTGGGAGCGGGTGCTTGCCGAGACCTGGCGGGACTGACCGGTTACCGGCCGTCAGCTGCCGCCGAGCCGGACCTCGTACACGCTCCTCACCCAGTCCGAGTCCGCCCAGCCGTCGACCTGGGACAGTGCGTTCGCCCAGTCCCGGCCGGTGCCGCCCAGCGTCCGCCCCAGGGGGGCATAGCCAGGCTCTGCCTGATAGACCAGGAACAGAGCCGACGCGTCCGGGATCTCCGGAGGCGTCCGGTCCGTAGTCAGGTACAGGAGCCGGTCCGGCGGAGTGTCGGGAGGAACCAGGTCGCCCAGGAGCTGCCCCGCAGGGAGCGCGATCTCGCGAACGCTCGGATGGCGGAAGGACTCCATCGAGAGATCCCAGAGCTGGTAGGGAGCGGGTCCCCCGTAGACGACGTAGACGGGTTCCCCCCCTGCGTCCTCACCGCGATCCCAGAGGAAGCGCAGATAGTGCCTGTCGACGTCGGTGCTCCGATGCACGAGCGGCGTAGTCATCAGGAGGAGCAGAACGAGGTTCTGGACCCCCAGCGCTCCGATCAGGATCGGCCGCCAACGCGCGTGGGACATCCACGAGTGCAGGGAAGCCGCGCTCAGAGCCAGGAGAATCGGCGTCGCATAGATGAGCGGGAACAGGAAGCGCAGTTCCTTGTGTCCAACCAGGCTGTGCCCGATGAGGAAGGCGACGGACAGCCACACCCACGGACTCCCGCGATGCCTCCACAGGGGGACGACAAAGAGGACCATCAGAACCGGCCCGAGCGGGGGAGCCATCCAGAGCGGGAGACGGGTCAGGTACCAGTGCCAGGGAGAGGTGCCGAACGTCGCCGCCGCTCCCTCCACGATGTTGGCTCGAAAGTACTGCCAGGGAGTGAATACCCACTCGCCGTAGAACCAGGCATCGACCGATGAGGCCGCCACCACGATGAACGCCGCCGCGGTGACCAGCGCCCCCACGAGCCGCCAGCGCGCCTTCGTGTTGAGAGCTGCCCAGGCGATGAGAGCCACGGCGGCGAACGCCATCTGGAATCGAAACACCACCGACAGGCCGAGGAGGACCCCGGCCCCGGCCGCGTGCCTTCTGTCGTTGCGCTCGACCGCGGCCATGATGAGGGGCACCGCAGCGGCCAGGGCCATGCCCCCGAGGTTTTCGCCCGTGTAGCGGAAACGGAGAAATGGCAGGAACCAGATGAACAGGCTGGCGAGCCAGAGCATGCGTCGGCCCGGCCGGGAGAGCCCGGGGGCCGTTCTCATCGCTATCCACAACGTGATCCCGCCCGCAGCAGCCAATGTCAGCACTTCGAGCAGCGCGACCCATACGAACGGACTGTCGATCCCGGCTCCCCTCAGCAGCAGCAGCGGGAGCATCGCCAGCGTCGGCTGAAGCGTCGATCGAATCCGCTGGTGAAACTCCCACGGGAGCAGCTCGGTCGAGGCCAGTTCCGCGCGTGCGAACGCGAACTCCAGGATCTGGAAGTGCTCGTCGGGGTGCCACGGGTTCACCCCTGCCAGCGTTGTTGCGAGGTGCACGGCGATGGCGATGGCGATCAGCCAACGCAGATGCAGCCCAGTCTCGACCGACTCCCGATCGATGACGGCCCCAACTCCCCTGATGCCGCCCAACATCATCGAGACGCCGGGGTCGGAGAGGTTTCCCACGGGTAGGGCCGCATGTTGACGGTGGCTGCGAGTTTCGGGAAGTTCGCCGGGTCCGGGTGTATTCCCCGGTATCTTCGACGCACCAGCACCCACTTTCAAGGCTGGACGTCCGGGCCCAGTCCCGCCACCTGCCCAATCCGAGCATTCACGAGCCCATGCTGCCATCCATGCGCGAGCACGATCTGAAAGACCCCCGCCGGCACGGGGTCGGAGGGTTGTGCGCGGTGGTCGGCGGCCTCTTCCTGATGGTCGGGGCCACTCTCGGTACGCCGTCGGCAGCATCGGCTCAGGCGGAGACATGCACAGACGGCGTCATCGCGCGAGTCGATGTGATCAACCACTCGATCTTTGCTCCGGCGGATGTCGTGGGGAGGAGAAGTGAGTGGGCCTATCACGTCCTGAACCGTGCACACATCCGGACCCGAGAGGGCTTCATCCGGAAGCACGTCCTCATCGCTCAGGGCGACTGCTACGACGCTCTCGAAGTGAGCGAGTCCGGCCGACTGCTCCGAGAGTTGAGCTTCATGGCCCGCGCCCAGGAAACGGCGCGTCGCCAGGACGACGGGAGCTGGGTCATCGAGTTCGAGACATGGGACGAGTGGACGACCCTCGTCTCGATCAATGCTTCGGTCGAGGATCGCTTCGAGTTCGAGGGGCTCTACGTCGAAGAGAAGAACCTCCTCGGGCGCGGGGGGCAGGCGGTGATCCAGTACCACCGCTTCCGCGAGCGCCGCGACCTGGGCCTCAAGCTCCTCACGCGTCGTTTTGCGGGCACGCTGGCCGAGGCGTTCATCATCGGGGGGCGCACGCGCAACGGGTACTTTCTCGAGCAAGACCTGGAATACCCCTTCCGCGGGGAGACGGGGGGCTTCGCCTTCGATGCCAACCTCTTTCTGAAGGACGCCGATCGGTCGTACTACACGGGAGACCGGGAGGGCGTCTCCCACCTCCTGGTGCCCGTGACCGAGCGCCGATTCAATGGATCGGTGGGCTGGCGCTTCGGCGTCACCGGCCGCCGCCAGAGCTTGAGCTTCTCCCTGTCGGTGAATCATCCGGCGAGCGGGGGCCGTCCCCGCATCGCTGAGGAGAACCGTTACGACACGCTCGTTGCTGCTCCCGATTCGCTCATTGCAGGTCTGGCGATGCAATCGGATCTGCTCTCGTTCGCTCGGGTGGGCGTGACCGGTGGCCTCCGCAGGATCCGCTTCGAGACGCGGTCCGGACTCGACCTGGTGTACGGCATCCAGGATGTCGCGATCGGGGCAGAAGTCGAGGCCACGGTCGGCCGGACTCTGGCTACATGGGGCACCCGGGAGCTGGGCTCGTTCGGAGCCCTGGAGTTCTTCGCGTCCGGGGTGACATCGTGGATGGTGGCGCAGACGATCGCGCGCGCCGAGGGACACCTGCTCGACGGAGCGGAGCCGGGCCGGTCGCAGTGGCGGGACGTCATGGCTTTCGGGCAGACCATCGCCTACATCCAGCCTCCATTCCTCCCGAACCACACCATCATCGCGCGACTGGTATACGGTGGAGGCTGGCACTGGGACGACCGACGCCAGTTCAGTCTCGGAGGACCGGATTGGGTGCGTAGTTTCGTCGATTACGAGGCCCCGGTGAGCAAGCGTGTCGCGGCTCGCCTCGAGGAGCGTTGGCGGGTTCCCGGGCTGCCCCCGGCACTGGACCTGGGGCTTTCCGGCTTCGTCGATGTTGGACGGGGATGGGCAGGAGACCTGCCGTTCTCGAAGGACATTCCCTGGACCAGGGCGTTCGGGGGAGGTATCCGCCTCGCGCTCCCTGCACGGAGCGGCAACGTCTTCAGGATGGAGATGGCCTGGCCCGCGGACGGGTCGTCCGGACCTGTATTCCGGGTCGTGAAGGACCGCGGCCGGACAGGTCGCTGAGGTCGCGAATGCCGGTTCTCGCTTGACACCCAAGTGAGGCCGGTCCAGTAGTGGGTCCCGTTCCCCCTCTTGCCTGAGCGCCGCCTTCGTTCCGCGGGGAAAGCGCCCTGCGATCTACCGTGGAGACACCTTTGGTCATCTATGGAGTGGCTTTGCTGGCGGGATGCCTGCTCGCCGGAGTCTTCGCGGGTGAGCTCCTGGGTCAGGTCATCGGGGTGCAGGCGAACGTGGGCGGGGTCGGTATCGCCATGCTGCTGCTCATCCTCGTCGGTGACTGGTTGAAGCGCCGCGGCCGGCTGAAGCCGACCACCTCGCAGGGAGTGCTGTTCTGGAGTTCCATCTACATCCCGGTCGTGGTCGCCATGGCCGCGCGTCAGAACGTCGTGGCGGCCCTCGATGGTGGCCTCGCAGCCTTCTTCGCCGGCGCGCTCGCCGTGGCCGTGTCACTGGCTCTGGTGCCAGTGCTCAGCCGGATCGGAGCGAGCGCTGACCCTCCGCCGACCGGGCCCGCCGGCGACGGGGGAGACTGATGGCGGTCTTCCAGACGCTGGCCGACGTCCTCGTGCGCAACGGCCTGGTTACCGCATTCGCATTCGTGGGGCTCGTAGTGTGGATTTCCTACCTCGTCTCCGACAGGCTCACCGGGGGCAGGGTCCACGGATCCGCGATCGCCATTCTCTTCGGCCTGGCGCTGGCCTGGGTGGGCGGGGTGGTGACGGGCGGGACCCGGGGACTGGCCGACATCGAAGTTCTGGCGGGCGTCGGGATCATGGGCGGCGCGATGATCCGGGACTTCGCGATCGTGGCCACTGCCTTCGGGGTCGATTTCGGAGAGATCCGAAGGGCGGGCGTGGGGGCGGCGGTGTCGCTCTTCGTGGGAGTCTTCGGGTCGTTCGTCGTGGGCGCTGCGGTCGCCTTCGCCTTCGGCTACACCGACGCCGTGAGCATGACGACGATCGGTGCGGGCGCCGCGACCTATATCGTGGGTCCCGTCACCGGCACGGCCATCGGGGCTTCGTCCGATATCGTGGCCCTCTCCATCGCCGCGGGCCTCGTGAAGTCGATGCTGGTCATGACGGGGACGCCGTTCGTGGCCAAGGCCATCGGGCTGGACAATCCCCGCTCGGCCATGATCTTCGGCGGCCTCATGGGCACTACCAGCGGGGTGGCCGGGGGGCTGGCCGCGACCGATCCCAAGCTGGTTCCGTACGGTGCGATGACGGCCACCTTCTACACCGGACTCGGGTGTCTGCTGGGCCCGTCGGTCTTCTTCTTCGCGGTTCGCGCATTCTTCGGATAGGCGCCTGCTGCCCGCGAGCGACGAGTCTCCTCGTCGCTCTCTCTGCCTCTCACACGAAGAGGAGCTTTACCGCCGGCTTGGTGACCTTTCCCATGGCGTTCCGAGGCAGGTCCGCTACCACCAGGATGTCCTTGGGCACCTTGTAGGGGGCCAGGCGTTCCTTGGCGAACAGCCGGATGGCGTCGGGCGTCGGTACCTCTCCTCCCGGGCGAAGCGTTACGGCGGCGCACACCCGGTCTCCCCATTCAGGGTCCGGCACGCCGACTACAGCGACGTCGGCAACCTCGGGGTGGGCCCGGAGGGCATCCTCGATCTCCAGGGCCGAGACCTTCTCTCCTCCGGTCTTCAGGATGTCCACCGACTCCCGGCCGAGGATTCGGTAGGCGCCTTCTTGGAGGACCGCCCTGTCGCCGGTGCGGAACCATCCCTCGGGGGTGAACGCCGCCAGCGTCTCTTCCCCCCGCTCCCAGTACTCGTCGAAGACCCCGGGACCTCTCACCTGGATCTGGCCAGCCTCTCCCTCGGGGAGGGGTCGATCATCTTCGTCGGCAAGGCGGACTTCCATTCCAGGAAGGGGTTGCCCGACATGACCGGCGCGACGCTCGCCTTCGAGGGGGTTCGAGAGGCCCATGCCGATTTCGGTCATCCCGTACCGTTCGAGGAGTCGCTGTCCGGTCAGGGTTTCCCACAGTTCGAGCGTGGGGACCGGCAGGGCCGCCGAACCGGATACCATCAGACGCAGGCCGGCTGCACCCTCGCTCCACGTCTGCCGCTTCTCTTCATCGGCCGCCTCCCAGGCGTCGATCAAGCGGCGATAGACCGTCGGAACCGCCATATAGAGCGTCACGTCCCCGCGAGCGATCCTGGTCCATACCTCGGCCGCATCGAAGGACGGCATGATCTGGCACGCGGCGCCGGACCACAGGGCACAACTCAGCACGTTGACGATGCCATGAATGTGGTGCAGCGGCAGGTGGAGGAGGATGTGATCGTTCTGGCTCCATCCCCAGGCCTCGACCAACGACCGGATCTGCGCCTCCAGGTTCCCGTGGGTCAGCACGACCCCCTTCGGCCGACCCGTCGTGCCGGAGGTGTACAGCATCAGTGCGGGGCGGGTCGCGTCGATGTCGGGGAGCTCCCCGCTGGGACCGTCACGGACGAGGGCGGGAGTCTGCAGCACGGGCACACCGAGTTCTGCCGCCGCCCCCGATACGCGATCCAGGAGGTCGGGATGCGCCACCACGATTTCCGGAGCAGCATCGGCCAGCACGTAGCCCAACTCGGCTGGCGGGTGCGAGACCGCCATCGGGACGGCGAATCCGCCTGCCCTCCAAATGCCCCACTGCACGGCCACATAGTCCCACCCGGGTGGGACGAGGAAGCAGATGCGTTCCCCGTCGAGGTCGTCACGCCCGCTGAGCAGGCGTGCAGCCACAGCCGCGGACGTCTCCAGGAGGTCGTCGTAGGTGAAGACACCTTCGGGCGCGACGATGGCGATGCGGTCGCGTGAGCCCTGCGCGCGTTCGATGAGGGACAGGCTCATGTCGGGGTGCTCCTGGGTGGGCGCGCGGGTTCCGGAACTGAGAAGGGGGACCGGTCTATTCGACCGGTCCCCCTTCCGCCGCGCAAGCCCGGCGCGGACTCAGTTCGCCCAACTGGGCGATGGAGTCAGGCTGCTCAGGTGAACCCGCCGGGTCCGCAGCCCGAGGGCCGAGCATACGACTGCCCTGCGCCCGAGCGGGATCCTGCGATGACGTTCACTGCCGTGAACGCCCGCTCGACGTTGTCGGAGGCGCACGCGGGGCAGGTCCGGCCCTCGCCGGCCGAGTAGGCGGACATGGATATCCGGACTTCGTAGGGCTTTTCGCAGTCCTGGCAAACGAAATCGTAACTGGGCATGGGTCTCTCTGCAGGCCGTCGGCCGGTATAATATACAAAGATAATGATAATCGAATGTATGAGCTGCCGGGAGTCCCTGGTGCGAAACCGTCGAGGGGTCCGGGAGGAGGACTGCGCCGGGGGGTGGGTGTAGCCCGGGCCTCGGTCAGGACGCCACTTCTGGCGATGCCCGCAGAACGAAGTATCATGCCATGCAGCTGCCCCGCTTGGTGTCAACGGATCGTATTCACAGGGACGCAACCATGTCTTTCTTCCGCAATCTCCGCGCGGTCGCCACAGTGATCGCATTCGCGGGTCTCTTCGTGTCGTCTCCCGTCGTTTCGCAGGAGCCTGTTCCGTACGCGCCGGAAGCCCTCACATCCGAGGACTACTCGGCCGCGGAGCGCTTTCTCGCGGCGGGGATGGCGGATGTCGTGGTGGGAGGAGACGTCCGACCGACCTGGATCGACGACGCACGCCTGTGGTACTGGAACCGAGTCGCCGAAGGCAGAGAGGCCGTCATGGCGGACGCCCGTTCCCGCCGACGGGGCCCCGCGTTCGACCATGCGGCGATGGCGCGTGCCCTGAGTGCCGCATCCGGACAGTCGTTCGAGGCATTCGATCTTCCCCAACGCATGGAGTTGACCGGCGAAGACGTCCGTTTCCACGTGGGAGCGCGGACCTTCATGTGCCAGCCGGAGGGCGAACGCTGCTCCGAGGCACAGTCGGATGACGGCCTGGGCAGGAATTTCGTACTCTCGCCCGACGGACGCCTGGCTGCGTTCACCAGAGAGAACAACCTCTGGGTTCTCGACGTGGAGTCGCGGGCCGAGCGGCAGTTGACCACCGACGGGATCGAGGACTTCGGGTATGCCACCAACAACGCGGGGTGGGTGCGGTCGGAGCGCCCCGTGGTTCTGTGGTCACCGGATTCCCGCAAGATCGCCACGTTCCAGCACGATGGTCGTGGCGTCGGCGAGATGCACCTGGTGAGTACGGGGGTCGGGCACCCCGAGCTCGAGTCCTGGAAGTATCCGCTTCCGGAAGACACCGTGATCTTCCGCATCGAGCGAGTTGTCGTGGATATCGACGACGCCCGGGTGGTGCGTCTCCAGATGCCGCCGGACCAACACCGGTCGACGATCTGCGACCACATATACTGTGGTGGGCAGTTCTCCGATGTGGAGTGGAGTCCGGATTCGGAGCAGTTGGCCTTCGTATCGAGTTCGCGTGACCACAAGGAAGCCCACCTGCGCGTGGCCGATGCCGGCACGGGGGTCGTCCGCGATGTCATGGACGAGCGGGTGGAGACGTTCTTCGAGTCGGGCTTCAACACGGTCAACTGGCACGTGCTGCCGGAGTCGAACGAGGTCGTCTGGTACTCCCAACGGGATGACTGGGGCCACCTGTACCTCTACGACCTGGGTACCGGGCGCTTGAAGAGGCAGATGACCTCGGGCTCCTGGAACGTGCTCCAACTGCTGCGGATCGACGAGGACGATCGCAGGCTCTATTTCACCGGTGCGGGAAGGGAAGCCGGCGATCCGTACTTCCAGTACTTCTACAGTGTCCCGATGGACGGCGGGGACGTGACGCTGCTCACGCCTGACAGCGCGACCCACACCATCCGTCTGTCCCCCGAGGGCGACTACTTCGTGGACGTGTGGTCGACACCCCTCATTCCGCCTACGTCGGTGGTCCGTGACCTGGACGGTGACGTCGTCGTCGCGCTGGAGGCCGGGAATGCATCAGGGCTCACGGAGGCGGGATGGCAGGCGCCGATCCCCTTCGTCGTGAAGGCACGCGACGGGCAGACCGATCTGTACGGGATCATGTACAGGCCCTCGACTTTCGACCCGTCCATGAAATACCCGGTCGTGAACTACCTCTACCCCGGCCCGCAGACGGGCAGCGTCGGGAGTCGAGCGTTCAGCGCTGCGCGGCGCAGCCACCAGGCTCTGGCCGAGCTGGGCTTTGTCGTGGTGACGCTCGATGCCATGGGCACGCCCATGCGCTCGAAGTCGTTCCACGCCGCGTACTACGGCAACATGGGCGACAACGGGCTTCCAGATCAGGTCGCTGGCATCCGCCAGTTGGGCGAGCGCTACCCGTGGATGGATCTCGACAGGGTCGGAATCTGGGGACACTCGGGCGGTGGCTTCGCGTCGACGGCGGGTATTCTGCGCTATCCCGACTTCTACAAGGTGGCGGTGTCCCAGGCGGGGAATCATGACAACCGGAACTACGAAGACGACTGGGGAGAGAAGTGGCAGGGTCTGCTCGAGACGTACGCGGACGGCACGACCAGCTACGACAACCAGGCGAACCAACTGCTCGCGGGGAACCTGCAGGGCAAGCTGCTGCTGGCCCACGGAACCATGGACTCCAACGTGCCGCCTTCGAACACCATGGTCGTCGTCGACGCTCTGATCGAGGCGAACAAGGACTTCGATCTCATCATGATGACGAATCGGGGGCATGGGTTCGGCAACGAGCCGTACATGATGCGCCGCCGCTGGGACTACTTCGTGCAGCACCTCCTCGGGGCGGAACCGCCCAAGGAGTTCGAGTTCGGTCGTCGCCCGATCTCGTGACTTCTGAGCCCGGCTGACGCCGGGGAGGGAGCGGGGGTGGCCCCTTGGGCCGCCCCCCCTCTCCCTACCGTCGGATCCGGAACAGGAGCAGTACGCCCACCAGGGCGAAGCCGACGGCGGCGGCCATGATGGCCTCACGATCCCACTCCTCCGAGTGGGGAGTCGCACGCGCCTTCACCTCCTGGTCCTGGTGGATCGAGCAGAACGCCCCGTCGTCCTTGGCGTCCCGCTTGCACTGATCACCCTTCTTCGTTTTTCCCTGGCACTGGGCCACGGCTCACCTCCTGGAGAAGCACCGTTCACCTTGTACTACGGAGGAATGGGCCAACTGGTTCAACTCACCCGGCTGGAGAGTGCTGCCGGCGCCCTCAGCGGTAGGGGTCGACGGACCCGAGGTGAGCCTGAACATAGTCCGCGACGCCCTCCTGGACGGACCGGAACGGTGCTGTGTATCCAGCCTCCGTCAGGTGCCCCATCTCGGCTTGGGTGAAGTACTGGTAATTGTCCCGGAGTTCGGGAGGAGTATCGACCCAGTCGACCTTCATTTCGCGACCGACGGCGGTGTGGAGGGCCTGCATCAACTCGAGCCAGCTCTGCGCCCTGCCCGTGCCCAGGTTGAAGAGACCCGACGCCTCGGGGTGGTCCATAAGCCACAGCATGACGTCGACGCAGTCCTTCACGTACACGAAGTCCCTCTTCTGGCCTCCGTCCGGGTAGTCATCGTGGTGTGACCGGAAGAGGCTCACCGGCTCGCCCGCTGCCACCGCCGGGTAGCTCCGGGTGACGTGACTCATCATGCCCCCTTTGTGGTACTCGTTGGGGCCGTACACGTTGAAGAACTTGAGTCCCGCCCACTGGGGCGGGCACGGTTCCGCGTCGGTGACCTGCCGAGCCACCCAGCGGTCGAACAGGTGCTTGCTCCACCCGTACGGGTTCATGGGGGTGAGCCGCGCCAGGCCCTCGGGTGAGCCGTCGTCCGAGAAGCCGGCCGATCCGTCGCCGTAAGTCGCTGCGGAAGAGGCGTACACGAGCGGGGTCTCGTTCCACGCACACCACTCCCAGATCGCCTGTGAGAGCCTGTAGTTGGTGTCGATCACCAGGTCCGCGTCCGCCTCCGTGGTCGCGGTGATCGCGCCCATGTGGAACACGTAGGTAATGTCCGCCTTGCGTCTCTCGAGGAAATCGAAGGTGTCTTCCGGGGCCACGAACTCATCCAGCTCGCGGCGGCGGAGGTTCTTCCACTTGCCGTCCGTGCCGAGACGGTCGATCACGCTCACGGGTCCGAGGCCCGCGTCTTCCAGTCCTGCGACGAGATTGGAGCCGATGAAGCCGGCTCCCCCAGTGACGACGATCATGCTCTGGTCGATTCCCCTGCGAAGGCGGTGGAGGCCGATCAGAATCTACATCACCGAACGCTGTTGGCGACGCGCCGGGTCTCGACCGTGGTTCCCCGCCTCACGACCGCGTATTCTGAAGCCTCATGCACACCCCCAGAGGAATCGTCCAGTGAAGCACCTGAACCGTATGTCCCGGGCCGCTCGGTCCAATTGGTTTCGCACGTCGGTCTTCCTGCTGTTGGCAGGCCTGCTGCCCGCCGGCACTCTGGCTCAGCAGGTCGACATCGCCGCCCTCGACGCGTACTTCGCCAAGGCTCAACAGGAGTGGCCTGTTCCCGGGTTTTCGATTGCCATCGTGAAGGACGGGGAGATCGTCTTCGAGAGAGGCTATGGGGTCCGTGAAGTCGGCGCTGAGGAGTTGGTGGATGAGCATACTCTCTACGCCATCGCGTCGAACTCCAAGGCGTTCACATCGGCAGCTCTCGCGCAGCTCGTGGATGCGGGACAGCTGTCATGGGACGATCGCGTGCTGGACCGCCTGCCGTGGTTTCGTCTGTATGACGACTACGTGACGCAGGAGATGCGGATCCGGGACCTCCTGTCTCATCGAAGCGGCCTCGGCACCTATAGCGGCGATCTGCTGTGGTACGGGACTCCCTACACGGCCGAAGAGGTCGTCCGGCGCGCGCGGTTTCTCGAGCCGGCGTACTCGTTCCGGGCCGGCTACGGGTACTCGAACCTCATGTTCATCGCCGCCGGCGAGGTGCTGAGGGCCGTGTCGGGCGAGGACTGGCACGACGTCATGGAGGCGAACTTCTTCGAACCCCTCGGCATGAGCCGCTCGGTGACCTCCACCGAGGACCTTCCCGGGATGGAGAACGTCGCGACCCCGCACAAGTACGAGCGGGGCGAGACCATTCCAATCGGTTGGTACAACTGGGACGCCATGGGCGCTGCCGGCGGAGTCATCTCGAGTGTGCATGACGTGGCGCAGTGGATGATGGCCCAGTTGAACGGCGGCGAGAGGAACGGCGTGCGGCTCTTCAGCGAGGAAGCGCAGCGCGAGATGTGGAAGGTCC
Organism: Gemmatimonadota bacterium; assembly: GCA_039587465.1. GTDB lineage: Bacteria > Gemmatimonadota > Gemmatimonadetes > Longimicrobiales > Gaopeijiaceae > JBDHIL01. The sequence goes on along the minus strand of JBDHIL010000004.1, from coordinate 111,876 downwards.
ATAATCCGCTCTCGGTGTCGCCTGGCTATCAGCAGCGATACCCCTCGACCCATTTCCGTGGGTACGGGCTCGGGTGGAGCCTGGCCGATTATCGCGGTCGGAAGCTCACGACTCACGGGGGTGGGTACGACGGTATGTACTCGCAGGTCATGATGGTGCCCGAGGAGCGCTTGGGAATCGTCGTCCTCACGAACGGAATGACCGGCATCGCCGGAACCCTGACCTATCGCGTGCTCGATGCCTATCTCGGAGGCGAGGAGCGCGACTGGAGCGCGGAGATGCTTCCCGGTTGGTTGAAGTCTCGCGAGGACTTCCATGCCCGTCAGGACCGGGCCGAGGTCGAGCGGGTGCCCAACACGACTCCTTCAGTCACCCTCACCGAGTATGCAGGCCGGTACTCCAGCGAGTTGTACGGCGATGCCACCGTGGCAGTCGAGGATGGCCATCTGGTGCTTCGAGTGGTGCCGAATCCGGATCTCGTGGCAGACCTCGAGCACCTGCACTACGACACGTTCCTGGTTCGGTGGCGGTCGGAGTTGGCATGGTTCGGAAAGGGTACCGCGCACTTCGAATTGGATGCATCGGGGAATGTCGGAGAGCTCTCCCTCGACATCCCCAACGACGACTTGTGGTTCCACGAGCTGGAACTCGAACGGATCAGGTGACGGACCCCCGTGCCGCAGGCGGGTGAAACCTGCGGGGGGGTGCGGCGTATGCTGTGTGCGGCCTGACGGCCGCAGGTCAATTGTTTGTGTACAACCCGTCCGCACTTGGAGAACCTATGATCGTATCATTGAAGCGCGCCGGATCTGCCCTCGGGATTCTGCTGCTCACGACCACCGCCGTTGCCGCCCAGGACATGAAGGAGTCGTTTCTGAACGACTTCGAGCGCCAGCGCACGAACGTCTTGGCCTACGTCGACGCCATGCCCGATGCCGGCCTCCGCACTGCGCCGACCGAGGGTGTCCGTGATTTCGCCCAGCAGATCGAACACATCGTCGGTGGCGCGGTGAACATCGTGGGCTCGGGCGTCGATCGCTCCGGCACTGATATCGGCGACCCCGAGGTCTATCTGAACTCGAAGGCAGCGCTCAAGGACTTCGTGAACGCGGGCTTCGATCAGGTCGTCGACATGGTCGAAAGCGCCACCCCCGAGAGCCTGATGCAGGAGGGCACTCTGTTCGGGTCGCCGAAGACCAACTGGAAGATCATCAAGACCGCCTACGAGCACGGCGTCTGGACGTTGGGAGCTACGGTTCCGTACCTGCGGTTGCAGGGAGCCACCCCTCCGGGTTACAACGTCATCTCCGGCTGACGATCCGCTCGGGAACCCGAGCAACCGAGAGCGGCGGCGAGGTCGGACCTCGCCGCCGCTTTTACATTTCAGGAATCATGGAAACCAAACGCCCTACCGTTGCCGCAGCCGAGGAGATCCTCGGAGGCTATTTCCCCGTCCTGGATCATGGGTTCGTCTCACTCGTGGACTATATGGGTTCGGATGAGGACGTCGAGCGCGCAGCCCGAGTGAGCTACGGCTTCGGAACGCGGCAGGTCTCGCAGACCCGGGGACTCGTCCGGTATCTGCGCCGCCACCGGCACACCACGCCGAGCGAGATGGTGGAGTTCAAGTTCCACTGCGCCATGCCGATGTTCGTGGCGCGCCAGTGGATCCGGCACCGGACGGCGAGCGTGAACGAGCTCTCGGCTCGCTACAGCCTGATGCCGCTCCTCTTCTACACGCCGGACCAGGAGCAATTCGCTCTTCAGAGCCGGTCGAACAAGCAGGGGAGGGAGGAAGGGGCGCCGGCGGAGGTATACCGCGAGGCGGTTCGCCGGTGGGAGTCGCTCCGCGAGCAGTCCGGGGGCGCCTATGGCTGGTTGCTCGAGGAGGACGTGGCACGGGAGATCGCCCGCATCGACCTGCCGGTGTCGACGTATACGCAGTGGTACTGGAAGATCGACCTGCACAACCTCCTTCACTTCCTGTCCCTGCGCGTCGACCCGCGGGCACAGTGGGAGATCCAGCAGTTCGCCCGGATCATCGCCGGCATGGTGAAGCGCGTCGCCCCGCTTTCGTACGAGGCCTGGGTGGATTACGACCTGGAGTCCAGGCCCCTCACGCGAGCCGAGCGCACGGCGCTTTCCCGACTCGTCGAGGGTGACGGTGAGGAGCTGCGCGTCAGGCCCGGTGCGGCCGCGGTGGGCAAGGCAGATCTCGTGGCCCTGGGCCTCTCACCACGCGAAATCCGTGAGTTGGCCGAGAAGCTCGAAGCGCCGGGGCATCCTGATTTCGAGTTGGACGTCTCCACGATGGAAGCAGCCGACGCAGTGGCCACGCGCATGCACGAGGCGGTTCCGGACACCTTCGAGTAGACCCTCCCGCTGCGGGAGGGACCCCAAGACGGAGGGTTCAGGCTCCTCCACCTTGGGATCCTCTCCCGCGCTGGCGCTGCTGTGTGACGGGTTCCGACCCGGGCGGCACCGGTGGACCCACACCGCCAGCTCGCCCCCTCCCCAGCGCCCGGCGGACCTGCTCCGCCGCCTGCTGGGCGCTCTGTCCCTGCCGCATGAGCCGGCGAACCTGCTCCGGCATGCCGAGCATATCTCGTTCCCTGGTGCGGCGTTGCAGGGCTTCCCGCACCAGCGCGAGGGCCCGGTTCGCGGGCACTCCTGATTCGACCAGGTCCGCCAGCACCAGCACCGCCATGGGTGACAGGTCCGGGCTCTCCCCCAGGAGCCTCAGAGCTTCAGGGCCAACGCCCCGCTGAATCGCATCCGCCCCCACCATCAGGAGAGGCGACGCGGCCTCCGGTCCGAAGGCAGACCGTGCCTGCAGCAGTCTGCCGGCATAGGCCTCCACCGCAGGGCCCAGCCTTTCCGCCGGCACACGCTTCGCGATGCCCTCGAGCACCTTGTTGAACAGGAGATCGCCGGGGATTCCTTCCGTTCCGGCCTGACCGGCCATGGCGTCGATCTGTGTGAAGACCGCCGGGGGAAGGACTTCCTGCGCCCGGCTGCGGGCCGTCTCCTGGGCAGCCGCCACGCTGTTGAAGACGGCCAAGGTGGCCGCCACGATGAGCGTCGTCCGGGTGATCATCGCCTTTCTCCCTCTGTCTGTGGGATGCCGTCCGACCCCGCTGCGTCCGGATCCACCACCAGTGTCGCGCTCAAACGCCCCCACTCATCCGGGACCGCGTCCTGAGTCTCTTCGGGGAGGTACCAGTTTCCGTCCACCAGGAACCCGAAGTGGTAGGTGCCCTCCGGGACCGACACGATCGCGACCCATCGATCACCTTGCCGTGTCATGGACACCGGCTCCCATAGGGTGAAGTCCCCCAGAAGCACGACTGAGCCCGCGTCGCCATGCTCGACCGAGAACCGAACCAGGTATTCCGCGCCGGCCGGATCCTGCACTTCATAGAGCCCCCTGGCTCTCGGTTCGAATGCCGAACCCGCGATGAGCCGCCCGACCAGCAGCCCTCCTCCCCCGCTGCCGGGTTGGGCAAGCGTGAGGGGGTCAGGCTCCGAACGCCCAGCGAAGCCTCTCGCGATCCAACCTCCGAGGGGAATCACGAGAGCGAGCCCACCCGTCGTTTCTTTTCCGAGCGGCGTGCGCCAGGAGTCCACTCTCAGCTCTCCAGCTGCCGGGCCCAGGACCAGGACCAGGCGTCCGCCGAGGGAGCGATAGGAGCCTCCTGCGGACTCGTGCCATCCTCCCGTCAGGCCTACCGCGAGCGGCCCCTCTCCGAGAAGGACCTCCGCAGTGCCGCCATATCTCCATAGATCGTCCACGACGACCTCGACCGAGCCGTCCGTGAAGCGGCTCAGCTCGACCTCGGATCGGCCCCAACCGGTTACGGCGTCCACCCGGGTCGCAACCCCGCCCGCGCGAAAGCGCAGGCCCGTTGCGGCTTCGATGCCTCCCGCGCGGTAGGGGAACGGGCTGCCCACGTCGAACGCGAACAGGCGAATGTCCGAGCCTGCCGACCATCGCCCGTGGAAGTTGCTCCACAGGCCTGCTCCGAACTCGCCGGAGAGGAAGTCGCCCGAGGCGGCGGCATCCAGGCTCCTGCCGGCCAAGACTGATCCGGTGAGCTGGCTGTCGATCCCCATTCCCAGTGAACCGCGGAGGCCACCCACCATGAAGTTCGCCGGACTACCTTCAATGCCGAGTGGAGGACGGACCTGCGATCCCCCGAGCTCCAGCACGAGCTGCGACACCTGGCCGGCGGCCGGTGTGTGGACCATCGCGAGCACCGCAGCACCCATCAAGCGCACGAGAGAAGGCATCGCCGGGATCCTCATGCCGTGGGTGTCGTGACTGCGAGGACGGCGTTGCGATTGCCGAAGCCATCGTCGGCATACCGCTCGGCCGTCGGGTCGGTCACCCAGTTCGATCCGTCGATGAGGAACATGTATCGGTGCAAGCCGGGCTCGATCGCGATCCGCCCGGTCCACACACCGTCCTCATCCGGATCGACTAACGAATGTGAGCCGTCCCACTCGTCGAAATCCCCTCCCACGGCCACGGATCTGGCCCCGGGCGCCTCCAGGCGAAACTCGACGTAGACGACTGCCCCTACGTCCGGTTGGGTGGGCAGGGGCATCGCGTCTTCTCGAACCATGGCCGGGACCAGGATCAGCGCTGCGATCGTGGCCGCAGCCAGGCCGGCTGTCAGCGGTGAGACGTGCACGGCTCGCGGACGGAGCAGCCACTCCACCAAGCGTGCTGGAACGCTGCGCTCGGGAAGGGTCGCGATTTCTGCCATGACCCGGCCCTCGAGCCCAGTCGGGGCCTCGATCTCGCTCTGGCCCATGCTGCAGGCAGCCAGCACGCGCTCCCACGCTTCGGCTTCGGCACGAGCGCTCTCAGGCAGCGATTCAAAGGGCGCTTCGCCATCGAGGTATCTGCGGAGGTCGTCGTTCATGCCAATTCCTCCAGAAGACCCCGAAGGGACTCCCGGGCGCGGTGCACCCGCATCTTCAGGGCCGCGACCGAGGTATCCATCATCGCCGCGATCTCTTCGTAGGACAGGCCCTCGATGTGCTTGAGCACGAAGGCCTCCCGCTGCTCGGGGGTGAGTTGTTCGAGGGCTGCGTGGACCCGATCCCGTACTTCGGCGCGCGCGGCGTCCTCACCCGGATCGCTGCCGCGTCCACGAATTTCTGCCACCGACTGAAGCGGCACGTCACGCCGCCGGGGACTCCGAGTGTAGTCCTTGCAGAGGTTCGCGAGAATCCGGAACAGCCATGCTCCGACCCGGTCCGGGTGTCGGCAGGAGCGGAGTCTCCGGTACCCCGTGACGAACGCCTGCTGAACGAGATCTGCGGCCACATCGGAGCTGCCCACCATGTGCAGGGCGTGGTGGTGGAGCACACCACCGTACCTCCGGACCAGGAGGCGGTATGCATCCCGATCCTCGGCGAGCACGTCGCGTACGACCTGCGCATCGGTTCGCTCAGCAGCGAGGACCATACTACGAACATAGCATCGATCTCCGTTCTCTATCGAGTCGTCTGGCCCGGAAACCGCAGGCCGGGTTCGGGGGGCAGGCATGCCCCCCGAACGGGCCCGTCGATCTCAGCCTATCAGCCAATAGCAGATCACGGCCGCGTGCCAGAATGCGCCGATGCCGCAGTGGCCGTCATCGGTCAGTCTGGCTTCACCGGCCTCGATGAGCAGGAGCGCCCGAGCGAGCATCTCCGTGCGCAGTTCGGAGGGGTCGGTCTCGACCGCCGCCTCTGCCTCCGCATAGAGATCGAGCGCCAGCGCCAGCATGGCCGCGCCCTCGTCCTGATTCCCGTCACCGGGGAGGACCACGGCCTTGAGGGCGGCCCATCGTGCGTGCTGCGCCAGGTAGATGGCCCGCTGGTACTCACCGGCGTCCAGTGCGGCCATCGCATCTGTCAGAAAGTCCTGGGCCGCCTCCAGATACTGCAGCCGCTCCTCCTCGGGCTCTCCCTCGGCCAGCAGTTCTGTCGCCAACGCCACGGCGGCCTCTGCGAGGTCCACGCCGAACTCCGCGCGATCCTCCATTACGGCTGGATCGTGCTGCCACTGGGACCGGTGTTGGTGACGTTGTTGGGCGAGTACTCCGAGAGACCCGGCTCCTGGGCCATCACCCTGATGCAAGCGGTTCCTGGCTTGAAGCGCGAACTGGTTCATCTCGTGAGAGAGGGTTCCGGCGTCCGTGAAGGCGCCGGGATTCTGGGCGACGTCCGCAGCGAGTTCTTCGGCCTGCTCCACCAGTGAAGCGAAGGCGTGCTGCCCGTTGGCCATCTCCATCGCCCGCGCGATCAGGCGTCGGGCCTCGCGGGCCTCCACCGCCGCCCGGACCCGGTCCCCTTGGTCAAGTGCGCCGACGGCAGCCTCGAAGCGGATGCGGGCCTCGTTGGTGAGTTGATTGGCTACTTGCTGCTGACCTTGGCCCATGCCGTGATGTGCGGCCGCGTGGGCGTTGGTCTCGGCGAGCGCCAGGGTGGCGTCGATGATGAGAGGATTCTCCAGAACCTGGAGGGCGACCTGGTCCTCGAGTTCCGTGAAGGAATTATCGTCGACTGGGCTCAGGGTCAGATCTGCGTCGCAGCCGGCTGCGGCCAACAGAGCCGCGGCCATGACGGCATGCATGCGATTTGGGGTCTTCATTTCAGCGTCTCCCGCAGAGTTCACGGTGATCATGGATGTGGGGTCTGCCGTAGATAAGACGTGTGGAGTCGGCCGGAGGTAACGCTGCCACGAGGTGCCGGTGCGCTTCGGCTTGAGCCTATCTCGGCCCATGTTGTCTGAGCCGCCGACCGGCCTTCTATTCCAGGGGCGCACCTCTCCGAAGCCCCGACCTAGGCCAGCGGCCAAGACGATGAGCATCCTGCGCATGGCGTGGCGCAACGTATGGCGCAACCGCCGCCGAACCCTGGTGACGGTCGGGGCCACCACGCTCGCTTTCACGGTGATGGTCCTGTATTCGAGTCTCCTCCAGGGCTACATGAAGTCCATGGAGAACAACCTCCTGGACCTGGAGATGGGCGACGTCCAGATCCATGATTCTGAGTACGGGCACGATCCGTCGCTCTACTCCAGCGTCGAAGAAGCACGCGACCTCCTCGCCCGCTTCGACGATAAGGGCTTTCCTGCCTCCGCTCGTCTGCTCGGGTTCGGGTTGGGCGCAGCGGCGGAGGCGTCCGCCGGCGTGAGGATCAGGGGTGTTGAAGTAGCGCGTGATGCCCGAGTCAGTCGCATCGGTGAGCGAGTCCGGGATGGCGCCTGGCTCGCTGAAGAGGAACCCTACGATGTCGTCCTGGGATCCCAGCTTGCGCGAACCCTCGTTGTGGAGCCCGGCGACGAATTGGTCCTGCTCAGCCAGGCCTCCGACGGCAGCACCGCGAACGACCTGTTCGTGGTGCGGGGCGTGTTGTATCCCGTGGCCGAGGGGGTGGACCGGGCGGGGGTCTTCATGACGGAAGCCGCCTTCCGGCAGTTCTATGTCTTTCCCGTCGGAGCCCACGAGATCATCGTTCGCCGGCCGGAGGGGATGGACCTCGAGACCCTGGCCGGCGCGGTGGCCGCGATAGCCGAGGGCCGCCGCGTTGAGACGTGGCGTGAACTGTCCCCGACGTTGGCCTCCATGCTGGACTCGGTGAAGGGCCTCATGGTGGTCGTCTTCCTCATCATCTACATCGCCATCGGCATTCTCATCCTCAACGCCATGCTCATGGCGGTGTTCGAGAGAATTCGGGAGTTCGGCGTTCTGAAGGCTATCGGATACGCGCCCTCGAAGGTGTTCCTCATCATCCTCAGTGAGTGCGCGATCATCACCGGGCTGGCCATCATCGCGGGGCTGGTGCTCTGCGTGCCCGGCCTGTGGCTGCTCGTGAACGTGGGCATCGACATGGGACAGCTCGGCGGCATGGCGATGATGGGCGTGGTGCTGGATCCCGTCTGGAGGGGCATCGTGGACCCGTCCGTGTTCACCGTGCCTCTGGTGACCCTCCTTTTCATCGTCGGGTTGGCAGCGCTGTACCCTGCCACCAAGGCCGCGTGGATCAGCCCCATACGGGCGATCCAGCATCGTTGACGTAGGAGGAGGGCCGAGCATGGGATGGGCACAGATGACACGCGTGGCCTGGCGGAACCTCTGGCGCAACGGGCGACGTACCGTGCTTACGCTCGCCTCCATCGCGTTCGGCCTGCTCCTCGCGGTCCTCATGACGGCCATGCAGGACCGGAATTGGGCCGACATGATCGACCTCGCCGCGCGCCTGGGGGGCGGACACGTGACCGTCCAGCACGTCGACTTTCGCGAGGCCCCCACGCTGGCCAAGACCGTGACAGGCGTGGAGGAAGTAAGCGCGCGGGCGCTCGCCGACCCGGAGGTGACGCACGTTGCGATCCGAGTGGTCGGTCAGGTGCTGCTCTCGACGGCCTCGAGCAGCCGGGGAGCCGGGTTCGTCGGTATCGATCCGGATCGGGAGAGTCCCAGCACCCTCGGCATCATCGAGTCGCTCGTCGAGGGAGAGATGCTGCCTTCCGCAGAGGGCGGCGGCATCGTACTGGGCGCAGGCCTCGCTGATAACCTGCGCCTTACGCTGGGCAAGAAGGTCGTCTACAACATGACGGACCGTCATGGCGAGATCATCGCTGGGCTCGCTCGCCTCACCGGCATCGTCCGCACCGGATCGCCGAGCGTGGACAACGGCTTGGCGCTGCTGCCGCTCAACACGATGCGCCAGGCCTTGGGCTATGATGCCACGGAAGCTACCCAGGTGGCCGTCTTCATCGACGATCAGCGGCGCAGCGACGAGGTGGCGGCAAGGTTGGCGCTGACCCTGGCCCCGACGGCGGCCGCGCTGCCCTGGCACACCAGCCAGCCCCAACTCGCCGCCTTCATCGCGATGAAGGTCGGTGGCGCCAACTTCATGAAGATCCTTATCGCGGTCCTGATCGCGGCTGGCATCTTCAACACACTCTTCGTGAGTGTCACCGAGCGCATGCGGGAGTTCGGAATCATGCTCGCGATCGGTTACAGCCCGGGAGACATTCGCTCGCTGGTGATGCTGGAGAGTACTTGGCTCGGACTCGTGGGTCTCGTGGTGGGGGCGCTCCTGACCGCAGGCCCGTACCTCTATCTCAACGCCCACGGAATCGACGTCACGGCGATGATCGGCGAGGGCAACGTGGATGTTGCCGGTATCGGGATCTCCCCCGTGATGAAGGTCGAGATCTTCCCCGTGAATGCGGTATTCATCGCGGTGGCCGCCTTCATGGCCACCATTGCTGCCGGGATCTACCCGGCATGGAGAGCCGGGCGCGTGGCCCCGGTCGAGACCATCCGGCTCGTCTGAGTCGGGGAGAGGCTTCTGGAAATGAGTGAACCCGGTGCCATTGTCAGGGTGGAAGAAGTCACCAAGACCTATGAGCAGGGCAGGGTCGAGGTGCAGGCGCTCCGTGGCCTCGACCTGGACGTCTACTCGGGTGAGTTGACCGCGCTCTACGGTCCCTCCGGGTCGGGAAAGACCACGCTGTTGAATCTGATCGGAGCCCTGGACGTCCCCACGTCGGGGAGGATCGCCATCGAGGGACGGGACCTGGGAGATCTCGGGCGGAGGGAGCTCAGCCATCTGCGCCGGGACCGGATCGGTTTCGTCTTCCAGGCCTACAATCTGATTCCGGTGCTCACCGCTTACGAGAACGCCGAGACGGTGCTCGCCCTCCAGGGAGTGGACGCCAAGGAGCGTGCGGCCAGGGTTGGAGAGCTCTTTCGCGAAATGGGCCTCGATGGACTCGAGGACAGGCGGCCCGACGAGCTGTCGGGGGGCCAACAGCAGCGCGTGGCCATCGCGCGCGCCATCGCGGCGGATCCGGCGGTCGTACTCGCGGACGAACCGACCGCGAACGTCGACTCCGAGACCGCCGAGCGCCTCCTCGACATCATGGAGAAGCTCAATAGCGAGCGTGGAGTCACGTTCATCTTCTCCACGCACGATCCCCGTGTCATGGAGCGTGCGCGCCGCTTGGTACGGATCGTGGATGGTCGGGTCGACGGGGACGAAATCCGGAAGAGCGAGCCCCCATCGGGGTGACCGTGCCTTCGCGCCGGAAAGTGGAAGCGTGTTGTATCTGAGAAGCTGTGAACATTCTTTGAGCCTGGAGGCATCATGTTAGACCCACGTCGCTCGAAGTGGGCCACTTTTTGCACGCTGGTCTTGGCCCTTTGGGTCACCCCGGCGCCCGCACAGCAGGTCGAGGACGATCCATTCCTCTGGCTGGAAGAGGTCGAGGGCGAGAGGGCCCTCGCCTGGGTGGAGGCCCGAAACGCCGAGACCGTTGCCGAACTCGGCACCCATCCGTGGTTTCAAGCGCTCCAGGGCGATCTGCTTGAAATCCTGACCTCCGACGAGCGCCTGGTCTATCCCAGCACTCGGGGCGACATGGTCTACAACTTCTGGACCGACGCCGAGCACGAAAGGGGGATCTACCGGCGAACGACGTTGGGTCAATACCTAGCCGGGGACCCGGAATGGGAGACGGTGTTGGATATCGATGCGCTGGCTCTCGAGGAGGGGGTGCCCTGGGCCTTCGGCGGAATTGACTGCCTCGGGCCGGAATACCGCCAATGCATGGTAGCGCTCTCCCGAGGGGGCTCCGATGCCACCGAGGCACGAGAATTCGACCTCATCGACGCACACTTCGTTGACGGGGGATTTCACGTCGCAGAGGCCAAGAGCTCCATGGGATGGGTGGACGCGAATACGCTGCTCGTCGCGACCGACTGGGGTGAGGGCGCTCTCACCACATCGGGTTATGCCCGAATAGCGAAGCTATGGACGCGGGGAACGCCGATTTCGGAGGCGGTGCCGCTCTACGAGGGCGCGGTCGAAGACGTCGCCGTCTTCGCAGGCTCGGTCGAGACGCGCGCAGGCACCATGGCGGTCGTGCAGCACAGGCCTTCGTTCTTCGAGGGCACCATGTACGTATACCGGGGCGGGCCCCTCGTGAAGGTGGACATTCCCATCGACGCCGACCCGGGGTTCGTGGGAGACCAGCTCACGGTATTCGTCCGCGATCCATGGGAGGTCGGTGGGCGCACGTACACGACAGGGTCCGTGATTGCCATCGACTTCGAGTCGTTCCTGGCGGGAGATCGCGACTTCGACATCGTCGTCGCACCCGGACCGAGACAGGCTGTTCAGGGCAGCACGCCGGCAGGTGACTTCCTGCTCGTGAGCCTACTGGACAACGTTCAGGGTCAACTGTGGAAGTACCGGAAGATCAACGAGGACTGGGTCGGTGAACGGGTGGACGCTCCCCCCATGGGCTCGATGCGCCTGGTCGATGTGGATCTCCACTCGAACCGTTTCTTCTTCACATACTCCAGCTTCACGCAGCCCACCACGCTCTACGTGCACGCTGACGATGGCCGGGTAGAGGAGGTCCGGCGGCTGCCGGCCATGTTCGAGAGCAGCGATCAGACGATCGAGCAGTACGAAGCCGTATCGGCCGACGGCACCCAGATTCCCTACTTCGTGGTGCGCCGCGGGGACATCGCCCTGAGTGGGGAGAACCCGACGCTACTCTATGGCTACGGTGGATTCGAGATCTCGCGGACCTCCGGCTACAGCACGACCACGGGAAAGGCGTGGTTGGAGCGGGGAGGCGTCTACGCGGTTGCGAACATCCGTGGAGGGGGCGAGTTCGGACCGGAATGGCACCGTGCGGCACTCCTCGAGAATCGCCAGCGGGCTTATGACGACTTCATCGCGGTCGCAGAGGATCTCGTCGCCAGGGGATTCACGTCGCCGGAGCACCTGGGCATCCAGGGGGGGAGTAATGGAGGCCTGCTCACCGGTGTGGCGATGACCCAGCGTCCCGACCTGTTCAACGCCGTGGTCGTGAACGTGCCCCTCCTCGACATGAAGCGTTACAACAAGCTGCTGGCCGGGGCCAGCTGGATGGCCGAGTACGGCAACCCGGACATTCCTGAGCAGTGGGCCTACATCAGCCAATACTCACCCTACCAGAACCTGCATCCCGACCGCGAGTACCCGCGGGCGCTCTTTACCACCACCACTCGGGACGACCGTGTCCATCCGGGCCACGCCCGAAAGATGGCGGCCAAGATGCTCGACCAGGGCCACCAGATCTTCTACTTCGAAAACACGGAGGGTGGGCATGGCGCGGGGGTGACACCTGAGCAGCGGGCCAGGATGATCGCGCTCACGTACACCTATTTGTGGAACCAATTGGCGCCGACGCGGCCCATCAGCTGAGGGGGGAGGGCTGCGGCAGCGCGAGCAGGAAGGGCCGGCCGGACATCAGTCTGGCCGGCCCTTCGCGTTGTCCAAGGTCTGCCGCATCCGCAGGCCGTCGAACAGCCGCTCACGTCCCGAGTGCGGCCCGTCGCGCCTAACGCAGGTTCCCTTTGAGCCACGCGGCCAGCGCGCTGCGGTCGTCATCGTTCAGGGCACCGTGCCCACCCGCCGTCGTCCAGTACACCTCGGCACTCGGACCCGCTAGCCGGTGCACGGGAAGGATCGCTGTCTCTGGCAGGAAGTCCTGGTCGGTCTCGCTGTTGATGAAGAACATGGGCCGCTCGATGTGCCCCAGGTAGTTCGCGGGACACGCCGCGGCCCGGTGCCCATCCTCGAAGAAATCGAAATGACCGCCATGAAGGAGAGCCACGGCTCCGAAACGTTCTTCAGCCGCTCCCGCGATCATCGATACGACCGCTCCGCGGCTGAAGCCGACGAGGCCGATTCGCTCGGGGTCCGCTCCGCGCTCTTCGACGAGGAAGTCCAATGAGCGGCTCACTTCCTTGACTGTCTGCTGCACCCACTCGAGGTAGACGCTCTCGTTGTTGTAAAGAAGCTCGTGCCGCTCCTGTTCACTCCCGCCGCCCAGGAAGCCGTCGTCCCGCTCGCCGAAGCGCCACATGTCGATTGCGAGCACCGAGACGCCTGCCCGTGCCAGGAACCGGTGCAGCGCCACGAAGATCGCGGGGTCCTTCCCCTGGATGCCTCCGCCGTGCAGGAAGACCACCGCGGGTGCGTCGCCGATTTCCAGGCCCTGGGCCTGGTAGAGACGAGCCGTGACCGTGAGCCCGGGAGTGCTCTGGAAGCTGAGGTGTTCCTCGCGGACCCCCTGCTGAGAGCTCTCGGAGAAGAGCCGTGTCTGGAATGGCACTTCCGAGTCGTACACGAAGAAGTCCTTGTACGCCTCGAAGGTGGTCCGATCGACTGGACTGGTGAGCCATTGGTCGGTCGGGCGGTCCTGAGCCCCAGCTGCGGTCGCGGCCAGCAGCATCGTGATTCCTGCGACCAAGCCGGAACGGTGGCGGGATAGCGTCATCTCGGCATCACCTCGTCGAGCCACGCAATGAGGACCGTGTGGTCCTCGTTCGTCAGAGCGCCGTGCCCGGCGTCGGTCCAGCGGATCTGGGTGGGTTCGCGCAGCAGTCGCTGCAGCGGACGGACGGCCGTGTCGGGGAAATAGTCACGATCGTTTTCGCCGTTCATCATCAGGAGCGGGCGCGGGCTGATGCGGACGATGTAGTTGGCGCCGCAGGCGGCCGGCCGGTGTCCGTTCTCGAGGGCGTCGAAGTGGCCCCCGTGAATCAGAGCCACTGCCGCGAGGCGGTCGTCGGCGCCGCCCGCGATCATCGCCATCTGGGCGCCGCGGCTGAAACCGACCAGGACCACGCGGTCGGCAGGGATCCCGTACTCCTCGACGAGGATGTCGAAGGACCTGCCGACGTCCTTGACCGTCTGCATGGCGAATTCGAGGTAGAGAGAGGGCTGGTTGTAGAGCCGGTCAGCCTTCTCCTGTGCGCCGAAGGTCTCGAAGAGCCCCTCGTCTCTGCCGCCCCAGTGCAGCATGTCGAAGCCGACCACCGTCCATCCGGCTCGCGCCATCAGCTGCATGCGCCTGAGGTCCCCGCCGGCCCTGTGTCCGACAGGGTTGCCTCCGTGGATGTAGACCACTCCTCGCGGATTGTCGACAGCGGTTGCAGGCCGAAATACGGTGCCCGTCACGTCTGGCTGTCCCTGGGTACTGACGAAGCGGATCTCCTCCTCGATCAGTCCACCAGCCTCCCTGGACTCGATCCTGACCAGGTCGAACGGGAGCTCCGAGTCGTAGGATGAGAACTCCAGGTACGTTGCAAAGGATGCTGCGTCGACCGGGTCGGTGAGCCATGGGTCGGTCGGACGGTCCTGGGCAGTGCCCGGTAGCGTGTTCAGCAGCGCGACCAGCGCGGCGGCGAGTGGTGCGGAGCGCGGCAAGGTCATGGAGCTTGTCTCAGTTGATTAGCGATTCGGAAGGGGCCTCGCGAGCCGGAATCCAACCTCTTCGCTGTCGAACAGTGGGGGAAACGACTCCAGATTGGGTGAGTCGAACATATACGTGGGAGTCAGCCAGGAGCCACCCAGAACAGTGAAGAGGCTGTCCGCGGGGTCTCCGGAGATCCACTCTTTCACGTTCCCCGCCATGTCGAACACGCCATGCGGGCTGGCACCGTGGGTGAAACTTCCCACGGGTGTCGTACCGACCCCGCCGAAGTTGGAGCGCTGGTCGATGCTCCTCAGGTCGTCTCCCCAGGGGAAGCGGTTACTTCTGTCACCGAGGGCCGCTCTCCACCACTGTCCGAAGGAGGGAAGCTCGCTCCCGGACCAGGCTGCGAAGGCAGCCGCTTCGTACCAATTCACGCCGAAGACCGGGTAGTCCCCACGCCCGTCTGGGAAGGTGCCGCCGCTCCACCCTCTAGGCCCGGGCAGACCCGTGCGATCCACGAAGGCGGAGAGCGCCACGTCGCGAGACACCCACGTTCCGTCCAGATACATCGACTCCGGCCACAAACGTGTCTCCCGGTAGCCACCCTCTGCGACGAAGCCCATGAAGCGCTGGTTCGACACCTCGAATCGGTCGATGAGGAAGGGCTCCACCACAACGTCCGGGAAGTCCTGGGACAGAGGACCTGGCACGGGACCCCCGCCGACGTACACCATGCCCGGGACGTTCCACGCCTCGGGAATCAGGGTCTGGTCCAGCGATACGGACTCGCCGACCTCCAGCAGGATGGAGAATTCCACGGTCTGGTGGTCCTGTGCCGAGGCCGTCGCGAGGTATTCTCCCGCAACGAGCCGGACGTCGACCAGCGGAGTCCGACCCAGCGTCACCGGAGGAGCCAGGGTGGCCAGGTCGGCCGACACACGCGTCAACTCGACGGTGGCTCCGGCGGGCACCGTCACCACGGACACCGTGGCCCCTGCGGCTGCCGCGATGGGCTCGAATGCCCGTTCTCCGAAGTCGCGGCCCGAGTCACGAAGCAGTGCGTCCACCCGGTCCAGATCCCCGGCCTCGACGGCGGCGTCCAGCTCCGCGACGAGGGCGGACAGAGATGCGGCACGCTGCTGCTGCGCGAGCGCAAGCCCGAGCAGCACGACCGCAGCTCCGCCGATGGCGATCCAGCGGCGCCAAGGTCTCGCGGCCTGCTTTCGCTTGACGCTGCCCGGCAGCTGCAGCGAGGGGACGCCACCGCTCGGGGTAGCGATGGATTCGAGGTGCTGGACGACTTCTTCGGTATGCTGCCAGCGGTCCTTCGGCTCCTTGGCCAGGCACTTCATCACCACCGCCTGCAAAGCCGGCGGGGTCTCGACGCGGTGTGTGGACACCGGGTCCGGCTCGGTACTGATGTGGGCCGCGAGGATCTGAGCTGCCGAAGAGCCCGTGAGCGGCGGGCGCCCGGTGAGCAGCTCGTAGGCCAACACCCCGAGGGCGTAGATGTCCGTGCGGTGGTCGATATCGGGCTCGGCAGCGGCCTGCTCGGGAGACATGTAGGCCGGAGTCCCGAGCGTCATGCCTGCGGTGGTCATCGAGTGCTGGCCCGTAGCCGAGGAGACCGCTTTCGCCACACCGAAGTCCATGACCACCGCGTGCTTGCCGGACATCATGATGTTGTCGGGCTTGATATCCCGATGCACCAGTCCGTGCCGGTGAGCCTCCGCCAACCCGTCTGCGACGTCCCGCATGAGCCGGACGACGTCTGCGATGGGCAGCCGCTCTTCCTGTGCCAGCCGGGTGCGGAGCGAGTCGCCTCGGACGTAGGGCATCACGAAGTAGAGCAGCCCGTCGGCGTTCCCCGAATCGATCAGCGTCAGAATGTGCGGGTGCTCGATGCCGGCGACGATCTCGATCTCCCTCAGGAACCGCTCACCCCCGAGGATGCCTGCCACTTCGGGTCGGAACACCTTTACCGCAACGTGCCGGCCGTGCCTGAGGTCCTGGGCGAGGTAGACGGTCGCCATGCCCCCGGCCCCGAGCTCGCGCTCGATGCGGTAGTGGCCCTCGAGGGCGGCGTTGAGGCGATCGATGACTTCGGACACGTATGGGCTTTACGATGACGGGAAGAACTGGCGGAATACTACCATCTCCCGGTGCGCTACGCATGACCGGCGTGGGGCGGCGAGGCGGATCGGAGTCGGGCGAGCCTGCCTCCGGCAACGCTGCCCGCGTCCCCCGATGCAAGGAGCCTAGCGCAGCACCGATACGGGATTAGACCCCGGTCCGACCGAGACGTACAGGGAGAATCTGCCACCGCAATTCGTCTGGCTGCCGGCGAGGCGGGCGCTGGTGGCGAGCGCCTCGAGGGCAAAGGCCTGTCGATCGCCGCGAACGAGCGGGCCGAGCGATCCCACGTCACCTGCGATGCCCAACTCGAATGGCCCCCATCGATCCAAGGTCCGCGACTCGACTCCGCCAGGCACCGGCAGAACTGTCTGGAGGCCGCGTGAGACGGCCTGGCATCGGGCACGCGCGCCCGGAAGACGGGAGTTGGCGATCGGGGTCGAGGGTTGAAGGTGGCGCTGGGCAATCCAGTTCCGAGTCGGCGTGTGCCTATACCCGCTGACCATGACCGGCCCCCGCGCGGCCGACATCCCCGCTGCGCGCGCGGCGCTCAGGGGGCGCGGGTGTGCCGACCCCGCCCCCATTCTCGGGTAGGGCATCGGGAGGCAGGCCGCCTGTGAGAGGGCGAGCGCACAGCAGAGCGTGCCGAGTCGGGTGGACCGAATCTGCGACCGGGTCTTCATCACGCCTCCTCCTTCTTCTTGAAGATCACAGCTCAATCATGGGACGTGGATGAGGCCGCACCTATACGTACCGTTACGTATCGGCGGTCAGGACCGTATCTTGGCCTTCATCCTCCGCGATCGGCGCTCGATCCCGGCGGAGGTTTCCAGACTGCCAGACCCGGCCCCGGCCAGGAGTCCGTCTTGTGAGCAAGCACGCGCGACATGCCCTCATCCTGGACATCATCAAGCATCATCGGGTCGGGAGCCAGGAGTCCCTCAGAGAACTGCTGCGGACGCAGGGGACAGAGGTGACCCAGGCTACCCTCTCCCGCGATATCAGGGAGCTGAGACTGGTGAAGGTGCCGGTAGCGGAGGGCACCCCTCACTACTCGCTCACGGAGGAGTGGGAGACCACGCCGCCCCTCGAGACTCTGCTCCCCACGCTCTTCGGCAGCGCCGAGGGAGTTGGGAACCTCCTCGTGGTCCGGACCATGAAGGGCGGCGCCCAGACGGTCGCTGCCGGTATCGACTGGGAAGAATGGCCCGAGGTGCTGGGTACGATCGCGGGCGACGACACCATTCTCATCATCCTGCGCGACGCCGCCTCCCTCCCACAGCTCCAGTCCCGCCTGGAGCATATGGCCGGCATCTCCGAGGTGTGATCAGGCGCTTGCCTGGAGCCGGCCCTTGATGATATGCACATAGAGTGCATATTTATGCTTTCCGGGCTCCGGGGACTTCCCTGGAGTTACGAGAGAGAAGGGTAGATCGACCGGGCGGCAGGGCACTCGAGGCATTCGCCTGGCTCCGACTTCGGCGAGGAGTCTGAGCTTGCTCACCCCCGGTCCCTTCTGTTTCGGTACACGGTGGCTCAGAGAGGCGGGTGGCAATGAAGGTCGTACTTGGATACTCCGGCGGTCTGGACACGTCGGTCATCGTACCTTGGCTCAAGGAGACCTATGGTGCCGAGGTGGTCTGCATGGCAGGCGATGTCGGCCAGCCGGGCGGCCTGGACGGGCTGGCAGCCAAGGCTGAGGCCACCGGGGCGTCGGCCTTCTACGGAGAGGACCTCCGGCGGGAGTTCGTCGAGGAGGTCGTGTGGCCCACCCTGAAGATGGGTGCCGTCTACGGCCGGAAATACCTTCTCGGGACGGCCATGGCTCGCCCCGTCCTCGCGAGACGTCAGGTGGAAATTGCCCGTAAGGTCGGGGCTGACGCGCTGGCGCACGGGTGCACGGGAAAGGGTAACGACCAGGTCCGGTTCGAGCTGACCTTTTCAGCGTTGGCCCCCGATCTCAGGGTCGTCGCACCCTGGAGGGAGTGGGACATCCACTCACGCGAAGATGCGTTCGCCTATGCTCGTGCCCGGGGCATCCCGCTGAACGGCATTGACCAGTCCAAGCTCTACTCGCGGGACGAGAACCTGTGGCACATCTCACATGAGGGAGGGCCTCTCGAAGACCCCTCCTTCGAGCCGGAAGAGGAGATGTTCCGCTGGACCGTGGCTCCCGAGGCGGCCCCCGATACACCCCGATACGTCGAGATCGGCTTCGAGCGGGGCGTGCCGGTCACGGTCGATGGGCAGGAGTTGGACCCTGTCCAGCTGCTCATGGCCCTCAACGGCATCGGGTCCATGCATGGGGTGGGGCGGGCCGACATCGTGGAGGACCGAATGGTGGGGATGAAGTCGAGGGGTGTGTACGAGACGCCTGGAGGCACCCTCCTCTATGCCGCACACAAGGAACTCGAGTCCATCACGCTGGACCGGCGGTCCATGGGGTTGAAGGATCAGATGGCACATCGCTACGCCGACCTCCTCTACGAAGGCCGGTGGTGGACTCCGGAGCGGGAAGCGCTCGATGCCATGGTCAGCGTGCTGGTGCGCAATGTCACCGGCACCGTGAAGATGAAGCTGTACAAGGGATCGGCATGGCCCGTTTCCCGGACGAGCCCCCGGTCTCTGTATCGCGAGGACCTGGCCACGTTCGGCCAGGCTGCGACCTACGATCACGCTGATGCCGAGGGGTTCATCAAGCTCTTCGGCCTGCCGATTCGTGCGGCCGCTGCCCGCGACGGCGTAGACGGAGTGAGTGCGGGGGCGGTGAACAAGCTCCTGCAGGAAGTTGTTGAGGCCGGTGCGCCCTGATGGCGGCTCTCACCGCGCGTTGCACGAGGCCGGGGCTGGGCCGATGACACGGGATTCCGGGTCGGACGGGGCCGTGGGGGCCCTCTGGGGGGGGCGGTTCAAGGGGAGTATGGCGCCCGAGATGACGCCGCTCAACCAATGCCTGGCGGTGGACGGACGGCTGTGGAGGGAGGACATCGTCGGCAGCGTGGCCTGGGCAGGAGCCTTGGGGCGTGCCGGCGTGCTGACTCCGGCCGAGGTCCGGACTCTCGAGTCGGGCCTGGGCGCCGTCGCCAGCCGCATCGAATCGGAAGGGCTCGCGGCCGCGCCCGAAGAGGATATTCACTCGGTGGTCGAACGCATGCTCCGTGAGGAGTGCGGTGACGTTGCGGGTAAGCTGCACACCGGGCGCTCCCGCAACGACCAATCCGCCACCGGGGTGCGCCTCTTCGGTATGCACGCCGCCGCCCGTTTGGATGCGTACGTCCATCGGTTGGGACATGCGCTGCTGGGGCTGGCCGAGCAGGGCGTGGATGCCGTTATGCCCGGGTATACCCACTTGCAGCAGGCGCAGCCCATCCGAGCGGCCCATTGGGCTCTCGCTCACCTCTGGCCGTTTCTCAGAGACCGAGAGAGGATCCGGAGGGCGGGCAGTGCTGCCTCGGTATTGCCCCTGGGCTCCGGAGCCTTGGCCGGGTGCCCCTTTCCGGTGGACCGGGAGGCTTTACGCGAAGGTCTGGGCTTCGAGAAGATCAGCGAGAACAGCATCGACGCGGTGTCGGATCGGGACTGGATCTGTGACCTGTTGTACGCATGCGCCATGGTCGGCGTCCACGTGTCCCGCCTGTGCGAGGATCTCGTGCTCTTTTCCTCCACGGAGTTCGGCTTCGTCCGCCTGTCGGATGGATTCAGCACGGGCTCGAGCCTCATGCCCCAGAAGCGGAATCCGGATGTGGCGGAGCTTGGACGCGGGAAGTCGGCCCGGCTGGTGGGCAACCTCACCGGTATGCTGACGCTGCTGAAGGGCCTTCCCACGGGGTACAACCGGGATCTCCAGGAGGACAAGGAGTTCCTGTTCGATACCATCGACACGTTGGACGTCTCGCTGCCGGCCATCTCCGGTGCACTCGAGACTGCGACGTTCAGGCCCGAGCGGATGCGGGCGGTGATGGACAGCCAGCTGCTGGCGACCGACCTGGCCGATTACCTGGTTCGTGAGGGCGTGCCGTTCCGCGAGAGCCACGAGGTGTCGGGGCGGCTGGTGCGCGCCGCCGAGGAAGCCGGGGTGTCTCTGGCCGAGTTGCCTGAGGGTGCCTTCACGGACCAGCACCCGGCCTTCGGCCCGGATATCCGGGAGGTCTTCGATTGGGACCGTTCGGTCGACGCCCGGGACAGCGGTGGTGGCACGTCGCGCCGGGCTGTGCTCGCTCAGATCGAGGAGGCCGGGGTCCGGCTCTCTTCCGTCGGGTAGGAGATCCCCCCGGGGGGCTTCCGGTCCTAGTTCCACCGTCCGATGGGCGACCGGCGAGGCATCACGTTGCGGCCCGGGGAGTTCGGCCTCAGCGCCGCATCTGCTTGATCCGAAGCCCCTGGGCCGAGTCCGTGATCAGCGTGGTCAGACGACGCGAGCGGGTCTCTTCGCGCTTGGCGCTGTTCACCCAGGCGACAGCCGTCCGGCGGTACCCCGCCGGCTCCGCCTGGAAGAAGACCCACGCCGCAGGGTTCTGCTGAAAGATCGTCAGCTGGTCGGGCGTGAGAGCGGGCTCCTCGCGCTCATAGGAGTACTGGGCGGTCCGATCGGATTTGCGTCTCTCGAAGGCTGCGATGCCCTCGGGCTCGACGAGGCCGTCCTGGAGCAGGATCTCGTACTTGTCGAGGTTCACCCGACTCCAGTGACTGTTGGGTCGGCGCGGGGTGAAGCGGATCATGTATCGCTCTTCATCCACAGACTTGCGGATGCCGTCGATCCACCCGAAGCAGAGCGCCTGGTCGACCGACTCCGGCCAGGTCATGCTCGGCTTGCCCGTCGCCTTCTTGTGGTAGCCGACCCAGAGCTCGTCCGTGTCCTGGTGATGCCCTTCGAGCCACGAACGGAATGCTTTCGAGTCCGGGAAGTAGACTGCGGTCATCTCGTTCGGGCCGGTGTCGGGCTCACCTAGATGAGCTCCGGCTCCAGAATCTCTTCCACGACCCGTCCATCGACGAGTCCGACGCGGTAGACCTTCGCTCCCGGCCGGGTTGCCACGACCCGCGCTACCTCGTTGTCTTCGAAGTAGATGCCCGCGTCGTTGTCGCAGGCCAAGCCCGACTGCAGTTCCCCTGTCCGGATGAGTCGGTGATAGGTGGGTCGCCTCTCGCCTTCGGCGTCGTAGTGAGGGGAGTGGCTCCCGCGAAGGAACCCCAGGCCTTCGACCCGCGTCAGTTCCCGGGGTCGGGAGTCGGTGGTCCCTTCCTCGAACCAGCAGAGGGAGCCGGCGCTCGCTCCACCCAGGACGATGCCGCGGTCCCACGCTTCCCGGAGCACGGCATCGATGCCCTGCGCCCGCCAGATGGCCTGCTGATTGAGCGTGTTCCCTCCGGACACGACGATGCCGTCCATGGACAGGAGCACATCTTCCCAGGTCTGATCCATGGAATAGCTGCTGATGAAGCTGTTCTGGACGAATGGGAGAACGTCCAACTCCGCGCAGTCACGGTACCAGCGCAGCGAGCCCGATGGGCTGTCGGCAGAGGCCGTGGGCAGGTAGCAGAGCCGCGGACGCTCCTTGCCCGTGAGCGATGCCATGAAGCGGATGAACTTCCACCGGAAGCCACCACCCGCGATCAGGATCTTGCGGGTGGCCGCAGACGGGGGGCGCGCGGCCGTCTCGACGTGTGGCAGGCCATCGACGGTGAGGGTTACTGCTCCGGCCGCCGATGCGGCGAGAAACTCCCGGCGTTCCATGGCACGATCTCCTCGATGTGTGTGAGGTGCTACGGCGTGATGACCACCCGGATCGCCGACCCTCCTCTGAGCGTCTCGAGCGCTTTCTCGATGTCGTCCAACCCGAACCGATGCGTCACCAGGCGCTCCAGTTCGATGCGCCCCTGGCGACACAGCTCGATGACACGGGGATAGTCGACCGGGCGGCACCCCAGAGATCCGACCACCTCGAGTTCACGGAACATGACCCGGCCGGAGTTGAGATTCATGGGCTTCGGGCTGTACCCCACGAACACGGCGCGCCCACCCGTCTTGAGAGAGCCCAGGGCCTGCTCCTGGGTGCCGGGGTTTCCGATGACCTCGAATGCGACGTCGGCGCCTCCGCCGGTGAGCTTTCGCAGGGCCTTGTCCAACCTGTCGTGCTCGGTCGGATTGGCCGTCGCGGACGCCCCCAGTTCCTTCGCCCACGCGAGCTTCTCGGCGGACAGATCGACCGCCACGACCCGAGCGCCCTGCGCTGCCGCGATCTGCACGACGTTGAGACCCACCCCTCCACAGCCGAAGACCACCACGGAATCCCCCGGCCGGACCTGGCCACGATTCACGACGGCATGGTAGGGGGTGGTGATCGCGTCCGCGATGATGGAGCTCTCCACGAGCGGCATCTCGGCTGGGAGCACGAAGATGTCCTTGGCCGGGGCCACGACGAACTCGGCGAACCCCCCGTCGATGTTGTTGCCCAGCATCTCGCCGTGGGCGCAGATGTTCTCGCGGCCTTCACGGCACGCGTCGCACGCGCCGCAGCTCGTCACTGCGGCAACGAGCACCGGGTCACCGACAGCGAGGTTGTCGACGCCCTGGCCGATTTCCTCGACCGTCCCCGAGATCTCGTGTCCCAGGATCATCGGTGGATCCTTGAACGTGGGTGTCCCGTGATCGATGTAGTGGAGGTCGGTATGGCAGACGCCGCAGCCAGCGACCTTGATGAGGACCTGGCCGGGACCGGGGGACGGGGTGGGAACGTCCTCGACGTTCAGAGGCTTGCCGCCTCCGTGGAAGACCGCCGCCTTCACGGCTCGCTCCTTTCGGTGGTGGAATACCGCCGCATGGGGATCAACTCAATTCCAGCAGGAGGGTCGCACCGAAGATAGACAGCCGGAGCCGATTCTGCTCCCCCCGAGAGATGGGCGCGGCGAGATCACCGAAGAGCCGACCGGCGAAGAAGGAGGCGCGATGGGCCGTCATGGGCGTGTCGCGTGCGGGGAGCCCCTTCCTGTCAGCGGCGCCGGACGCTCTGAAAGCGCCTCTCCAGCTCCCACGGGAAGTTCTCGATCCAGATGACCGGGGCCCCCTCGGCGCCCTCCCGCTGAACGGCGAGGATGCGGCCGTCGCGTGGGTGGACGTCATAGGCCCAGTGAGCGTTGTCTTCCGCAAGATTACTCACGTCGAACAGCTCTTCGCTGGTCACCGTCCGCACGCCGTCTGACAACTCCAGCTCGACGCGGATGAGGTGACGGGTCGTGCTCCGATAGAACAGTTCGGAATCGTCGCTGCCCCAACGCGGTTCGGTAGCCCCGGCGCTGGTGATTCGCCATACGCCCCGGTCCGAGTCCGGAAAGGGACGTACATAGATGTCGGTCCGGCCCGAGCGGTTCGACAGGAACGCGATGAAGCGGCCGCTCGGTGAGACGGCTGGCGCACGCTCGTCGAAGCTCGACGCAGCGATGGGCACCGCGACCGTGTCCAAGCTGACCCCGTCGTAACGATACGCGAAGAGGTCGCGGGAGGCGGGGTTGGCGCCGATCCGGAGCACCAGCCATCCACCGGTGGGGGATGGGCTCACCTCGTTGATCACGGATGAGTCCGACCCCAGAAGGGTTCGCACCGCTCCGGTGCCATCCGCCCGTCGGGCCTGGAGCCGAGAGGTGCGCCCTTCACTCGAGATGAAGAAGATTTCGGTGCCGTCGGACGACCACGCCGGACGGCGGATGTCGTCGCCCTCCCCCTCGAAGGTGATCCGCTGTGGCGGGCCCCCCGAGATGTCGATCCGCTTGGTCCAGATGTCGGGGCGACCGTTGGAGGTCTGCACGAATGCGACCTGCCTCTGGTCCGGTGAGAGGGCCGGGGTGGAGAGGTCCCCGACGAACAAAGAGTCGATGATCTCGCTGGCCCCGGAATCCGACACCCATACGAGGCGCCCCAAGCCGCCTCCCGAGCTGGCGCGATAGACGACGGATCCCGTCCACGAAAGACTGAATTCGCTCTCGCCGCTGCCGCCGGATCGGATGCCCTCTACGACGGGAAGGGTAGGGCCCGTAACGACCCCGGCGTCCGCGTCGAAGGGGGCGGCCATCAACTGGCCCCGGGCGGTGCCGTAAATGAGGTAGCCAGGTGGTAGATACCGGGCCAGGACGCCTTGGGCCAAGTTGGTGATCTCTCGCGTGCCCAGGTCGATCACGGCGACGCTGTCGCTGGCGGCCGTGGCGCCCCAAACCGACATGAGTGCCTTCTCTCCTCCGGGGAGGACGTCGATCCATGTGTGTGCACCGACGGCGCTGGTCAGGTCGGTCAGTGCTTCGGGAGTACCGCCTACCTCCTGGATTCGACTGATGCCGTTGCGGAGGTTCTGGAAGTAGATCCACCCGTCAGAGGTCCAGTCTCCCGAAAACTCGGCGGCGGAGTCCGCGAGGCTGCGCACCACGCCGCTCTCGGTGAGCACAGCCCGGAGCGTCTGGTCCGTTCCCGAGAGGAAGGCGACCTCGCGACCGCTCGGCGAAAGGAAGAAGAAGCGGGTGTCAGAGGTGTTGGGTACCGGGCGCGGCTCGAGGTCGCCCCGGGCGCGCACGAAGATCTGCCGCTCCTGCCCGCTCAATCCCAGATAGGCGATCGTGGATCCATCTTCCGAAATCTGGATGGACGCCCCCGCATCGGGAGTGAGGAGCGGGGCTTCGTCGGGGATGGGAACCGAGAGCCGCAGCGTCTCGAGCGTCGCGCCACCACCCCCATCGAAGAAGGCGGTGTAGGCGAGCAGCCCGAGCGTCAGCGCAGTCGAGGCGAGCGCGAGCGGGCGCCAGAAGCCCGAGGCGACTCCCGGTCCTTCCGTCCCCGCCTCGGCGCCGTGTCGGAATGTCGTATCACCCAACGCGGACGCCATCTCTCCCGCCGACTCGAACCGGTCGGCGGGCAGGCGTTCCAGGGCCTTCATCACCACGGCTCCCACATGGCGGGGCAGGGACTTCCGCGCTTCGGTGGGGGGGACGACTTCGCTCGTGAGGATCCTGCCGAGGACCGACTGCGCCGTAGTCCCCTGGAAGGGGGGCTCGCCCGTGAGCATCTCGTAGAGGACCGATCCCAGCGAGTACACGTCGGAACGGGCGTCGGGGACACGGTCGCCGGTTGCCTGTTCGGGGCTCATGTAGAAGGGCGTCCCCAGGCTCAGCCCGGTCTCGGTCAGCCTTCCGCCGCCCGCCTCCTGGACCGCGAGGGCGATCCCGAAATCCGCCACCACCGGCTCGCCGTCGTGAAGAAGAATGTTGGCGGGCTTGATGTCCCGGTGGACGACCCCGTGGCGGTGCGCGTAGTCCAGAGCCTGGGCGACCTTCGCGCCGATGGCGACCGCCTGGTCGACGGGCAGCTGTTTCTCTCTGTCGATGAGATCGCGCAGAGTCTCGCCCCGAACGAACGGCATCACGAAGAAGAGGAAGCCGTCGGCTTCGCCGGAGTCGAACAGAGCCAGAATGTGGGGATGCTGCAGGCTGGCCGTGGTGCGGATCTCCGTCAGGAAGCGCTCTCCTCCCATGACGGCTGCGAGTTCCGGCTTGAGAACCTTCAGCGCCACCTTCCGGTCGTGCCGGATATCGTGGGCCAGGAAGACGGTGGCCATGCCCCCGGACCCGGCTTCGCGCTCGATGGTGTACCGCCCGTCGAGGGCAGCGTTGATGCGGTCGGGCTCGATCGAGGTCATGAAGGGTCGGTTGAAGGGCCGCCTGAACGGCGGAGTTGAAGGGCGGAGAAGTTGCCGTTCACCTGGCCCTCGCGCCAGCCTCGTCCGTCGCCGAAGGGCCGATCGCCCGCTTGGTCAGTGGCATTCCGCGCTAGCGTCTACACAGTCGGCTGCCGGGAGACGAAAGGGTCCTGATTGGGGCCCGCCGGCTCCGTTGCCTCCATCTGCACCTGACTCTATCATCTTCAACCACAGGGATGCTGCTCCTGCGCCGCTCCATGCCCCGAGCGCGAGGCGATTCCTGCGGCCGCAATCGCGACCCACATCCACACGCCGCCACATCCCGTTGGGAGCCTGGTGAGAAACTTCCTCGCCGCAGTCATCATCGCGCAGTTGGCCTTCCTCCTAGCCAGCTTCGGGATATTGATCTTCCAGCGATGGCACGGCCGGCGGCGCGCGACCCGGCGCAGCCGGGAAAGGGAGGAGTTCGAGCGCTTCCTCGATCGCACGTGCGCCGGCGAGCTGACCGGGGGCGCGCTGGGCCGGGTCATCGATCGGTGTGACCCCGAGACGGTTACCCTCGTACTCCAGGAACGCGTGCCCAACGGCGGAGATGCTGAGTGGGAGGCCGTGGTTCCCCACGTGCGTAAGACGCGATGGTTCGAGGGCGTTGTGACGCACCATACGCGGTCGCGGCTCTGGTGGAGGCGGCTCGTGGGTGCGCGGACGCTGGCGCTGGTGGGGGAGGAATCGGACCTCCCCGTGGTCCGCCGCCTGGTCGATGATCGGCACCCCGCGGTGCGACTCGCTGCCATCTCCATCATCAAGCGCATTCCCGATGCGGGGGCGATCGCGGCTGTGCTCGATCAGGCCGTGAAGTCCCGGCGCGTCGTGCGGCACTATGCCTTCGACACGCTCGCTGTCGTCGGTGAACCTGTTCTTCCGGTGCTGAGGCAGCATCTGCGGGATGCCAAGTCCCCGTTCGAACTGGGGGATCTCATCCGCCTGGCAGGAGCCCTGAGGCCGCCTGATCTCATCGAGATCATCCAGCGGTACGTCGGCCACGAGGACGCCGCGGTGCGAAGTGCCTGCGCCCGCGCGCTCGGAGCTTCGGGGGACACAGCCGCGTTACCCCTGCTGGAGGCGCTTCTCGGGGACGGCTCATGGCGGGTCCGCACGCGCGCCGCCTCGGCTCTGGGCAAGACCGGCTCCCGGAGTGCGGCCGAGTGGCTCAGCCGGGCTCTGGCCGACGGCGACTGGTGGGTGCGTCTACGGGCCGCCATCGCGCTGAGGCAGATCGGCGCATCGGGCGTTGAGTACCTTGAAGTGGCGGCGGCGGGGGATGACTCGTACGCAGCGGAAATGGCGCGCTACACGCTGGGCCTCACCGAGGCTGCAGTGAAGGACTACTCGGCGTAGCCATGGTCGACAGCGCCTTTCTTTCCGTCATCGTCGCCGCGGATCATGCGATCATCTGGTATTTCCTGGTCGTCAATACGTGCTATGCCTCCCTGCTGATCCTGTCAGTGCCCGAGATCTGGAGGAATTGGAACGTCAACAAGAGCGACGATCTGCGACGGTACGTCGGGTCGAAGGCACTCCCCCCCATCTCCGTCATCATCCCGGCCTATGACATGGAGGCGAGCATCACGGACAGTGTCGATGCCCAACTCCAGCTGACATACCCACAGCATGAGGTCATCGTCGTCAACGACGGCTCCCGGGACTCGACCATGGAGCGGCTGCGGAAGTTCTTCGACCTGTACGAGGTGCCGCCGGCGTTCCCCATCCGTATTCCCACCGAGCACGTGCGCGGATATTACCGGTCCCGCACGCGTCCGGCGCTCCTGATCGTCGACAAGGAGAACGGGGGAAAGGCCGACGCCCTCAACGTGGGTATCAGCGCGGCCCGGTATCCGCTGGTGGTCGCGGTCGATGCGGACACTATCGTAGCTCGGGACGCACTCCTGCGCCTGGCGCGACCCTTCCTCCTCGGAGAGAACGTGGCCGCCGCAGGTGGGACCATTCGGGTTGCCAACGGATGCGAGCTGGACCACGCCCACGTCGTCACCCCCAAGGTCCCCCGCCGATTTCTCCCGGCTGTCCAGGTGCCGGAGTATCTCCGCGCATTCCTCTTCGGAAGGCTGGGTTGGAACCGCCTCGGAGGAAACGTCATCATTTCGGGAGCCTTCGGCCTCTTTCAGCGCGATTACCTCATCGCCATCGGTGGGTACACCCGAGGTAGCGTCGTGGAGGATCTGGATCTCGTGGTGCGCCTCCACACCTACCTCAAGAGCAAGGGGATTCCCTACCAGATTCCCTTCGTTCCGGATCCTGTGGCATGGACCGAGGTCCCCTCGGACCTCCGGACCCACCGCCGGCAGCGGGAGCGTTGGCATCGGGGCCTGATCGTGACGCTCTTCACGCACATCCGACTGATGTTCAACCCCAAGTACGGCCGCGTCGGAATGATCACGATGCCGTTCTTCTTCTTCGGGGAGATGCTGGCTCCCGTCGTCGAGATCGTGGGCTATGTGCTCACCGGGTTGGGGTTGGCTTTCGGAGTTCTGAGCGTAGAGTTCGCCCTCCTCTTCCTGGCGGTCGCACTCGGGTATCAGGTATTCCTGAGCCTATGCGCGATCATCCTCGAAGAGGTCACCTTCCGGGAATACCGCAGACTGTCGGACTTCGTCCGGCTGATCGGGTATGCCCTGCTCGAGCCCTTCGGGTACCGCCAGATCACGGTCTTGTGGCGCCTCAAGGGATTCTGGAACGCGCTGCGTGGTCACAAGCACTGGGGTGAGATGCGTCGCGCCGGCTTCCAGGCGGAGCCGGGCGGGGCGGTTTCGCCCGCGCCGTGATGCGTGCCGGGGAGTGACCCGCCGGAGCGGCTGTGTGAGCGCATGACTTGCGCTTCGGGAGCCGTGCGCGAAGGATGTCGCCGGGGTTCGGGTGGGGAGGGCCACCAACCTTGCAAGGAGGCGTCCCAATGGCGCACAAACTGGCTCGAGGGCTAGTCGGGCTCGCTGGCCTGTTCTTCGTGATCGCTCTCGTGGTCGCGAACTACGGTCCGATCATGGACCTCCCGGCGGAGGCATTCTCGAGGGCTTCGAGCAACCTGTGTCTGCTCGCCCTTTGCCTCTTCGTGGGATGGAAGGCCGAGGGCCCGGCGGCCTAGGCACTCCATGGCAAGTCGCGGGTGTCTGACCTTCGCCGCGAGCGCCCCGCTGGGGGTACGCCGGTGGGGTTGCGAGGCAACGTTTCTCGCTTGGCGTCGGTCCCATTTATTAGATTAGCCAGCGCACCGACCCCTCCCCCAGCATCTCTGCCCGGTGCCGAGTCCATATCGCAACGGGGTCAGGTGACGCATGCGGAGTATTCTGTGGGCAGCAGCGGTGGTGTGGTGCGTCTTGGCGGCGGGCGCCGCTGCGGGGCAGGAGTCGGGTGCGAGTGGTGACCTGAGGGTCTTCCTCGACTGCAACACCCGGGGATGTGACTTCGACTTCCTGCGGCGGCAGATACCGGTCGTGAGTTGGGTCAGAGACCGGGAGGCTTCGGACGTCCACGTCCTCATCACCTCCCGCACCACGGGGGGCGGCGGGCGGGCATTCGAGATCGCGTTCCTGGGCCGGGGGCGGTTCGAAGGCGACGACGCGGACCTCAGCTGGGCTTCGCCCGGCGATGCCGTGGACGACGAGATCCGTCAGGGGCTGAGTGAGCAGATCAAGATCGGTCTGGTGCGCTACGTGGTGGGGACTCCGGCTGCTGAGCGGCTCTCGGTGAGCTTCGGGCCCGCCCTGTCACCCGAGGACCCGACGCCGGGCGCGGAGGGCGGCTCCGGTGCCGCCGCTGCCGAGCACGATCCGTGGGATTTCTGGGTCTTCCGAGTCGGGGCGAACTTCTTCGGTTTCGGAGAGTCGAGCATTTCAGATAGCAATATGTTCGGTTCTCTGAGCGCCAACCGCACCACCGAGACTTGGAAGATCGGCGCGAGCGGCAATTTCAGCCGCAACAAGCAGACGTACCGCATCAACGGGGACACGACAGAGTACACGCGGGAGGACTGGAGTCTGGACGGATTCCTGGTGCGAAGCATCGGGAGTCGATGGGCGGTCGGAATTCGGGCCAGTACCGGCTCGTCCACCTTCTACAACCGTGAAAAGTCATGGTCGGCCAAGCCCGGGGTCGAGTACAACTTCTTTCCCTACGAGGAGTCGAGCCGCAGATCTTTGACACTTCAATACCTCGTGGGTCCGAATCATTGGGACTACGAGGAGGAGACCATCTATGGAGAGATCGCCGAAACACGATGGCAGCAGTCGCTGACGGCCAGTCTCTCGTTGGTCCAACCGTGGGGCCGGTGGTCCACTTCATTCCGCGGTCAGCAATACCTCCACGACACCGACCTCTACAGCGCCACCATCTCTGGTGGGCTGAACGTGAGGCTATTCCAGGGCTTCTCGATCCGAGTATCGGGGAACTACTCCTGGATCAAGGACCAGCTTTACCTGCCTCTAAGCGACTTCACCGCAGAAGAGATCCTCCTCCGCCAATTCCAGCAGGAGACCAGCTTCCGTTACTTCACGTCGTTCGGTGTCGAGTACCGCTTCGGCTCCATCTTCAACAACGTGGTCAACCCCCGCTTTGGCGGAGGAGGGGGCGAGCGAATCATGATGATCGGATAGTTCGGGCCGTGGGAAGCAACTGCAGATATTGCTCAGGATCAGCATCGCCGGGACCGTCGTCTGAATCGGTTCGACCGAGCGGTCCTCAGCACGACGGACGGACCGGCCGCGAGCGTGGGTCGGCGCAGGTCGGGAGGGGGCGGTGGGTCGGGCGTGACTGAAACCCCTCTCCGGGTGGGCGTTCTTCTCTTGCGCTCGGTGGCCCCTTCGCGCACCTGTCTTCCGAGGGAGTCATGGACCAGTCGAACGGACGAGGGAAGAAACGAGCCCGCGGTGGCGGGCCGGGAATGGGAGGAATGGTGTTGGGACTGATAAACGCATTTCGGCTCGCTGCGCGTGCCCTTCTTCGCCGACCGGGCTTTACGGCCACCGCGGTGGTGACGCTCGCGCTGGGAATCGGCGCGAACGTGGCGATCTTCACCGTGGTGAACGCGGTGCTCATCCAGCCCCTCCCATATCCGGACTCGGATGAGATCGTCTCCATCACGCACCACGCTCCGGGAATCGACCTGCCGGACCTGAACCACTCCGAGGGTACCCTCAACTTCTATTGGCAGGAAGCCGACTTCCTTTCGTCGCTCGCCGGCTATGACGTGCAGAGCCGGAACCTGGTCGGGGGAGCCCAGCCGAGCCATGTGCGGGTGGTGGCGGTGACGCACCAGATCTTCGATGTGCTGCGGGTCCAGCCCATGATGGGGCGTCCCTTCAACGCGGAGGACGCTCTGGCCGATGTACCGGCGACCAGCACGATCCTGACGTACGACAGCTGGCAGAACCTCTTCGGAGGTGATCCGTCTGTGCTGGGTACCACTCTCGAGATCGACGACGCCGTAGTCGAGGTGGTGGGAGTCATGCCCCGGGGTTTCGAGTTCCCAGGTCCGGACGTGGTCGCGCTGACGCCCATGTACGTGGACCCGAACGGACCGTTCGGGACCTTCGGAACCAGCGCCGTGGGCCGACTGGCCCCAGCGGTGACCGTCGATCAGGCAGGCGCCAGGGTCGCAGAGCTGCAGGCGCGCATCCCCGATTTCGCGGGGGGAGACCTGGATGCGGGCTTCCTGGAGGCGGTTGGCTGGTCGGCCTCTCTCGAGACCTACCGCGACGAACTCGTGGGCAGCGCGGCGTCAGCACTCTGGATCGTGCTGGGCACCGTCGCCTTCGTGTTCCTCATTGCGTGCGCGAACGTCGCGAATCTCTTCCTGGTTCGGGCGGAGTCACGTCAGAAGGAGTTGGCCATCCGGGCGGCGATGGGTGCCGGACGGGGCAGAATCGCGGCGGGCTTCCTCACGGAGGCGCTGTCGCTGGGGGTCGCGGGCGGGTTGGTGGGGGTCGTCCTGGCATGGGTCGGGGTCGACGCCCTCGTGGCGACATCGCCCGAGGGACTCCCCCGACTCCACGAGGTAGGTGTGGACGGTTGGGTGCTGACGTTTGCCGCGATCATCTCGGTCGTGGCCGGGCTCGCTTTCGGCTCGGTGCCGCTTGTGCGGCACATGGGGGGAGCGTTCGGAGCGTTGCTGAGGGATGGCGGACGGGCCAACACGGCGGGACGGGAGCGCCACCGTACGCGGAATGTACTCGTGGCGTCCCAACTCGCTCTTGCCCTGGTGCTCCTCGTGGGGTCGACCCTCATGCTCAGGAGTTTCCAGCGCTTGGCGTCGGTCGACATCGGGATCAACCCGGGGAACGTGACCAACATCGGTCTCAGTCTGGGTGATGGTGTGGAACCGGTTGAGGCAGCCCGCTTCTACACTCAGGTGGCTGATGAGGTGGCTGCGCTGCCCGGCGTCCTCCGGACGGGACTGAGCACTGCCATCCCCCTTGGCACCGGGAACTGGAACGGCGGGTCATTCCGCGTGCGTTCCCGTCCACGTGGCGAGGAGGAACTTCCGCCTGTCGCCATGTTCAAGGCCGTGGACGAGGGTTACCTGGACATCATGGGGACCCCGCTGGAGGAGGGCCGGAACCTGGCCCGTTCGGATTGGCAGGGTGGCGCACCGGTGATTCTTGTGAACCGGACCTTCGCCGACGGCTTCCTGGAGGGCCAAGCGCTGGGGGAGGGCATTCATTGGGGAGCGGAGGACGCAGACGAGTTCGCCGAAGTGGTCGGCATCGTCGGCGACGCGAGAGAGATGGGGCGGGAGGAGGAGATCCGGGCCATGGCCTATCTTCCTCTGCGCGTCGGGGAGTGGCCGGGCCCGGAGCTCCAGAGCATCTATGTGCTCGTGGAGTCGCCCGCTGGGCAGGAGGCTCCGATACAGGCCATCCGAGACCTGGTCTATCGACTGAACCCCAACGTGCCGTTGACGACGGTGGAAACCATGGAGCAGGTCATGTCACGGTCCATGGCCGATACGTCATTCACGCTGGTGCTCCTGGTGATCGCCTCCCTCATTGCCCTCGTACTCGGAGCCATCGGGCTCTTCGGCGTGATCTCCTACGTCGTCGGCCAGCGGACCAGGGAGATAGGGGTGCGCGTGGCCCTGGGGGCCCGCAGCGAAGAGATCCAGGGAATGGTGTTCAGACAGGGCGCCAACGTCGTGATCGCGGGGGTGGTGGTGGGACTCGTGGGAGCCCTCGGGCTCAGCAGGGTCATGGGCGCCATCCTGTTCGAGGTGAGCGCGACGGACCCGGTGGCGTTCCTCGTCCCGCCGGTCGTGCTCGTCCTCATCGCAGTCGCTGCGACCTGGCTGCCTGCGCGGAAGGCGTCGAGGGTCGAGCCGGTGGAGGCGCTGCGGTCGGAGTAGGCGGGGGTGAGGGGGCTCCGCCCCCGCCCTACCGCCCTACCGCCGGACCAGCCGAACGGCTCCGGATTCCTCGTAGGCCCGCAGCACCGCCATCAGGTCGGCGAGCGGCAGGGGTGTAAACTGCCCTGAGAGAAAGTCGCGGATCTCCAATGCGGTCATGCCTTCATCGAGCACGTTCCTGAACTCGGCCATGAACTCGTCGGGCAGGGAGGGACCGCCCCTTGGGCGCGACCCACCTTCGATCGCCTCGACGACGAGTGACGCGGCCTCGCGCTGCTCCGCAGTCATCCCCGGATCCCGAACCTGCATGCCGCGCTGCCTGGCCTGCAGTTCGTAGGCCAACCGGACTTCGGTGAGCAGCGGCTGTGCACGCTGCTCGATCAAGGGCACGAACGCTTCCGTGTTCCGCGCGCCCTCGCCGGAGTCGGTCCACATGACGCTGGCGGAGCGGACGACCTCCTGCTCCACACGCACCTGATGGCGGACGGCGTTGAGGGCCTCCCGATATGCCACGTTCAGTCCTGCCTCGTCGGTCACGTCGGCCAGGTAGCCCAGGCCCTTCGTGTGGGACTCCCCGAGGCGGGCGAGGCCACGCCCCATGTTCTCGTTCAGCACGCGGGCAGCCATCTCGTCACTGCCGGTCGCCAGCACGGCCAAGGAGCCCAGGCCGACGGCTGCGGCCCGCTTGTACTGGGTCGGGTCCTGCTTGTCGGGGGTGTCCTCCGAGGAGTGGTACCACATGTCCGGCCACGTGATGAGCATCACCGCCGGAATACCGTGCGCCATATACGCCACGTGATCGCTGGAGCCGTAATGCTGGTCGATCTTGATG
Source organism: Gemmatimonadota bacterium (assembly GCA_039587465.1). Classification (GTDB taxonomy): domain Bacteria; phylum Gemmatimonadota; class Gemmatimonadetes; order Longimicrobiales; family Gaopeijiaceae; genus JBDHIL01. The sequence goes on along the minus strand of JBDHIL010000004.1, from coordinate 77,563 downwards.
TAGAAGGCATCCTTGCTCCCCCTGCGGGCGTGCACAGCCTGCGAGGGAGCGTATCCGTTCAGGGACCTGCGGAAGCGGACCCTCTCACGGGTGATGTCGGACACGTACTCCATCATGCTCTGCGGGATGTCGTTGATGTACGACGCGAAGCTGTCCGGGGTACGCTGCAGGACCCAGTAGCTGCGGCTGTCCGCGATCCTGATCCCCTCCATGTCGAAGTTCAGGTTTCCGATGATGTTCGCGGTCTGCTCGGGGTGCGCCCCCAGCCACGCATTGGTGCCGGAGAACTCCGGGACCCACAGGAAGTTGATGGTCCGCCGCGGCCGGGGGAGCTTGCCCTCGTTGATCAGCTTGATGTATGCCCGCCCGATCTCGAGGGTGAGCGCCACGCCCGAATTGTCATCGTTCGCGCCCTGTTTGATCACGCCCTCGTAGAGGTGACCGCTGATGGCCACCTCCTGCTCGGTGCTTCCGTCTCCGAGGATCTGCGCGAACACGTACTCGGCCTTGTCGGGAACCTCCACGCTCTCCACGACCGACCGGATGGTGACCGTCTGTCCGCGAAGCAGCAGTGCGGAGAGTCGAGTCCGGACCTCGGGAGTGATGGCCCAGGCGACCGTGCCCGGTTCCGCCGTGACTCTCGTCGACACGATCTGCGTGGGGAAGTCGACCGACCGCTCCGGGCCGATGACGCTGATGCCCATCGCCCCGACCGCGCCCCGTTCGATCGCCGCGCCGTAGACGTTCCTGATCGAGCCGGACGACACGACGAACTTGCCCTGCACGTCCTTGCCTTCGAAGTCCTCGGCGCGACCCGGCCCCACGTCGACGAGTTCCGCGGTCAAATCGACGTTGGCGTTCAGCGACGCGAGCGACAGGGCGACGTCGTGGATGTCGAACAGCTTTTCACTCTGGGGCGTGGTCATCCACAGCTCCCCGCGAGTCGGCTGCCAGGCCGTCCCTCCCTGTCGGAAGACCTCGATGCCCACGTTGTCGTAGCCGTACGCCTCGGCGTATTCGGCCAGCACCGTGCTTTCGTGGAACGGCCCCGAGTATTCCGAGGGCGGCCTGACCCTCTGGTAGGGGACGAGGTCCAGCACGTGGTGCATGGCCCTCTCTCCCGAAACCTCGTTGATGATCGCGGTCATCTGTTCCTGGGTGAGCAGGGTCCTGTCTTCCGCCTCCTGTCCGACCAGCGTAGACGTCGACCCCGCGAACATCGTGATGGCGAACGGGACTGCGACGGCGAACAGGTTGATGAACCGCGATGGCGTCTTCATGGGTGGTCCGTTGCGTGCAGGTGGAGTCGGGCACCTAGCGGTGCGGAGCACTGGAACGCGAACGGTGGCGGGAGCCGTGCGGCGGTTCCAAGCGCATCATAGCGCTGCCACGCCGGAGGGGCGAGAAGGTGCGTGGCCGGTGGAGCCAGAGATTTCGATGGATGACCAGACCGGGCGTGCGCGCCCGATCTACAAGCGTATCAGCGTCCGGCTTGAACGGGCTCCGCCTTGCCGTCGGCGGGGGTCCGAGCCATGGCCATGGCATCGTCGGCGAGGGCATCCAACAACCCGCTGAAGATCATGCGATGAAGGGGATAGATCCCGTACCAGTAGGCCCACCCGAGGAATCCGGTCGGCGCAAAGAACGCGGTCTGCACCAGGCGGGTGCCGGTCCCCTCGGGGGTCGCTTCGAACTGCAGCCAGGCTCGGCCGGGCACCCTCATCTCCGCGCGGAGCCGGAGAATCGACGGCTCACGGACCTCCTCCACCCGCCAGAAGTCCAGCGCCTCCCCGGGATAGAGGTGCTGGGGGTCACGCCGCCCCCTCCGGAGGCCCGGCCCGCCGAACAGGCGGTCGACGGCGCCCCGTACCTGCCAAGCCCAGTCCCACGCTCTCCAGCCACGATCTCCCCCCAATGAGCAGAAGGCCCGGAATACTCTTTCCTGGGAGGCGTCGACCCACCGGCTCCGCTCCTCCCTTACCATGCCTTCCCGATCCTCCAGGTGACGGCCTTCATGCCCGCCGGCGATGGACCAGCGGGTAGTCACCTCACCGCGGTCGATCCTTGCCAGGGCGAGCTCTACGGCCGTGCGGTACGGTAGTGGCTGGATCTGGGGAAACAGCGCTGCGGCCCGACTCGTGTCCCCGACCACGGGCTGCACCACGCCCTCCACCAGGGGCACGGCCAGAGAGTTCGGGATGGGCGTCACGAAGCCGACCCAGCGGGCGGCCAGCCGGGGAGCGAGCACCGGGACAGGAAGTATGATCCTCGGAAGGCCCCTCACCTCGGCGTAGGTCACCATCATCTGCTTGAAGGTGACCGGCTCAGCGCCGACATCGATCACCCCGAGCGTGTCGGGCCGACCCAGCGCTGCCAGCAGGTACTGCAGGATGTCGCGCACCCCGATCGGCTGCACCTCGTTCATGATCCAGCGCGGCGCGACCATCGCGGGCAGGCGCTCGGTGAGGTACCGCACCATCTCGAAGGATGCTGACCCGCTTCCGATGATGGGACCTGCGCGGAGCTCCGTGGTCGGAAGTCCCTCCCGGAGGATTTCACCCACCTCCGCCCGGCTCATGAGATGTCCCGAAGGGCTGCGACGTGTGGACGCCTGGGGCAGGATCCCGCCGAGGTAGATCACCTGGCTCAGGTGTCCGGCTGCCTCAACGAAGTTCTCCGCTGCCCGGCGGTCGAGAGTCTTGAAGTCCGCGCCGGCATACATCGAGTGGACGAGGTAGTAAGCCACGTCCATTCCCTCGAGAGGCTCCCGGAGCGACTCGGCCCTCATCAGGTCGCCCTCGGCGATCTCCACCCGCTCACTCCAGGGACGGGCCAGGGCCCGCTCGCGGTCTCGAACCAGCACGCGCACATTGTGGCCGAGATCGAGGAGTTCTTCGACCACCCGACCGCCAATGTACCCGGTTGCACCGGTGACGAGGATCCTCATGCGGCTTCACCTGGAGCGAAGTTTGTATAGCGTTTGTTCGCTTAGTGTACCCAACATCTTGCTGTCTGTCTAATTTTTGTCTAATTATGTACAGACGCGTTGGAGACCTGAATTCTCGATGCGCAACGAGCGGGCGGGACCGCGTTTCGCACGCGATTCGAGAACTGAAAGCCTGTTGAACCTCAGCGGAGAAGACGGCCGTGCGCATCGCCATCATCGGTAGCGGCGTCGCAGGACTGACTTCGGCGCACCTCCTCCACTCGGAACACGAGGTCACGATCTTCGAGGCCCGCGAGCGCGTCGGAGGACACGTGAACACGGTCGACGTGGAAGGCCCCGATGGCGCGCACCAATCCATCGACACGGGCTTCATCGTCTACAACGAGCAGAACTATCCGCTGTTCACGAGGCTCCTGCAGCGTCTGCAGGTGAGTACGCAGCCCTCGAACATGAGCTTTGGCGTTCGCAGCGACCCCACCGGGCTCGAGTACAGCAGCGCGAGCTTCGGCACGCTGTTCGCGCAGCCCCGCAACCTGTTCAAGCCGGGCTTCTACCGGATGCTTCGCGATATCCTGAAGTTCAATCGCGATGCAGTTCCGGCGATTCGGAATGGTGAGGCGTCGGGGTCGCTCGGCGAATACCTGAGTGAGACCGACCTCTCTGCCGAGCTCATTCAGAATTACCTGGTTCCAATGGGGTCGGCGCTGTGGTCGATTCCGGGCGGGCGGGTACTCGAGATGCCGGCGGAATTCTTCGTCCGTTTCTTCGAGAACCACGGAATGCTCACGGTGGCCGACCAGCCTGAGTGGCGCGTGGTCCAGGGAGGCTCGGCCCGGTATGTCGAGAAGCTGGTGGCTCCGCTGCGCGACCGCATCCGCACCTCCACCCCCGTGGGCCGGGTGGAGCGCCAGGAAGGTCAAGTGACCGTGGATGGGGAGCTCTTCGACCACGTGATCTTCGCGTGCCATTCCGACCAGGCGCTGGCGCTATTGGCCGATCCGACCCAGAGCGAACGTGAGATCCTCGGTGCGCTTCCGTTTCAGAAGAACGACGTGGTTCTCCATACCGACATCTCCGTTCTTCCCCGGAGTCGCAGAGCCTGGGCTTCCTGGAACTACCATGTACGGGCAGACCAGGACGCGCCGGCGACCGTCACATACAACATGAACAAGCTGCAGACTCTGTCCGGAGACCCGACCTACTGCGTCACGCTGAACGCCACGGACTCGATCGACTCGGAGTCGATCCTCTACCAGACCCAGTTCAGTCATCCCCGGTACACGCGCGCAGGTGTGCGCGCTCAGGAGCGCCATTCTGAAATCAGTGGCGGTGGACAGACGCATTTCTGCGGCGCCTACTGGGGCTTCGGATTCCACGAGGACGGCGTTCGCAGCGCGGTAGCGGTCGGCCAGCGATTCGGGGTGACGCTGTGAACAGCTGTATCTACCGCGGCACGGTCCGGCATCGCCGAATGCGTCCAGTGGAGCACCATTTCACCTACGGGATGTTCATGATGTACCTGGATCTCGAAGAGTTGCCTACGGTCTTCGAGGGGCGCTGGCTGTGGTCGAGTTCGGCGCCGCGTCCGGCCTGGTTCCGGCGAGCCGACTACATGGGCGATGCCGAGGTGGATTTGTCGACGTCCGTGCGGGCCGAGGCGGAGCGGCTCACCGGCTACCACCCCAAGGGCCCCATTCGGATGCTCACTCACCTCCGCTACCTCGGGTACGTCATGAATCCGGTGACGTTCTACTATTGTTTCGCAGAGGACGATGAGCGGATCGACGTGATCCTGGCCCAGATCACGAACACGCCGTGGGGCGAACGTCACACCTACGCGCTGCGTTCCGACCAACCGGGCGAGAGCCCCGCCGAAGCGTCTCACCGCTTCGCGAAGTCGTTTCACGTCTCTCCGTTCATGGCGATGGATCAGGAGTACACGTGGCTCTTCAGCGATCCCGGCCGCGACCTCATGGTTCACATGGAGAACCGGGAAGACTCGGAGAGGCTCTTCGACGCGACCCTGAGGCTGCATCGGGAAGAGATCACTGGCGGGTCGCTGGCCCGTGCTCTCGTCCGCTACCCGTGGATGACCGCCCGAGTGGCCGCGGGAATCTACTGGCAGGCCCTGAGACTCCGCCTCAAGCGGACACCCTACTACGACCACCCCGACAGGCGCGCAGCATGAACCTCTTGAATCGCCTCGCCGAACGTGCCGTGCGCACGCGGATGAACCACCTGACCTGTGGTCACCTCGTCGTGCACTACGCCGGCAAGACGGATGCATATGGTCCTGGCGATGGGCCATCGGCCTCGATCACCGTTCTCGATCCCTATTTCTTCCGTGCGCTCGCGTTCGGCGGGCATATCGGAGCGGCCGAGTCCTACGTGAGAGGGGAATGGCAGTCGGAGGACCTCACGGACCTCATGCGTCTGTTCGCGAGGAATCGAGAGGCTCTCGACAACCTCGAAACCGGGTGGGCTCTGTTGTCACGCCCCGTGCTGGCCGCGGTGCGTGCCTGGAACCGGAATACCCGCAGCGGGAGCGCCCGCAACATCCGCGCGCACTACGACCTCGGCAACGACTTCTTCCAGACGTTCCTGGACGAGACGATGACCTACTCCTGCGGGGTCTTCGAGGACGATCGGACGTGCATGCGCGATGCCTCCATTGCCAAGTACGATCGTCTGTGCCGCAAGCTGGATCTGCGGCCCGAGGACCACGTGGTCGAGATCGGCTCCGGATGGGGTGGCTTCGCGATCCACGCGGCGTCGACGTACGGCTGTCGTGTCACGACGACGACGATTTCCGTCGAACAGCACAGGCTCGCAACGGAAAGAGTCGCTGAAGCCGGTCTCGCAGATCGGGTGACCGTCCTCCTGAAGGACTATCGGGACCTCGAGGGCTCGTTCGACAAGCTGGTGTCCATCGAGATGGTCGAGGCAGTCGGTCACCAGTTCCTGGAAACGTACTTCCTGCAGTGCGCCGACCTGCTTCGCCCCGAGGGTGTGGCCGCCATCCAGGCCATCACGATTCGCGATGACTGGTATGACCCGCGCCAGCGCCAGGTCGACTTCATCAAACGCTACATCTTTCCCGGCAGCTTCATCCCCGCCATATCGGCTCTCACCGGCGCAGCAGCGGCCACGGACATGAGGCTGGTCCACATGGAGGACCAGACGCCCCACTATGCCGAGACCCTGAATCGCTGGCGCACCCGATTCATCGAGAACTGGGGCGAGGTGCAGGCCCTCGGTTTCGACGAGGAGTTCCGGCGTCTGTGGGAGTTCTACTTCTGCTACTGCGAAGGCGGATTCGCGGAAGCGGTCCTCGGAAGCGTGCAGCTGGTGTGGGCGAAGCCACTGGCCAGGGCAGCGCTGAAGCAGGGTGCTCTCCCGCGGGTGGCGGCGGTCGGATGACGATCCTGGAACCCGTCGGAATATTCGACCGCCCCAGGGTGACGTCGTGATCAGCTCCCTGGGTGTGGAGATGGCCGAGCGGGGATTACTCCCTCTGCCGGTGCTTCGCGCGGGAGTCCGTGGACTCGTCCGGCAGCGGTTGAGGGATGCCGAGGCCGGTCCCGATGTGGAATCCTTCGTTCGGACGCTGGAGCAGAGCCCACTCGCCCTGACGCCCGAGAAGGCCAACGAGCAGCATTACGAGGTCCCGCCCGAGTTCTTCGAGTTGGTGTTGGGGCCGCGCCTCAAGTACAGCGGAGCGCTCTGGCCGGCCGGCGTCGCGACCCTGGCCGGGGCCGAGGACGCGATGCTGGGGCTGAGCTGTGAACGCGCCCTGCTCGAGGACGGGCAGGACGTCCTGGAACTGGGATGTGGTTGGGGCTCGCTGACGCTGTACATGGCGCAGGCGTTCCCGAACAGCCGTATCACCGCGGTCTCCAACTCCGCTCCGCAGCGGCGCTTCATCGAGGCCCGGGCGCCGAAGAACGTCCGTGTCATCACCGCTGACATGAATGACTTCTCGTGTGCTGAAGTATTCGATCGCGTAGTGAGCGTCGAGATGTTCGAGCATATGAGGAACTTCCTCGAACTCCTGGGACGCATCAGCGGTTGGATGCGACCGGACGGCCGCCTCTTCGTGCACATTTTCTGTCATGCCACCCACGCCTACCCCTACGAGACCGAGGGACCGGACAACTGGATGGGACGGCATTTCTTCACGGGAGGGATCATGCCTTCCTTCGATCTTCTCTCGCGGTTCGACCGCGACCTGGAGGTCGAGGCCGACTGGGAGGTGAACGGAGCGCACTACGGTAAGACCGCCCGCGCGTGGCGAGAGAATCTCGAAGGCCGCCGCGATGACGTCATCCGCGTGCTCGAGCCCACCTATGGACAGGAGGCCCGGAGATGGTACCATCGGTGGCGCCTCTTCTTTCTGGCGTGTGAGGAATTGTTCAGCTATCGGGACGGACGCGAGTGGATGGTCGGGCACTACCGCCTTTCGCCCAAGGAGACGCCGTGAGCGTCCGCAATGTAGGAGCCACTTTATGACCCAGCAGTCTTCCAGCATCGTCATCGATCGTCCGGTCCAGGAGGTGTTCGAGTACATGGACGACATCGCCAGGGAGAAGGAGTGGCAGTCCAACCTGGTCTCTGCTCAACAGGATCCGCCGGGGCCCACGAGGGTGGGAACTCTCAAGCGGTATACCAGTCGGTTCATGGGCCGGGAGATTAAGAATACCTACAAGGTCACAGAATTCGAGCCGGGCAGGCGGGTCGTGTACGAGACCCAGAAGGGGTCCGCGATCGACGCGCGCAGCGAGATCGTGTGCGAGGCGGTGGGGCAGGGTACCAAGGTCACCTTGACCCTGGAAGGGAGTCCCAAGGGTTTCCTTCGCCTGGTGCCCAAGGCTGCCCTGGAAGTCGCATATCGGGAGGAGCTCAGGTCGACGCTGCAAAAGGTCAGAGAACGTCTCGAGTCCGGTGGAGGGTCGGCGCCATGACGCTCTGGTTTCTTGTGCGGCTCTACGTGCTGACGGTGATCGTCTTTCTCGCCATCGATGTGGTCTGGATCGGTACCGTCGTCTCGGGCGTCTACCAGAGGCGTCTGGGTCACCTGCTGGCCGACGCGCCCGTGTGGGCCCCGGCACTGATCTTCTACGCGATCTACGTGTTGGGCATTCTCGTATTCGCCGTCCTTCCGGGCCTCGAAGCCGAGTCGCTTGGGCGCACCGTGGCCCTGGGGGCGTTCCTGGGATTCTTCGCCTACGCGACTTTCGACCTTACTTCCATGGCGCTCTTCAAGGACTTTCCGCTGTTCGTGGTGATCACCGACCTGCTTTGGGGCACGGTCCTGACCGGCTCTGTGGCGGCTGCCGGTTTTGGAATCGGGAGGTGGTTGGGATGACGACCACGGTGAGGTGGAACGCGTCGCGCAGGTTCACTAAGGGGGGAGGTCTCACTCGTGCTCGATAGCACCGACACACTCCTCGCACTTGCCGAGATCGCGGCTGCGTTCGCCGGCTTTGCTGCGCTCGTAAGTGTGCTGCGAATCGGCTCCGAGGGGCCTGAGGAGGCGGTCCACGACCTTCTTCGTCTCCGGCTCGTCATCTCCAGTAGCGTCGCGGGCGTAGCTGCCGCGTTGATTCCCGTCGGTCTCGCGGGATACGGCCTGGACAGTGGCCCGACCTGGAGGATAGCGGCGGCCATCTTCCTCGTGTTCGACAACGGCATCATCGCGTCCTTCGTCGGCGCGTATCGACCGGTCCAGGGCACCTTCAAGCCGGACCACCTGGCGGTTTCGGTCGTCGCCACCCTGGAGTTGGTGGAACAGGTCAGTCTAGTTGTGGTCATTCTGGGGATCTCCAGCGCTCCTCCGCTGGCTCTCTACATCACGGCACTGATCGCCAACATCTGTCAGGCGGGGTTCATATTCGTGCGCTTCGTCGAGTCGACGTTCCGGCACGAGAGCGGCGTCCTCAAGGATCAGTGACAGCGAGCCCAGACCGGACGCCACCCGAATCTCGAGCCTCCGCTGGGCGCGTTGACCTCGTTCGCGGGTCCGTTAGCTTCGCCCATTGATGCGAGTCTCTCATTCCACCGAGTCACAGGAGCATCCAGCCCTTGAGCAGACACGAGCCACACGCGCCGCACGAAGACATCGTGTATCCGTCGACTGTGCCTTTCATCCTCGTGCACGTCGCGGCCCTCGGCTCGTTATGGACGGGCTTTCCGGCCTACGCCGTATGGATGGCGGTGATCCTCTATGTCGTGCGCATGTGGGCCGTGACCGCGGGCTATCACAGGTACTTCTCCCATCGGTCCTACAGAACGAGTCGCTGGTTCCAGTTTGTGCTCGCCTTTATTGCGCAGACATCGGCGCAGAGGGGAGCTCTCTGGTGGGCGGCCATCCATCGGCATCACCACCTTCATTCAGACACCCCCGAGGACGTCCACTCGCCCCGGCATCACGGTTTCGTCTATTCCCACGTCGGATGGATCTTCAACCCAGGCAACTGGACGCCTGACTACGGCACCATCCGCGACTTGGCCAAGTACCCCGAGTTGAGGTGGCTGGACCGCTTCAACCTGGCCCCTGCGGTGGTGCTTGCTGTGGCCTGCCTCGTCTTTGGAGGGTGGCCCGGGCTCTTCGTCGGGTTCTTTCTGAGTACGGTGGTGCTCTACCACGGCACCTTTGCGATCAACTCCATGGCGCATGAAGTGGGAGACCAGCGTTATCTCACCGGTGACGACTCCCGAAACCACTGGTTTCTGGCCCTGGTCACGCTGGGAGAGGGGTGGCACAACAACCACCACCATTACCAGAGCTCCACACGCCAGGGGTTCAAGTGGTGGGAGATCGACCTCACGTACTACGCCCTGAAGGTCATGTCCTGGACGCGTATCGTCTGGGATCTGCGAGAGCCCCCGGAGGCGATCGTGCGTGGTGAGCGACCCGCCGGGCAGAAGGTCGTCGAGAAGGTCGCGGCGGACCTTGCCGGCAGCTTCAGCGTCGACGCGCTGGCAGCGCGCGTGAGAGAGACCTGGGCGGACGTGCAGAAGGGTGATGGGCTGGCGGTTCGTGTGCGGGAGGCATGGGCAGACTCACATAGTCTGGACGAGCTCACCGAACGAGCTCGTGGCGCCCATCAGCAGCTCATGGGAGCGTGGGACGAATCCCACGCGCTCGAGGACCTGACGGAGCGAGCCAAGCGGGCTCGGGCCCAGGCCGTCGAGTTCCTGGAGGAACTCTCGCTTGTGCATCTGCCGACGATCCCGGAACTCCGCGAGAAGGCCGAGGACATGTTCCTGGACTCGCCCTCCCTGGACGCCGTCGTGAACCGTGCCCACGAGATATTGAGGCGCGACGTGGCTCTCCGGGCTTGTCACCCCTGATCGGCCGGTAAGTCTTTCCCCGGGGCTCCGGCGGGGTCGCCCGTCGGAGGTGTTCAGTGTTTGTCCCGGGCCGGCGCGATGAACCGGGTGTGGTGCGATGAAGCGTGCCGGACGCACGCCCGAACCCCAGTTCGGTCTACCCGGGCATCAACGCCGGCTCCTCCGTCCTATCGGCATCCGCCCGTCGCCGGCACTCCTCAGCCCTTACCCCTCCGGGTGTAGATCACCTTGAACATCGCCAGCGCGAGCGTGCACCCCTGGCACTCCGTGGCCAGTTCGCCGGGGAGCACGTCATCCAACAGGACGTCCTGTCCCGTGGACTCATACAGCTCGGTCAACTCGCCAAGGCGGGGCGGGGAGCCGGTGAAGCGACGGACCCAACCGTCGGCTTCGAGTTCCTCGTCCCGGCGCCGGCGCACCGCCGGCACCGCGATGCCGGGCAGGCCCACGGCCGCTTCAGGAACGTGCTCCGCGTCCGTGGTCGCGTCCGTGGTCGCGTCTCTGGCGCGGCCGTGGCCTCCGTCCTTCACGCCACCGCCCGCTCCATGCGTCGCAGCGCCAGGACCCCGGCGCCGATGGCGCTCGTGAGCTGGACGAGGTCCTCGGGGGGTACGCGGACGTCCTCGCCGAGCTGCTCCCGCATGACCCGAACCATGGTGGGGAAGCGCATGATGCCGCCCACCAGCGTGAACTCAGGCTCCATCTGGACCCGCTTCATGAGGCGCACGGAGCGTTCGATCAGCGACTCCATGGCGCCATGCATGATATCGGCGGGCTGGGCGCCGTTGCTCACGTGGTTGATCACCTCGGATTCGGCGAAGACGGCACAGACTCCGGAGATGGGAACGGGGTCTCGGGCGTACTCCACCAGGGGCCCGATCTCCTGGATGCTGTAGCCCAGATAGCGGGCGGTCTTCTCCAGAAACGCGCCGGTGCCGGCAGCGCATTTGTCATTGAGACGGAAGGACTTCACCTTGCCGCGGTCGTCCAGCCGCATGGCCTTCATCGTCTGTCCACCGATGTCGAGCACGGTCTTGGTGTTGGGGAAGAACCAGCGCGTTCCCCACGCCTGCGCCGTGAGGTCCGTGGCCTGGACGTCCCGGAAGGAGACCTGGCTGCGGCCGTAGCCCGTGGAAGCGACGTACGAGATGTCGTCCATGGTGGCGCCTACTTCGTCCAACGCCTGGTCGAGGGCTGACCGCGCCGCTTCGTCCAGCTTGAAGCCGGTGGGCAGAATCCCCGTCGCGGCGAGGTCGCCCTCCTGCGAGAAGAGGGCGGCCTTGGTGTACGTGGACCCGACGTCGATCCCGGCAGCGTACATCATGCGGTCACCTCGCTGTGTGCCTCGGGTGTGGTGTGGGATTTCGAGATGCGCTCGAGCGCGAAGAGGGCCGCTCCGAGGGCCCCGATGTAGTGTGACTCCTCGCTCACGTTCAACTCCTGCCCCAGCATGTCCTTCATGACCTCCACCATCGCGTCGTTGCGCGTGACTCCGCCCGTGAACGTGATCTCGCCCTCGATGCCGACCCGGCGCAGGAGCGCCATGGAGCGGGACCCGATGGATCGGTGCACCCCGAGAAGAATGTCCTCGATCTTCTTTCCCTTGGCGAGCCACGACAGGACCTCAGACTCGGCGAACACGGTGCATGTGGTGCTGATGTTCACCGGGCGCTGGCCTCGCAGGGCCGTCGGTCCCAGGTCGCCCAGATCCAGGTCCAGGGCCGCCGCAGCCGACTGCAGGAAGCGCCCTGTGCCGGCGGCGCACTTGTCATTCATGCAGAAGTCCGCCACGTCGCCGCCTGGACGGATCTTGATGGCCTTGGTGTCCTGCCCGCCCATGTCCAGCACGGTCTCCGTACCGGGGAACATGTGCGCCGCCCCCCGCGCGTGGCACACGATTTCGGTAATCTGCGTGTCGCCGAACTCCACCCGGTACCGGCCATAGCCGGTGCCCACGACGAAGCCCACCTCGGACTCGGGGATGTTCTCCGACTCCAGCGCCTGCCTGAAGGCATGCTCGGCCGCCTGCACCACGTTCGCGCCGGTGGGTAGAAGCGACCGCCCGACGATGTTGCCGCCCTCGTCCACCACCACCGCTTTGGTCTGAGTGGAGCCCACGTCCACTCCTGCTGCGTACGCCATTCCTATCCTCCTAAGCGGTTGTGATGGAAGCGGATCCCGCTGCACCCGCGGACCCCAGGCGGATCCTCCGGGACTCGAGTCCTTCGAAGAAGGCGTCGATGCGGTTCTTCATCTGGGCCTCGGAGACGACCCGCTTGTCCATCATGTCAGACTCGATGTGCAGGCAGAGCACATCCCGCTCCTCCAGCACGGCCCTGCGCGAGTCGGCGAGACTCGTGGAGACCGTCCGGCAGCTCTTGATGGGGTGATAGACCACGCCGTCCACGTCGAAGGTGTCGATGGCCTCCAGGAGCGTGCGGTCGTGGAACAGCATGGCCTCGCCCGCGCGGCGAACGCTGAGGAGCACGCCCTCGGCCAGGCTCTCCAGGGGCCGGTCCAGGTCGTACTCGAAGTCCAGGTTCAGCCCGCCGGAGGCGAACCACATGTAGGTTGAGCTCACGAAGATGCCGCCCCACTCGCTGAACAGCTGGTAGAACCGGCGGAAGATGGGATAGCAGGGGACCCCCACGAACACGAGCCTGTGCTCCTGCGCGTGGTCCACGAGGGGGCTGAGGTTCTGGGACACTTTGTACTCCATCTCCTCCACCAGGTCTTCGAAATACTCTGCACCCGCCTGGGTGCCGCGCAGGGCGTTCGCCACGCCCAGGTAGATGGTCCCTTCAAGCATGGCATCGAATACCGCGGGGCTGCTCCGGTTCAACTCCAGCACTCGCCGCCATGCCCGGCCCATGCGGTTCGTGTACTCCAGGACCTCGCGCATGCGGTCGATGTCGAAGGGCTTTCCGCTGACCTCCTCCAGGTGCCCGATGAGCTCCTTGAGTTGATTCAGCACGTAACGCTGATCCCGCTCCTTGTCGGCGCCCGAGATATCCAGTGCATGCAGGCCCCGCGTGCCGGGCACGTCGACGGTGATCGTGGGAATGTCGTACATGCGCTCCCACATCTCGGCCCACTTGAAGTAGGTATTGCAAGCGTTGGTGAGCACTGCGATGGACGGTGGCGGAACGGTCCCCATCGGGTGTTCGCCCTTCCGGAGTTGGAGCGCGTAGTCGGCTTTCACATAGCCGCACACGTCCGGGCTGAAGCCGTGATCCTCAGCCAGGCTCAGGTACTCGTCGGCCACCTTCCGCACCGCGGTCTGCAGTGAAGTGATCTCCGGGAAGACCGTATGCATGTCGAAGGTCTTGATGATCTCATGCAGGCTGCCCATGACGAACACGTAAGCCGTCTTGTCCTGGTTCTGGGCCGCCAAGGTCAACTCGTCGAACCACTCCCGGAAGAGCCGGGCGCCGTCCCGGGCGCCGCGTCCAACGAGCTCGTTCGCTACTACGGTCATGTGGCTCTCCTAGAGGACCGAGTCATGTGATTGCTGAGCACCGAGAGCGCCGCTGCGCTGCCAGGGCAAAGCGGCCCGACGATGGACTGGCACCGCTAATTCAAGGAGGGCCAACGCAGCCCTGTTAGATGGCAGCGGTGCTCGAATGCCAGTGATCATGTGATTCGGTCCTCTTACTCGAAGATCAGGTTTTCGACGAACGTCTCGAGCTGAATCTGCAGATGGTCGAAGGACGACATCCGCTCCTCGAACTCCGTCACGAAATAGGGAATGCCCTCTTCTTCCAGCATCTCGCTGTACGCCACGTGCTCGTCCAGGCCTGGCTCGCACATCTTCGCTGCGGATACGATGCACGCCTCGGCGTCGGCACCGCGGATGCGGTCCAGGAGCATCTTCTCCTTCGGCTTGCGCAGGTCGTGCTGCACCGGGCTGTACGACGACTGGTCCAGGTACCCGTCGGCAAGGGCCCGGAGCGGTGACTTCTCGAGGGACACGTCGTCCAGGATGTATCGGAGTCCGATGAGCAGATCGTCGTCGACCACGTAACAGAACTGGGCGATGGCGTGCAGGAGATCCAGCGGGGGCTGCTCGCAGAATCCTCCCTCGAAGACCACCCGCATGTTGTCCTGCTTCTTGGCGTCTCGAGCTTCGATCTGGGGCAGAGCTGCCCGCAGCAGCTCGTTGTGCTCCTCGCGGAAGATCAGACCTCCGACGGATACCAGCACGTAGGCTTCGTGGACCGGCAGCTTCCACGGGGTCTCCCGCTTGATGCGGTAGAGGTCCCGCATCAGCCGGCGGTTCTCGTTGAACGTCGCGATGGAGGCGCGCAGCTCGTCGTCCGAGACCGTTCGCCCGGCCACGGCCTCGATGTCACCCAGCATGCGTCGGTACTCCTCCTCCAGATACTGTCCAGCGAAGGCGGAGTTGGGGTTCTGGGGCAGGTAGAGGATCTGGGCCGTCGACTCCACGTTGCGGCTCCAGATGCCTGCCAGGTTCCGCGCGGCATCACAGATGGGATGCGTCACGAAGAGGTCCGGCTGGAGCTTGCCGGAGAGGGCCAGCTCCAGCGACGTCCGGAGAATCGAGCAGATGTACGACCCGAAGCGGGCGTCGGCGCCCTCCCGGTCGATCTGCGCTCCCCGGAATTTCACCGGCAGGACGTCGGCTGCGTCGGCCAACTCCTCGGGGAAGTAGACCTGGAAGTGACCCAGAACCTTGCCGCCTCCGGCTTGCCACTTCTTCACCGTCGGGAAGTCGGCGTCCTCCACGAGTTCCCGGCATTCGTACAGGAGATCGTTCAGCGGGGCGTTCAGGTCGAAGTCCAGCAGGCGGGGGCGGGGCTCCCGGGCGGTGGACTCGGCTGCAGTGGCCATGTCAGGCTCCCTTCCAGTTCGGGGGGCGCTTCTCCATGAAGGCGGCCAGACCTTCGTGGGCGTCGTCCAGCTTCATGAGTTCGTCGAGGTAGATGCGCTCAGCTACGTGCAGGGATTCGCCCAGGGGGGCGTCGAGTCCGTCGACGACGGCCCGTTTGGTGAGGCGCAGGACCGGTGGGCTGAGGTCCGCCAGAGACCGGGCGTAGGCCTCGGCCTCGGCGGCGAAACCGTCCTTGGGGTACACGTGCTGGACGAGACCCCAAGCAGCGGCGGCATCTGCCGTGACGGTGCGCCCTGTAAGGCAGAGATCCAGGGCACGGGCCCGGCCTACCAGCCGAGGTAGTACGGCTGCCGCGAAGGGCGGAAACACCCCTAGTTGGATCTCAGGCTGGCCCAGCTTGGCGCCTTCCCGCGCCAGGATGATGTCCGCCGCGAGGGCGACCTCCAGCCCGCCACCGAGGGCAGCCCCGTTCAAAGCCGCGACTACAGGGATCTCCAGGGAGGCCATTCGGGTCAGGGCTGCATGGAAGACCCGGATCATCTCGTCGACTTTGTCGGCGGTGTGGTCGGCCACGTCCACGCCCGCGCAGAAAGCCCGACCCTCGCCAGTGACCAGCAGGACGGACGCAGTGGGATCGTCTGCCACCAGGTTCAACGCTTCCTCGAGTTCGGCGAGCATGCCGATGGTGAGGACGTTCAGCGATGGGCGGTCGAGAATGAGACGCCGAAGGGCGCCGTCGGATTCGACTCTCAGGTGCTCGAAAGGGCTCGAGCTGGCCATGGGTCCCCCCCTGGCCGGCAGTCACCGGCCTCTCGGAGGACGCGGTCGGGAGGGGCCGCGCCCTTCTACAATATCACGAATTTGTTACGGTCGTAGAATATGTGTCATGCGACATCTCGGCAAGGCTTTGGCCGGGCTCGTTCCCCTAGGCCACCCAGACCGTCTTGAGATTGGTGAACTCGAGAATGCCGAGAGGCGAAAGCTCGCGGCCGTAGCCACTCTCCTTCACACCGCCAAAGGGGAGCCGGGGGTCGGACTTCACCAGGCCATTCACGAAGCAGTTCCCTGCGTCCAGGATGTCGGCGGCGATGCGCTCGCCCCGGTCCGTGTCTCCCGTGTAGATCGAGGCCCCCAGTCCGAAGCGTGTGTCGTTGGCGACCCGCAGAGCCTCGGCCTCGTCGGTCACGGGGATGATGGTGGCCACCGGCCCGAAGAGTTCCTCTCCGTAGGCCGCCATCCCCGACTTCACGTCGGTGAGGATGGTGGCCGGATACCATGCCCCGGGTCGGTCCGGCACCTCGCCCCCCATGAGGAGCATTGCCCCGGCGTCCACGCTCCGACGTACCTGATCGTGGAGGGTGTCGCGCAGGTCGACCCGGGCCAGTGGGCCCAGTTCGGTACCCGGCTCGAGAGGGTCTCCCATGGTGGCGGCCTTCATCCGCAGCACGAGCTTCTCCGTGAAGGCTTCGCGCACTGCGTCCACGACTATGAACCGCTTGGCAGCGATGCAGCTTTGCCCCGTGTTCAAGAGCCGTCCAGCCGCGCAGCTGCTCACCGCGGCGTCCAGGTCGGCGTCCTCCAGGACCACTGACGGGTCGCTGCCTCCCAGTTCGAGAACGCATTTCTTGATGGCTGCGCCCGCACGGGCCGCGACCGCCCTGCCCGCCCTCACGCTTCCTGTGAGGCTGACCGCCCGCACCAGGTCGTCATCGATGAGGTCGCCTGTGGCCTCCACGTCGACGAAGACGTTGCGGAAGAGGTCCGCCGGGAAGCCCGCGTCGTGATAGAGCCTCTCGAGTGCCAGGGCGCATCCCGGCACCGAGGGGGCGTGCTTCAAGATGGCCGCGTTTCCGGCGGTCAGGGCGGGGGTGGCGAAACGCACCACCTGCCAGAAAGGGAAGTTCCAGGGCATGATCCCCAGAATGACGCCCAGGGGTCTCGGCTCGAAGTAGCTCTTGGTGGCGTCCGTCTGCACATAGGTGGGCGCCAGGAATGCCTCCGCGTTTTCCGCATAATAGTCGCAGACCCAGGCGCACTTCTCGGCCTCCGCCACCGCTTGTCCCAGGGGTTTGCCCATCTCGGCGGTCATGATGGCTCCGAACTCGTCCTTTCGTTCACGGAGCAGCCCGCCCAGCGCCCACAGCCGTTCCACGCGCTCCCCGATGGTGGTCTCGCGCCATGCCAAGTGCGCCTCGTGCGCTTTCTGGACAATCCGGGCGACCTCCTCGGCCGGTGTGTGGGGGTGGCTCGAGAGGAGCGTGCCGGTGGTCGGATCGATAGCGGTGAAGGACACTATCTTCAGCCTTGTTCGGGTGGGTGAGGGCGATGCCCGGGCCGTGGATGCAGCCCGACGGGAACCCTACGGGCACTCGGGTGCGGCGCAAGGGTGGCTGGCCCGCGATCGATCCGCCCCGGGCCCGTCATGGCTGGAGCTGCCTGAGGGGGGAACGCCTCTACCCGTTCGCCCGCCGGAGTGCAGCTGTGATCCGGGACAGCAGCCGGTCCGGGTCGATCGGCTTGTGTAGATAGTCGTCGGCCCCTTCCGCCAGGAGGCGAATCTCCATGCCGGGCTCGGTCGACGCGGTCAGCACGACCACCGGCAGACTCGCCGTCGTGAGCGAGGCGCGCGTGGCCTTCAGCACGTCACGTCCGTCCAGGCGGGGTATGCCCAGGTCGAGCACCATGAGGTCGTAATCAGGTTCCTTGGCGAGTGCCAGGAGGGCTTCACCGCCGTCGATGACCTCAGTGACCACGAAGCCGCGTTGTTCGAGGACGTGTCGCACGAAGAGGCGAGTGTCTGCGTCATCTTCCACGAGCAGGATCTGGAACGCGTCGGGATCACCCTCATCCTCGGGCGGCTCTGCGACCAGTTCCGGCGGAGCAGGAGACGATGTGCCGGTGTCGGCAGCGGACGGGGTCGCGATCGGCGCGGCTTGGATGGGCGGGATCGCGGCCGGCGTGGTCTGGTCCGGCGTGGCCTGCCTCGTCCGGAAGATCAGTTCCTTGCCGATGGAACGCTCGACTTCGCGCAGAGTTGTCCGTCCCTCTTTGACCAGGTCCAGCGCGCCATCGGTCAACGTCCTCGTGCCGTCGCCCCTGGTCTGCTGGACCAGTTCCACGTGAGAGGCTCCCTCGCTGATCAAGCGCCGGAATTCGGGCTCTGCCGCCACGAGTTCCACGACCGGATACCGTCCGAGGTAGCCGGTGTGCCCGCAGGTCGGGCAGCCCACTGTGCGGACTTGTGGCTCGATCCCGAACCTCTGCCCCAACTCCGCTTCGACCTCATCGTCCTCGGTTCGCTCTGCCCATGGCACCGCACACGTCGAGCAGACGGTCCGGAGGAGGCGCTGGGCCAGCGCTCCACGGAGGGTCTCGCTGATCAATGCCGCGTCCAGGCCGAGATCGAGAAACCTACGCACTGCGCCGACGGCGTCGTTGGCGTGGACCGTGGCGAGTACGAGGTGGCCGGTGAGGCTGGCTTGAGCGGCAATTTGTGCTGTCTCGAGGTCCCGGATCTCGCCGATGAAGATCACATCGGGATCCTGCCTGAGGATGGCCCGCAGAGCGCTGGAGAACGTGACCCCCTGCTTCGGCTCTACCTGGATCTGGGTGAGCCCTGCGAGTTCGTACTCGACGGGATCCTCCACGGTCATGATGTTCACATCTTCCGTGGCCAATTCACGCAGTGCCGCGTACATCGTGGTCGTCTTTCCCGACCCCGTGGGCCCGGTTACGACGACGATACCATCCCGGTGCCGCAGCATCTCGCGCAGTCGGCCGATCTCTCTCTCGGAGACTCCGGTGTCCTCCAGGTTCCCCGTCTGGAAGGGGTCCAGGATGCGGATCACCGCCTTTTCAGCGTGCCGGGTGGGGACCGTGGACACACGCAGATCGTACTTCCGGCCCTTCACCAGGATCCGGGCGCGCCCGTCCTGGGGGCGAAGGTGGTCCGTGATGTTGAGGCGACTCATGATCTTGATTCGGGACACCACCCGAACGAGTACCGGGAGCGGAAGCTTGAGGCCGGTCCGAAGAACACCGTCCACGCGATAGCGGACGTGCCCTCCTTGTGGGAGCGGCTGGACGTGGATGTCCGACGCCCCCGCCGCCACTGCCTCCTGCAGGATCATGTTGGTGAGACGCACGACCGGCCCTGCGGCATCGAGGTCTTCGGGCAGCACGTCTTCGTGAAGGGGGGCGTCCTCGACCAACTCGACAAGGTCGGAGTCGGCGTCCATCCGGCTGAGGAGGCTCTCCGCGGCGTTGTCCGGGGAGTACGCCGCCTCGATGGCCTCCCGGAGCCGCGTCGGGGCTGCCACCTCGAACTTCGCCTGCCGACCCGAGACGAAGCTGACCTCCTTTTCCGCGTCGAGATCGGGAGGATTGGCCGTGGCAACTGCGAGGTAGGCGACCTTGTCCCGCACGGGGAAGACACCAAACCGGTGTGCGATACTCCCCGGAAGTAGCTTCGTGGCTGTCGGCTCAGCGGTGTCGAGGTCGGCGACCGGAAGGCGGAAGAAGTCTGCAACCGCTGTGGCCGCTTCCTCTTCGGATACCCCGCACTGGGACACTACTTCTTCCCAGGCATCGGCAACGGACACGGCCGGACTCAACTCGAAGGCGTCCGCCATCGGGAAGTTGGCCTTTCGAGCCACGCCGACCATCCAGTGGTTCTGGGGCACCTCTAGGCTCGTTTTCCCTCGGGGGGAGTTGTCCTCGCACAGGGTGGTGCCTCTCGCGGGATCTTCCGCAACGCGGCCAACCTCCTGTGCGGGGTCGAAGTGTCGATGCACAATATTGGTGGGTTTGCGGGCCTCCTGCCACTGTCTGAGCACTCGCTGCCAAGAACTGCGGGCCGCCGCCTTGCCCCGTAGACGAAAGGCATTGAGGTTCGCCCGGGAGTCTCAACCCGCTCGACCATGACCCACTTCGGGAATCTGAATGAACGACAGTGTCCGCCTCTTCGTCACCGGAGGCACGTTCGACAAGGAATACGATGAAATCCGGGGCCGTCTCTTCTTCGAGGATACCCACCTCCCTCAGATGCTCGAGATGGGCCGCTGTGACCTGGATGTCAGAATCCGCACACTCATGATGGTCGATTCGCTCGACATGACCGACGCGGACCGCGAATTGATCGCTCACAACTGCGTGGAAGCTCCTGAGCCGAACATCGTGATCACACACGGCACCGACACCATGGTCGACACAGCCCGTGTTCTGGCCGCGAAGGTTCCGCACAAGACCATCGTCCTGACCGGCGCGATGATCCCGATCGCCTTCGGCAGCTCGGACGGGCTATTCAATCTGGGCGGGGCACTCACCTCGGTGCAGGTACTTCCCAACGGCGTCTACATCACCATGAACGGGCGTGTCTTCCACTGGGACCAGGTTCGAAAGAACCGCGACCGGGGGGTGTTCGAGCGCGTCGAAGGCGGCTGAGAAGGGGCCCAGCCTCTGCTCTTCACCGAGGGCGAGCAGCTGCGTACAACGCGGGCTTCAGTCCTGCGGTTGCCTGGGAGACGCGAACCGCAGGCTCCGGATCTGGCGCGACATCTGCTGGTATCGCGGGTCACGCCGGATCTCGTCCCAGGCCGGATCGGTCGGGACCATCAGAACACGCCGGTCCCCCTCGCTCAGAGCCTCAGCCAGGAGTCGAAGAGCCTCTTCGGTCTGCCCCAGGCCGGCATGGGCGGATGCCAACTCCACAGTCGATACCGGCTCGCCGCGACTGCGACGCGCCTCCAGGATCGCGAGGGTCCAACTCCAGTAGCCGGTCATTCCTGCGCGATCGACAGCAACGGCCAGAGCGTCGACCGTGGCGCCGTCGGGCGAACCCTCCACCGCGGCGTCCGACCAGAGACGGAAGGCAGCCACGATCGCTTCCGGTTCCTCTGATGCGACGGCTGACTGGATCAGCAGTTTCCACGCGTGGTCGAGTTCCGGCGATACTTCGAGGATGTCTTCGAGAACGCTGCTGGCCGCCGAATACTGGCCGTCGTCGAGGAGGTGTCGGGCCGCGAAGACCTCTCGCTGCTGCCCCTCGCTATCTCGTGTGGTCCACCGGAGTATGCGTCGTTCGAGTCCACTCCCCAACCGCGTCACGGCGCCTACCCAGGCGCTGTCCATCGCCTCGAGGTTGATGACGACGGAGTCGCCCACTCCCGGCACCGACATGACGTATACGGCGCCACCTTTCGGTTTCGGGGGGTGTGGTGCTTCGAGGGCGTGCGACGGCATGACCTCGTTGATGCTCTGTTCGATGTACTTGAAGACCTCTCTCGCTTCCACGGAGGTCGAATCGAGTTCGAAGGCCCTCCGAGCCTCGACGTGCGCTCGTTCCAGCTCAACGGGGGACTGCTCCGCGTCTTCCATGGTCACGAGAAAGCGTGAGCTGGCGAGTCCCGCCAGGGCCGGCGCCCAAGCTGAGTCGGCCTCCACGGCCTCCCCGAAAAGGACCATCGCGGTGTCGTAGCCCTCCGGGGTCCCCCGGTCAAAGGCCTCCTTGCCCCTCAGGTAGGCGTCCTGGGCCGTGGGGTCGACGTCCCGGTCCGCGACCAATCGGAGGCGGCTGTCGTCCTCGGGAGAGATCTCGCCCAGAATCGCCCGTACGACCTCCAACGCGACCTCGCTCTGAAGCGTGAGCACGTCGGTCAGGTCACGGTCGTATCTCGCGGACCAGATATGCGTATCGCTCGACGCATGGATGAGCTGGATCGTGATTCTCACCCGGTCGCCCGACCTCACCACCGATCCCTCTATGATCGCGTCCACTCCCAGGGCCCGTCCGATCACGGGAACTGGCGTGTCCGACCCCGCGTACCGCGCGACGGAGGTCCGCGAGACTACCCGAAGACCCGGAACCTGGCTCAACTGCGTGATCAGTTCTTCCTGCATCCCCGAGGTGAAGTACTCCTGCCCACCTCCCTCTGTGAAATCGTCGAGGGCGAGGACCGCGAGCGAAGTCACCGGCGCGCCGGGGTCGTACTCGGTCAGGGCCAAGCTCCGGTCAGCATCCGCCGAAGGACCGAAGCCGTCGGCCGTGAGAGCTCCCGTATCGATCAATGTGAGAGCCAGCCCCCCGGCGATGACGAACGTCAGCACGACGAGCGCGACGCGCGCTGACAGCCCCGCCTGCACGTGCCCCGCGCCCGGGCTCTGCGGCAGATCTTCAGTGCGCTTCAGACCTTCCGGTGTCAGATCGAACACCCAGGCGAGCACGACCGCGGGCAGAAACCCCAAAGCGACGGCGATGACGAGCGCCCGCAGCCAGATGTCGCCGAACCCGAACGCCGGGAACACGATTTCCGCCAGTTGCAGAAGCACGAAGGCCGCCGCCGCGTATCCGAGCGCAAAGCGCACGACATGACGACGTCCCAATTCAGCCAGAAAGTGGCTGAGGCCGGAAGATACATCGTTCTGGAGGTTCATTTCGTCCGCTGGTCGCCGTTACCCTGGAGATCCCATACGTACACGCAACCCCGACCGTTGTTCGTCCCGCCGAGGCTCTGGCTGCACGACTTCCGTTCGGTGCAGGGGATCCTAGACGGGGGTGGAGCTCCGTCTTCGGAGTACCGCCTGGATCCGGAGGACGAAACGGGGCGGATCGACGGGCTTCACCACGAAGTCGTCGGCACCCGCCTCGAAGAGGGCGATCTCCGCTTCCGGATCGTGTGCTGCAGTGGCGACCACGACGGGGAGGGACGCGGTCTTGATCCAGCTTCGGATCGTTTGCAGCACCTCCAGGCCGGGCATCTCGGGCATGTCGAGGTCGAGTGTGACGAGGTCGAAGACGTCGGCGCCCTCCAGAAGCTCGAGCGCTCCAGGACCATCTTCAGCCTCCGAGATGCGGAAACCGCTCTCCTCCAGAACGGTCCGAAGCAGCAGCCGGGCATCCTCGTCATCGTCGACGACCAGAATGTGGGCCCCGCCCTTGGCGTCGGCGTGCAGGGGCGGCAGTTCGTGGGGTTCCTCGGCCACGTATGCGGCGTCGATCGCCCCTCGGAGGGCGGCCGGCGGGGCTATCTCGAAGTTGACGAAGCGGCCAGCCACCTGAACGAGCTTCCTCTCGGCGTCCATCGAGACCGGATCGGCGGTGGCCACGGTCAGCATCCGGTCCGAATATCGGAGCGGGAGAACGTTCAGCTTCCTGGCCAGCCGACCGGGCACCAACCGGTGGGCATTCGGATCCACCGATTCGAGGTTAGCCAGGTCGAGTCGGTAGTGGGTGGCGACGCTCAGCGCGAGGTCCTCCGCCGAGATCTCGGCTGTCATGGCGACCAGATCCCACGCGGCGTCCACATCGGAGTCGGAAGCTACGTCGAGCTGATCGGCCTTCGGCAGGCAGGCTGCAACCGCCACCGAAACCAGCCAGTGCTGGATGGAAGGAGGACCTTGCTGGTCAGGGGGAAAACCGTCCACAGTTCGCTTCCGGGGCTAGATGGTAGTTTGCGTTCCCACAAAGTGCGCGTGGCATCGTTTAGCACAAGGCTTTGGCGCCCGCTGCAGACGTTCCCTGTTGATCCCCAATCGCGGGTCCGATAATCTCCGGCGATGCAAATCAGCTATTTGGACGGACCACGGCTTCGCCGCTCACTCGTAGCGGCGTGCGAATACGCCCAGCGCCAGCGGGGCGAGTTGAATCGTATCAACGTGTTTCCCGTTCCGGATGGGGATACCGGGACGAACCTCGCCCTGACCGTCCGGGCGATCTCCGATCATCTGCGGCTGAACCGGGACCGGGCGGTATCGGAAGTCGCCAACCAGGCAGCCCAAGCGGCGGTCCTCGGCGCCCGAGGCAACTGCGGCATGATGCTCTCTCATTTTCTTCTCGGCTTCTCCGAGGCCGTCGGCGACAGGGCGCGGATTACCACGCGTGAGTTCGGCGAGGCTCTCGCAGGGGGCGCGAAGAACCTCTACGCTGCTTTGGAGAGGCCCGTGGAGGGCACGATCCTCACCGTGATGCGCGAGACCGCCGAGGCCGCCGAGGCACGAACCGACGGTGACTTCGTGCCTTTCCTCAAGCACCTGGTCGATGAGGCTCGAGCGTCGCTGGCCCGCACGCCCGAGGAGCTTCCCGTCTTGAAGCAGGCCGGCGTGGTCGACGCCGGGGCCAAGGGCTTCGTCAGCCTTCTCGAGGGTGTAGCTCTCCTTATCCATGGAGATCCGCTGGTCGCCGTAGCTGTCGAGGATGATCCAGGAGACGCTGCCGTCGCCCGGGTCGCGTATCCTGACGCGGAAGAGCAGTACCGTTACTGCACCGAGGCCCTGGTGCGAGGCCCGTCTCTCCCGACTCAGGGCTCGGTGCGGGCGTTCCTTCGCGAGAAGGGTGACTCGCTCATCGTCATACGGTCCGGAGATGTGTTGAAGGTCCATGTTCACACGGACGAACCGGAGGAGGTGTTCGCCTACCTCCGAAGCGTAGGTACGCTGGCCACCCACAAGGCAGAAGACATGCAGGCCCAGCACGAGACGGTGGGCCGAGCGGCTGACCAGCACGTGCGACTGGCCCGTCGCCCCATCGTCATCGTCGCCGACAGTGCAGCCGATCTTCCGGAGGAGATCGTTCGGGCCCACGGCATCCACGTGACTCCGCTGCTTCTGATCGACGGGGACGAGACATACCGGGATGGGGTCGATGTGAGCGCGGCCCAGTTCCATGAGCGACTGGAGCTCGAGGCCCCCGTCCCCACGACCAGTCAGCCGGCGCCTGCCGACTTTCTCGAGGTGTTCGGCCGGGCTGCGGAGGACGGCGAGAATATTCTCGGAGTGATCCTGGGGTCGGGCCTGTCGGGCACGTTCTCCTCTGCGGAGGCGGCGGCTTCCCGGTTCCACGGGGCGGACGTCCACCTCATGGACTCCCAGGGGCTGACCCTGCTCACAGGGCTGCTCGTACTCAAGGCCTGTGAGTTGGCAGAACTCGCTCGTCCACCTGAGGAGATCGTAGCCGAGTTGGAGCGAATCAGGGACCAGTCCGGGGTTCTGTTCACCGTCGACACGTTCGATCGACTGCTCGCGTCTGGCCGGGTCGGCCGGGGTCGGGCCATGCTCGGATCCATGCTGAGCGTGAAGCCCATCATGGAACTGGACCGGCACGGAAAGGTTCGGCCTCTCGCGAAGGCGCTCGGACGCGACCGGGCTCAGGTGGCGCTTCTGGATGCGTTGGCGGCGAAGATCCCGGAGAACGCGAAGGTGCGCTTCGGCATCGTCTACGTGGGCGACTCGGAGATCGTCGACCAGGTCAGCGGAGCGTTGAGATCGCGCTACGGCTACGACACGGAGATCCTGGTGGCTCCCGCCACTCCGGTCATTGCGACGCACCTGGGCATCGGTGCGTGGGGCGTTGCCTTCATGGTCGAGGACTGACCTCGCGGCCTGCCGAAGCCCCTATTTGTGCTTGCCTGTGACCAGAACGTCGTAGGTGGCCTGTTGCGCCTTGCTGAGCGTCGGCGGAAGTGCCACCACGAGAGCTCTCGCTCCCGTCTCTTCCGGCATGTGGAGTATGAGCCGATCTGCAGCGGGCGCTTCGAAGGGACAAGATCCCCCGGTGGGGTCCACGGCCACGGTGCTGCCCGGCGCCAGTGCCGCTGCGAGACGGCGCCCATATTCAGTCCAGCACTCGAGGGGGTCGTGATCGCCTGAGGCCACGCGCGGAATGAGGGTGTCCGTATAGTACGCGACTGCTTCGTCATACTCCTGCGGGCGGGCCTGCTTCAACGCCCTCAGGCGGTCGCGATAGAAGTCGCGCGGGTCTCGGGCAGAAGCCAGTTCCAGGGCTTCCTCGAGGATCCGGTCGGCTGCAGCGGTCAGATCGGTCATGAGCCAAAGCTAGGCACGGCCAAGGATGGAGACCATCTCCCGGCGGCCGTCATTCTCGTCATTGTGGCCCGTGAGGTGCCTTCATAGCTTGTATGTCCGAGGCCCTCCCCCCCTTCGGCCCGATACCATGCTCCCTCCCACCTTCGGCCCCAACGGCCCCGTTTCGACCCACGAGGAGTACTTGGATCTCCCGTGGGAGATGTTCGGTGAACTCTGCCGAGCTCTCGCCCTGAAGGTCGCCCGGGACTACGACCCGGAAGTCGTGGTGGGGATTGCCCGTGCCGGGGTCATCCCGGCGGCTGTCGTCGCCTCTATCCTGCGCCTGGACTTCTATTCCATGAAGATTTCCAGGAAAGAGGGCGATGCGCAGGTGAGGGAGCGGCCCGCGGTTCTCTCTGCCGCCCCGCCGCAGATCGCTGGGAAGCGGGTCCTGATCGTGGATGAGATCGCGACGTCGGGTGAAACGCTCCGCCTGGCCCTCGCGGCCGTGCGGGACACGCGCCCCGCCGAGGTCCGAACGGCCACGAGCTTTGCGAGGCAGCGCGGATACAAGGCCGACTACTTCGCCCTGGCGACGGACGCGACCATCATCTTCCCGTGGGACCGGAAGATCTTCGACGGCGACGAGCTGGTCGTGAACCCGCGCTACGAAGGGGTCGTCGAGGAGTAGTCACGTCGCGGGAGGTGACTGGGGGGCCTATTCCCCCTGGGCCATGGAATCGAGGAACTCCTGGTTCGTCTCGGTCCGCGCCATCCGTGACAGGAAGAACTCGATGGCTTCGGTGGGCGGCATGACCGAAAGGAAGTTCCGCAGCAGGTAGACCCGATTCAACTCCTGTTCGGTCAGAAGCAGCTCCTCTCTGCGGGTTCCCGAGCGATTGAGGTCGATGGCCGGGAAGATCCGCTTGTCTGAGATCTGCCGATCCAGCACCAGCTCCATGTTCCCGGTGCCTTTGAACTCCTCGAAGATGACCTCGTCCATCCTGCTGCCCGTTTCGATGAGGGCAGTCGCGATGATGGTGAGCGAGCCGCCAGCCTCGATGTTGCGGGCCGAGCCGAAGAAGCGTTTCGGCTTGTGCAGGGCGTTCGCGTCGACACCTCCCGAAAGGATCTTTCCAGAGTGCGGGACGGTGCTGTTGTAGGCTCTGGCCAGGCGCGTGATGGAGTCGAGGAGGATCACGACGTCCCTTCCGTGTTCGACCAGGCGCTTGGCCTTCTCCATGACCATCTCGGCGACCTGGACATGCCGCTGTGCGGGTTCGTCGAACGTCGAGGAATTCACCTCGGCATCGACGTGTTCCTCCATGTCCGTAACCTCTTCCGGCCGCTCGTCGATCAGGAGCACCAGGAGGTGGACCTCTGGATGATTGGTCGAGATGGAGTTCGCGAGCTCCTGGAGGATCGTCGTCTTGCCGGCCTTCGGCGGAGACACGATCAACCCACGTTGTCCCATGCCTATGGGCGCCACCAGGTCCATCACGCGCATCGAGATGCTGCCGCCTTCCGCCTCCAGGCGCAGCCTACGCTCGGGGTACCGCGGGCGGAGGTCGTCGAAGCTGAGCCGCTGCTTGGTCTCTTCCGAGTCCAGGCCGTTGATGCTCTCCACCTTGAGGAGAGCGAGGTAGCGCTCGCCGTCCTTCGGAGGGCGGACCTGGCCCAGAACCGTATCGCCCGTGCGCAGGTCGAAACGCTTTATCTGGGACGGACTGACGTAGATGTCGTCGGGCCCGTAGAGATAGTTCCAGTCCTGCGACCGGAGGAATCCGTACCCTTCCGCGAGAATCTCGAGGACACCCTCACCACGCAGGACGACGTCGCCCTCGAGGAGGCCCTGCTCGATGCGGAAGATCAGGTCCTGCTTGCGGAGGCCGGCGTAGTTGGAAAGGTTGAGTTCGGCTGCGAGGTCGTGGAGGTCGCCGACGTTCTTTCTCTTGAGCTCAGCAATGTCCACTGGACGCTCCGGCGAAGGCGCGGTGAGGAAATACCGCGGGGGCGTGAGGGCCGAAATAGGATGGTGCAGCCACGGGGGCCAAGGTTCGGAAATCGGGAAGGAATCACCGCAGCGGCGCGTGGAGGGCGGGCGCCCTCCGAGGAGCTGCCGCGGGCAATTAATGCAGGGAGTATCGGCAACGTAATGGAGGCTTCTGGGGGGGGCAAGATGGATCCCGGGGGATGGTTGCCGCTGCTCCAGGAGTACCGTCTGACGGCACTCCATTCCGAGACGGTCCTGAGGGGGTCGCTGTTGCCGGATCTGTCGCCCACCAGCCCGGAAGTGCAGGCGGTGCTCGACGGTTGGGAAGGTTCGGCGCACCTCCATAAGGAGGACGGCGTGACCGATGTCGTCCTCGTCTATTCTCTCGACGAACGCCCAGCATCACGCCATTGGGTCCACGCGTTGCTGTTCCTGGCGACTCTGCTCACGACCCATGCTGCCGGGGCGATGATGCTGGGGCGGGACCCCTTCGCAACGCACGTTCTCGCGATCGGTGGGCTCTTGGTACCCTACCCGACCAGTATCCGCTGGGGGATGCTGGTGACCGGCGCTCCCTTCGCCGTCCCCTTCATGTGCGTGCTCCTCGCGCACGAGATGGGGCACTTCGTGGCAGCGCGGATTCACCGGGTCAGGGCCACGCTCCCCTATTTTCTTCCTTTCCCACCCTACCTTTCCATCATCGGTACCATCGGTGCGTTCATACGCCTCCGCGGGCCGACCGTTCGGCGGGCCGGACTCTTCGACATAGGGGCCTCCGGGCCGGTGGCGAGCTTCCTGCTGTCCATCCCGCTCCTTGCGGTGGGCTTCAGTCTCTCGGACACCGTTCCGGCTGAGGCCTCGATCACCACCCCCTTCATGGTGCGCTTCGTGGGGGAGTCGGTGTGGCTCGGGAGTGGCCTGCTGACCAGCGGTCTGGCGTGGATGTTCGGACCCGAGGGAGCACTTTCGGGGGTCCTTGTCCTGCATCCACTGGCCTTTGCCGGATGGCTCGGGCTCTTCGTGACCGCCCTCAACCTCATCCCCATCGGGCAGCTCGACGGGGGGCATATCCTCTACGCGCTGTTCAGGGAGCGGCAGGGGAACGTGGCCCGTGCCTTCGTTATCGCGCTGGTGCCCTTCGGCCTTCTGTGGCGGGGATGGTGGGCGTGGGCGGCGATCCTGGTCGTTCTCCACCGCGGACGGATGGTGCACCCCCCGGTTCTCCAGCCTGCTCCCGAGGTGGGGGCGCCTCGTTCGGTGCTCGGATGGATTCTCGTGGTGATCTTTTTTCTCACATTCATTCCAGTTCCTTTGTCCCTTTAGTCGGAATTCCTGCTTCGGGCATGGTGGGTAAGTACCTTCATTCACAGGCGCTTTCCGGATTCCGTGGACAATAAAAACTTGACATTCGCCTACTGTCCGAGAAACATTCGTTTACTAATTTCTTGGAGAATTCATCACCGGGAGGGTGGGGCGTTGGCTCGACACAACCGCGAGGGCCAAGGTGCTGACCAGCGGGGCTTCGAGTATGCGGTGAATTATCAGCCGGACTGGCTTCGGCAGGTCAAGGTCACCCGCCAACTCGAGACCGGCCGGCAGTCCACGAAGACGCTCTTCCGCAACCCCTCCGACGACGCCCGAGTCAATCCGGGTGACCGCGTCCGGACCAGGATCTTTTCGGCTGACCAGGGTCTGGATTTCGAGGTCGCTGTCTCTGATCCGCGGGCGGCGATCCGACGTATCCGAATCGCCTACGGCTTGCCGTCCGAAAACGGCCTTCGCGAGGAAGAGGTCGAGTTCACACTGGAATCGACGCCCACGCGGGAGTAAGGCCGTCAGGCCGAGCTTCACCGGAGGCCGCCGGTTTCGATCTGCCTCCTCCCTCTTGACCCTCTTGCCCTCCCGCTGGATGTCTTATCTTGCGATTCATGCGAGAGTCTATGGTGGGTCCGGTCCAGGGAGTGGGGCGCCTGGTGCTTTCCACGGTCGGCGCCGTCGGGAGGGCTGGCTATCTGGCTGCCGGGGCAGTCCGGGCTGTGCGCAACGGCGCCATGTGGACTCCGCATCTCTTGGGCCAGATGGCGCGAATCGGGGTCGATTCGGTCCCGATCGCGCTCTTCATCGCGACGTTCACGGGAATCGTCCTCGCGCTTCAGGCGTCGTACACGTTCACCGGCGCTATCCCTCTGTATTTCGTGGGTACGTTGGTGGGCAAGACGATGGTGCTCGAGCTCGGGCCCGTTCTGACCGGCCTCGCACTCTCCGGCAGAGTGGGGGCGAGCATCGCCGCTGAGCTCGGCACGATGCGGGTGACCGAGCAGGTGGATGCGCTCGAGACGCTGGCATACGACCCCATCGCGTATCTCGTGGTGCCGAGGGTCGTGGCCGGCGCGCTCATGTTCCCGATCATCATCATCCTGGCCGACGCCGTCGGGATCGCAGCAGGCTGGGTGACATCGATGTACCTGTTGGACATGAGTTCGCCCGAGTTCCAGAAGGGCCTGCGCATCTTCTTCCAACCGTTCGACGTGTACTACTCGATCATCAAGTCCTGGAGCTTCGGAGTGACGGTGACCTCCGTCGGATGCTTCTTCGGATTCCACACGACGGGTGGGGCAGAGGGCGTCGGCCGCTCAGCCACGAGGGCGGTCGTCGTGAGCAGCATGATCATTCTGGTGCTGGACGCCTTCTGGGCGACGACGCTCCTGTGAGGGGGGGAGCGCTGTGAGTATCGAGATCTTCGACGTGCACAAGGCGTTCGGGGCCAAGCAGGTGTTGAAGGGCTTCACCCTCGGCATTACGGAAGGCCAGACGGTCTCGATCATCGGTGGGTCCGGATCGGGCAAGTCGGTCGCGCTGAAGCACATCGTGGGACTTCTGAGGCCCGACCAGGGCGATGTGTGGGTGGATGGCGAGAACGTGGGCCGACTGGACCGGAATACCCTCTACCAACTCAGGCGGAAGGTGGGGTACGTCTTCCAGTTCGCGGCCCTCTTCGATTCAATGACCATTGCCGAGAACGTCGGTATGGGACTGGCTCGCATCGAGGGCGTCTCACGGGCCCAGATCGAGGACCGCGTCGGTGAATGTCTGCACCTGGTGGACCTCGACGGCTTCGGCGACCGCCTTCCCTCCGAGCTCTCGGGTGGCCAGCGGAAGCGGGCTGGATTCGCCCGGGCCATCGCCACCGAACCCAAGTATCTTCTCTATGACGAGCCCACGACGGGGCTCGATCCCGTGACCACGGCGGTCATCGACGAACTCATCGTCCGGATGTCCGACCAGTTGGGGGTCACGGGAATCGTCATCACTCACGACATGAACAGCGCCTTCAGGATTTCGGATCGCGTCGCGATGCTCTACGATGGGCGCATCCGTTTCGAGGGGACGCCCGAGGAGATTCGAGTTGCAGAGGACCCGATCGTCAGGGGATTCGTCGAGGGGAGACCTGAGTTGATGGATTCGGCACAATGAACCCGAGGCGCGAGATTCAGGTCGGGGCCGTGATCATCCTGGCCTTGGCCGTCGCCGTGTTCGGCACCCTGTGGCTGCAGGGCACCAACTGGGGCCGGCCGTCCATCGAGGTCCACGTGCTGTTGCGGGATGTCGCGCAGCTCGCGGAGGGCAACGCCGTCAAGCTCCGGGGCGTCCAGATCGGCAAGGTGGACGTCATAGCTGTCGAGCCCGCTGGTGAGGCTGTGCGACTCACCCTTCTTCTCGACCAGGCGGTCGCACTTCCGGCCGACGCGGTCGTCATCGTGGCTCCCGAATCGCTTTTCGGCGACTGGCAGGCTGAGATCGTGGGAAGGGATCAGTATCCCGGCTTTGCCTACTACGATGTGCCGGAGAGCGCGGTCCCTGGACAGATTCCGGTGTTGGGTGGGTATGCCCTGCCCGAGCTGTCTCGGCTGACGGCCTCGGCCGAGCAGATCTCTGACAACCTGGCGGTGCTTTCCGAGCGATTCGAAGTCGCCTTCAACGACGAGACCGCGGTGAGCTTGGCGCAGGCTATCGACAACATGGAGGCCATCAGTCAGGAAATCCGGGAGCTTGTGGTCCAGCAGTCGGAGATCGCGCTGAGCCTGACGTCGAATGCGGACTCCGCGCTCGCGGAGATCGAAGAGGCCAGCCGCTCGGCGAGGCAGTCCTTCCAGCGCATCAACAGCGTCCTCACGGACGTGCAGATCGACTCCATCGTCACCAGCTTCAGAATGGCCACGGCGAACATTCGGGACATCGGGCAGAACCTCCGGGAGCCGTCCGCCGACCTTTCGAGCACACTGGCCAGGGCCGACTCTGCCTTCGCACGGCTCGACCGGCTTGCGGCAGGTGTCGAGGCCGGGGAGGGAGCGCTCGGGCGCCTCATGGCGGACAGCACACTGGCGGTTCGCGCCGAGGGCGTCCTGGGGCAGCTCGACCTGCTTCTGCAGGATCTCCGAGAGAATCCGCGGCGTTACGTGCGCCTATCCATCTTCTGACGGTCTGCGCATCAACATGGGGAGAGGGAGTCGACCACAGGTCGAACGCAGTGCAGGGGGAGTTGTCCTGCGGAGCATCGGGGGGGTCACCCACGCGCTGCTCATCCGCGATCCGTACAAGAAATGGGGACTGCCCAAGGGTCACCTCGAACCGGGCGAGAGTTCACGGGAAGCAGCGGTGCGGGAGGTGGGCGAGGAGACCGGCCTTTCGGACATCTTCCTGGGGCCTCAGTTGGCCACGATCGATTGGTATTTCCGCGCGGACGATGTGGTGATCCACAAGTTCTGCTCTTTCTACCTCATGGGCTCCGAAGCAGGCGATCCGATCCCCTGTCTCGACGAGGGCATCACCGAATGCGTGTGGGTCTCACTCGATGAGGCCGAGAAGCAGATCAGCTACGACAATGCGCGCGCCGTCATGACGGTGGCGCGTCGATTGGTCGAGGAAGAGGCCGAGGGCATCCCCAGCGGGAGAGACTCGTGACCGACACGGCAGCATTGAACGTATGGAGGGTGCTTCAGGGCGCGGCCGTGCTCGTGGTGCTCGCCTTCTTTCTCTTCGGGTTGCGTGAGGTTCTGAATCCGATCCTGCTCTTCTTTCTTCTGTGGGCCCTTCTCTCCCCCTTCCGCGGAAAGCCGGGGCACACGCCGCTCGTGGCGATTGCGGCTCTGCTCACCGTGGTCTGGGCTCTAGCCACGACGGGCTCCCTGCTGGCGCCCTTCGTGCTGGCGTTCGTGCTGGCGTACGTGCTCGACCCCCTTGTGGACAAACTCGAGGTGAGGGGCGTGACCCGATGGCTGGCGATCGCGATCCTGACCCTGCCGGTCCTGGGGATTCTCGCAGCGTTCGTGCTGCTCGTCGTGCCGGCCGTCGTCACGCAGATGGGCGAGGTGGTGCAGCAGGCGCCGGTCCTCTTCCAACGCATTGCGGATTTCGCCGAGAGTGTGCAGGCGCGCCTGCTGGTGGTCGACATTCCGCTGATCGACGAGGAAGCGCTGATCGCACGATTGAGGGCCGTCGATGCAGATGCCGTGGCTCTTCTGCAGGAGAGGCAAAACGCCCTGGGCTCGTGGGTGTGGAGCGGCTTCCTCGGGCTTGGCAGGGGGCTCAGCACGGTACTCGCCATCGGTGGCTATGTAGTGCTCACCCCCGTTCTCACGTTCTACCTCCTTCGGGATTGGGACCACATCACCCGTACCATCGGCGATCTGCTGCCCCTGGGAAGCAGAGAAGCGGTTCTCTCTTTCGCGTCGGAGTTCGATTACCTGCTCTCCCGCTACCTCCGTGGGCAGATGACGGTCGCGGTCGCGGTGGGGCTCATCACCGGAGTGGGCCTCTGGATTGCACAGTTCCCGTACGCGGGAACCCTCGGCCTCATCGTCGCGGTCTTCTCCGTCGTGCCGTATCTGGGGCTGCTACTGAGCCTCGCACCCGCTTTGGCCATCGCGCTGGTGAGCGGGTCGGTCGGCATATCGCTGCTCAAGGTCCTCGTGGTGTACGGCGTGGCACAGGGATTGGAGGGCGCGGTTATCAGCCCCAGGATCGTAGGCGAGTCTGTGGGACTCCACCCGGTTTGGGTGGTGCTCGCGCTGGCCTTGGGTGGCTTCATGTTCGGTTTCGTCGGTCTGCTGATCGGCGTGCCCGCCGCGGTCGGGGTCAAGCTGCTCATCCAGCGAGGTCTCTCGAGATATCGGACTTCGGACGTCTATACCGGAAGGCCGTCACCCACCCCCGACTGAGGCCGTTTGCCGGATTCGGCCTCCTGGTTAGACTAAGAGGTTTCGCCGCGGGCCGCGGCTCTCGCCGATCACCCCGTCATTCTCGACTCACCAGCGCGTTCGCGCCTTTGAACGGATCCCCGATGGCTGACGAAGTACGGGACATCACCATCATCGGCGGTGGGCCGACAGGCCTGTTCGCTGCCTTCTACTCCGGGATGCGGGGCTCGTCAACGCGGATCATCGATTCGCTTCCTGAACTGGGCGGTCAGCTCACCGCGCTTTACCCGGAGAAGGACATCTTCGATGTCGGCGGCTTTCCCCGGGTCCTCGCCAAGGACCTGGCGAGAAATCTCGTGGATCAGGCGCTCCAGTTCGACCCGGAGATCGTGCTCGACGTGCAGGTGCGGGAGCTCGAGCAGCGCGACGACCACTTCGTCCTCCATTGCAGCGATCGCGCGTACGCCTCTCGATCGATCGTGGTGGCGGGTGGGAAGGGTGCGTTCGAGCCGATGGTGCTGCCTGCGGACGGCTACGACGACTTCCTCCACAAGGGCGTCGAATACTCGGTGCGTGATCCCGAGGTCTATCGGGGCAAGAAGGTCGTGATCGTCGGAGGCGGAGACTCTGCCCTGGACTGGGTGGTGATTCTAAAGGACATCGCAGATCAGGTCACGCTCGTCCACAGGCGGGACGGGTGGCGGGCGCACGCGGTCACGGTGCAGAAGACGCTCGATGCGGCAGAAGCGGGTGAAGTCGATCTTCGCACCTTCCACGAGGTCAGACAGATCCATGGATCGGATGTGGTGAACGGCGTCACCATCTTCGAGAATCGCACCGGTGAGGAGACAGAGCTCGAGGCCGATGTGGTCTTGACCTTTCTCGGCTTCAAGCCGGATCTCGGACCCATCAAGAATTGGGGCCTGGAGGTGCAGAAGAACCGGATCCTCGTGGACCAGCTCATGGCCACCAACATCGCCGGCATATACGCTGCGGGCGATATCGTCACGTACGAGGGCAAGCTCGACCTCATCGCCACCGGCTTCGCCGAGGCCGCCGTGGCGGTAAACAATGCAGTTCACTTCGTGGATCCGTCGGCCCGGGTCAACCCAGGCCACTCCACGAGTATGAAGGTCTTCAAGTAGACCTTAGGAACCCTCGCCGGTCGCACCCGGCGACGACCATCGAAACAGCCCGAGCATTGCTGGGCATTGAGAACAGGGATTGAGCATATGTCCGACAACGACGCGCGCCGGCACGAGACGGTCGTAATCATCGGGTCGGGTCCCGCTGGCTGGACTGCAGCTATCTACGCCGCGCGAGCGCAGCTGGATCCTCTGGTATTCGAAGGCGCGGGCAGCCGCACGATGATCCCCGGCGGTCAGCTCATGTTCACGACCGAGGTGGAGAACTTCCCTGGCTTCAAGGACGGCATTACCGGTCAGGAGCTCATGATGGAGATGCGGGCTCAGGCGCAGCGCTTCGACGTCCGGATCCACACCGAAGACATCGTCGAGGTCGACTTCTCACAGCGTCCCTTCCTGCTCAAGTCGAGCCGCGGCAAGGAGGTCACCGCCGACACCGTGATTCTGGCCACCGGAGCCAACGCCAAGTGGATCGGGGTGCCGAACGAAGAGCGCTTGGCGCAGTCCGGCGGCGGCGTGAGCGCCTGCGCCGTCTGCGACGGTGCGTTGCCCCACTTCCGTGACGCCACGTTGGCGGTGGTTGGCGGAGGCGACTCGGCCATGGAGGACGCGCTCTACCTCACCAAGTTCGCCAAGGAGGTGATCCTCATCCATCGCCGTGACGAGCTTCGCGCCTCGAAGATCATGGCCGAGCGTCTATTGTCGAACGAGAAGATCCGGGTGGAGTGGAATCGCGTCGTGACCGAAGTGGTCGGCGACGACGTGATTACCGGTCTGAAGCTTCGGGATACGGTTTCGGGCGACGAGTCCGAGTTGGAGGTCGGCGGCCTGTTCGTTGCGATCGGACACGAACCCAACACGGCGTTCCTGGGTGGTCAGGTCGAGTTGAAGCCCAACGGGTACGTCGCCACGCCGGAAACGTGGCGCACGGAGACATCGGTTCCCGGGGTCTTCGCCTGCGGTGACTTGATGGACGACTACTTCCGCCAGGCGATCACAGCCGCCGGCACGGGGTGCATGGCGGCTCTGGAGGCGGAACGTTGGCTGGCGCATGGGGGCGCGGAGGGGTCGTCGCCCTCGGACTGACCCCGCCGGATCATCCATGTAGCGTCTTCTGGATCCAGTGCCCGGGGGCAAGAGCACGGTCTCGGGCACCTCTTGGGTGTCAGCCGCCGGGCGGACCCTGAGGTCCGAGCATCCTGCCCCCGTCCACGGACAGGATCTGGCCCGTCACGAACGGGGCCTGGGCGAGGTACAGCACGGCTTCCAGGACATCTTCGGGGGTTCCCAGCTTCTGGAGCGGGGTTGCCGCCCGCAGTCTCTCTGTTCGCTCTGCCGGGTAGTCGCTCGGTGGGAGCACCGCTCCGGGGGCGACAGCGTTGACGCGCACCTCGGGGGCCAGCGCGCGTGCCTGGACACGGGTCAGGTGTGCGAGTGCTGCCTTAGAAACCGCGTGGTGGGGGTACTCCGTCCACGCCTGGAATGCCGAAAGGTCGACGATGTTGACGACGGCTCCCCCGGAGGCGCGAAGCATCGTGGCGGTGGCTCGAACCAGGAGGTGCGGCGCCCGCACGTTGACGTTCATGACTTCGTCCCACGCGTCCGGATCGACATCGACGAGGGGACGGGCGTCGAAGGTCGACGCGTTGTTGACCAGGAGGTCGAGGCGGCCGAAGGTCGTCTCGACGTGTCTGGCCAGCGCCTCGGCCGCCTGCGGTTGGGCCAGATCGCCCTGCACGCTGGAGCTGCGGCGTCCCATGCGTTCGATGGCCGCAGCCGTTTCGGCCGCCGGGCCTGCCGACGCCCGATAGTGGACGACCACGTCGTAGCCGGCCGCCGCGAGGCCGAGGCTCACCACTCGGCCCACTCGGACTGCGCCTCCGGTCACCAGGGCGACGCGTTGCGATTCAGACTCGCGCATGGAACACTGTTAGCCTTCAGGATCGAGGGTGCGGAAAGGGTCCCACCAACAAGTTACTTGTGACAAAGCGAGGACGTCATGCCGGATCTCACCGGCAAAGTGGCCATCGTCACCGGAAGTACCAAGGGCATCGGCTTGGCCGTCGCCCACCAACTCGCGACCGCGGGAGCATCCGTAGTCGTGAGTGGGCGCAATCAGGACGATGCGGACGCGGTGGCTGGCGAGATCGCATCGAAGGCCGGCGGCGAGGTGGTCGGCCTGGCCTGCAACGTCCGCGATGCCAACGAGTGCGAGAGCCTCATCTCGGCGGTGGTCGATCGCTTCGGGCGCTTGGACATCCTCGTGAACAACGCGGGGCTGGGCATCTTTCGCCCCATCACGGAACTGTCCGTCGAGGAGTACCAGGTCCAGATCGAGACGAACCTCAACGGAGTCTTCTATCTGTCGAAGGCCTCTGTGCCCCACCTCTCCGCCACGGGCGACGGGTGGATCATCAATATCGGATCTCTCGCCAGCCGGAACACCTTCGCGGGGGGCGCCGGGTACAACGCCAGCAAGTTCGGCCTCCTGGGGCTGACCGAGGCGACCATGCTGGATGTTCGCGACAAGGACGTGCGCGTCAGCATCATCATGCCGGGAAGCGTGAACACGGCTTTCTGGATGCGCGAACAGCAGCCTGAGCGAACCTGGCGACTCGAGGGCGAGGACTGCGCGTTGGCGGTCATGCAGCTGCTGGCTTATCCGAAGGAGGCACACGTGAGCCGGATCGAGATGCGTCCGAGCCAGCCGAACAAGGGCTAGGTAGTGGGCTTACCGCCCTGGGGTCGATAGCCCTTCTCCGCCCGGCGAGCGGGATGAGAAGGATGAGAAGGATGAGGGTCTCAACGGCTGACGGGAGCACGATTTCGGGTAGATTTGAGGGGCGGGCCCAGCGGTCCGCCCCTTTTTCTATCGACGTTCCAGGAGACCGGCTCCCATGGCTGACGGATATCGGACCGAAAAGGACTCGCTAGGCGAGATGCAGGTTCCCGAGGATGCCCTCTACGGTGCGCAGACGCAGCGGGCCGTGGAGAACTTCCCGATCAGCGGTCAGCGTTTCGGTCGGCGCTTCATCGAGGCACTCGGCATCATCAAGAAATGCGCGGCGGTGACCAACGGTGACAGTGGTTCGGTGGACCGGGAGATCGCCGATGCCGTGATCGCGGCGGCCTCGGAAGTCATCGCCGGAGACTGGGACGACCAGTTCGTCCTCGATGTATACCAGACCGGCTCGGGCACCTCGACCAACATGAACGCGAACGAAGTCGTATCGCACCGGGCCACTGAGATCCTGGGATCTCCCGTGCACCCGAACGACCATGTGAACTTCGGGCAGTCCTCGAACGACGTGATCCCCACTGCGATCCACGTGGCGGCCCGAGTGGCGATCGACAGGGAACTCATTCCGGGCCTGGAGCACCTGCGGGCTGCATTGGCCGACAAGGCCGAGGCATTCGACGGCATCGTGAAGTCCGGGCGCACCCACCTGATGGACGCTACGCCCGTCCGTCTGGGGCAGGAGTTCCGGGGCTACGCTACCCAGGTCGCCAAGGGTATCGAGCGGGTGACCCGGGCTTCGGAGGAGTTGGCGGAGCTTGCCCTCGGCGGTACCGCCACCGGCACGGGAATCAACACCCATGAGGCGTTTGCGGCAGCGACCATCGAGAAGATCAGCGCCGAGACGGGGCTCTCCTTCCGTGAGGCCGACGACCACTTCGAGGCCCAGGCTGCGAAGGACGCCGCCGTGAATACATCCGGCGCCCTCAACACCGTGGCTACCAGCCTCATGAAGATCGCGGACGACATCCGGTGGCTCGGAAGTGGGCCCACGTCCGGAATCCACGAGCTCAGCCTCCCGGCCATCCAGCCCGGTTCGTCGATCATGCCCGGAAAGGTCAATCCGGTCATGTCCGAGGCGATGATGATGGTGGCGGCCCGGGTGATGGGGAATCACACGACCGTGACCGTCGCGGGAAGCCGCGGCAACTTCGAGTTGAACGTCATGATGCCGGTGCTGGCTCAGGCGCTGCTCGAGTCGATCACTCTTCTGGCCGCCGTCGCCCGGGCATTCGCGGACAAGTGTGTCGTGGGCATCGAGGCCAACCCGGACCGCTGCCAGGAACTCCTGGAGCGAAATCCGTCGATCGCCACTGCTCTCAATCCCTACATCGGTTACGACAAGGCTGCCCTGGTAGCGAAGACTTCCGCCAAGGAGCATGTCAGCGTCAGGGACGTCGTCGTCCGCGAGGGCCTGCTGCCGGACGGAGTCGACATCGACGAAGCCCTCGATGTTCGGGGCATGACCGAGCCCGGTCTGCCCGACTAGACAACACGTCGAGCGGCGGTAGGCCGAAGCCTACCGCCGCTCGTGCACGCCCCCCCAGGGCGTGACTCCCTGCCCATAGCGGGCCAGGGTACAGGGCCCAGCAGTGCCGGCTGGGTCAAAGGTCCGTCAGGCAGTCTTCCGATCGAGGTCGAGCACCGTCTTGTCCTGGTCCACCTCGGCGGCCGGCATTCCCCCGAGCGGGATGACCCGGGTGACCCGTCCGTCGAGATGCACCGGATAGGCCCAGGCCCCCAGTTGGACCACCTGGACCAACTTCGGAGGTGACGGGTCGGTGGGGGAGGCCACCGGTTCGGTGATGCCTCGCCATATGCGATCCACGATCGCCATGCGCTCGGACACCGAGTCTGCCCACAGGGCCAGACGGAGTGTCTTCCGCTCTGCGATCGTCAGTGAGCGGATCAGGCGCCGATGCCCGGGGAAGCTGTGCGAGAGCAGGAACGAGATAGCCTGAGCCTCAGGGACCGGCTCCAGGTCCTGTTGGTGGTATCCGGGGGTCCGGACCCGTCGTCCGTCACTGATGTCGATGTATCCGTCGGCCGCGATGCGCATTTCGGCCTCCTGCTCGGTATTGGTGGCACTTCACTGGTCGAGTGCCACGACCATCCCCTATCACAAGAGGTGTGCCCAAGTGGAACATGTGCCCGCCGCGTGACGAGTGTGTCTGCTAAAGCTATGTTGGGTATAGCTTTAGGGGGTCGAGTGAGGGGTGGGTACGGGCTTCGCAGGCACCTCTGGAGTCTCCGAAGCCGGAAGCGCGGTTCCCATGATGAAAAAGTTTGCCGACCTTGTGGCATGGAAACGGAACGTGCTGACGAACTCGGCGCTCACGTATCGGCCGAGGGGGGTGTGCAGAATGCGCCGGCCCGCGCAGCGGCCATCGAGTCGTCGTCCTTGCAGCTCTTCACGAAGCAGCCCTCACGGTGGGCTGAACCGACCATCGATACCGCCACCTCCGATGCCTTCAGAGCGGCGCGGCTGGAACACGGCATCAGGGTAGCGGGGGCCCACGACTCCTATCTGATCAACCTCTCGTCGCCGGATCGCGCCCTGTGGGGTAGGTCCCTGAGTTGCTTCCAAGGTGAACTGAGGCGCTGCACCACCCTCGGCCTCGACTTCATGGTGACCCATCCCGGCAACGCCACGGACGGAGACCTCGACGCGGGGGTCCGGAGGAACGCAGAGGGGGTGACGCAGGCGATCGAGGCCGTGGGGGAAGGCCCGACGCGCATCCTGCTGGAGCTCACTGCGGGGAGCGGGACCAGTGTCGGGGGGTCCTTCGAGAGGCTGGCGGCGATCATCGAGGGCATCCCGTCCTCCCTCCATCACCGGGTCGGTGTCTGCTTCGACACCTGCCACGCATACGCGGCCGGGTACGATCTGGTGGCAGATTACGACGGCGTCTGGGACGCGTTCGACGAGATCCTGGGGATGGACCTTCTCGGTCTCCTCCATCTCAATGACTCGAAGCACCCACTGGGGTCACACAAGGATCGGCACGAGACGCTCGGCGAGGGCACGCTGGGTACGGAGCCGTTCCGGCTCATCATGCTCGACGAGAGACTGGGTGGAGTCCCCAAGATTCTCGAGACCCCCAAAGGGGACGACCCCGTGAGGGCAGACCTGGCGAATCTGAACCTACTCCGAGGGTTCAGGGACTAGGTCAGGGAGCAGTTCCGGCCGCACGGGCTTCCTCTTCGGAGAACATCCGAACCGTCAGGCCCCGTTCATCGCGATGCTTGACGCTCACTCCGAAGCGGCGGCGGAAGATCCGCGCGATCACGAGGACGACCCCGAAGGAGCAGACCAGAACGGGGCCCGTCGTGACATCGAAGGTGAAGGAGAACCCCAGACCAACCACGATCGCCAACGTCCCCGTGGCCCACGCCACGAGAAGGGCCCGGACGAAGGTCCGGGTGTAGAAGAACGCGACGACGGCAGGGATGACGAGAACGCTGAAGACCATCAGCACTCCGGCGATCTGCACGGACGAAGTGATGGTGATCCCGAACGTGGAATAGAAGACGAAGTCCCACAGGCGGAGCCTCTTCACCCTGCTCGGAGCGAAGGTGATCGCGAGCATCTTCCGTCTTGCCACATAGTGGAACAGGCTGATGGCGCTGTATGACAGTGCCACTTTTCCGACGGTCGGCCACGTCACCCAGATGAGCGACCCGGTGAGCGTCTCCCGCACGTACTCCGTGCCCTCCGCCGAAAAGCTGCCCATGAGGATGACGGCTGCCGACGCCACCACGAAGGTGATCCCTATGATCGCTTCCTGGGGAACCGGAGAGTCGTCCACCCGCGTCATCGAGAAGATCAGCGCGCCCAGGATCGTGAAGCCGAGAGCGAAGACGTACGCCATCGTGGATCCGTGCTGCGCTCCCATCACGAACGCCACGGTGCTTCCGAGCGCCGCGATCTGGGCCAGAGCCAGATCGACGAAGATCACCTCCCGTTGGATGATGTGCAGCCCGAAGTATGCGTGCGTCAGGAGGATGATCATCGCCGCGGCGAACGGCGGAAGCAGGAGCTCTATCAAGTCGATTCGGGCTTGGGTTACGGGTGACCGGAGGCGCCGAGGGCTGCCGCGAGGCTGCCGACCCACAGATCCACCAAGTCAAAGTAGTCGTCGAGTCCCGGACGCGCTCCATTGTACATCGGAACGATGACCGCTTGGGCACCTCCCCGTCGGGCGACCGTCTCCACCTTGTTGGAATCGAAGTAGCTCGCGGCGAAGACAACTCCGATCCCTTCGTTCTGCATGAGGTCGATGAGGTGCGCAACGTGGCGCGGCGTCGGAGGGATGCCGGGCTTGGTTTCGACGTAGTCGGTGCACTCGATACCGAAGCGGTCCTCCAGATACGCCCAGTTCCTGTGGTAGCAGATGACCCGTCGGCCGCGGAACTCTTCCGCGCGAGCGAGCCACCCGCCCATGTCGTCAAGCAGTGACCTCCCCTCGTACTCGTTGTCCGCAAGGAACGAACGCAGGGAGCCGTTCTCCGCTATCTGCTCGAGGGTTGAGCCGCCGAGGAGGTCGACCAGTCTGTCGCCGAACAGCCGGCGATGGATTTGATCCGTGAAGGTGGCCAGGTTCGCGTCGAACGTCGCCGCGCGGTCGGGTGCCACTCGCTTGAGGCCGGTGGCGATGTTCTCGGCCACCCGCAGACCCCGAAGCGGATCGGTGTGCAGGTGCGGGTTTCCGAAGAGGTGGACGTCACCCGATCCCCGGTCGGCCACTGCCGGAATGTCGAGCAGCTCGATGCCTGTGTAGGCGGTCACGTAGCCGCGGCCTCCTTCGAGAACGTCGGCATTGCCGGCCTTGTCCAGGAGCGCGGGCACCCACAGCTCGAGGTCCAGCCCCGTGGTGATGAACAGGTCGGCCCTTCGCAATTCGAGTGCAAACGAGGGCTTCGGCCGAACGAAGTGCGAATCCTCGTTCGGATCGGCGATCCACGAAGCCTCGACGT
Source organism: Gemmatimonadota bacterium (assembly GCA_039587465.1). Classification (GTDB taxonomy): domain Bacteria; phylum Gemmatimonadota; class Gemmatimonadetes; order Longimicrobiales; family Gaopeijiaceae; genus JBDHIL01. Next base: position 34,505 of record JBDHIL010000004.1, on the reverse strand, counting down.
ATTCACCGCCGATGGTTTCAGCCAGAGAAGCGTAGATCGGCAGGGTCGCAACCACCTTGATCGGGTCCTGGGCGTGCACCTGGAGTGGGACCAGCACCACAAGGCCTGCGAGGATGAGCATTGTCTTCTTCATGATCCACCGCCCTCTAATAGGTCTCGTGCTTGTGGGGTCCCACGGCGAACGTCACCTGAAGGACGAATCTCCCTTCCCTTGTGGACTCGAACGCTCGTCCCAGCAGGTCGTACTCTGCCCGGAGGCGCACGTACTCGCTCTGCCACCAGGCGAGCGTTGGGGAGAAGAGCCACGCGGTCTGATCCGGTGCCTGGGGATTCTCGACCCAGTCGAGACGAGCCCCCGCGAGCCAACTCGGTGCAAGGCGTACCTCCGCCATCGACCAAACGCCGCGGGCTTGATCCACCCCGGCTCCCGGGAGCCCTCTGAGGAGCATGGCGCCTGTACGGATCTGCACGCCGCGATACTTGGCGCGGGCCGGGGGGCGCCACGTGAAGGCCAGTTCCGCGGTGTACAGATCACGATCGATCTCGGTCGCGCCGAGTCGGTGCTTTCCGGTGATCCAACCGAGGCCGAGATCGAGATCCGTCGCGGAAGACAACTCCCAGAACGCGTTGAGGTGGCCGAGCACCGAGGGGCTGCCGGACTCGCCGAACAGAGGTTCGTGCTCGCTCGTGGTGACCTCGACTGTGGCCTCATACGTTCCGGCCGCGCCGCCGACGGGGAGCAGCCACTGAGCCGAGACACCCGTCTGTGCCAAGGCCTCTTCGCCGATGAAAGCCAGATGTGGGAGAGACTGGGTCTGGAACGGCAGCGCGTGACGATGCCATCGGTTCAGCTGGCTGACGCGTTGGAAGAACCGTCCGAGCTTTACACGCAGCCCGCCTGGCATTCCGACCCACTCGACGTATCCCTCCTCGACAGCGAATCCTCCCCCCTCATGGCCGTGGTCGTCTTCTTCGCCCTCGAAGGGTTCCAGTTCCGCACCGGGTACGTGCCGCGAGATGAACACCTTGGCCCTCGAAAACGGATCGAGATTGGAGATGATGGATATCTCGAACTCGCGGGCGAAGAAGTTCTCGGCATCGGGGTCATCCCGAATGACCTGCGCGAAGACGTCCGAATTGACGCTGATTTCGGGGTTGAGGGCTTGGAGGGAGCGCTGTCGTCCCAAGAACTCCTGGGTGGTCGGGTCCTCAGCGGCTGGGTCGCTGCCAGCGGCAGCTGCGGCCTGGGCCGCGGCTCTGAGTTGAGCGAGGGCGTCGACCGCTTCCTCCTCGCGACCGGCTGTTCGCAGGCGCTCCACCTCTGACCGGAGGCTGTCCACCATCGCAGCCAGTCGAGCCAACTCCACCCGCAATGAATCCGTGGACTCCTGGGCGGTGGTGGGTGTAGGAAGGAGCAGCAGGCCGGCCATCAATGCCAATGCTGGCACGGCCGGTCGCCGCACCGATGTGCGGGTAATTCTGTTCAATGGATTGGACTCCCAAGGGGTGACGGACAACACCCCGATCCAGACGATCCGGAGCGGGCGCCCGCCAGACCTTCCGGTCGACGGGGCTTTTGTCGTCAGGCCTTGGGAGGAGCTCGGGAAGGATTCGCTTCCGGGAGAAGGGCCTGGGTGGCGCCCGGGCCCAACTGCCATGTCACCAGGCGCTCGATCCGGTGCCCATGGTGCCTGCCCGGGTCGGATGCCGCCGCGGCATGGTTCGCACCGATCTGACCACAGATCAAGTGGTCGTGGCCCTCGAGGCACTCGGTGGGCGTGTGCTCAGTCTCGGCCACAGGGTAGGGGGACACGTCGACGCGATCGAGCACGGGCATGACGACGCTCAGCGTCACCATGAGCGCTGCCAAGGCGGTGGCGAAGCACCGCCGCAAGATCGCGTCCCCTCGGTTCATGAATTCTCAGCGTATATCGATGCACGGGAGGCTGTCAATTGATTCTGTCACAGCCCTAAGTCCTCTGACTCTCTCTAGCTACACGCAACGGGGCCCCGCGGGTTCCCGAGCGGTGTGCGGTACAGCCGGACAACGAGTCCTCAGTTGGCACCCAAACGCGCCGGCACCTATATTGGGGAGCGTGCCGGAGGGCTCTCTTATTGAGCCAACACTCCTGAAGCCGGGACTGACTCCTGCGTCGGACGCTATGCCCCTTAAGTGGGGACAGCGGGAAAGCGCGGGGAAGTCACCAGAAGTACATCCCGGGCTTCAATAAACCCCCTCCGGTGCGTTGGCGGGGCCGGCTTCATTCGATGCCGGCCCCGTTTCTTATGCACAGCATCCGGGATCCGTCGTGTGTGCCCGGGGTAGCCTTCTTCCCGGCAAATGTCTCGCAGGCTGAGGAGGACCGATGCCCGTCGTACGAGCCACGCGCCGCGTGCACTTCAGTTCCGCGCACCGGCTCTACCGTCCCGACTGGTCCGACGAGCGCAACGCCGAGGTCTTCGGGCAGTGCTCAAACCCCAACTGGCACGGTCACAATTACGACCTGGAAGTTACCGTCGAGGGGCTCGTGGATCCGGAGACCGGGTACGTCATGGACCTCAAGAAGTTGAAGGACTGTCTTGAGGAACGGGTCGTGGGCGACGTCGACCACAAGAACCTCAATCGGGAGGTTCCCTGGCTCGATGGCGTCAACCCGACGACGGAGAACTTCGTCGTCGCCATCTGGGACCGCTTGGTGCGGGCCCTGCCCGACGGGGTCGGTCTGCACCGTATCGTTCTGCACGAGACGCCGCGAAATTCAGTGGAGTACTCTGGCCCAACGGGGGAAGCGTGAGTGAAGTCCTGAAGCCCGGAGCGGATCTTTCCGGGGTAGCCTATGAAGACCTCGTCGCCGAGATGATCCGGCGCTCTGGCGACGATCCTGCGCGGGAGGGCATGACCCGGACACCTGCGCGCGTCAAGGAGTCGATGGCGTTCCTGACCCAGGGCTATGCGCAGACGGCGGAGGACGCCGTCGATGGAGCTCTCTTCACTGAAGCGCACCAGAACATGGTGGTCGTGAAGGACATCGAGCTCTATTCGCTCTGCGAACACCACATGCTGCCTTTCTTCGGGAAGGCCCATGTGGCCTATATCCCCGATGGCCGGATCATGGGGCTGTCGAAGGCAGCTCGACTCGTCGAGGTGTTTGCGAGGCGTTTTCAGGTCCAGGAGCGGTTGACCGAGCAGATTGCGCAGGCGATATGGGACACTACGGCGCCACAAGGTGTGGCGGTGGTGATCGAGGCCTATCATCTCTGCATGATGATGAGGGGCGTCGAGAAGCAGAACTCCAAGACGGTGACGTCTGCGATGAGGGGCACCTTCCGCGACGATCCGCGGACGAGAGACGAGTTCATGCGCATCGCCACCAGCGTCCACCAGCCGCTGTGACGAGTCCGGACGCGCTGCGGGGCCGCACCGCCCTCGTCGCGGGAGCCAGCCGAGGAATCGGTCGCTGCATCGCCGAGCAGCTCGCCGCGGCTGGAGCGCAGGTCTGGTTGGCGGCGCGGTCGAGCGACCTCCTGGCCGAAGTCGCCGGCAGCACCGGCGGCACCGCGCTCCCCCTGGATCTCACGGATGACGCTTCGGTATGGAGCGCGATGGACCAGTTGAGGGAGCAAGAGGCGATTCCGCACATCGTCGTGAACGCGGCCGGCGTCTTCTCCATGGAGCGTCTGGCAGATGAGACGGTCCGGGACTTCGACCTGAACCTGAGCGTGAACCTGCGGGGGGCGTTCCTGCTGGTCCGGGCCTTGCTTCCGGACCTGTTGGAGCGAGGGAGCGGTCTGATCGTGAACGTCGGCTCTGTGGCGGGTCGAAAGGCCTTCGCCGGCAACGCGGCCTACTCCGCGTCGAAGTTTGGGCTGAGGGGCATGCACGAGGTGCTTCTGGAGGAGATCCGGGGCACCGGGGTCCGTGCCACGCTCGTCGAGCCTGCAGCCACCGATACATCCATCTGGGATCCCTTCGATCCCGATGCCGACCCGGCACTCCCCGATCGTTCGGGTATGCTGGATCCCGACGACGTTGCTGAGGCGGTCCTCTTCGCGGCGACCCGATCAGACAACATCCAGATTCCCGTCATTCAGATCGAACGAGCATGAGCGAGCCCTGCGTCTATACCGTCAGCGTCCAGGCCCACTACGATTCGGCCCACTTCCTGGTCAACTATCAGGGGAAATGTGAGCGTCTGCACGGCCATCGTTACGTCGTCGAGGCGGCGGCCCAGTCGGCCGAACTCAACGAGGCCGGTATCGCCTTCGACTTCGTGGATCTCAAGCGAGAGCTGAGGGCGCTCGCGGACTACCTCGATCACCAGCTCCTGAACGAGCTGCCGGAGTTCGACGGGTTGGAGACCAGTGCGGAGAATCAGGCTCGGTACTTCTATGACGAACTCAGGAAGCGCCTGCCTCCAGCACAGGCGGAAGGCCTCCTGTACACCCGTGTCTGGGAGACGCCGACCCAGTGGGCCCAGTACGGCCCCGCGTCAGCACCCCTCCCCTCCGTTCAGACGCCCCCCGCCACCTAGGGCGGACATACCCGACCGTGCACCTGCTCCTCACCGATCGCCTGACCTGTTCGCGGTGCGGGCCCGAGTTCGGATTGATCCTGCTGGCCGATCGCATCGAGGATCGGATCGTTCTCGACGGAACCCTCGGTTGTCCGAACTGCCGTGACTCGTACCCCGTGCGCGACGGGTTCGGAGACCTCCGGGCCCCACCCCGGGCAGCCATGGGGAAGGGGAGGGCGGGGGAGCCAGGTGGAGCCGACCCGTCCGCCACAGAGCGACTGGCTGCTCTCCTGGGTGTTGCCGAAGGGCCAGGGACCATCGCGCTCGTGGGCGGAGTGGCCAGGCACGCGGATGGCCTGGCGGGCCTCGTCCCCGGGGTCGAGATCATTGCCCTGGACGCCGACATGGCCGGCTGGGAGGAGTCTCCCCGGGTCAGCCGCCTCGTCTCGCGGCCTGGCCTTCCCCTGTACTCCCGGACCCTCCGTGGGGTCGGCTTGGACGGTGCCCTCGGCGTGTCCTGGATCCAGGAGGCGGCCAGGGTCACGGCCCGCCTGGGGCGGGTCGTCGTGGAGGACGCTCCGCCGGGCGCGGAGGCGGCCCTCGGGGACGCGGGCCTCTCGGTCTTGGCCTCGGACGCCGGAACCATTGTTGCCGCAAGGGCTTGAGGCCTGCCCAGCCGTTGCGCCGCAAGCGTTGGGCTCCATACCTTCAACCAGTTCTCCCGGCTCCCCACGCGGTAACGTATGGCCTTCTTCAAGAACCTTTTCGGTGGTGACCAGCATTCGCGGGTCGACTACTACAACGAGGGAGTGGACCTGCTCACGGCAGGCAAATCCCACGAAGCCCTGACTTCCTTTCGGCTCGCGCTGAAGGAGTCTCCGGGTGATTCCGTCGTGCTGCAGCAGATCGCGATCTGCTACACGCGGATCGGGATGACGGACGAGGCGGCCAAGACGTACAAGCATGTGCTGCAGAAGAACCCGGGCGCGGTCGGGGCGCACTACGGGCTGGCATTCCTCCTCCTCCGGTTGGGTGAAGTCGAGGAGGCTACGGGTCACCTGCAGGCGTTTCTGGCCAACGCACCCGACGGGCCCGACGCCAGCACACACGTGGACCATGCGCGCTCGACCCTGGCCCAGCTCCGGGGCGAGGCGCATGAAACGATGCCCGAGCCCCCGCCCCCTGATGAGCTCTTCTAGTACGGTCGTCCTCAGCTGGTCAGGTGAAGGCCTGCGATTCCAAGGGGGCGCCGAGGGCGGTCCCCGGATTTCCATGGATTCGGATGGGTCGACGGCCCCGTCTCCGACTCAGCTCCTCCTGCTGTCCCTGGCCGGATGCATGGGGGTCGACATCCGGCTCATCCTCGAGAAGTCGCGCGTTCCGGTGGAAACGCTGGAGTTGAGGGTCGACGGAGATCGGGCCGAGACCACCCCCAGGAAGTTCGAGTCGATTCGGATGACCTGCATTCTCGGCGGACCTACGGATAAGGATCGGGCCAAGATCGATCGGGCCGTCCAGCTCTCGCGGGACAAGTACTGCAGCGTCCTGCACTCCCTGGATCGTGATATAGGTCTCGACGTCCACGTCGAGATTGTGTGACGGGCCGGATTCCGCAGTCATTCAAGGAGGACCTGTTGGCCAAGCGCAACTACGCGACCCATGAAGCCGATCTTCCCGAGTGGACCCTCGCCGGCCTGTTCGTGGAGGCGGTTGATCGGCATGGAGACGAGACGGCGTTCAGTTACTTCGGGCCTGACGGGAACCTCCTGACGATCAGCTTCCGAGCTGCGCTCGAAACCGTCGCACACGTGGGGGCTGCGCTCGAGGCACACGGGGTGACCCGCGGTGACCGCGCTGCGATCCTGGCCGAGAATCGTCCGGAATGGGCGTTTGCCGACTACGGCTGCCTCTGTGCGGGGGTAGTCGACGTGCCCGTCTACTATACCCTCACCGCGCCCCAGATCGCCTATCTGCTCAAGGACTCTGGCGCCAAGCTCGTCTTCGCGTCGACCCCGGAACTCATGGAGAAGGCGATCGCCGCGAGGACCGAGTGCGCCCATGAGGTCCAGATCGTCGTGATCGACGCTCCGCATGAACTGCCTGACGGGGTTATGGCCTGGAGCACGTTCATCGAAGACGGCAAGGCCCGGTCGGCATCCTGGTCCGAGGGAGAATTCCGGAAGCGGGCCGCTCAGGCCGAACCGCATGACGTGGCGACGATCCTGTACACGTCAGGGACCACGGGTGACCCCAAAGGAGTGATGCTCACCCACAACAACGTCGCGTCGAACGTGAAGGCCACCGAGGCCGTCCTGCCTATCGGGAGCTCCGACGTGACGGTGAGCTTCCTTCCGCTGTCGCACATTCTCCAGCGCATGGTCGACTACCTGTTCTTCCATACTGGGACCACCATCGGGTACGCCAGAGACATCACGACCGTGGTGGAGGACATGGCGACCATCCGGCCCACGGTGGTCGTCTCGGTGCCGCGGGTGTACGAGAAGATCTACAACGGGGTGATGGACGCGAGGGGGCTCAAGAAGAGAATCATCACCTGGGCGGTGGGAGTGGCAGATCGTGTGGCTGACCTTCGCTTGGCCGGTGGTCAGGCGAGTGGTGTGCTGGCCGCGAAGTACGCGTTGGCCGACAAGCTCGTATTCTCGAAGGTGAAGGCCGCCGTGGGGGGCAGGCTCCGGTTCTTCGTCAGTGGCGGGGGGCCGCTCGAGCCGACTCTCAACCGGTTCTTCTACTCCATCGGCATGACGGTCCTCGAGGGATACGGGCTCACGGAGACCAGCCCGGTCACCAACGTGAATACCCTCGAAGACTTCCTGATAGGGACCGTCGGTCCTCCGGTTCCGGGGACGGAGATCAGGATCGCCGAGGACGGGGAGATCCTCGTGCGCGGCCCACAGGTCATGAAGGGCTACTACAACAAGCCCGAGGCAACGGCGGAAGTGATCGACCCCGAACGTTGGTTCTCCACCGGAGACATCGGGGAGATCGACGAACATGGATATCTGAAGATCACCGACCGGAAGAAGGACATCATCGTCACCGCCGGAGGAAAGAACGTCGCGCCTCAGCCTATCGAGAACCGCCTCAAGGCGATCCCGCTGATCGAGCAGGCCGTGATGATCGGAGACAAGAGGAAGTACATCTCGCTCCTCGTCGTGCCATCGTTCGGAGCCCTCGAGGCGTGGGCGGGGGAGAACGGAATCGATGCCTCCAGCCGGACGGACCTCGTGAGTCATCCGAAGGTGCTCGAGTACGTCGAGAGCCGGGTGGCGTCTGCGCTCACCGACTTCGCCTCCTTCGAGACCCCCAAGCGAGTCGCGATTCTGGAAACGGACTTCACCATCGATAACGGATGTCTGACACCGACGCTGAAGGTGAAGCGGCGGGTGATCCAGGAACAGTTCAAGGACGTCATCGACGGCCTCTACCAGGACGAGGCCGCGCGCGGCGCGGGGTGAGTGGATATTCAGCCGGACGATGAGTTCGTGACGGTCCTCATGACGGCACCTGGCGGTGGAGTCGCCGAGGCGATCGCTCAGACGCTGGTGACCGAGCGCCTCGCCGCGTGCGCCAACGTTGTGCGCGACGTGGTGTCCCTGTACCGCTGGGAGGGTGAGGTTCGGCGGGATTCCGAGGAGCTCATCATTCTCAAGACGACGGCCGATGGGCTGGCGCCCCTCGAGTCGCGTGCGCTGGAATTGCATCCGTACGACGTTCCCGAGGTCATTGCCCTCCCGATCCGGGGCGGGCACGGAGCCTACCTGGACTGGATCAGGGACGAGGTCGGCTGAAGATGGCCGGTCGCAAGCCCCGCAAGGGAGGAAAGGGCTCCAAGAAGGCCGGTCGGCAGACCGCCGAGCAGGGAGATCTGCTCGCCGACATGAACGTCGAGGAGGCCCCGCCTCCCTCCACGGAAGTCGCCGAGGACGCAGCCTCCGTCGAGGTCGGCGGTGGCGAGGCTGAGCCAGCTGTGGTAGCTCCGCCCGAGCCCGAGGGTGATGTCGAGCAGGGCGGGGAACCTGAGGTCGAAGCCCCTGAGGTGGAAGGCGTCGACCGGGAAGCTGTCGGGGAGAACCCTGACGAGGCTGGCGTGTCCACGGAAGGCGGCGCCTCTGACGGCGAAGGGGAAGCCGAGGCGCCGGAGAACGAAGCCGGGGAATCGGAAGAGGATCCGGTGGCGCCGGAAGATAAAGCCGGGGAATCGCCGGCTGCGGAGGCGACTTCCGGGGAATCTGCGGCTGACGGCCCGGAGCGTTCGGTGTCCGTTCCTGCTGACTCCGCCGAGCCGGCACCGGCGTCTCCGCCGCCTGCCGGGGAGCACCTGGCCCGGGCCAGGGAGTTGGTGCGGAGCGGCAAGTTCGACGAGGCTATCGACGTCTACAGGGAGGTGCTCGAGAAGAACCCAGCCAACCTGAAGGCGCTCAACAATCTCGGTGTTCTATACGATGGCCTGGGGCAGCAGGAGCTCGCACTCGAGCAGTTCGAGGTCGCACTGGCCCTGGAAGCCGAGAGTGTCGAGGTGCTGAACAACACCGCTGCGACTCTGTCGGCCCTCGCTCGCTACGAGGAGGCCGAGGTGCGTCTGCGCACGGCGCTTCGGGTGGATCCGGAGAACGTCGAAGTGCGCGCGACCCTCGGCATCCTCTTCTTCCGGCGCGGCATGTACGAGCATGCGGAGGCAGAATTGGACTGGGTCTGCGCTCAAAGCGAAGACCACGGCATGGCATTCTTCTACCGTGGCGAGTCCCTCAATCGACTGGGACGGTTCGACGAGGCGCTGAAGGCGCTCGAGCGGGCCACGGTGCTGCAGCCGTCGAACGGGAAGGCCTTCTACACCATGGGAATCCTCTACGACCGGATGCACCTTCCCGAAGAGGCCCACGCGATGTACCGGAAAGCCAGGGAGCTGCAGCGCGGATGATCAGGGTGGTCGTTGGCGACGTCACGGCACAGCCGTGCGAGGCTCTGATGAGGTCCGTGAGGTCCGACCTCTCCCCCACAACTCCCGGGTCACGGGATGTCGGCGATCGGGCGGGTGCGGGCGTGAGAGACCGACTCGAACAGATAGGCAATGTACCCATCGGAGGAGCGGTCATCACTCCTGGTGGTGACCTGGACGTGTCGTTCATCATCCACGTGGTGATCGCCGACGAGATACAGCCGCCCGATACGGTGGCGGTGCAGAACGCGGTCAGGAATGGGCTTCGCAGGGCCGTCGAGTGGGGAATCCGATCACTGGTTCTTCCACCGGTCGGGCTGGGTGTCGGGAACATGGGAGCGGAGGGAGCTGCCCGGGTTCTCGTGGAACTGCTGATGAACCATCTCGACGAAGGCAGTCCGCCCGGGGAGGTGGTCATTGCGGTCAACAACGACTACGAGGAATCGGTGTTCGCCTCGGTCGTCGACGAGCTGGCCGGGGAACGGTTTTCCGGCAGAAGCTAGGCGCCGGCCACTTCAGGTGTGGTTCGCGTGAAGCACGCTCCCGGAACCACGACGGCGCTCGAACGTAACTATGCGGGGCTCGCCGCTGGCGCGTGGTGTCCCTCGGAGCACTCGGCATATCGGTTCGCAGAACTGCGGAACTAGGGAGGTTCGGATGGGACGACGGGTACTGGGCACTGCGATTGTCGTTGCCTGGCTCGGCATGGTCGGGTGGCAGTTCCGTACTGAGTACTTCGAGCCCGAGCTCGCCCGCCTCGCCGAGGCCGCGCTCTCGCTCGCGCCCGGGGTGAGCTTCTATACGCTCACGATGGGCGGCCGGGCGGTGGGCCAGGCCACATCCCGCCTCGATACATTGCCCGACGGTTTCGAGCTCGAAGATCTCATGCATCTAGAGCTGCCCGCACTCGGTCAGACCGGCAGGGCGGTGGCCAGGACCAGGGTGCGCATGAGCCCGTCCCTCGTGATGGAGGAATTCTCGTTCTCCCTCGACAGCGAGGTCGGGCGATTCGAGGCCTCGGGGACACTCGGGCCGGACACCACTCTCCATGTCACGATCCGATCTGCGGGCAGCGAGCAGAATCTCAGCTTCCGCTTGCCCCAGCCACCGGTATTCTCGTCGGTGCTCCCGATCCGGGTGGCCATGGGTGAGGGACTCGAGGTGGGTCGAAGCTCCCGCTACTCGGTGTTCGATCCGACAAGCATGGGCACCCGCACGGTCGAAGTGCGTGTGATGGAACACGACACGCTCATCGTGACGGACAGCGCTTCGCTGGACGCCGAGACCGGACGTTGGTCGCCGGCGGGCTCGGACTCGGTCCCGGCCTGGAAGATCGCCGAGGTCTTCGGGGGCATTCAGATCGAGAGTTGGGTCGATGAAGATGGACGCATTCTCCGTGCGTCGAGCCCACTTGGATTCTCCATGGAGAAAACGGAATACGAGTTGGTGCGGCAGGCACAGGAAGACGCCCGCCTGGTAGAGGGCAGCGCGCCGGACGGGGACGTCATTCTAGCCACCGCCGTGCAGAGCAACGTCGATCTTTCGAGTGCCGAGGAGTACCCTGAGCTGCGCTTTCGTCTGACCGGGGTCGACCTCGCAGGCTTCGCCCTCGACGGCGGCAGGCAGACCCTGCGCGGGGACACCCTCATCGTCCGGCGTGAGAACTGGGCCGCGTTGGATCCAGGTTACCAGCTTCCCTATCCCCGGATGGATCTGAGGGAAGCCCTGGAGCCCGAGCCTCTCATCCAGAGCGACGATCAACGGATCATCGATCGGGCCCGGGAGATCACGACGAGGCGGGCCAGCTGGCGGCAGAATCCCAAGGAGGTCGCCAGACAACTGACGACCTCTGTGTATCACATGCTCGACAAGACCATCACCTTCTCCGTGCCAAACGCGGTTCAGGTGCTCGAGACCCTCCAGGGCGACTGCAACGAGCACACGGTGCTCTACGTGGCCATGGCAAGGGCCATGGGCCTGCCCGCGAGGACGGCGGTCGGCCTCGTGTACGTGAACGGCGCATTCTTCTACCACGCATGGCCCGAAGTATGGTTGGGTGAGTGGGTGGCGGTCGATCCGACCTTCGGCCAGCACCCCGCGGACGCCTCTCACATCCGATTCGTGGTCGGAGGCCTCGCCCAGCAGGTCGATATCGTTCGCCTCATCGGCAATCTCGACATTGAAGTTCTAGAAAGGACCACCCAGTGACCCAACCCAACGAACCACGGCCGGAGGTCATCGTTCCGGGCAACGAAGGCGGTTCCGCCGGCGAGATGATGCAGTTCCAGCGTGTCGTGAAGCGGTACGGGAAGTTCACGGCGGTCGCGGGTCTGGATCTCGAGGTGCACCGGGGGGAGATCTTCGGCTTTCTCGGGCCCAACGGGGCCGGAAAGACGACCACCATCCGGATGGCTGCCGGCGTCCTCAGGCCGACCGAGGGGCGTGTCCTCATCGGCGGCGCGGACGTAGCCCTGTCGCCGGAGGCTGCGAAGGCCAAGACCGGCTATATCCCGGATCGGCCGTATCTCTACGAGAAGCTGTCAGGCGGGGAATTCCTCCGCTTCGTCGCCGGTCTCTGGGGTCGTGAGGGGCAGGAAGTCGAGGACCGCGCGGACAGGCTTCTGGACCTGTTCCACCTGCGGGAGTGGAAGGACGAGTTGATCGAGAGCTACTCCCACGGGATGCGCCAGAAGCTCCTCATCAGTTCTGCCCTGATCCACCAGCCGGAGCTCATCGTGGTCGATGAGCCCTTGGTCGGCTTGGACCCTCGGTCTGCGCGACTGCTCAAGGATCTTCTCCGAACCTTCGTCGAGGCGGGCGGGACCGTGTTTCTGTCCACGCACACGTTGGAGGTGGCGGAGGCCCTGTGCGACAGGATCGCGATCATCAGCCAGGGGCGGATCATCGCGTTCGGTACGATGGACGAGCTTCGGGCGCAGGCCCACGCGGGCGGCGCACACCTCGAGGAGATCTTCCTGAAGGTCACCGGCGGAGATGCCATGGCCGACGTCGTCGAGAGCCTCAGGCAGGCCATCCACTCGTGAGTGCAGGGACGGCGGGACGCAGCGTCGGAGTGATGTGGCTGCTGGGCCCCAAGATCCGTACGAAACTGAACCGGGCCCGGTCAGCCGAAGGCCGGCTGTTCAAGGGGCTGTTGCTCGGCTTCGTGGGGGTCTTCTTCTGGGCTCTCATCTTCGCCGTCATCTTCCGCATGCTTCTGTACTTCAGAGGCACGCAGGGCATCGGGAACCTGTTGGCCGGCAAGCTGATGGGCCTGGCGTTCCTGACCTTCTTCATGATCCTCGTGTTGTCGAACGTGATCACCGCCCTATCCACGTTCTTCCTTTCGGAAGATCTGGAGCTGGTGGTGGCGTCGCCCGTCGACTCGCTCAACGTCTACTCCGCGCGGCTCATCGAGAGCGTGGTGGATTCCTCGTGGATGGTTGCCCTGCTCGCCGTGCCTCTTCTGGCAGCGTACGGGGCCGTGTACGCCGCCGGGTGGGAGTACTACCTGCTCGCGGTGGGTACGGTGATTCCCTTCCTCGTGGTGCCGGCCGTGCTCGGCGCAGCCGTGACGCTGCTTCTGGTCAACGTGTTTCCCGCCCGCCGGACGCGCGACCTGCTGGCCCTTGTGGGCCTCTTCGCCGCGGCCGGCGTCGTGACCCTCTTCCGCTTTCTCCGGCCAGAGCGGCTCGTCCGCCCCGAAGAGTTCCGCGACCTGGTGGACTTCATGGCGGTGCTGAGGACGCCGACGTCGGTATGGCTGCCTTCCGAGTGGGTGGCAGACGCCCTCATGTCCCAACTCAACGGGTTCTTCCAGCCGTTCCCGTTCTTCTTTCTGTGGAGCACCGCCGCGGCGGTGTTCGTTCTGGGCGCATGGGGTCACTCACGGTTCTTCGAAGCGGGCTTCACCCGCGCCCAGGAGGGTTCGGAACGGAAGGAGGGACGGGTCCGCTCCTTGGTGCTGGACCACCTGATGAGCAAAGCCAGGCCGAGCACGCGGGGGTTCGTGGGCAAGGAGATCCGGATCTTCTTCCGTGACACGACGCAGTGGTCCCAGCTCATTCTGCTCGGAGTCCTCGTCGCGGTCTACGTGTACAACATCACGGTCCTTCCGCTCTACACGGGGGAGGAGGTCTCCTTCCTTCTGATCAATGTCGTGTCCTTCCTGAACCTGGGACTCGCCGGCTTCGTTGTCGCGGCCATCGCAGCGCGCTTCGTCTTTCCCGCGATGTCGCTCGAGGGGCGCATGCTTTGGCTGCTGAAGTCCTCTCCTCTCGACATTCGTACCTTGTTCTGGGCCAAGTACTGGGTCGGGACCACGCCCCTCCTGCTCGTTGCGCTCCCGCTCATCGTCGTGACCAACATCGTGCTCGAGGCGTCGACGTTCATTCTGGTCCTCACGACGGTGACCATGATCGGGGTAACGTGCGCCCTGACTGCGCTCGCGCTGGGGTTCGGTGCACTGTATCCGAACTACGAGACCGACAACGTGGCGGAGATTCCGACCTCGTTCGGAGGGCTCCTGTTCATGATGGCGGCGATCACCTACCTCGCGGGTGTTGTTGTCCTGGAGGCGTGGCCGGTGTACCTCTTTCTCGCTTCGCGCGTACAAGGGGGGGAGGGGTCGGTGAGCTTGTTGCCCCTCGTCCTTGGCGTGGCGGGTGCAGCCGGACTGACGGTATTGGCCACCGTACTCCCGCTCCGGGCCGGAGTGCGGAAGGTCCGGTCACTTGATATCTGACACTATGTTCCTGGTCTTCGTGCCGGGATGACCCAACAACGTTGCCGTCGGAGAACAGCATGCTCGAGTCGATCAAGAGGTTCTTCAAGTCGTCGATGTCGCCGTCGCCCGAGGCTGGCGATCCGAAGAGCAGGACGGACCTCCGGCTGGCTGCTTGCGCCCTCCTCCTGGAGTTGGCACATGCGGACGCTGAGTTCACGAACGACGAACGCGCTCACCTGGAGGCGGCCATGCGGCGGCAGTTCGGGTTGGGAGCGGGCGAGGCCGACAAGCTGATTTCGCTCGCGGAGGAGGCTCGCGCCGAGGCAGTGGACCTTTGGCAGTTCACCAACCTCATCGCCGAGAATTACTCACTCGGGCAGAAGATGGTGCTCGCGGAGATCATGTGGGGCCTGGTCTACTCCGACGGCGATCTCGCGAGCAAGGAGGACTACCTCATGAGGAAGATCTGCAACCTGCTCAGGCTCGAGCCCGGGTATCTCGCCGAGGCGCGGAAGCGGGTCGAGGACGACGACGGCGAGGCGGACGCCCATCACGCCGTGGATTGATCCGTATCGACCATGCCGGTGCTTCCGTCCGGCCGGGGGTGACAGGATCCGCTCCCGCGCTCATATTTCCGCGTCCCTCCTACGACCATACTCCGACCCCCTTCTCTGATGCGCGACCTGGTCCCCGGCGGATATCTCTTCACGCACGCGATGTTCTGGACCGTGGTCGGCATGGTCGCGATCGGGACCAACGCGGTGGCGATCATCCTGTCCATCGGGTTGGTTCTGCTGGTGCTGGAGACCGTGGGCAAGGCCTGATCGAGGCTGGTCGGTGACGGTGCAGGGGCGCTCGACTTCGGGAGTGCCCCTTTTTTTGTTGCCCGTTCCCAGGAACCGGCATTCTCACCCGGTGTTCTAACGAGAGCCCCCACAACGCACGGGAACCGCGACATGCTCATGCTGAAGATCGTCGGCGCCATCGCCGCGCTCGCTGTGGGCGTCTGGCTCGGACTGCCGGGGAGGTTCGAGCAGACCCCCGAGGAGATCGAACGGACGATGGCCACGGGAGCGGGTCGGAGGAGGAAGGTGAAGCGGCACTTCACACCGTTTGCCTGGCTCAGTCGAAAGGCCAACGTCAGGCGAGAGGCCCCCAGGCGACGCGGCGGTCGATTCCACCTCGAGACGCCTGAAGACCGCTGACCCCCAGCTGCTCCCCCGCCGGGACGCGACACTGATCCGGCTGCAGGTCGCTGTGGTCTACCCGAGAAGGGTGTCCACGACGAAGAGCACCGTGCCCACGGCAGCCCCGAGCACGTAGCCAAGGCGGACGATGAGCCTGAGTTCCCGATGGGTGACCTTGCGCACGAGTTCCTCCATCCGGGACGTGGGGAACTCCAGGACTTTCTCCTCGACGCGACGGGCGACGTCGATGCGTTCGACGACCGTCGGGACCTGCGTCTGCAGCCACTCCCAAACCGGATCTCCGAGCGACTGCTCGATCCGCTGTGTCGCTCCTTCGGGAAGCCAACGCGAGGGCGTCCCTATGGGGCGGTCCAGGAGGCCTGAAACGAGTCGCCCCGCGCCCTCGTGGTAGGCCCGCTGAGCGGCGTGACTCCTGGCTGCGGACACGATCCATGCGACGAGCCGCTCGGGCGGAACGCGTTCCAGCAGTTCGCCCCAGCTGCGGGCACCTGCCTTCTCCAGCCCGGAGTGGAGCTTCTCGACGAGGAAGTCCCGCGTGGCCGGGTCGCGGGCCATGCCGACGACCCACTCCGCCAGGGTGTCTTTCGCCTGTACTACGTTGTCGTCCTGCGTGGTCCCCAGTACCGAGGCCACGGGACGACGGAGGAAGTCCACGATGGCCTCGTTCACCCCGCGGGCCATGGCGTCCCGCACTGCGGGGTCAGAGAGAATCTCGGAGAGTCTCTCCGCCCCCTCCGCCTCGACCGTGTCCAGGACCTTGTCGACAGTGTCCTCGGTCATGACGAGGCGGGCCACCACCCGTTGGTGGAACTTCAGGTCCCGAAGGAATCGGTGCAGTAGATCGTGGATGGTAGACTCGAACTTCGCTCGCGCCTGTGGGTCTTCCAGGAGTCTTCCGAGCCGCTCTATCGCCAGGGGCAGATAGCTCTGGATCGCCTTCTCGACCGATCCCACGAGGCCCTGTGGGAGGACCTGCTCGAACGTCCGATCAGGCTTGAGGAGGCGGTCCGCAGCTCGCTCGAGGTAGTCGTCCACCGTCTTTCGGAAGTCGTCGCTCTCCACCGCGTTTTGCAGCCACTCCTGCACGGCTGACTCCACGGCGATGCCGCGGGCGGGGGTGAGGATATCGCCGATCGGCTCGTCGGCCACGGCGGCGACCAGGGCGTCGGTCCGCTGGGCCACGGAGTCTTCGAAGGCTTCCGATTGCAGGAAGTCGTCCAAGCGCGCTACCCCTGTGTCCACCATGTCATCGAGAAGCGGATCCAGGTCGCCCATCACCCGTGGGGGAAGCAGTTCGCGCAGCGAGCCGCGCTCCTGATGGAGAACCTCCGCCAGGAAGGCGCCGAGGCGCTCGTCGAACGCGCCGCGGAACTCCTCCTTCGCAAAGGTCTCGGTCAGGTCCTCGGGCGTCAGGAGCCGACTGCCGACAGTACGCCCGATCGCTGCGGCCAGACGGGGTTGGTTCTTGGGCACCGCACCCTGGAAGAACCGGATCCGCCAGCGCCACAGCTTCGGCGGCTCATAGGGGTGGAACAGCATCCAGATGGCGACCGAGTTGGTGACTCCGCCTGCTATGGCTCCGAAGCCGATGGCGACGAGGGCGCGAATGAGCTGCTCGGGCACTCTGCTACTCCCGCGTATGTCGGAAGAGCCCGCGCACAGGAAAGGCCCTTCGCTCGATGGTGATGGTGCCCGTCACCTCGAAGAGTGCGTCCACGGGCAGCACGGGACCCTCGCCTTCTCCCGCCTGAACCTCGGCAGTTCTGACCTCCAGGATCCCCTCCAACGCACCCCCGACGGATGTGAGCGTCCACGCGACAGGGATGTCCTGGCGTGCCGGCTGGAACGCCCGCAGCTCTCCCCAATCCACGGTAAGGGAATCGAAGCGCAGGTCACGGAAGTCGAGTCTCGCCCAACCTCGGTACGCACCCGGGGTGCCCGGGTCTGCCCGCTCCGGACTCTCCAGCACGAGCTGGAGCGAGTCGCCCGACACCAGGAATACCCAATCGCCGGCCGGGGGCTGAGCCGAGTTCCGCACACGGGACATGTCCAGCGCGAGGCCTTGTACCTGCTGGTCGCCCAGATACAGACCGGCTTCGACCAGTCGGTAGCTCGTGCCCCGATTGTCGACCCACTCCATGAGGACGTCGGTCAGGGACAGCTCCAACTCCCGCGGACCGTCGTGATATAGAATTCCGACGATGGCATCGTCCCTTCCCACCAGCAGACCGAAGTTGTCGTGGGGCAGGAGTCTGGCTGGAACGCGCGTGGGGGGGGTGGTCCACCGCTGATCGTAGAACGCCTCCCATTCGTCCCCTCTCGCAAGCCATGCTCTGGCCGTCCGCTCCACACCGCCGGGCCTGCTTCGTGCCGATGTGAACCACGGGACGACGAGGGCGCTGTCGCCGTTCACCGTCGTGAACACGAAGTTCCGCTCGTACGTGCGTTCCCGGAAGTTGCCCGCCGGCTGCACCGTCGAGTCTGCGTCGCCGGTGGCGGGTTCACCCGGCTCTGGAGCCGAGCACGCCGACGCCATCGCCACCACCGCGGCCAGCAGTCGCAGGAACGAGGGTGCGGGAACGCGCGGCACCATGCTCACGTTCACGAATCCGCCGCGGCCGCATGGGGAGAAGTGAGGATCGTGCTGGGGCCGGCACCCACAGCCTGGTCCAGCCGCTTCAGGAATCGGGTGATGGCGCGCCGGTTCCGGCTCAACTCCCGGTTCTTCTTCCGAGACAAGATACGGAGGGAGACCGTGGTCTGGGCGTCGGTGTCGAGCCCGATCTCCACGTAGATGTCATCTTCGTGATGAAGCGCGAATGTGGTGGACGTCCCCGTGATGAAGCCGGCCTGGTCACTGGAGTCTTCCAGGCTCCACCGGGGCATGCCACCATCGACCAGAGCCACTGCCGCGTTCCAGACGTCGTCGAAAGGGATGGCGTAGGTACGCTGTCGAACGATGGGACTCAACGGCCGCCTCGGTGGGGACCCAGGGCGAACTTGATGGTCACGGTAGCCATTACGACCTGGTCTGCCGCCTCGATGGGCGTAGCCGCCTCCGCCATTCCCTCGGCCCGCATCATGAAGGCATCGCCCCGCGGTCGGGGCTGCGCCGAGTTGCCCCGGACCTCGAGTGCCGGGCCCAGGTCATGGCCGAGAGCGGCCGCCATGGTCGCCGCATCCGCCCGCGCCTGCTCCACGGCTCGAGTGAGTGCCTCCTGGCGGGCGCCTTCGGTATCGGAGGCGACGAAGCTCAGGCCCGAGACCCGGTTCGCTCCGGCTTGAATGGCGATGTCGATCACATCCCCGGCTCCGTTCACATCTGCGACGCCCACGCGGATGTTGTTCAAGGCGGCGTATCCCAGAATGACCCGAACGCGGCGCGCTCCTTCCTGTACCATCCCATACTCGGGCTGCAGTGAATAGCCGAACGTCTCCACCGTGAGCTCGGGGAGTTCCGCTGCGCGCAGCGCTGAAATCACCGCGTCCATCGCCTGGGCGTTGGAGGCCGCGGCGTCACCGGCTCCGTCCTGCCTGGTTTCAACCGCGAAGGTCACTACCGCTCGGTCGGGCGAGACGGTGACGGATCCGGTGCCCGAGACTTCGACCACGCCTGAACCGTCCTGCTGGGCTGCGAACTGCTCCGGGGCCACCTCGTAGATGTGAAGGGGCGCGGACTCGGGCGCGCGCGCGGGGCTAGGCTCCTGCGCACCGGCCATCGTGCCGCCGCAGGCTGCGAGCAACGTCAGCAGTGGTAGACAGCGTGACCTCTTCGTCATGGCTTCGCCTCCGGGGATATACCGTGTAGGCTTGTAGGATTCCTGGCTGGCCTTATAGTCTGGCCTCCTACCGCTACCACCGCTACGTCCGAGCACGATGAAAGCAATCATTCCGCTGGCCGGGAAGGGTACCCGACTCCGGCCTCACACGCTCCATACACCCAAGCCTCTGCTGAAGGTCGCCGGCAAGCCCGTGTTGGCCTACATCCTCGACGACCTCGTGGCGTTGGGGGTGGAGGAGTTCGTCTTTGTCGTCGGCTACCTCCGTGAAACCGTTGAATCGTGGATCAAGACGGAGTATCCGGACCTCAAGGGACACTATGTGCTGCAGGAGGTCCAGGACGGGACTGCCGGCGCCATCGCGTTGGCGGAGCCCTGGGTCGATGACGAGGTGTTGATCGTGTTCGCTGATGCGGTCCTGGAGGTGGACTACGACTCGATCCGCACGCTCGATCCATCGTTCGGCGGCGTCATCTACGCGAAAGAGGTGGAGGACTATCAGCGGTATGGGGTCATCGTGACCAACGACGACGGGACCATGGCCCGGATCGTCGAGAAGCCGACCGAGCCTATCTCCAAGCTGGCGAACATCGGGCTCTACTACATCCGTGACCACAAGCTCCTCTACGAGGGAGTCCATCACACCTTGAACTCCGACCCGGGCCCCTCAGGTGAGTTCTACCTCACGGACGCATTCCAGTACATGGTCGATCACGGCAGCCGAATTCTCGCTGGACCGGTCGAGGGTTGGTGGGACGCCGGGAAGCCCGAGACCCTGCTGGAAACGAACGCTCATCTGATCGCTACGGGTGCGGGCGGCGTGGACGCTTCGGCCACGGTGCTCGGAGCTGAGATCGTGGAGCCCGTGCGAATCGAGGCGGATGCCCACGTGGAGGGTGGCCGGATCGGCCCCGACGTCACGGTCGAGCGGGGCGCTCGCGTGCTGCACTCCGAAGTGCGCAATTCCGTCATCGGCTCTGGCGCTGCCCTGGACAACGCGCTCCTGCACGACTCCATGGTGGGTGCGAACGCTGTCGTGGAGAGGGTGTCGGGTTCGCTGTCGGTGGCGGACCACTCGGTCGTGGCCGGGGAGATCATCTAGAGCTTCATCGAGAGCCTGGCGTCCTTAGGGAGGGTCGGTGTAGCTTGCGCGTTTTCTCCCCTCCCGCTCCCGCCGCGCTTCGAGACGACCATGCCCCTCCATGCCTTGCTGCTGTCGTTGCTGCTGTCGCTCTGGCCGTCCACCACGCCCGCTGGTCTTCCTGCGGATCGGGCAACGCTGAGCGATAATCTGCATGCGGCCGGGACCCTCTCCGACGGGGTTCTCGACGTCACGTTGCGTATTCGGGAGGCCGATTGGCGCCCGATGGGAGATGACCAGCCCGGCGCCACCGTCTTCGCCTTCTCGGAAGGCTCGTCCGCGCCCTCCGTGCCCGGGCCGGTGCTTCGCGTGCGGGAGGGCACGCGGATGAGGCTCCGACTGGAGAATCCCACCGATAGGGGATTCACGATCCAGGGCCTCTCGCAGAGGCTACAGGCCAGCCTGGATGTGGTGCACCTCGCCCCCGGCGAGACCGAACTCGTGGAGTTCGTCGCGGATGCCGAGGGCACCTATCACTATTGGGGCGCGATGTCCGACGACCCGGAGGAGGTGCCCGACGTCCGTGACCGCTCTTGGGAGGATGCTGTGCTGGGAGGGGCGTTCGTAGTCGATCCGGCCGAGGGTGAAGTGCAGGACGACCGGATCTTCCTGATGAACATCTACGGACACCGGTGGACGCCTGAGACGACCGATCGAGAGGCCGGCGAGCTGCTGGTCATCAATGGGCGCCCGTGGCCGTTCACCGAGCGAGTGCAAGCGGACCTGGGCGACACCCTCCGGTGGCGCTTGATCAACGCCTCGGAGCGGATCCATCCGATGCATCTCCACGGGTTCTACTTCGAGGTACAGGCTAAGGGAGACATTGCGAAGGACACCCTCTACTGGCCGTCACAGCGGAGAATGGCCGTCACCGAGAACATGGCGCCCGGCACCACGCTGCGGTTCAATTGGGTTCCGGACCGGCCGGGCGGGTGGCTGTTCCACTGTCATCTGTCGTTCCACGTGCTCCCGAACACGGTCCTCGGCGACGTACCGCCCTCCCGGGAAGAGGAGCAGACTCACCTCCTGATGGGGAACCCCGAGCACGACCCTACTCACCATGTAGAGCAGGGCATGGGCGGGCTCATGATGGCTGTCCAGGTCAACGCTCCGGATGGTTGGCAGCCCCCCGAGGGGCCACGCCGGGAAATGCGCCTCCTCATCCAGTCCGACTCGGCGGCGGCGCCCGAGGGTGCTTCCCATCTTCAGCTTGTCGCCCCGTACAGGCGCCAATTCGCCTATGTGCTCCAGGAGGGCGACGCCGCGCCGGCCTCGGATTCGGTGAACCTTCCGGGCTCGACGCTCGTGCTGCACAAGAATGAGCCTACCAGTATCTGGGTGGTGAACAGGACCCCGGAGCCATCCGCCGTTCACTGGCATGGCCTGGAGCTGGACAGCTACTTCGACGGGGTCGTGGGTGTTGGCGGCGTTCCGTCCATGATCACCCCGCCTGTCATGCCCGGAGACTCCTTCGAGGTGCGCATCACGCCGCCGCGGGCGGGCAGCTTCATGTACCACACGCACGTCAACGACGTCCGTCAGCTGAGCGGGGGGCTCTACGGCCCCATCGTCATCACAGAGGAGGGCGAGGACTGGGACGTCTCGCACGACAAGGTCTTCATTCTGGGTCAGGCCCCCACAGAGCAGGGTGTCTTCCTGAACGGGCGGAAGGCGCCGCCGCCTATCACCGTGGTCGCGGGGGAGGCATACCGTTTCCGTCTCATGAACATCACCCTGGCGGGGGCGAATCTTCGCTTCAAGCTGCTCAGGAACGGTGACACCTGGTTCTGGACACCGATTGCCAAGGATGGCTTTGACCTGCCTGTCCACCAGCAGATCAGGTCACGGGCGGATCAGAGAGTGGGGATCGGGGAGACCGAGGACGTGGTGGTAGACTTCAGGGAGGAGGGCGAGTACGTGCTCGAGGTCCGGGGCGGAGGCGGGGCCCTTCGCGTGACTCAATCCGTGACGGTGCTTCCCGGGGCGAACTAGGCTAGCCGCCGAGGGTCTCGAGCAGCAGCAGGATCAGAGCGGCCCGGGCGATTCCGTCCGGGCCGTTCGTATTTCGGTACCACTCCTCCGTGGTGTGGGCCCTGCCGGCCGCCCCACCGGCGCCGATGGTGATCGCGGGGATGCCGAGGGACATGGGCACGTTGGCGTCCGTGGAGGAGGGCACGGACGCGGCCTCGCGTGAGAGCACGGACGTCGCCGCCACCGCCGCACGCACGAGCGGCGAGTCCACCGGTGTCTCACCGGCAGGCCGGGATCCGATGGTCGTGCGTTGCAGTTCGAGCGCTTCGCTGTCACGGTTACGGTGTTCGTTCTCGTCGTCGATCGCAGACCCCAGGCGCGTGAACACCTCCGCCTCCAACCTCACCAGCTCCCCATCGTGGAGGCTGCGAGCCTCGATCTCCGCCCAAGCGCTCTGGGGGATCGCGTTGATGCTCTTGCCGCCGCCAACACGCCCTACGGAGAGAGTGCTGCCCTCGGGGAGTTCCACGTCCTGCAGCGAGGCGAGCCCCCGGCTCAGCGCGTGAATGGGGTTCACGCGACCCCAGTCCGACCACGAGTGCCCTCCCGGGCCTTCGATTTCAATGCGAAAGCGGCGGGCGCCCAGGCCCTGGTGAACGATGCCGCGCCGGCCTGCGCCGTCCAGCGAAATGAAGGCCGCGGCCTCGTGGGCCGCGCCCACCGGGGAGAACAGATGATGCACGCCCCTCAGGTCTCCGAGGCCCTCTTCGCCGACGGTGGCCACGAGCATCAGCGGCCGGTGCAGCGAGGCCTCCGTGTGGGTGAACGCACGGCAAAGAGCGAGGAGGGCGGCGAGCCCTCTGCCGTCATCGCTTATGCCGGGGCCCGTAAGGAGATCACCCTCCCGCGTCACCGACACGTCGGTCCCGGCCGGGAAGACTGTGTCGAGGTGCGCGGCCACCACGATGGGAGCATGTGAGCCGGCACGTGGGTCGGGGTACCAAGCCACCACGTTGCCTTCAGGGTCCTGGGTCACGTCCACCGCGCCGCATTCGGTGAGCAGCTCGGCCATCCGTCGGGCCCTGGGCTCCTCTCCGAAGGGAGGTGCCGGGATCTCGGTCAACTCGACCTGATGCGCCAGAGTCAGGTCGTCGGTGTCGATCAGGTGGCGGCGAAGTGACTGGAATGGACCCGACGCAGCGATGCGGCGTGCCTCGTCGGAGTCTCCGCTGTGTACGTGAAGGGCGCTCGGGGCAGAACCGGGGTTACCCACTGAATCGGACTCCACTGCAAGCTCCAGCCAGGTGCTGGGGGTGCTCCGGACCGCGCCGGTGCGAGTGGTGGAATGGTAACGAGTGGAGGCCCCTGACGTCACTCGGCGCGAAGTGCCCATCGCCGGGGCCAGGCAGCCCGTTCCTGTGGCCGGGGGTGCCTGAGGACTTCGTTTCTGTCACATTTGCCGAGGTGGCCGGAAGCCGTCCAAAGCTTCAGGATCCGCGAGGGAGTGGACGCCGGTTGCGCTGCGCCGACATCGTTGGGAACACACATCCCCATTTCGACGTGCTCACGGAGTACGAGGCGCGGTGAGGGCTTCTGGATCTGGACGAGTTCTGGTGAGCGGGATCACGGTAACGCAGGTGCGGGGGAAGAAGCTTGAACGAGCAAGAGTTGGTTCATGACTGGAACGCATCACGGGAGGCTTTCGACTGGTCCTCGGTGAAGCGCGTGGAGTTGGACGACGAGACGCTCAGGGACGGCCTTCAGAATCCGTCCGTCGTGGATCCTCCGATCGAGGACAAGATCCGGATCCTCCACCTCATGGATCAGCTGGGCATCCACACGGCCGACATCGGTTTGCCGGGTGCCGGACCCAGGGCCGTCGAGGCGGTGACGGCGCTCGCCCAGGAGATCGTGGCCAGCAAGCTGTCGATCGCAGCCAACTGTGCGGCGCGCACGGTGGTCGCGGACGTGAAGCCCGTCGTCGAGATCTCACAGAAGGTCGGCATCCCCATCGAGGTGTGCACGTTCATCGGGAGTTCCCCGATCCGGCAGTATGCAGAGGGGTGGACCCTCGATCACATGCTCTCCACGTCGGAAGCTGCCGTGAAGTTCGCCGTGGAGGAGGGCCTTCCGGTGATGATGGTCACGGAAGACACGACGCGGGCGGACCCGGAAGTGCTCAAGGCGCTCTACGGACGGGCCATCGAGTGGGGCGCGAAGCGGCTGTGCCTGGCCGACACCGTGGGCCACGCGACGCCATCGGGTGCCGAGGCCTTGGTGCGGTTCGTGATCGAGCAGATCGTGGAGCCCTCGGGCGAGCCGGTGGAGGTGGACTGGCACGGACACCGGGACCGCGGCCTGGGCCTGGCGAATGCGCTCGCCGCGATCAGGGCCGGAGCCACTCGCGTCCACGGGACGACTCTGGGAATCGGAGAGCGGTGCGGAAACACCGAAATGGAGCTGCTGCTCGTCAATCTGAAGCTCATGGGCATACATGGCGCCGACCTCACGGTGCTGCCGGAGCTGTGTGACCTGGTGGCGACTTCATTCAGGATCCCGGTCGCTCCGTCGCAACCCGTGGTCGGTGAGGACGCATTCCGCACGGGTACGGGCGTTCATGCAGCCGCCATCATCAAGGCGGAACAGAAGGGCGACGATTGGCTCGCCGATCGAATCTACTCCAGCGTTCCAGCGTCCATGATCGGTCGGCGCCAGACCATCGAGATCGGTCCCATGTCCGGTCTCTCGAACGTGAAGTACTGGCTCAACGCGCACGGGCACGATCCCGAAGACGAGGCCCTCGTCGGGCGGATCTTCGACGCAGCCAAACAGACAGACCACACCCTCACCCCTGCTGAGCTCGATGTGCTCTGCCGGGGCTG
This sequence comes from Gemmatimonadota bacterium, assembly GCA_039587465.1. Taxonomy (GTDB): domain Bacteria; phylum Gemmatimonadota; class Gemmatimonadetes; order Longimicrobiales; family Gaopeijiaceae; genus JBDHIL01. The sequence goes on along the minus strand of JBDHIL010000004.1, from coordinate 9,327 downwards.
ACGCGTCGGGTTTCGGAACCCGATTCAGATGATGCCTCCGGTGTCGCGGATCCTGGTGGTGGAGGACGAGCCCGACATTGCTGCACTGGTCGCCTATCAGCTCACCCGGGAAGGCTACCGGGTGGAGACCGCCGGGACCGGTCCGGAGGCCATCCAGGCCATCGCCAGGGAGCTTCCCGATCTCATCGTTCTGGATCGGATGCTGCCCGGCTTCAGCGGTGACGAGGTTCTCAAGCGCATCCGGCGTGCGTCGGAAACGGCGCACGTGCCAGTGCTCATGCTCACCGCCAAGGTAGAGCAGTCCGACCGCATCGACGGCTTCGAGATGGGCGTGGACGACTACATGACGAAGCCCTTCAGCCCCCGCGAACTCGTCCTCCGTATCCAGGCCATTCTTCGGCGTGTGAATGAGGGCGGGGAAGGCAGCGAGAGTGGAGACGTCCTGAGGGCGGGCCCGCTGGCAGTGGACCCGGGGGCCCACCAGGTGACCATGCACGGTGAAGAGATCACGCTCACGCCCACAGAGTTTCGGCTTCTGCAGGCCCTCCTGGAGCGGCGAGGGCGTACGCAGAGCCGCAAGCAGCTTCTCGAGAAGGCATGGGACGTCCAGGCGGAGGTGTCGGAGCGACTCCAGACGCGCACAGTCGACATGCACGTGCGACGACTGCGCAGCAAGCTGGCCGAAGTGGGCGACTGGATCGAGACCGTCCGCGGATTCGGTTATCGACTGAAGGTGCCCGAGGGCACCGACTGACCGTTTGGGGCCGCGGTGCCCCACCGAAGTCGACACGTTCTGGAAGCAGGCTTGTAACGCGCATGTAACGACATGGCGAAACGGCCGATTCGGGCCTCTTCCCCGATTGAGGGGACCGACGGGACTGCCCACCTTCATGTCGGGTGCAGTGTGCCTCGTACGACTCACTTCGGAGGAATCAGGACCCATGCCCCGACTTCTCGTCGCCCTGGCCGTGTTGGCCGTCACCCTTCCGGTCGCCCAGGTCTCGGCTCAGGAGATCTCCGCCCGAGGGGCTGACATCCGCATCGGTGGGCGTCTGCACTCGCAGTACTCGGCCTCTTCGGTATCTGGGGCTGAGAACGACTTCTTCCTCCGTCGCGTTCGGGTGATCCTCGACGTCAGCCTCACCGACTTTTTGACCGCCCGCGTGCAGCCTGACTTCGTCGGCGGCAAGACGGAGCTCCAGGACAGCTACGTTCGCTTCAACTTCCCGTCGGGCATGCGGCTCTACATGGGCCAGTTCAAGCGGTCCTTCGACCTCTTCGAGCTGTCCAGTTCCACGGACCTCTCCCTCATCGAGCGCGATGGGCGAGTCGAGGGCATTGGCAGCTGCACCGGTGTGGGCGGTACCTGCTCTTACTCGCGCCTCACGGAGATGCTGGACTTCGCCGGCCGTGACGCTGGTGTGAAGCTCGAGTACTCGAACGGTGCGGTGTCCTTCCAGGCCACGGCCACCAACGGAACCGGCATCAACAAGTCCGACGAGAACGGTTCCAAGTCCTACTCCGGTCGTCTCAGCGTCGACGCCAGCGACAACGTCACCATCTCTGGCCAGTTCGGTGTGCACGATTACGTCGACGACAACGACGACAACGCATACGCTCCTGGGTGGGGCGCCGACATCGACCTCGGATCGTGGCGTGACGGGGTGCACTTTCAGGCTGCTGTTGCTTCCGGTGACAACTGGAAGGAACTCGACACCAGCGGCGACGCCGTTCCCTTCACCGCCTACCAGGGAGTGCTCAGCTACTACGCTCCCCTGTCCGGCACGAAGTTCGTCGGTGTCGAGCCGTTGGCGAGGGTGAGCTACGCGGATCCCAACGGAGACGCGGCCGGCGACGGCGCCATGATCTTCACGCCGGGCCTCATGCTCTATACCGGCGGCAAGAACAAGATCGGCTTCAATGTCGATGTGTTCTCTCCGGAGTCCGGCGACACCGAGTATTCGTTCAAGATGCAGGCCTTTCTCTACTTCTAGACCCAGAGTCGACTTCGTGCCCACCCGCTCCGCCAGGTAACGCTGCTTTGCGCTTCCGAATCCATCACCGCCTGTTCGCCAGCTTCTTTGGCATCGTCGGGCTCATGGGCCTGCTCACTGTGGGTCTGGTGGGTTCAGGACTGCGTGGGGAGCTCACCTCGACCTTCGAGGACGAGCTTGGCAGGCAGTTGGCCCTGGCGGAGTGGATCGTCCAGTCGTCCGAGGGCTCGGATCCGGACGCGCTGGCTCGGGAGATCATGGAACGCGTGGGCTATCGTGTCTCCTTGATCTCAATGGACGGGGAGGTTCTTGGCGATTCCCACGTCGATCCGGCTCGGCTTTGGGAGGTGGAGAATCACTCCGGCCGCCCGGAAGTCCAGGGGGCGTTGGCGGGGCGCGTGACCTTCGCACAGAGAACGTCCGCGACCGTTTCAGACCCGCTCCTCTACGGAGCGCGGCTGGTGGAGACCCCACGGGTGGACATGGTTCTTCGGTTGGCGGCTCCGCTTACGGATGTGGAGCGGGCGATGGACCGAGCGCAGCGGGCGGTGGCCGTGAGTGGAATGCTCGCCATGATGGTCGCACTTGTCATCGCCTACCTGGCCAGTCGAGCCTTGAGCCAACCTCTCCTGCAGCTGGTCGGCTCGGCACAGCGCCTGGCCGCGGGTGAATTCGAGGAGCGGGCACTCAGGCGGAAGCGTGTACCGGAACTCGACGACCTGGCGGTGGCCTTCAACACGCTCACCGAGGAGCTTCAGGCTCGCCTGACCCAACTGGGAAGTGAGCGAGACGCGGCGCAGGCGGTCATCGACAGCATGGCCGAGGGTGTCATCGCGCTCACGGGAGATGCTCAGGTGTTCCGCACCAACAAGGCAGCGCGCGCCGCCCTCGATCTGTCCAATGGATCGGACCTCGCTCATATCGGGAAGCCGGTTGGTGCGTTGGTGGAGCACCCGGAACTGCGGGCAGTCCTGGAAGAGTCGGTGTCAGGACCGGTGATGGCCCGGGAGGTCAGCCTCGACGGTCGCAGCTTCCTGGTATCGTCTCGCATGTTGGAGCCCGGTGGGTCGGTCACGACATTCCTGGACGTTTCGGAACTTCGACGCCTGGAACAGGTGCGGAGTGACTTCGTCGCCAACGCATCGCATGAACTCAAGACGCCCCTCACGTCCATCCGGGGCTTCGCCGAGACGCTATTGGAGGGTGACACGCCTGAGGAACTCCAGCAGACCTTCCTCACCTCCATTCGTGACAACACTCTTCGCCTGCAGCGGCTGGTTGACGACCTCCTGGACCTTTCCCGCCTGGAGTCGTTGGGCGGACTGGCGGGTGGGACGGAGCCAGTGTTCGTCGAGGATTCAGCGCTGGCAGCGTGGTCAGCCTATTCGGCCAAGGCGCAGGCCCAGAGCATTGTGCTCCAGGTGGACGGCAACGCGTCGGTTCGGGCGGGTCGGGACGGCCTGGAGCAGATCTTCAGGAACCTCTTTGAGAATGCGCTCCGCCATACCGACGAGGGCGGGCATATCCGCGTTACCGTCGAACCGGCGGGGGAGGGCCTGATCCAGGTGAAGGTCTCGGATGACGGAGAGGGCATCACGGCCAAGGCACTTCCTCGTGTCTTCGAGCGGTTCTATCGAACGGACAGCTCTCGCGCCCGGGAAATGGGAGGCACCGGTCTTGGCCTGGCCATTGTCCGGCATCTCGTGGGGGCCATGGGTGGCGAGGTTACGGCCCATAGTGAGCTCGACCGCGGGACGACGATCCAGTTCACCTTGCCTGCGGAATAGGCCTATGCGACGTCGAACGTCCCCCGCATGCCGGCGACTCCGACGAGTTGGACTACGGGACCTCAGCACCCTTGGCGCGCGCCCCGCGCCCAGCCTATCAAGACCTACTGTTTCGCCAAGCCAAGCCAAGACTTCGGAGGATGACAAGTGAACCGTTTCAAGTCCATCGCCCCTCTACTCGTCGTCACGCTCGCCTGCGGTACCGGCGGCGAGGGTGGCTCCCGTCAGGTCATCCAGAACAAGGGCTCCGACACCCTCGTCAACGTTGCCCAGGCCTGGGCGGAGATGTACGGCACCGTGAACCCCGGTGTCGCCGTGGCCGTCACCGGCGGCGGGTCGGGCACCGGCATCTCGTCTATGATCAACGGCACCGTGGACATCGCGAACTCCAGCCGAGCCATGCGGGAGAGCGAGCTCGAGCTCGCGCGTGAGCGGGGTCAGAATCCCATCGAGTTCGTGGTGGGTTACGATGCCCTCGCCGTCTACCTCCACCCCGAGAACCCCATCTCCGAGATGAGCCTCGAGCAGCTCGCGTCCATCTACGGTGAGGGCGGGACGGTGGAGACCTGGGATCAGATGGGTGTCACGGTGCCCGGCTGCTCGAGCGGCGAGATCGTCCGCGTGAGCCGCCAGAACAACTCCGGCACCTACGCCTACTTCCAGGAAGCTGTGCTGGGCGAGAGCGAGTTCAGGCTCGGTTCCCGGGACATGCATGGTTCCAAGGACGTCGTGGATCTCGTCGAGAACACTCCCTGCGCCATCGGCTACAGCGGGCTCGCCTACGCCACGGAGCACATCAAGGTGCCTTGCATCATGGGTGACGACGGCACGTGCGTGCTCCCGACCGTGGAGGCGGCCATCGACCGGAGCTACCCCATCGCCCGGCCCCTCTTCATGTACACAGCCGGCCAGCCGGAAGGGGCGATCAAGGCATACATGGACTTCGTCCTCAGCGATGTCGGCCAGTGTGTGATCTTCGAGAAGGGATACGCCCCGGCAACCACGGTGACTTGCGAGTAGGTTCGTCATCGCTGAGCGGGACGAACGAGTGTCCGAAGAGCGAACACGAAGACCGGAGACTGATGTGAACGACCAACCGATCACCCACTACGAGGAGCGGATGGAAGCGGATCTGGATGAGATCCGCGACAAGGTCCGCAAGATCGTGAGTCGCATCGAGAGGCAGGTCGCCGACGCGGTGCGCGCGCTCCTCGACCACGACCGCGACCTAGCGAATCAGGTGATCCTCGGTGATCGCCGGGTGAACCGGCAGATCCGTGAGATCGACCACCTTGCTCACGCATTCATCGTGCGTCACGCGCCCAGTGCCAGACCGCTCAGGTATGTCTCGGCGGTGCTTCGGCTGGACGTGGCCCTGGAGCGCATCGGTGACTATGCGAGCACGATCGGACGGGAGGCCGTGCAGATGAAGGCCCCTCCGTCCGAGCGGGTGGGTCGGGATATCGAACTCATCAGCCACCAGGCCCAGCGTACGCTGCGGCAGGCGCTGATCTCTTTCCAGGAGGGCGACGCCGACCTCGCCCGCGAGACCTCGGGCATGGCCGGCCAGACCGACTCGACCCTCCAGAAGGTCTTCGCGGAACTCGTGGACGTGGGTCAGTCGGGCGTGTTGGAGCTGCGGGACGTCTTCGGACTCATGCGGGCCATCAATCTGCTCAAGCGGGTGGCCGAGCAGGCTGAGAACGTCTGTGAGCAGACCGTTTTTTCCACCACCGGCGAGACCAAGGACACCAAGATCTTCAGAATCCTGTTCATCGATGAGCGAAACGACGGAGTTTCGCAGATGGCAGAAGGGTATGCGCGGAAGGCGTTCCCGGAGAGCGGCACGTATGCCAGTGCGGGCTGGGCGCCCGTCGAGGCCTTGGACCCGGCGCTGGTGGAGTTCATGGACCGCCACGGCATGACCATGAAGCGCATGAAGCCGACCCTGCTGCAGCCCGTCCATGAAGAGGTCCGCCACTGGAATGTGGTGGTGGGCTTGCACCCGGAGGCCCATAGACACGTAGCGAGCCTTCCATTCAGAACCGTCTTTCTCGACTGGAGCAACGGACTCGACGTCGAGACGCTTCCGGAGGACATGACCGAAGAGCAGATGAGCACCAGACTCAAGGAGCTTTCGGTGCGGATCCGCGATCTGATGCTGACGCTCCGGGGGCCTGATGCCCGCTGACGTCTCAGTGGGGCCCGAGGCTGTCGGAGGGTTCTCAGATCTCGATCGACGGGGGTGGGATTGGTACGCCGACAAAGCCGTGGCCGTACTCGTGTTCGTGGGTGGCATCTCGGCCATCGTGTTCATTATCGGGATCTTCGTGTTCATCACGAAGGAGGGACTCGGGTTCATCGCCACGCTCGATGTACCCGAGTTCTTCGGCTCGCCCAATTGGCGGCCGACATCTGAGCGGAATCCGACCTACGGCATCCTCGCCCTGATGGCCGGAACGGCCAGCGTCACCGGCTTGGCCATGGTCGTGTCCGTACCGTTCTCCCTGGGTGCGGCCATCTTCATCGGTGAGTTCGCCACGGGAAGACTGCGGGAGACGCTCAAGGTCCTGGTGGAGATGCTCGCTGCCATACCGTCGGTGGTGTGGGGCTTTATCGGACTCTCCATCATGAACCCGCTCATCATCGACATCTTCAATGTGCCGGTAGGGCTGAGCGTCCTGAATTCCGGGATCATCCTCGGGCTCATGGCGGCGCCCATTATGACCACTATCGCCGAGGACGCGCTCAAGGCGGTTCCGGACTCGTACCGGGAAGCCGCAGAGGCCATGGGCGCCACCCGGTGGCAGGTCATCTGGAGGGTCGTTCTTCCTGCGTCGAAGAACGGCCTCATGGCGGCGATTCTGCTCGGTGTGGGCCGGGGCTTCGGAGAGACCATGGCCGTGCTCATGGCCAGCGGTCACGCCATCAACATCCCGACCAGCCCCTTCGACTCAGTGCGGGCTCTCACCGCCACCATCGCGGCGGAGTTGGGTGACACGGCGGTCGGGTCGGATCACTACGAGGCACTGTTCACCCTCGGCATTCTGCTCTTTGCCGTGACCTTCGTCATCAACCTCACCGCCGATCTGGTGGTGAAGGGCGTGAGGAAGGGTTAGCGGATGTTCACACAGACTGCACTGGACCAGCGGAACAAGCAGGTAGAGTGGCTCTTCCGGGCCCTGTTCCTGATGATGACGATTCTGCTCATCGTGCCGGTGGTTCTCATTCTCAGCGTTCTGATCTACAAGGGTGGCCCGACGCTTTCGTGGGCTTTCCTGACCACTATCCCCACCGACGGGATGACCGCGGGTGGCATCTTTCCTGCTCTCATCGGGACGGTGTGGCTGGTAGCAGTGGCACTCATCGCCTCGGTGCCGGTGGGCGTGGCCGCGGCGGTGTATCTGTCGGAGTACGCGCCGGACAACTGGCTCACCAGGGTCATCAACCTGGCCATCATCAACCTGGCCGGGGTCCCGTCGATCGTACACGCGCTGTTCGGCTTGGGCGCCTTTGTGACCTTCGCGCGGTTCGGCACCAGCATTCTAGCTGCGAGTTTGACGCTGGCCGTCATGACGCTGCCTGTGGTCATCGTCTCTACGAGAGAGTCTCTGCAGGCAGTGCCGCAGGCCTTCCGGGAAGCGTGCTGGAACATGGGGGCCACCCGGTGGCAGACCATCAAGAAGATCGTGCTGCCCAACTCCATCAGCGGCATCCTCACCGGCGTCATTCTGGAGGTGTCCCGCACGGCGGGTGAGACGGCGCCGGTGATGTTCACGGGGGCCGCGTTCTTCCTGCCCTTCCTGCCGCAGAGCGTGTTCGATCAGACCATGGCCATGTCCCTGCACCTGTTCGTCATCTCGACGCAGGTCCCCGGAGTACCGGAGAATCTCCCGTATGGGGTCGCCCTGGTGCTGATCGGCATGGTCCTCATCATGAACGCGCTGTCCATCGGCTTTCGTGTCTACCTGAGGGGTAAGAAGAAATGGTAGATCCAGAGGCGGCGCTTTCGGTCCGCGACCTCACCATCTCGTACGGCAGCGATGCGATTCTTCGGGATGTGAGCCTCGATGTGCGGCCCAACGAGATCTTCGGCATCATCGGGCCGGCGAACAGCGGCAAGACCTCCTTCCTGCGGGCATTGAACCGCATGGAGGACTTCGACCCGAACATGAATGTGCAGGGCAGCGTCGTCTTCAACGGACACGACATCCATGAAGTCCGGAACGTCTACGCGCTGCGGAAGCGTATCGGGGTGGTATTCCCGCTTCCGGTGGGGCTGCCGCTGACCATCTACGACAACGTGGCGTTTGCCCCCCGTCTGGCCGGCATCAAGAAGAGGGCCGACCTGGACATCATCGTTGAGAGGTGCCTCACCCGGGCGGCGCTCTGGGATGAGGTGAAGGACCGCCTCAACGCCCTGGGCAGTCTTCTGTCCGGCGGGCAGCAGCAGCGCCTGACGATTGCCCGGGCCCTCTCACAGGAGCCGGATCTTCTTCTGTTGGACGAGTTCTCCATCGCGGTGGATCCGGTGACTACCATGCGCATCGAAGATGTCCTCAAGGAGCTCAAGGACGAGATCACCATTATTCTCGTGACGAATCTGGTGCAGCAGGCCCGGCGCCTGGCGGACCGGACGGCCTTCTTCCTGGAGGGTGAACTGGTGGAGATCGGCGACACCGAGGACCTCTTCACCGGGCCCGTGAACGATCAGCGCACCCGGGACTACGTGGAGGGTCGTTTTGGTTGAGCAGCAGCCATCCGTGGCCATTCAGACCCGAGACCTGAACCTCTGGTACGGCACGTTCCAGGCGTTGTTCGATGTGAACCTCGACGTGAAGCAGGGCATCATCACGGCGCTCATCGGGCCTTCGGGGTGCGGCAAGTCCACGCTGCTGCGTACAGTCAACCGCGTGAACGAACGCCTGGGCAGTTACGTGCGCACCACCGGCACCGTCGACGTCATGGGTGCCGACATCTTCGGGTCCGATGTGGAGTTGGCCCGCCTGCGCAAAGAGGTGGGGATGGTCTTCCAGCGGCCGAACCCGCTCCCGTTGTCCGTCCGGGACAACGTGCTCTTCAGCCATCGTCTGCACCGTGGCAGTGAGAAGTTCACGCGCTCGCAGGAAGACGAGGTCGTCGAGGACGCCCTGCAACAGGTTCTTCTTTGGGATGACGTGAAGGATCAACTCCAGCGGAAGGCCACGTTCCTCTCGCTCGAGGAGCAGCAGAAGCTGTGTATCGCACGGTTGCTGCCCGTGAAGCCGTCCGTCCTGCTGATGGACGAGCCGACGTCAGCGCTGGATCCCAAGGCCACCGAGGCACTCGAGGCCCTCATCTGGGGCCTCCGTGGCGCCTACACCATCCTCATCGTGACCCACAACATGGCTCAGGCCAGACGGGCCAGTGAGGAGTGCGCGTTCATGCTCATGGGCCGGGTGATGGAGGCCGGGCCCACGGATGAGCTCTTCCTTGCGCCGCAGCTGAAGGAAACGGCCGACTATATCGAGGGTCGCTACGGCTGATCCCCACGCCGGGCAGCTCGT
>JBDHIL010000015.1:0-158991 GCA_039587465.1 Gemmatimonadota bacterium | reverse complement strand
TATCAGGCGTGCGCTCTAACCAACTGAGCTACAGGCCCTTCGTTCCAGCCATCCGGTCAGACCGGAGCAAGAAAACCTACACAAGCCGGAACACTGGTTCAACCGGCCCCACCGCCCTTTCCGCAGTCCCCGGGGGAGGGCTGCTCCAACCCGCCGTGGGATACCATTGGGTGGGCCGAGGGCACCCGAGACGACTGCAATCACCACTCGGAACCCGGACCAACGGGGCCCGCGCAGCAGTTCCGCTGCCCGGGCCCACTGCCAGAGCTGGGCGTGCCCAACGGCTTGGCGACGCCTAGTTCACTACCCGCAGTCCGTTGACGAACAGAATCGCGTCGAAGGTCCGGTTCATGGAGGTGCTCGAGAAATCCCTCATGAGGTCTCCACCCATCCAACCCACCGTCTGGCCCACCGAGACGGCCGTCTGGGGCCCGGCCAACCACAGGCTCTCACCTTCGATCTCGACGAGAACGTAGGTGTACCCAGCTGCGTCTGCCGTCTCCCTGACGAGCCCGGTGTTTCCGGCGAAGGTCTCACTTCCCGAGCCGGCGGCGGCGAACGAGCCCACGAACAGGATCTCGTCGAAGCTTCGGTCGAGGGTGCTGCTGGTGAAGTCCCGCATGCCCATCGCGCCGGCCAGGACGACCGTATCGCCCACGGCGAGTGACGTAACCGGGCCCGCCGCCCACATCGCCTCTCCCGAGATATCGACCAAAGCGTAGGTGTAGCCGCCCGAGTCCATGGTTTCGAGCACGACGCCCACCGGGCCATCAGGCGCGCTGGCCTGAGCCGGAGCCTGGCTGATGTCCGGATGCCCCTGAGGCAACTCACCGGTCGCCGGGATCAACCCAGCTGGCGGATCGGACGGTTCGGAGCAGGCACCGGCCAGCAGACTGCCCAGCGACACGGCCACGACCATGATATTCCACTGACCCCTCATCGTTCGAACTCCTCTCTGCTGCATACCCACAGTCACTCGACCCGCGTCAACGAGCCGACGAAAACTATTTCTGTGAAGGTCCGGCTCAGCGTGCTGCTGTGGAAGTCACGCATGATCGACCCTCCGGCCCAACGGACGACGTCTCCCTCGCTCAAGACGGTTTCGGGACCCGCGAGCCAGACTACGGGCTCGTCGGTGTCCGCAGCCCGCATCCACTCGAGCTCTTCGCTGACCTCGACCCGGGCGTACGTATAGCCGGCCACGTTCATGGTCTCGGTAACCGTCCCCACGAATGTGCCATCATCCTCGCTGGCGATCTTGAACTCGCCAACGAAGTAGATCTCCTCGAAGCTTCGATCGAGAGACGAACTGGAGAACTCCCCCATGTTGTCTGCGCCCACGAGCGACAGCGTGTCACCCACGGACACCTCGCTCAACGGGCCAGCCAGCCAGAGCTCGTCGCCATCGGCGTCGACCCGGGCGTAGGTGTAGCCCGCTGCATCCATCGTCTCCTGCACCACCCCGGACGGCGCATTGGGGCCCGGGGTCGCCGCCAGGAACGGCTGGGCCGGCACCACTGGCGCGTCGGACGCAGGCTCCTCGGAGCCCCCACAGGCCATCACCAGGAGGCCACCTCCAACCGCAATACTCCGGACCGCCCGCCATTGCCATGTCATATGGATCATTCCCCTCTGATTGACCAATTCGTCATCGCCCGGCGCATGCAGTCAGCGAACCACGGCCGTGAAGCTCACGACCTTCACCGGCACCCTGACCGGACCACCCCGAGCGAACGAAAACTCGACCTGAACCCTGCTTCCGACAATAAGCAGTCGGTTGAGGCCTTCCAGCATCCCATGCCTGCCACCCGGCTCGAACTGCACGGACGCTCCAGCAGGTATCTCGACCCGGTCCATCGGGACCATGCGGGTAACACCGCCCTCGACCAGCATGGCGTGAATGCTCCCCGCCGCTGCTGCCTCGGAGGCAAGGGCCAAGAGCGTGTCGGGGGCCGTGCCCCGGTTGACGAACCTCACATACACGGCTGCAGGGCTGTCACCCGCCGGCGCCGGCGCATACCCGTCGAATACCTGGATGTCCCCGGCCTGACCGAGAAACTCACCCTGGGGAATCTCTTCCGGCACGGGAAGCTCGAGTGGCTGGGTGTCCCACGGATACCCCAGCATGGCCCCCAGGTCATGGACCCAGGTGGCTTTGGTGGTGCCGCCCCCGTACATGCCCCGGCCCAGGTTGTCGGGAGTGAAGGCATACACGGTCGCGGGGTGGGACATCAGGTACCCCGCCCCGCCACTCTCCCGCTCGGGAGGCGGATAGTTGTACTGCGCGAGAACCGCGCCAACCTCGTCGAGGCTGCCCCGCAGCCCTACGAACGACTCGTCGAAGGCATCCAACCATGCCCGGATCTGAACCGCGGAATCCCTCTCCGGGTCCACGGTCACGAACACCACTGTGATCTTCTCCCGCTGCTCAGGCGGCAGCTCCGCCAACGCCTGGGCCAGCGTGGCCATGTGGATGGGGCAGATGTCGGGACACGACGTATAGCCGAAGAACAGAAGGGTCAGCACTCCGTCGGTCTCAGCCCGGAAGTCGTAGGGCCGACCATCGGTGTCATTGAGCGTGAAGTCCAGCTTGCCGAGCGGATACGCGGGCTCGCCGCCCAGGAGCCCCAACTGGAGCGGGGGGTCGGGCTCGGGAACCAGATCACAGGCCTGGGTCAGGAGCGTAGCCGCGATCAGGGCAACGAAGGAGGTCCGGTACATCCGCGGAAGTCGACCTGTCAGGAGGGAAGCGATGGCGGTCCGAGCCCTAAAGATAAGAGTTCCGGCTCTCGGGTAACCCCCGGACAAACCCGTCTTCCGTGTGGGAGGATCCCCTTCAGCTGCGGGGCGCCCATCCCGGCAGCGGGACGCCCGTGGTTGGCCGGGTCCCGGCGCGCGCCGGCCTACGACCCCGGAAGCCGCAGCGATACGTGAAGGTGGTCCGCGGTCCCGACATGTCGGAGCGAGTGGAGCCCGAAGGCCCAGAAGGCCAACTCCAGGCCCCGGTTTCTCCAGTCCGGACGGCCGCGGGTGCGCAGATCGACGGCGTGCACGAAGCCATCATCCTGCGGGAAGTGGAGCGATGCCTCATTCACCGGCAGCCCCCACAGGTAGTAGTCCTCTGGTGTGCGCCCCGCGTCCGTGATGACGGAGCCGGGGTCCACCATGAACACGACGCTGGTCGCCACACGCAGCAGTGGATGCAGGGTCGAGTACTCCGCCCGGACCTCGTCGGACTTCACGTTGCTGCCCGCGACGTACACGAGGCCGTAGGCTGCATACGCGATAGCCAGCCCCACCGCCGACCGCCTCAGGAAGCGGCGCATCCCCTTCCCCGCTCCGAACCTCCTACCCACGCCCCACGCGTAGCCGGCGAGCAGAAGCGACGTAACCGCCACTGCGAGGGCAAACGAAGGCCAGGTGCCGAGACCCCACTCGCGATAGGCGAACACACCCAACCGCACCAGCACGAAGAAGGGCAGAGTCGCCAGCACGACCAGGACCAGCATCCACATCCAGAACCGGCGTAGGGCACGCCTGAGGCCGCCGGGGTGGGCTCCCTTGCTGCCCCCACTCTTACTGCCCCCACCCTTCCGGCCCCCGTCCACCAGAGCCTGAAGGCCCGAATAGTCGATATGGCTACCCATCGTTACTGCTCCTCACCACCGCGGCGATGTCAGTTCGACGCCGCCGGAACTGCCTCCATGAGCAGCGACAGCGCGGCCCGCAGGGCTCGCCCGCCCGCGCGGCTTCCCCGGTACTTGCCCAACCTCACGACCACGAGATCGTGACTCGGGATCATCAGCGTCACCTGTCCCCCGGCGCCTGCGAAGTACGTGGACTCGATGGGCACGGGGTACGAGCCCTGTCCGTTGATCCAGTGGAACGCCCCTCCATAGATCGGGCGCCCGTCTTCCTGCCATGCCGGCGCCAATGTGCGGGCGTAGTCCGCATAGCCCTCGGGCAGGATCCGCTCCCCCATCCAGACGCCATCCTGCAGGTAGAGGTTTCCGAGCCTGGCCCAGTCGCGGGCGGCCAGATACTCGTATCCCTGCGTCAGGAAGTTGCCGTAGGGGTCGGTCTCCATCACGACATCGCGCATGCCGAGCTTGTCGAACAGCGCTCTGCGCGGGAACGCGTGGTAGTCCTCGCCCCGACCCTCCACTGCCAGCCGGATGAGGTAGTTCGTGAGTACGGGATCGGTGTTTCGATACCGCCCCACCGTGTTCGGCTCCCACTCCTGCGGGCGGGTCGCAGCGTACTCGAAGGAGTTTACCGATCCGGTGTAGAGATACACGTGGTCGGGGTACCCGATTTCGGGATCGTAGTCGGGATCCTGCGGCGCCCGGATCCGGATACCGCTGGACATGCGCATGATGTCGCCGATACGGATGGCCTGACGCGGATCGCCGGCATCCTGCCACTCGGGAATCGGCGCCGGCTCCCACAGCTCGTAGGCACCCTGGTGAAGGAGCACACCCATGAGCGATCCCGTCAGACTCTTGCCCATGGACCAGCTCTCGAGCGGCGTGTGCAGGTCGATGCCATCACCGTAGGCCTCACCGATGATCCGGCCCTGATAGGTCACGACGAAGGCCGCGGTCATGGCCTCCGGCGGCCCCATGGCGGTTTCGACCGCCTCTGCGACGAGGGCCATGTCCACGCCGACCGGGGAGGCCTCGTCGGGCAGGACATCACCCATGGGCCACGGAGTGGCGTGTGCGGGAGGCAGACGCGGCTCGACGACAGACGGAGTGAAGAACACCGAGTCCGCTCCGATGGGCCGGGTGACGCACCCCTGACTGCCGTAGACCTTCGCAGCTCGGGTGACGCCGTCGGCGAGCGTCAGCCGGACCTCCTGTCGGGCGAAGTCGACCACGGTATCGACCACCTGCGCACGCTCGGCGAACGGGCTGGTGAAGCCGCCCACGTTCTCCGCTGCATCGGCCGGATCCAGTCCGGTGATGAACACGGCCGAGCAGAGGATCTTGGCGAAGCCCGACGTGTGGTGATGCAGCGGCTCGCCCGGCGGGGGCGTGTACTCTGTGTCGAGTTCGAGGGCTTCGGCGCGGGCCAGCATCGCCGCGCGTGCAGCGTCCGGCTCTTCGGAGACGTCCCCCTGCGCCGGTCCCTCGCACGCCGCCAGCGTCAGCACGCATATTGCCCAACGACCGGCTCTCATGACCGATTCCATGACTCGTTCCTCTGGGTTGGACCTCCGGTTCCTACCAGCCTCACACCAGGTGCAAACTCCGCCCGCCGGCTGCGTCGGACAAGGTGGTGGGCTGGAGCGGCACGACCTATGATGCCGGCCTCTCGCATCGCACGCTCGCGCTCCATTCGGGGACCCATCATGATCTCCAGACGTCACTTCCTCGGCACTTCGACCGCTGCAGCCGCAGGAGCGGCCCTAACCCGGCCGCAGGCGGTCTTGGGGCAGCCGGCGCCACAGGACATGCCTCCCTCCATCGCGCGCCTCGAGAGTTGGGCGGCACGCGCGACCCCCATCTCGTCAGAGGAGAGAGCTGAAAGGCTCGAACGCGCGAAGAGTCTTATGCGGGAGCAGGGGCTCGACGCTCTGATGCTCACGGGCGGCACGTCCATGGTGTACTTCACCAACGTCCGCTGGGGCGGCGGCGAACGCCTGTTCTCGGTCGTGATCCCGGTGCAGGGCGAAGCATTCGTCGTGTGCCCCGCCTTCGAAGAGGACAGGGCACGCGAGCAGCTCGCCATGGGTCCCTTGGGCGGCGCGGAAGTCCGCACCTGGCAGGAGCACGAGAGTCCCTACCAGCGCGTGGCAGAGGGCCTGCGCGACCGCGGAATCGCCACGGGTCGCATCGGCATGGAGGAGACTGTCCAGTTCCGCTTCAGCAACGGGGTCGCGCTGGCGGCGCCCGGACTGGACGTCGTGAGCGGAGACCCCGTCAGCGCAGGGTGCCGAACGGTGAAGGACGCCCACGAGATCGACCTCATGAGGCTGGCCAACGAGGTGACGCTCACCGCGTACAAGGCTGCCTACGAAGCGATGGACGAGGGCATGACGCAAAGAGACTTCGGCGGCCTGGTGAGCATGGCCCATCAGCGTCTGGGCTTCCAGGGAGGCGCCAGTGTTCAGACCGGGGAGTACGCCGCGCTGCCCCACGGATCGATCACGCCGCAGGTCATCCGCGAGGGGACCATCCTACTGATCGACGGCGGCTGCGGGGTGGAGGGATATCGCTCGGACATCAGCCGCACGTTCGTGCTGGGTACGCCCACCGACGAGATGAGGCGGGTGTTCGAGATCGAGTTCAGAGCTCAGACCGCGGCACTGGAGGCATCCGGCCCCGGGGTCCCGGCAGAAGACGTCGACGCAGCCGCCAGGAGGGTCATCGAGGACGCCGGCTTCGGTCCCGGCTACGCCTACTTCACACACCGGGTCGGACACGGCATAGGGATGGACGGCCACGAGTGGCCGTACCTGGTGAGAGGGAACACGGTCCCGCTGGAAGTGGGCAACACCTTCTCGGACGAGCCGGGCATCTATATCCCGGGCAAGTTCGGCGTGCGACTCGAAGACGACATGGTCATTACGCCCGGCGGTGCCGAACTGTTCACGCCGCAGAGTCCGTCTCTCGAGGACCCCTTCGGGAACTGGCCCCACTAGGGCGGAACCAGGCGCCAAGCCGTTCGCCCGGGAGCCGGACCGCGGCAAGGTCCGGCCCGGTGGGCCGGCAAAGGCGTGCTAGCTGTCGCCCCCCACCTGTCGATCGACGATGGTGATCGGCTGGGGATAGCGGATGGCTCCGAGCGGCGTGCTGATCACCGGACTCGCCCGAACCGCCACCTGCTTGGGAGCCCCACCCTGCCCGGACAGCGAAAGCGCAAGCTCGAGCAGATCCTGGGCATTGCCCTCGAAGAACTCGATGAGGTTGAGGCTCACGGCAATGGGGATCACGCGCGGCTCACCGGACGGAAGAACCACCTCCTCCGTCAGGGCTCCGCTCAGTGTCTCCCGGTTCTCGAGAAGGAGCGTCCAGTCCATGCGCGTGAGCCGAGCGGCGGGGTTGTCCGCCGGGTTGTCCGCCAGGACGAGCACCTGGAAATGCATCGGCAGGTCCCTCTGCGCTACGGCCAGCGCCAATCGGCCTGCATCAGTCAGGCTGAGATCTTCCCAGGAGCCGACCTGGTCGAGGGCGATCCCGGCGATGCTCGCCTCCGTCACGCCTGCCAGGCTGAAGTCGACACTTCTCAGAGCGGTCAATTGCTGAATCGTGGCGCACCCGGAGGCGGTCATTAGGCCGCTCAGGGCGGCGGCGAGTGCGGAGCGGCTGGAGATTCGCATGACATGATTGGTTGGTGCGGGAAGACTCTGTCGCTGGACAATACGCCGGACCTCGTCCGGGGCTAGCCCCGGGTCACAATCGCCGCGCCCCGGGTCACGTCGGCCACCCGCCTCGTGAAGTCGTCCAGGTCACAGGTGGGTACGCCGCAGTGGAAACGAACATCCGCGCCATAGGCCTCCCCCTCGATGACGATATCCATCTCGGCGATGAGTCGTTGAAGGGCGTCGACGTCGGCGTAGCCAGTCACCACCGCTACCTGAGAGCGTTCGACGCGCTCCTCCGTGGGGAGCACCTCCAGCACCAGCTTCACGCCTCCCGAGTAGGCGCGGCTCAGCCCCCCGGTCCCCAGCTTCACCCCGCCATAGTAGCGGGTGCACACAGCCACGATCTCTCCGACCCCGCCATGCAGGAGCGCTGTGAGCATGGGCTTGCCGGCTGTTCCGTGAGGCTCCCCGTCATCGCTCATGCCGATGTGCGTCGTGCTGGCCGGCGGACCGGCAACGAAGGCCCAACAGTTGTGGGTGGCGTCAGGAAACTCCTCGCGCACCCGGGCAATGAACGAGCGAGCCGCGTCGGCGTCGGGCGCGTGCGCCGCCGTGGTGACGAACCGACTGCGCTGGATCGTCTCCTCCACCCGGTGGATCCGGGCGGGAATGGGGTAGCGGGCGGGGTCGCTCACCGGAGCTACCCGGCCGACATCCGGTCCAGGAACTCCCGCTCAGGCGGGGTGAGGCTCTGGACGCCGGAAGACTCGACCTTGTTCAGCAGGCGGACGACCTCGTCCCGATTGAGCTGGTGAAGACCGGTAACTCCGATGCCCTTCCACCGGGCCAGTGCCGCGCGGTCACCGAGCAAACCCGGTGCGGTCCCTCGTGGATTCATCGCCTTCTGGAAAGCCCGCTTGCCCTCGCCGCGCTTCCACTCGCGCCAACGCACGAACGCGAACGCGAACGCGAGCCCGCCCAGGTGGGCGAAGTGCGCCGTACGCGAAGCGGATCCGGCGAGACCCGAGTAGAGGGATCCGAATACGAGCAGACTCGCGAGCAGCCACGCCTCCACCGGCAGGATCCCATAGATGTAGATCTTCTCACGGGGCCAGAAGAGGGCGTACCCCAGCAGAACCCCATACACGGCGCCCGAGGCACCCACAACGGGGTACTGCGTCGCAAAGATGATGCTGAACACTGCACCCCCGGCCCCGGACAGGAAGTACAGCCACAGGAAGTCCCGGCCACCCAAGCGGCTCTCGAGCCGGGGACCGAAGAAGAAGAGCCCGATCATGTTGAAGAAGAGGTGCCCGAGACCCCCGTGGAGGAACATGTACGAGACGACGGTCCACGGTCGAAGGAGAATCGCCGGGGGGTAGAGGATCAGGAGCCCCATGAGCTGGGGGCTGGCCGCGGTAATGAAGTACATCGCGATATTCGCGATGAGCAGGCGCCGCACCCAAGTGGTCAACGGTATCATAGGCTACGCTCTACCCCGAGCCTCCGGCCGCGATCCCGCCTATCACCGACGCCGGCCCCCTACCTCGCCTACATCTCCCTCCTCAGCTTCTTCCGGGGCCTCCCAGAAGCTCTCGCTATCAGGGGCCTCGGCGGCGACCGCCCCTGAATAGAGCGCGGCGTTGAAGAGGACCTTGTACGTGCCGAAAGGCTGCCCCCTCCACTGTGGCCGCATACCGAGAAGCACCACCCGACCCTGGCCGTGCTTCACCTCGAGCGCAGCCGCGTACCCCTGAACATGCTCCTCACCCAGGAAGTAACCGGAAAGCAGGGGCGATCCGTCTTCCGCGTACTTGGCGAGGGTGCGCCCCTCGAAATCGTCGTCGACCGTGAACACCGGGCTGCCGCCGATCATGACCTTCGATCGTTCGGACATGCCGCTCATGACGGGGTGCGAAGGATCGACGAGCAGTTCGACGATGGCGCCTCCGGCGAAATACTCGTCGCGCGGCAGGTCCGCGACCACGTTGCGAACGGGAAGGTGGAGCGCCTCGACCGCGAACATACTGGAGCCGTTGATCGTTACCAACGTGCCTCCGCCGCGCACGAACGCATCCAACTCTCTGACACCCTCGGCGCCGACCCCCCCCGCGTACCTGGGTGGCACCGACCCGGAGGCGTAGCCCTCCAGAATCGTCCGCGCGCGGATGTCGGCGAGGATAATCACGTCGTACCTACTGCTGAGCTCTCCCGCCCGCACGTCCGCGTTGTACAGGTTGGTGAAGTCGAAGTCGTACATTTCCATCGCCCAACGGGTCCAGCCCTCATCCATCGACGCCGCCCAGGGCCGATACAACCCGACCCGGGGCCTGTCGACGAACTCCGCGGGCACGGACCCGGCTCGGGCCTGGAGCCGGAAGTCGCGAACCAAGGCGTCGCGCTGTTCAGCCGAGATACCCCGCACCAACCAACTGCCGCTGCTTCCGGCGGCCCCGTCCGTCCCCCCCCGCCCGGCGGAAAAGGCGACCCGGCCACCCATTTGCCAGGCTCGGTTCATGGCTCTGTAGCTGTTGTTCTCCGCAGGGTCGAGAATGAGAGAATTCCCGGATCCCTGCACGCGGCCGGGAGGCGGCACGATGGCCCTGGCCACAGGGTGACTGTCGAAGCCGACGTCCGGAGGAGAGTCCCATGAGGAGGCGTCGCGCTGGTCACGCCAGTCGACCGGCTCGGACGACAGATCCTGGAGCGCGGAGGTCACTTCGGGGGTCAGCGGCGACCGTCCCTCGATCACGCGCACGTCGAACTGATAGGGCAGCGTCCACCCAGAAACGTCGTACGGCTGGTCGGGCGGGCCCGCAGGATACTCCCTCAGGTCCGGATATTCCTGAACGGCGAAGAGCTGCCGGGCAAAGTTGGCGTTGGGCTGGCTCATGGGGATGACCCAGGTACCGGCAGCGTGGGTCACCCCGTCGACCACCACCCCAGAAGCGAGCTGCTTGATGTCGATGTCGTTGAAGGCGAGACGGCGGAGCATCTCCGCGGCAGCCACCGGATCCCGTTGATCCTGGGGAATGAAAAACGCGTACGGCGGACCCTCGCTGTACTGCGCCATGACGTCGCGGGCCGCCTGGTAGCGGTTGAACAGGAGGTCGTTCTTGTACTTCGCCGCCACGTCGAGCACGGAAACCGATGCGGTGATCATGTAGTCGACCGCATCACGGAGCCTCCACCACCCGCCCTCCCACGGGCTCGCGTACAGGGATTGGGGCCGCAGGTCCCGCGCCCTCTGTGGGAAGTCGGCCACCGTGTAGAAGTGCGGGGTCGCGTACCGATACAGGCCGGTCTCGGTCAGGAACGATGCCACGTTGTGGAAGTTGTTCGCGTGGTCCATGAAGCCCGGATACCAGTTGTCGAACCCCGTACCCATGTGCACGGCGCCCTTCTGGCCGCGCTCCTCGAGAGCTTGGGCCATGGCCATGCCCACCAGATTCACCGTCCGCCACATGAGGGGATGCACGTTGGGGCTGATCGGCTCGGCAAACGGGGGGATCCAGATCCGCGCCGGGAACGGGGCCGTCTGGTGATGGTTGTAGAGGATCTGCGGCTCCCAGAACCGGTCGACCCTCGTCACGACCCGCGACTCGATCTGGTTGATCATGTAGCCGTCGCGGTTGTTGTCGTGCCCCACGTACTTCTGGTACAACCAGGGCATGGACGAGACCTCGAACGGCGTACCCAGATTCGATCGGTACCAGTCGGCAACCAACGTCTGACCATCCGGGTTCAGGCTGAACCAGAGAAGCAGGATCACGTCGTCCAGGATCGCCATGGTCTCCGGATCGTCGTCTCCCGTCACCAGATCGTACGCCAACTGGATCGTGTGCTGCGCGTGGGCCACCTCCGAAGCGTGCAGGCCCCCATCGATGTGCACGATCGCCTTTCCCTCGGCAGCCAGACGGCGGGCCTCGCTCTCGTCCATGTCGCCCGGGTATGCGAGCCGGTGGGCGATCTCCCGATACCGTTCGACGTCACGGAGGTTATCCGCCGACGAGATCAGGGCCACGTACCAGGGCCGCCCCATGGACGTGGCCCCGACCTCCTGGAGCATCACCCGGTCGGAAGCTGCATCGAGCCTCTGGAAGTACTCGAGCGACTGCTCGTACGTGGCGAGCTCGAAGTCGGCTCCTACGCCGAAGCCGAGGACCGACTCGGGCGTCGGGACCTGAGCGGCGAGTGGCGCGGCGATGGCGACTGCCGCCACGCACGAAGAAAGGGTGCGGAAGAAACGCATGGCTGGCGATTCCTGCCTGGGGTGGTTGTGGTCAAGCCGGTATAGTGGGCCTCGCGTCAGGCGCTGGCCAGAGAACGTCCGCAAGACGCCCGCCGAGGCCGGTTGAGATCAAACCGTCCCTGGAATCGCGCGCCCTGGATGTAGCCCCGACGTTGCGCTCCACACCCGGTTTCTGCAGGCTCCCCCAGCCAGGCTCCAGCCTAGGGGAACGCAATGTGCCGCCGTCCGAAGAGTCGCTACCCGATGACCACGCTGCCACCCGTCGCAGCATGGAGCCCCACGTCGAGGGGGGCAGTGCAATGAACCAGGCTCCACCTCCGCCCGCATGGGCCGCGGCGCTGGGTCGGCTCTCCAACTATCTGAGCCAGGACTTTCTCGGCGGACCGCGCAGACTGAGGCTCGCGTGGGTAATCAACGCACAGAAGGGAGGCACGCTGGTGTTCGTGGGCGCACTGATGGTGGCCTACGACAACACGAGCACCGAAGCCTGGATATACCTGGCACTCCATGGTTCGTACGGCATCGCCTGGATCCTCAAGGACCTCTGCTTCCCCGACCCGCGCTGGAGGGTACGTGTCACCCTGGGCGGGGCCTTCATGAGCTTCGCTCTCGTACTGGGCCTCTACTGGGTCTTCCCGGTCCTCATCATCTCGGACGCACTCCAGCCCCGCAGTGTGGCCGGTCCGGCCCTGCTGGGAAGTGCCATCGCGATCCACACCCTCGGACTCTTCCTCATGGTGGGGGCCGACGCGCAGCGACACTTCACCCTCAAGAACCGCACCGGCCTCATAACAGACGGGTTCTTCCGGTACGTACGCCGGCCCAACTATCTCGGAGAGATGATGGTGTACGCAGCATATGCGCTGATGGTCCGCCACTGGGTGGCGTGGGCCATTCTGGCGTGGGTATGGGGGATGATATTCCTACCCAACATGGTGCTGACCGACGCATCGCTCGCTCGGCACGATGGCTGGAGCGCCTACAAGGCCCGAACCGGACTGCTGCTGCCCCGACTGAAGAACCGGAGCTAGAACAGGTCGTCCTCGTCGTCGTCCTCGTCCTCGTCCTCGTCGTCCCAATCCTCGTCGTCCTCGTCGTCCCAGTCCTCCTCCCCGTCCCAGTCCTCGTCGAGATCGTCAGCCACCTCATGCGGCAGCCCCATGCCAGCGGAAGGATCGAGATCCTCCGCAAACCAATCCGACCGGCTCATTTCCCGAATCTCCTTCAGGATTGTCCGCCTCGAACGCCGACCTGTTTCGGACGTCGCAGGCCATATACTCGCGAAAATAAACCGGCCGGCCCGGTTGTCAATCGCCATGTTCGACCGACCAGGTTGCCGGGGATTCAGGCAGGCGGCGAGGGGGTGCCGGCGGTGGATGAACCGGGATCCATTCGGCTTCGGTGGTGTCTAATATCGACGCCTTTCACGGCGCCTCGTTCGCCGGAAGCGCCGTCGACGGGAGGCGCACCCTACCGCGTTGATACCTGCCCAAGGTAGAGTGTAGGTGAAGCGGCGCTCGTCCGGCGCTGCAACAAGGGAGGCGCTACCATGAAATCGTCAATTTCGGCCGGCCCACACCTCTGCCGTCTCTGGCTTGTCGGCGCGCTCGCGCTGTGGTCCGTGACTGGCTGCGCAACCGCCGGAGGGTCCGAAGCAGGACCCACGACCTCCGATCCCGTGGACATCGGGTACGGCGAGGTCGAACAGGAGCAGATCACAGGATCGGTCGGAACGGTCGAGGGCCGTGACGATGAGTCGGGTCGTCCCAGGACCCTGGTAGAGATGCTCAGCCGAGTTGCGGGCGTCCGGGTCAGCGAAGGAGCCTACGGTGAGATCACCGTGCGGATTCGGGGGACTTCCTCCTTCCTGGGCGGACAAGAGCCCTTGTTCGTTGTAGACGGAGTGGTCATGCCGTCCGCCGAAGCGGTGCTGCGTAACCTCAATCCGAACCAGATCGACTCGATCAGCGTCTTGAAGGACGCCGGTCAAACGGCGATGTATGGAAGCCGAGGCGCCAACGGGGTGGTTCTCATCAGAATGAAGAGTGGAATCGGAGAGGACTAGCTCCCACTGATCTCACCCACCGTGGAACATCGCGTTCACGATCTCATGCCAGCACGGGATGTTGTGCGTATAGGCGCGAGCCTCACCGTTCACGGCGACCCCGAGTGACCGAGGCCTGTGTGGCCTACTGGTTCGCATGGGCCGCGTTCCACGACAGCACCACGGTATGGCCGCAGCCCGAGAACTAGAGATCCGCTCACGCCAGGTCCGAAAAGCCGCTTACGCCAGGCGCCTCTCCCTGCAATAGGGGAGCAGGCTATCCAGCGGGCTCACAGTCCTTACATTGCGCGCCTACCAGACCACCGCAATCGCGAAGGAAGACATGCTCACTCCGTCACCGACTATTCAGGCCGCAGCCGTGGCCGTCGCCCTGCTGGCCGCCCCTCTCTCCGCACAGCAGAGGCCCCTCACCTTCATGGACGTGCAGGAGATGAACCGTGTCGGGTCCAGTGCTCCCAGCCCGGATGGCTCCCTGATGCTTTACACGGTGACGACCCCGGACTGGGAGAAGGCCGAATCCCAGAGTGACATCCACATCGTGTCCGTGCGGGAGGGTGCTTCGTCCAGCCGACGCCTGACGTATACCGACGACAAGAACGAGACGCAGCCCACCTGGGCTCCGGACGGTTCCTATTTCGTTTTCTCCTCGAACCGGGACGCATCGGAGCAGCGAGGCGGCAATCAGCTCTACACCATGCGCCACGACGGCGGCGAGGCCCGCAAGATCACCGACGCCGAGGACGGGGTCTCCAACTTCGAGTTCAGCCCCGACGGAGCGTGGCTCGTCTACCGCAGTGGCGAGTCGGACCAGGAGCAGCTCTTCCGCATGCCCACCTCCGATCTCGTGGGTGGCGAAGCCGAGAGAATCACCTGGGGCGACGCGGGCGTGGACCGGTGGGAGTGGGCTGCGGTGGGCGGCAGCATCTACTTCGTGCGACCGGACGTCTTCGACGCAGACGAGCAGCGCCGTGTCGAGGAGGGCTTCACCGTCGCGGTGCAAAACGCGGTCACGCCGCTCTCCAGCCTGTGGGCGGTCGACGTCGCAGCGGCCGAGGAGCGTCGGCTGACCAACGATGCGTCCTACAGCGTGGAGAGCTTCACCGTCTCCGACGACGGCGCGTGGATCGGGTTTTCCGGCGGATCTACCCAGCGCTACGAGCGCAACATCACCCAAGCCGGTCTCTACTCGGACCCGTACCTGCTGGAAGTCGCCACCGGGCACGTCGAGAGATTGATGGAGAACCACGAGGTGGAGGAGCAGGGCTTGAGCTTCTCGCCCGGCGGCCGCTGGATCGCCTTCTCGGCGCCCGACGACCTCGAGGGCTACACCATGACGGAGGACCGGATCTACATCCGAGCGGTGGACGACCGAGGCGGTGACTTCCGCAAGCTGGGCTCGGCCTTCGACCAGAGCCTGAGTGTCGACTTCTGGTCCGAGGACGCCCACACCATCTACTTCAATGCCGGCGTGCGGGTGACCACACAGCTCCATGCCGTGGACGTGGAGAGCGGTGAGGTGCGGCAGATCACGGAGCAGCGGGCCTCGCTGTCCGTGAACCGGGACGACGAGACGGGCCAGATCTTCATCAGCTATTCGGACCCCACTACGTCACCCACCGTCTTCGCCGTGGGCGACCTGGACGACGTGGATGACCGGGGCAAGTGGACAAAGCTCGTCGACGTGAACCCCCAGCTGGAAGAGATCGCTCTGGGGCGTACAGAGGAGGTGAACTGGACCAGCACCGATGGAAAGACCGTGGGCGGGGTCCTGGTCTATCCTGTGGACTACGAGGAAGGGCAGCGGTACCCCCTGATGGTGATCATCCACGGGGGTCCGGCATCGGCGGACATTCTCCGGTTCAACGGACGGAACGACCAGGTCTACGCCGGAGCCGGCTACGCGGTGCTGCACCCCAACTACCGAGGTTCCACGAACTACGGAAACGCCCACCGCACGGACATCGTCGGCGACTACTTCACGCTCGGGTACGACGACATCATGACGGGCGTAGACCATCTCATCGCCGAGGGCATCGTCGATGGCGACCGCATGGGCGTGCACGGCTGGAGCGCCGGTGGCCACTGGTCCAACTGGATCCTCACCCACACCGATCGGTTCAAGGCCATCAGCTCCGGCGCCGGCACCATGAACTGGATCAGCATGTACGCCCAGAGCGACGTGCAGCGGAACAGGCAGTTCTACATCGGTGACGACTTCCTCTACGACAACTTCGAACCCTACTGGGACCAGTCCCCGCTGAAGTACATCGCCAACGCCAGCACCCCCACCATGGTCCACGTGGTGGCGGGTGACCCCAGGGTGCCGAGCCCGCAGTCGCTGGAGCTCTACATGGCTCTCAAGAAGCTCGACGTGCCTACCGAACTGTTCATATATCCCGGGCAGACGCACGGGATTCGCGGGGCGCGCAACCGATACCTTAAGGCCGTGAGCGAGATGGCCTGGATGGACTACTACGTGCGCGGCCTGGGCGAGAAATTCGACTGGCAGCAGGTGCTCGAAACGCTGGAGGGCGAAGAGGAGAGTCCGAGGACGATCTCCGACGCGGACTAGGGCCGTTCAGAGAAGATCAAGAACGCTCGACCCTACCGCGTGAGCACCACCACCACCAGCACCACCGCAGCGATGCCGATCAACCGCCCGAAGAATCCAACATTCGGGACCTCCTCTCCTTCTCCCTGTGGGGGAAGAGACGGGCCCCTCCTGGTCCAGATGAGGATACCTCCGCACTCGTCTACACCGAACTCCACGGGGAGCTCGAACCCATGGTAGACCTCCAGGGCTTCTACATCTTGCGGCACGACGAGTCGGTCCACGCCCGCCGCCCCAGGCATCGGCACCCCGTCCACCCAGATGCCTGGCCGACACTGCCCCCGGAGGAGGAGCGTGTAACCGTGGGGCGGTGTAGGAACCACCATTCCGCCAGGCATTCGGTGGAGAAGCTCCGAGAGGTAACGAGGACGCTGTTCTTCGATGTCCTCGCGGGTTATGAGGAACCGTGCCCCCCCCCGCCGACGGCGCTCGTATCCAGGCACCGCCTCGGGCAAAACCTCTGCGACGACGACGGGCTCGAGAACTGACCCTGTAGCGAGGGGCAGTATGAGCTCCAGGTCTCCTTCCGAGGGAACCGGAATCGTGTCGTTCATGTCCCGGAAACCCTCGAAGCGCACTACGATCCGGTAGGTGCCCGCCGGCACATCGGAGAAGGAGAAGCGACCGCCTTCACCGGTGACGCGCGTCCCGCGTCCTCGGACCCCGGGGCCAGCACCCAGAGAGACGGCCGCGCCGGATAGGGAGTCGCCGGTGGCATCATCCACAACCACGCCCTCGACCAAGACGCCAGCATCTTCGTCCTCTGACGGCCACTCCTGCGCGGCCACCCCGCCTTGGCTGTCGCAGACCGGCCAAATGACTGCCGCACTCAATGCGACCAGAAGAAGCAGGTGACGAAGGTGGGGAGGGTCTTGCATCACGGGTACTACCCCGCACCCGATGCGGCGTTCGTTTCAGGATCCATCGGGGCCACGGCCGTGGTAACACGAGAAAGCCCGCAGGAAGCGAACTTCCTGCGGGCTTTCTCTCATCGCGGATAGGACACGCGACCCGAAGGCCGCCCGCCCAATCCTAACTCAGTGCATCAGTATCCTGGATTCTGCGAGATGTTCTCATTCGTATCCGTTTCAAGCTGCGGAATCGGCAGGATGCAGAACTGACAGGGATACGCCATGAACGCCACGTCGCCGGTAACGTCGACCCGGTTGATGTCCATCCTATTGCGCATCAGATCGTGGATCCGATGGCCCTCGTATCCCAACTCGATCCTCCGCTCAAGGGCGATTTCATCGAGGAGCGCAGCGCCAGTAGCCGTCACAGCAGGCGCGGTAGCAAGACCCCGCTGCCGGATCATGTCCAGGTCAGCCTGCGCCAAAGCGTCCTGACTATTCCGGGCGTAGGCCTCTGCCCGGTTCAGGTAGACCTCGGACAGCCTGATCACCGGAACGTTCGCGGTGCGGCTGGGCCACTTGTTGACGCGATGGCTCGCGTAGATGCCCGTGAGATTATCATCGACCACGAACATGTCCATCCGGATATCGGCGGGATCGATAAGGTCCAGTAGATCCTTCGCCGGGAGGTAGTCCCCGTACCCGGAGGCCGTGTACATGCGACCGAGGGCATCGCTCCCTCTGTTGTCGGTATCCGTGTTCTGGATCTCGAAGATCGCCTCGGACGAGGCGCCGGCCTCAAACTGATCCACGTACGCCTGACCTTCCACCAGCGCGTAGCTGCCGCTGTTGATGACCGCGTCGGCCATGCTCACTACCATGGGCCAGTCCTCCATGTACAGGTAGATCCGTGACAGGATCGCCTGCGCTGCCCCATCCGTCATCATGAACGACCCATCCCGGGTCTGGTTCATCATCGAGATGCCCATGTTGAGATCGGAAATGGCCTGAGCGTAGACCTCACCCACCGTGTTCTTCGAGGGAAGCACGGTTACATCCGACTCCAGGATGATGGGAACGCCGGGGTGCCCCCCGGCCGCGGTGAAGGTGTAGTGCTGGCCATACATCCTCACCAGGTCGAAATACACCAACCCGCGAAGGGCGTACGCCTCACCCATGATCTGGTCGAACTCTGCCTGCACACCTGCTGGCGGCGTGAAGTCGTTGTTGATGATCATGTTCAGCATGTTGATCGCTTCATAGCCCTCCGCCCACAGCTCGGTCTCGTAGCCGTGGCCGGTCACGACCTGGCCTTCAAAGTCGGCGAATTCCTGATAACGGTTCGCCGAGCCGTTCTGCTTCACATCCTCACCCATGATGTCGGACATGAGGTGGATGCTCCGGCCATAGTAGTCCGCAATCGAGATCTGATCGTACACGCCGATGATCGCCGCCTCGAAGTCCCCCATCGTCTGGAAGAACGCGTCGTTCGACACGCTCGCGTAGGGCTCCAGAGCAAGATTATCACAGGCGCCCGTGACCGTGACTGCGGGCAGAATCACCGCAATCGCTGCTTTCTTGAAGAATTTCATGATAGTCCCCTAGAATCCCACGGTGAAACCGAGACTCAACGTCTTAGAGTTCGGAGTACCTGTGTTGTAGACACCACTTACGATCTGCTCGGGGTCGAATTTGAGGTTCTCGTCAGCTACCCAGGTGAAGCCGTTCGTCACGTTGACGTGCATCGTCAGCGAGCCGAACCGCATCGAGTTGGCCATCGACTCCGGGAACCGATACGAGAGCGTCATGTCCTTCAGGCGGATGTAGTCACCCTTGAACAGCCAACGGTCAGCATTGCTCGGCTGAGAGCTGTTCACGCCACCCCAGGAGAACCGCGGTAGCAGGGATTGGTCACCAGGCTGCCGTCACCATTGTAGAAGCGCGCGGCCCCCTCGTAGAGGTGATGGCCGAACATGTAGGTGGCGAGGGCGCTGAAGGTGAGAGACTTGTACCGCGTGTTGAAGCCGAAGGCGCCGAGATACTTCGGCGTAGCCGTCCGACCATCATAGAACCGCTCAGCGTCACTCAAGCTGTTGGAGGTCGAAGTCCGGGTCGAGTCCGTCCACCACAGCGGATCGCCGTTGGCCGGATCAACGCCAGCCCAACCATACAGGTAGTACTCCTGGTAGTCCCGGCCCTCTTCACGGCGCTTGGTGCCGGAGAGGATGGGCTCCTGGAGCTTCGTGATCTCGTTGCTCTGCGTGGTGAGGTTGAAGTCCACGCCGAAGTCGAAGTCCGCTGACCGAACGAGGTCCGCAGCGATGGAGAACTCGACGCCCGAGTTCTCCATGTCACCGAAGTTCTGCAGCGTGCTGCGGAAGCCCGTCGTCAGGGATGTCGGCACGTTCAACAGAAGATCCGTTGAGGACTTCTTGTGTACCCGTCAGCCGGCTGTCCAAAACTGCCCAGTCCAGCCCGACGTTGAAGGAACCCTGGGACTCCCAGGTGAGGCCTTCGTTGGCCACGCCTGAGGGCGCGGCACCCGGCAGACCGTCATACGAACGGCTAAAGCCGTAGAGGCCGCGCCACGCGTAGTTGCCGATCTCGGCGTTACCGACTTCACCGTAGCTGCTGCGCAGCTTCAGGTAGTCGAAGAACGAGTCCTCGAACATCGACATGTTGGTCACCGTAATGCCGGCGCCCAGCGACCAGAACTTACCCCAGCGCTCCTCGGGACCGAACCGGGACGAGCCGTCCGTCCGGAACGACGCAGAGAGGAAGTACGTCCGGTCGTAGTCGTAGTTGACGCGCCCGAAGTACGACTCGAAGGAGTACTCCGCCTTCGTTGCGGTTCCCTCGGTAATCGCGGCGCTGGTCGCGAGCCTCAGATTCGGGTGTGCAAAACCTTCGCCCCAAACGTTGGTGAGCTCGCGGTTGTTCTTGTTTGCCTCGTAACCAGCGACCATGTCCACGTGGTGGAGGCCCTCGAAGTCGGTGTTGTAGTTCAGCGTCTGCGTACCCTGCCAGTTGATGTTCCCCACGCGGGAATCATCCGCGTAACCACCCGAGTTCCGACCATCACCAAAGAACATGTTCTTGAAGGTGTAGTCGTGGATGTTGTAGAGGTCGAAGGCCCAGTTGGACGCCAGCGTCAGCTTGTCGTTGAACCGGTAGGTTCCGCTGATGTTCTCGATGATGCGCTGGGTCTCACGGGTCCTCGGGTTCTCATAGATACCACCAACGGGGTGGTTCGCACCCATGACGTTCCGGTGCCTGTTGTACCAGAAGCCATCCTCGTCCTTCATGGGAAGCATCGGCGGCATGAAGACGTTCATGTACCAGACGGACTCCCACGCGCTGCCGTCCTCGACGCCGTTGTAGTCCGTCTGGGCCAGCGTGATGTTGTTGGCCAGCGTGAACTTGTCCGTGAGCCTGGCCGTCAGGTTCACCCGGGTAGAGAACCGCTCGAAGAATTGCTCGAGAACGTTGCCCTGCTGGTTGAAGCTGCTGGCGGACACGTAGTACGTGAACCGCTCGTCGCCGCCCGTGGCGCTCAGGTCGAACTGCGTGGTGTACCCGGTCCGGGTAACCTCGTCGAACCAGACGTTGTTGGTCTGCTCTGACGCGTACAGCGGCCACTGGTTGGCCAGCTGCGCCTCTGCGTCGGACAGGGACATGCCGTCATTCTGCCGAGCCGTGAGGTAGTAATCGCGGTACTGATCGGAGTTCAGGCCCTTATGCAGGTTGTTGTGCGCAAAACCTGACGCGCCACCCTGCACGCGGAGCTCGAACTTCGGAGCACTGGACCAGATAGGGCTGCCTGCGACGCCGCCCTTGGTGGTGATGAGCACCACGCCGTTGGCTCCACGGGAGCCATAAATGGCGGTGGACGCAGCGTCCTTCAGAACGACGAGGCTCTCGATATCGTTCGGGTTGATGGACGCCAGCGTGTTGGCCGTCCGGCCGCCGTTGCCCAGCTCGGTGTTAGCACTGGGATCGTTGAAGAGCGGCACGCCGTCGATGACGTAGAGCGGCTCGGCACCGGCGGTGATGGAACCCTGTCCACGCACGCGGATGTCGAAGCCGGCGCCGGGGGCACCGTCAAGCGACGTGACGAGCACGCCGGGGCTACCCTGGATGACGTCCTGGAAGGTCGTCGTCGTCGGCAGCTCGAGCTGCAGCGAGCTGATCGCGACCATGGAGCCCGTAAGATCCTCCTTGCGCGACGTCCCGTAGCCCGTGACCACGATCTCGTCGAGGCTCAACGGGTCCAGATCCAGGCGGACGCTGACCGTGGCGGTCTGCCCGCCCGCGACCGTGACCTCGGCCGTCGCGGACGCGTAGCCGATGGAACTGACTTCCACTGTCTGGTCACCAGGCGGGACCCGCAGAATGATGAACCTACCGTCCTGGTTGGTGAGGGCCCCGAGGCCGGTGCCCGCGATGAGCACATTGACGTTGGCCAAGGGCTGGCCCGTGTCTGAGGCGGTTACCTGTCCGACCACCGTGCCGAAACTCTCCTGCGCTGCAGCGTCACCCGCGGTGACGCCGGCGCCAATGAGAATCGCAGCAGCGAGGCCGAGAAGGCCCCGCAGAGAATTCCTACTTGGGTTGACCATTACTTCTCCCTCCTCATGTAGAGGGGTGTATGGTGAAGAACGCTCGTACCGCTCGGTACGAGCAGGGAAAACGCGAAGGGGCGTTCCGTCAGGGACGAGGGAACGCGAATACATGGGACACATGAGGGCCTTTTGGCTATTGTGTCGAGGCGAACACTTCCTTACCGCTGCATGCGACGCAATTCGTACAATCAGTAGTATTTAGGTTACAAGGCCTTACGCCACAACCCTCGAACGCTTTCATGCGCATCCGGGTCGGCGTCGCCGCCGCGACGAGGCACCCAAGTGATGCGTACATCCAACACCATGTCACCACTGCGGGTCTCTCTCCTGTGCGCCTCCCTAGCGTTGTCCGTCTTGCTGAACGGATGCGCTTCACTCCTACGCGTATCCAACTGCGAGACCAACCCAGCCCAGAATCTCCTTGTCGCTATCAATGAAGCGCGGAGAGACGAAGGTGTGCCTCCGCTAATGCCAAATCTTCTGCTCGTGCATGCCGCCGTCGGTCATGCACGGGCGCTGGCCGAGGGCAAAGGCTCTGGACACGTCGGAGAAGACGGTTCCGATCCGCTCGAGAGGATCACCGATGCGGGCTACCTGCCGACCGCCTTCGGTGAGAATACCGCGATGGGAGCCTCGGCTCCGGAGCGGGTCGTTGCAGCTTGGCTCGCCAGCCCGGGCCACCGCACGGTGATGCTCGACCCCTCCTATCAGGAGATCGGACTGGGAGGCGTCCTCGACGCGGACCGACCCGTCTGGGTCGCCAACTTCGGCACTCGCAACGAGGCGGTCCAGCTGCGATGTCATCCATAGGGCGAGACTGAGGACTCATCCGCAGCGAACTCGCCCGCCGGCCCCTTCGAGAGGTATCAAGGACCACGGAACCGCACACCCCCCCACGCTCCGCCGCACTTACTGACGCCAGACCCTGACCGGATGTCCTGTCTATCCTTACTCGGCAGATGACATCGCATCCCGGTCTGCGAGCGCGCGAACCAACAGCACGGGGCCGCCCAGGATGTTGCCGATGATCACGGCCATCGACAGCGCGATGACGCCCGGTCCGATCTGCGGGAACCTCTCACCAATCAGCAGCACCAGTCCCAGCGACACGCCTCCTTGAGAGATGAGGCCCTTCCACGTCAGACGCTGGATCTCGGGGCTCGCGCCGGACCACCGGGCCCCGAACATCGCAGCCGCTCGGGTCAGGACCACGCGCACGAGGAACAGGATCACGGCTGCGACCCCGAACCGGACTATGGCTGCCAGGTCGAGACTCGCCCCCGCGATCGCGAAGAAGAAGGCGAAAATGACCACGGAGACTGAGCGGATCCCCTGAATCATCCGCTCCCCCGATGGAGAGAGATTCTCGATCACGAAGCCGGCCGACACACCCGCGAGCAGCAGCTCGACGTGGAGCTGTTCCGCGAGCACCACCAGGACGTAGGCGAACAGGAACGTGGCGAGCGGCGAGCGGGGGCCACTGTCGTGTCCACCGAGGTACTGGGAGAAGATCCACCCTGCGCCCGCCCCCAGCGCCAGCGCCCCACCGAGCTCCCTCGCGAGCGTGATCAGCCCCTCGGACGAGAACGGCGTAGTCGGATCGAGTAGCGGCGCCACGAGCGCGAGCGTGAGGGTAAACAGCACGATCACCAGCACATCCTTGGCGATCGTGACACCGAGGATGACCTCGGTGAGGGGACCCTTGGCGTGACGCTCCTCGATGACCGCGACCGTCAGGTCGGGTGACGAATTCGCTGACCATACCCCGAGCAGAAGGGCCACGCCGACTGCGGCGGAGATCGGCATGTCAGCCAGAAACGGCACCAGGGGCCGGACCGCGAGTACCGCCGCGGCCATCCCGATCCACACGATAGCGGTCACCGCCAGAGTCACCGTGAAGATGGTCCGCGCGTGTGGGCGCAGGGCTTCGATCTTGAGCTCGCCGCCCGCCAGCATGGCGATGAGGGCCAGCGCGAACTGATCGATCAGCCGCAGATCTGCCAACGCGGTCGAGGGAACGATGCCCAGCAGCGACGGTCCGGCCAGGATGCCGACGAGGAGAAAGCCGGTCAGCTTCGGGAGCCCTACCCCCGCGGCCAGCACGCCGGCCACGGATGCAGACAACAGGACGAAGCCGACCAGAATCGCCAGGCGCCCGCCCTCGCCGGCGGCGGGCGCCACCCGCAGGAAGAGCCAAGCGAGCCCGAACAAGAGGCCGAGCGTGACCAAGGGCCTCAGGACGCCGGCGCTCACGCCGCGCTGCCGCATAGGGGGGGTAGAGCTGCTCATGGGAGTGCCAAACTATCCATCCCACGGGCGGGGGCCAACGAGCGCTGTCGGCGTGGACACTACCTTGAACCGCCGCAGCAACTGTAGTTTCAGCAACCTTCTCCGTCGACAAGCAGCCGTTTCCCAATGCCTGAAGCCGCGAATCCCCTACTGCAGGACGACTTCCGTATCCCATTCCATCGGCTACGGGCCGAGCACGTGGAGCCCGGCATCCGGGAGGCGCTACGGGAAGCCGAGACAGAGGTCGACGCGATCGCACGCTCCGACGACCAGGCTACCTGGAGCAACACGATAGGGCGACTGGACATGCTCACGGACAGGCTGGCCAGGAGGATCTCTCCTGCCAGCCACTTGGTGTCCGTGGCCGAGACGCCCGAACTCCGAAATGCATTCAACGCGGTGCTCCCAGAGATGTCTGCGTTCTGGTCGAGTCTGCCTCTGAACGAAGGGCTCTGGAAGCGACTGCGTGACTTCTGCGATACCGAAGAGGCAGCATCCCTCGAAGGCGTGGCACGAAGGCACCTACAGAAGACCCTCCGGGAATTCCGGCGCGCGGGTGCGGACCTGCCGGACGAGACCAAGGCCAGGTTACAGGAGATCCGGGTCGAGTTGGCCCAGCTCCAGCAGCGCTTCAGCGAGAACGTGCTCGACGCCACCGCAGGCTACGAGTTCGTGGTAACAGACGACGGGCGTCTGGCCGGCATGCCCGACGCCGCCGTGCGGAGGGCACGGGCACGGGCCACCGAGAAGGACATCGACGGCTGGCTGCTCACCCTGGACTTCCCATCCGTCGAGCCTGTGTTGAAGTACTGCGAAGACAGGGAGCTCCGGCAGACCATCTTCACCGCGTTCTCGACTCGCTGCCGCGCGGGTGAGCATGACAATCGGGCCATCATCGGACGAATCCTCCGCATGCGGCACGAGTTGGCCTCGGTGCTGGGATATCCGTCCTTCCCGGACTACGTGATCGAGGACCGCATGGCCGGCAGTGGCGCCCGCGCGGTGGAGTTCGAGCGGGACCTGGTCGAACGTACCAGGCCCTACTGGGAGAAGGACACTGGAGACCTCAGCGCACATGCTGCGGCCCTCGACCTCGATGTTCTGGAACCATGGGACGTGGCCTACGTCACCGAGAGCCTCCGCAAGGAGCGCTACGATATCGACGACGAAGCCATGCGCCCGTACTTCCCATTGCCCAGTGTCCTCGCAGGGATGTTCGAGATCGCGCAGCGGGTCTTCGGTTTTCGCGTCCAAGAGCGGCAGATCGAAGAGGTCTGGCACGAGGACGTCGGGTACTACGAGATCTTCGATGAAGCAGGCACGCTCGTGGGAGCCTTCTACTGCGACTGGTTTCCCAGAAAGGAGAAGCGTCAGGGCGCCTGGATGGACAGCTTCGTCACCGGCGGGCCGACTCCCGACGGTTTCGATCCGCATCTCGGGGTCATCTGCGGCAACTTCACACCACCCGACGGCGACGGCCCGGCGCTGCTGACCCACCGGGAGGTGGAGACGACGTTCCACGAGTTTGGTCACCTCCTCCACCACTGCACCTCCAAGGTCGCGGTTCGCGCCCGGGCGGGCATCAACGTGGCGTGGGACTGGGTCGAACTCCCGAGTCAGCTCATGGAGAACTGGTGCTGGGAGCGAGAGGCGCTGGATCTCTTCGCACGGCATCACGAAACGGGTGAAGCGTTCCCGCAGCCTCTGTTCGAGCGAATGGTGTCGGCCCGCCGTTTCATGCGTGGCTGGGCTCAGATGCGCCAACTCTCCTACGGGACGGTGGACCTCTTCCTGCATGGAGAACTCGCGGCAGAGCTGGACCCCGCCCAGGAGGGCGAGGAGGCGGATGCGCGCCAGGGTGCGAGGGTGATGGAGGCCACCAGGAATCACTTCCAAGCGTTCTCGGTCAACGATCGCTTCGCAGACTACCATATCCTCACGTCGTTCGGACATCTGTTCGCGGGAGGCTATGCCGCCGGCTACTACAGCTACCTCTGGTCGGAGGTGCTGGATGCGGACGTCTTCACCCGGTTCCGCTCCGAGGGGATCTTCAACGGAAGCACGGGACGCAGCTACGTCGCATCGATTCTGTCCCGGGGCGACTCGGCAGAGCCCGAAGAGCTCTTCCGTGAGTTCATGGGCCGTGACCCGGATCCGGAGGCGCTGATGGATCGCAATCTGGGGCCGCTGCCCGACTGACACGGTTCGATCGGGCCGAGGACCCAGGCGGGTCATTTCGGGTTAGACACAAGGTATCCGAATACAACCCCCGCAGGACGACCATCATGCGCATCGAGACCCTGGGCTTTCTTCTCCTGGCCACAATGATCCTGACCGGGTGTAACGAGAAGTCCGTGGCGTACGGAGACGCGAACAGCATCATCGCGGTCATGACGCCCGAGCTGTGGGGCGAGGCTTCGGAAGATGTCTACGCGGCCCTCGAGCAGACGGTACAGACGGTGAGGAACGAGAAGACGTTCACCGTCACGTATCAGGACCCGGGAAGTCCCGAATGGGGCAACCTGCGCCGCTTCCGTCAGATGCTCGTGGTGGGCACCGAGTCCGACCCGTGGGTGGCCGAGGCCCTGGCCGCGTCCCGGAACACGGTTCACGAGCCGGGCATGACTCAGGTCTACGACGTGTGGTCGCGGGGCCAGAACGTCACCATCCTGTTGCTGTCGAGGCCGGGGGCGATCGAAGAACTCCTCCAGCGGCTTCCCGAGTACCACGCGCGGCTCGATGAGCAATTCCGACAGTACGCCCAGAGTCGGATGTTCATGACCGGGGCGGATACGGCCCTGGCCGACACCTTGATGGCCGAGGGAGGCTTCTCGCTCATGGTGCCGACGGTCTACAAATGGAGTCGAAATGACTCCGTGTTCGTCTTCCGTAACGACAACCCGGATCCCTCGGAGCTGATCCGGCAGGTCGGGGTGACGTGGCAGACTCCGATCCCGCCGGAGATGGACCCTGAGGGTCTCCTCGAGTTGAGGGCCGATCTCGTCGGGGCCTACTATTCCCAGCCACAGGCCGTCGATCTGGCCAACCAGAGCGACCGGAGGATTCTCCTCCGAGAGGTCGAGGCCCTGGAGGTTCGTGCAATGTGGACGAACCCGCCGGAACTCCCATGGCCAGCGGGCGGGCCCTTCGTCACGAGAGCGGTGGCCTGCCCCGATCAGAACAGGCTCTATCTGCTGGACGCATGGCTCTACGCTCCCGCCAAGGAAAAGTACGAGTACATGATCCAGCTCGAGACCATTCTGGACTCCTTCCGCTGCGGCCCGCGCTGACACTTCGGCGGCAAGCACTGACGGTTCCCGGAAGTAGAAGAGGGAGAAGTCGCGTGCGGAAAGGCGGCTCGAAGGGTTAAGATGGGATAGCCTTTCGGCCCACCCCGACGGATGATCGGACCGGCCTCCGAGAGAAGGGAGCGACCCACCATGAGTGATCCGACGAGCGACCCGGACTTCGGCCCCGAGCGCGAGAAGCCCGAGATGCTGCGCCTCAAGTCCATCCTGCCGAGCCTCACAGTCAGCGATCTCCAGGCGAGTCTGGCCTGGTACAGCGAGGTGGTCGGATTCCACGTGGCAGAGACCCACGAGCACGACGGCGAGGTCAGGGGCGCCGAGCTCGTCGCAGGGGTGGTTCGCTTCATGCTCTTCCAGGACGACTGGGCCAAGGGTAGAGACAGGCAGAAGGGCGAGGGATTCAGGCTCTACCTCGAGGCATCCCAGGACGTGGATCAAGTTGCGCTCGCCATCAAGCAAAGAGGCGGAATCCTGGCCAGTGAACCCGCAGACATGCCGTGGGGCAAGCGGGCATTCGACCTCGTGGATCCGGACGGCTTCAACCTGACGGTCACGGGCTAGGCGACGCTGGACGCCCGACCCACGACCCACGGTGTCCTGGGATCCGCCACACCCCCACTGATTGTGTCCGACGACCTCACGTCGACGTGATTCGGTGGGCCCCGGCGGTGCCGGAAACACGACCGCTGGCGACGCCCGCGAAGAAAAATCCGCGCCGTACAACGAGTCTCGTCCGGGGAGTTTGTGAGGCTGAGCCGACGGCTGATAGAATCACCCGTCAACCCTGACAGCCGAACCCCCGCCGCCGTCACGCAGTGAGCTTCGTCCACCTCCATACTCACTCGGAGTATTCTCTCCTCGACGGTGCGAACCGTCTCGGCGATCTCGTCAGGAAGGCCGAGGAGTTCGAGATGCCGGGTCTCGCACTCACCGACCACGGCTGCATGTTCGGCGCTTGGAGCTTCCACAAGCAGGCGACCAAGGCGGGACTCAAGCCCATCGTCGGCATGGAAGCCTACGTGGCACCGGGCGATCGGCGAGACCGGTCCCGCTCCGGCCAGGGCGATAGGGCCTACTACCACTTGGTGCTCCTGGCCCGAGATCTCCAGGGCTACCGCAACCTCGTGAAGCTATCCTCGCTCGGGTACACGGAAGGCTTCTACCACAAGCCGCGGGTCGACCGTGAACTCCTCGCCAAGCACCACGAGGGGATCGTGGTCTCGTCCGCGTGCATGGCGGGAGAAGTGGCCCGCCACCTGCAGGCGGACAATTGGGCGGGAGCCCGGGAGGCAGCGGAGTGGTACGCGAACCTCTTCGACGGTCGCTACTACCTGGAAGTGCAGGCGCACGACTCCGACGGGCAGGCAGAACTCAACCAGAAGATCTTCAAGCTCGCCGACGAACTCGGCCTGCCGGTCGTGGCCACGAACGACGCTCATTTCCTGCAGCCCGAGGACCACGAGGCGCACGACGTGCTGCTCTGCATCGGTCTGGGAAAGGATCGCAGTGATCCCGGCCGCATGAAGTACGACAAGGGACTGTACTTCAAGAGCGGCCCGGAGATGGCCGACCGTTTCCCCGATCGGCCGGACGTGCTCGAGAACACCGTGAAGATCGCGGACGAGACCAATCTCGTCTTCGAGAAGAAGTACTACCTGCCCGAGTTTCCTCTCCCCGAGAGCCACACTGACGAGAACGACTACCTGGAGTTCCTGTCGGTAGAGGGCGCCAAACAGCGCTACGGTGATCCCCTTCCCCCGGAGATCCTCGAACGCCTCGACTACGAGATGGGGGTCGTCAAAGGCACTGGATACGCGGGCTACTTCCTCATTACCCAGGACTTCATCCGCTGGGCACGGGAGCACGACATTCCCGTAGGCCCCGGGCGAGGTTCGGCGGCAGGATCTCTGGTCGCCTACGCGCTGGGCATCACGAACCTGGATCCCATCGAGCACGACCTGCTGTTCGAGCGCTTCTTGAACCCGGAGCGGGTCTCGATGCCGGATATCGACATCGACTTCTGCTTCGAGCGCCGGGGTGAGGTCATCGAGTACACCCGGCAAAAGTACGGGAAGGACGCTGTCGGGCAGATCATCACCTTCGGCACCTTGAAGAGCCGGGCCGTGATCCGGGACGTCGGGCGAGCGCTCGGCTTCGAGCCTTCCGAGACCGACCGGATCGCAAAGCTCATCCCCAATCAACCGGGCCAGGCTTTCACGGTCAAAGAAGCCGTGGACGGTCTCAAGGAGGTCAAGGACCTCTACAAGCTGGACGACCGCCACCGGCAGCTGCTCGACTACTCCATGACGCTGGAGGGACTCAGCCGCCATGCGTCCGTGCACGCGGCTGGAGTGGTGATCGCCCCGGGACCGCTCGACGACTACGTGCCCGTCTCGGTCCAGACCGGCAAGAACGGCCATGGCGACGACGCCATGGCCGTCACCCAGTACGACATGAACTGCCTCGAAGAGGCGGGCATGCTCAAGATGGACTTCCTGGGCCTTCGCACGCTCACCGTCATTCACGACGCGGTCATCATGGTGCGAGATCGTTTCGGGGGGTTGAAGAACCCCGACACGGGCGAGGCCTACGAGACCATCGACGACATCCCGTTGGACGATCACGCCGTCTACGACATGATGGCCCGGGGCGGCACCTCAGGGATCTTCCAGTTCGAGTCCAGCCTGGCGAACGACAAGCTCCGCGCCATGAAGTGCGACCGTTTCGACGACCTCGTGGCCACCAATGCCCTCATCCGACCGGGGCCCCTCGACTCGGGCATGGCCGACGTCTACATCGACCGAAAGCTCGGCCGAAAGTCGGTGTCCTACCCCCACCCGGATCTCGAGAAGGTGCTGGAGCCGACCTACGGCGTCATCGTCTACCAGGAACAGGTGATGCGTATCGCCAACGTCCTGGCGGGCTTCAGCCTCGGCGAGGCCGATGTGCTCCGGAAGGCCGTGGGCAAGAAGATCGCCGAGCTCATCAAGAAGGAACTCGGCACGTTCGTCGAACGGGCGGTGGAGCGTGGCGTCGAGAAGCGCGTCGCCGAGGACCTCGCCGAGCAGATCGAGACCTTCGGCCGTTACGGCTTCAACAAGTCGCACTCCGCAGCGTACTCGCTGATCTCGTACCACACCGCGTGGCTGAAGGCCCATTACCCCGCCGAATTCATGGCGGCGCTGCTCTCCTCCGTGCTGGACAACACCGACAGCGTGGTGAAGTACATCGGCGAATGCAGGGAACTGGCGCGCTACATTCCCAAGCTCGACGATGCGGTCGAAGTGCTTCCTCCGGACGTGAACGAGTCCGGTTGGAAGTTCACGGTCACGGAATCAAGGCAGATCCGCTTCGGTCTCGGCGCCGTGCGCGGGGTCGGCTCAGCCGCGGTGACGTCGATCATCGATGCGCGGAAGTCGGGAGGGAGCTTCGTATCGCTGTTCGATTTCCTGGAGCGGATCGACATCCGGGCGTTGAACAAGCGAGCGTGCGAAGCGCTGATCGCCGCCGGGGCCCTCGACGCTTTCGGGTACAGATCCCGGCTTCTGGCCGGATTGGATTCGGCCTACGCCGAGGTGCAGGTGCGTCAGGCCGAGGTCGAGGCAGGACAGGCTTCGTTGTTCGGTGACGCCTCCGTGATCCCGCAGACTACACCGTCCCTGCCGAATGTCCCGGACTGGCCTGAAGCGGAACGACTGGCCCGCGAAAAGGCGGCTCTGGGCTTTTTCATCTCAGGGCATCCGCTGGATCGGTTCAGGGAAGTCGTGCGCGCGTTCGAGCCCGTCTCGTCTGCGACACTTGCGGATCGCCCCGGGCAGGCCGTGGACCTTCCATGCGTCGTGACCTCCGTGGCTCGGCAGATCTCCCGCAAGGACAACTCCGAGTGGGGAAAGATCACGGTCGAGGACTTCCAGGGAACCGCCACCATATTGGCGTTCAAGGATGTCTGGCAGCAGTACAAGGATGTTCTGCAGCAGGACGCGGTAGTGCTGATCAGCGGCAAGGTGAGCGGACGCGAGCGAGACGAAGACGCTCGCCCGGTCTTCCTGGATGCTGCCCGGCCCCTCGAGGATCTGACCACCACGGGAGAGCTGGCGGTGGAGATCGGCCTGGAAGCCGGATCCGATGTGCCGGGCCAGGCGTTCGATGACGCGAAGGCCCTCCTCACCGAGCACCCCGGCGCGGCTCCGGTCATTCTCCAGCTCGGGGCGGAGAACGGCGAGAGCGCGCCTCGTTTCAAATCCCGCTCGCTGCGGGTCGTCCCCGACGCTGAGACCGTGGACGGACTTCAGAAGCTGTTCGGCCGCCCCAACGTCCGAATCATCCGGATGTACGCACCCAGGGGTGATGATCAGGGAAGGGACCGGTAGGTCATTCCCGTCGTCGGGACTGCCGTAGGTCTTCCCGGAGCTGATCGGTCACCCACCTCGCCGTGAAGTCGGCGAGCTGCTCCAGAGCCCTCGCAAGATCATCGACCGAGAGATCGGCGAGCACTGCTGCAGTCACGACATCACGGGCGCCGCTCGGCCCCGAGAAGATTTCGGGTCCAAGGGGATCACGTCCGGCCACCTGAGTGCGCCAGATCTCGTCGCCGGTCCGGGCGTCCACGAGCATAGCCTCAGCATCCATGAAGAAGTAGGCGGTAGCGTCCCAGTCCGTGGCGCTGATGCCGTACTCGGTGACCGTCACCTGCATGACATAGTCTGCCGATGGGACATCCTCCTCAGGCGCGGCACCGAGATACCGGCTGGCTCGCCTGAGCGTCTCCCCCTTCATGACCGCATGCAAATCCACCCGTGCAGCAGCGCTGTCGAGCTTTTCCTCCAGGTCACCGACCTGCAGCTCGCGCGCAGCCCGGGTCGCGGCGTCGAGCACCATGCGGACGGGATCCCTCGATGTGACGCTGGTGGGACCGGTCAGCACATCCGGATACGGCGGGAGATCGGGGTCGACCGCGAGACTGCGATCGGCGAAGTCGTACTCGG
The DNA here is from genome assembly GCA_039587465.1 of Gemmatimonadota bacterium. GTDB lineage: Bacteria > Gemmatimonadota > Gemmatimonadetes > Longimicrobiales > Gaopeijiaceae > JBDHIL01. The sequence goes on along the minus strand of JBDHIL010000015.1, from coordinate 126,699 downwards.
CGAGCAGGTGATGGGTCGTGGCACACGCACTCGCCAGGGCCAGAGGAACCAGGATGGCCAGAGTGCGCCGACGGAACGTGTTGGCTGACATGGCGGCGCCCCTACATTGGGGAGAAAAGGCTACGCTGGGTTGATTGATTATACGTCCTCCCTGCCTGCATTGATCCGGTACCCATCTACCCACGGCCGGGTGGGCGCGGCACTTCCGTCACGCCTTGGGGTTGGCACCCCCATGACCGAGACCCTGATCGAACCCGACGCCGGGACGCCCGAGGGAGGCATCCACGTCCTGCGCGCGGTGACGAGCATTCCCCGCGGGTTGGACGAGGTGTTCGCATTCTTCGCGGCTGCGGAGAATCTGGAGCGCATCACGCCACCCTCGTTGCGCTTCCGCATCGTCACCCCGCAACCGATCGAGATGGCGGCCGGAACGCTGATCGACTATCGGCTCTCCCTCAACGGGCTCCCGTTCAGATGGCGCACCGAGATCACGGAATGGGACCCACCCGTTTCATTCACGGACACTCAAGTCCGGGGGCCCTACCACACCTGGATTCACCGTCACTCGTTCACCCGGGACGAGGGCGGGACCCTGATGACGGACGAGGTTCGGTACCGCCTCCCTCTGTGGCCCCTGGGGGAGCTGGCGCTGCCTCTGGTGAGGCGCCAACTGCTCGGCATCTTCTCCCACCGGGGTCGGGTCATCCGCGAGCTGCTCGACGGGAGCGGCGAAGCGTAGGACCCGCTTCCCTGCTCCGACATGGGACGCCTGGCCGCGGCTCCCCCGGATCCCTCCGGGCGGGGCTTCCAATCGACCCCGTTCGTTGAGAAACTTGGGGTTCCGCAAACGCGCACGGAATCCCGGCCCCACAACCCCTCGGATCCAGACATGACCAAGGATCAGATCTTTTCCGCTCTCGGCCTCGAAGACATGAACCCCGGCGGATTTGCCGGCGAGTGGGTGGGCTCCGGCCCCGAACTCAAGGTCTTCTCTCCCACGGACGACGCCCACATCGGATCGGTCCGTCAGGTCACCGAAGATGAGTACGATGTCATCGTCGACAAGGCGCACGCCGCCTTCCTGGAATGGAGGAGGGTCCCGGCGCCGCAGCGTGGCGAGCTCGTCCGGCAGCTCGGCCTCAAGCTGAGGGAAAAGAAGGACGCCCTGGGAGCACTCGTCACGCTGGAGATGGGCAAGATCCTGTCCGAGGGTCTGGGAGAGGTCCAGGAGATGATCGACATCTGCGACTTCTCCGTGGGGCTGTCCCGCCAACTCTACGGCCTCACCATGCAGAGTGAGCGGCAGGACCACCATATGCGCGAACAATGGCACCCGCTCGGGGTCGTCGGAGTCGTCAGCGCCTTCAACTTCCCTGTGGCAGTGTGGAGTTGGAACGCGGCCATCGCAGCCGTCTGCGGCGATTCCACCGTGTGGAAGCCGGCCTCGGGCACGCCTCTCACGGCCGTCGCCGTCACGAAGATCGCCGCCGAAGTGTGCCTCGAGAACGACGTCGATCCGGCAGTCTTCAGCCTCGTCGTCGGGAAGGGCTCCACGGTCGGCGACCGACTCCTCCACGACAAGCGCATTCCGCTGATTTCGGCAACCGGCAGCTGTGCGGTTGGCAAGAGGGTCGCCGTGGTGGTGGGCGAGCGCTTCGGAAAGACGATCCTGGAGCTCGGAGGCAACAACGCCATCGTCGTGACACCGCACGCCAACATGGACCTGGCGGTACCGGCGATCGTCTTCGGCGCCGTGGGTACCGCAGGCCAGCGCTGCACGAGTACCCGGCGCATCATCGTCCACCGCTCCGTGCGCGAGGAACTTCTGAAGCGCCTGGTGAGGGCATACGAGAGCATTCCCATTGGCGATCCGATGGATGACGACACCCTCATGGGTCCCCTCACGAACCAGCAGGCCGTCGACGACCTGATGGCGGCGCGGCAGCAGGTGGTCGAGGCCGGTGGAGAGATCATCTACGGTGGCGAGGTGGTCGACGGCTCCCCTGGCTCCCTGTACGTGACGCCCTGCATCGCGGCTGCCGAGAACCACTACCAGATCGTGCAGGACGAGACCTTCGCCCCGATTCTGTACATCATCGACTACGGCAGCGAGGGCACTTCGCCGAAAGAGGCCGTGGACGAGTTGGACGAGGCGATCGCCATCCACAACGGAGTTCCGCAGGGGCTGTCGTCCTCCATCTTCACCGACCACTTCCGCGAGGCCGAGTACTTCCTCTCGCACCGAGGCAGCGACTGCGGCATCGCCAACGTGAATATCGGGACGAGTGGCGCCGAGATCGGTGGCGCCTTCGGCGGGGAGAAGGAGACGGGTGGTGGCCGCGAGTCCGGATCCGACGCGTGGAAGGTCTACATGCGCCGCCAGACCAACACGGTCAATTGGAGCACTGAGCTTCCGCTGGCGCAGGGAGTGTCGTTCGACGTGGACTGACACGCGGGGGGAGCGGTGCGGGCGCTGGCCGCTCTCGAGTTCGGAGGCATCCGGACCGCATCTGGAGGCACGCACCGGACTGATTCCGAAGCCGCGACCCTGGCCAGGACACGCCTGCTGATCGAAACTTCGGGGCGGGGGAGCCGTCTTGAGGTGAGGCGGGCCGCCACGCACGGCCCCAACGGGAGAGGAGCGCACATGGGTCCCGAATTGTGGATCATCCTCGCCGCAGCCTTTGTGGGCGGCGGGGCCATTGGGTCCGGAGGTACGCTGTTCGCCCAGTGGCTGTTCAAGCAGATCGAGACCCGTGAACCGCCCGTTCGGACGCTGGCATCCGCGGAGGTGGACCTGTTGCGGGCCGACATCCAGGACATGACCCGGCACGTGCACAACCTGGACGCGCGCCTGGACTTCCAGGAACGCCTCATCGGCGGGTCCCTCACGCCCCCAGCCCCGCCGGGAAGGCTCGGTCCACGGGAGGACGAGCCCGCGCGCGGGCCTGACGGCACCACCTGACAGGGAATCTGCTGGCTGCACCCGTCAAGCGAGATCCTCACCCGCTCGGTGCAGAGGGCTGTCACGGAACCCGGGCGGAGACCCATTCGGGCCCCCGCCCCTCTCCTCGAGGTAGAACCGACGTCAGTTCCTCGTCGACAGGTACCCGATCGTAGGCTTCACCAGACGTTCGAAGTCCGAGTACGCGAGCTTGACCAGTTCCGTGTGAGTCCCGGCGTTGAATACGATCTGCTCGTCCTCACGCAGACGTTGGTCCACGAACACGTCAATCTCCCAGAGATTGCCGAAGGGGGGCATGGCCCCGACCTCGCAACTGGGAAAGATGTCCGCGAACTCGTCTTCGGAAGCGAGCTCGACCTCGTCAGCGCCTGAGAACTCCTTGAGCCGGGCGGCACTCACGTGGTCGGGGGCCGGCAATACCACCATGGCCATCCTGCCATCCAGCTTGACCATGACCGTCTTGGCGACCTCCTTCCCCGGAACGTGCGCCAGCGCGGCGATTTCCTGAGCCGTGAAAGCGGGCGAGTGCCTGATCGTCAGGAACCGTACGTGGTTCTCCTCGAGGTAATGCTTGAGTCGATCAATCGGCATGATTGCACCTCCCACTCGGGATACGCGCCGTCCTGCACCATCAACCGGTGTGGGCTCGCGTGCAATCAGGAAACGGTGGAAGTTCGTGTAGGGATCTTCCCCTATCGATCTCGAGCGCGCGTTACCGCTGAAGCTCGAACACGTTTCCGTTACGGAGGATGGGGCGACCGGCGCTCGTTCCCGTGAATGCGCCGTCCCGCACGGCGAAGGACCCATTCACGAGCACATGAACTGTGCCCTCGGCGAAGGCCTTGGGCTGCTCGAACGTGGCACGATCCTGGATCCGCCCCTCATCGAGCACCGCGATGTCCGCGACCATGCCCTCTCGGATGTACCCACGCTCCTGCCAGCCGAGAAAGTCGGCCGCCAGCCCCGTCATCGACCGCACCGCAAAGGGCATCGAGATGACTTCCTCGTCGATGACCATGTCCTTGAGCTTCTTGGTGAACGCGCCGAACACCCGAGGGTGGGTCACGGCCTGGTCAGGCCCGGGGTCCCGCCCGTCGGTGCACGTCATCATCCATTCCTTCCCTGCCAGATAGCGCGTGTTCACAGGATCGTAGAGACCGAGGTTCATGACCGAGGCGTTGCCATCGCGCAGGATCCGGCGCGCCGCCGCGGTCGGTTCAAGCCCCCACTCCTGCGCGACTTCAGCCAGCGTGCGCCCGTTCAAGTTCGGACGCGGGTCCGCGAACAGCAGACGGTCGGCGCCGCCGCGGATCTTGAGCATGTCCCGGCTCTGCCGATCGATGAAGTCCACCGTGTCCGCATGATCGAACCTGCGCACCATCGCGGTGTCGCCACCCGCCACGGCCCACCCTGGAATGGTGTAGGAACGAAGGTTCGACTGGGTGGCCGTGTACACGTGCTGGGCCGCTTGCACGTCGACCCCTCGCGACCGGGCTGCCTCGATGACCGCGGCGCCTTCCGGAGCCCTTCCGTAATTCAGGGCGCCCTGGGCATTGAAGTGACTGAAGATGACCTTGGTCCCGGCCGCTTCACCGATTCGGATTCCCTCCTCGATCGACCTGAGGTACCCGAACGACGGGTAGGCCGCCCCGAGGTCTCTGTCGTGCGTGTCGTAGATCGCCTCGGGATACTCGGCCGCCACCCTGTTCAACTCGATGACCTCCTCGGTGTCGGCATAGTTTCCGGGAAGGTAGAAGAGCCCCGAAGAGAGACCCTGTGCGCCCTCTTCCATGCCCTTCCTCACGAAGGCCTTCATCCGCTCGAGTTCATCCGCGGTCGGGGCTCGATCCTCCATGCCCATGACAGCCCGTCGAGCGGCGTTGTGCCCGACGAAGAGGACTGCGTTCACACCGATTCCGGAACTGCTCCACGAGGACATGCGATCCGCCACATCGCTTCCTCCACCGCCGTCGACGCCGAGTACGACCGTGGTGACTCCCTGGTGAAGAAAGGCCCGTCCATCGCGGCCATAGGCCGCATCCAACTCGGCGTGCGAGTGCATGTCGATGAAGCCCGGGGTAAGCAGCAGGCCGCTCACGTCGATGGTGTCGGTGGCCTGCACCCGCGATACCGAGGCATTCCCAACGAACGCGATGCGGTCGCCGGTCACGGCCACGTCACGGACAGCTGCCGGCTCGCCCGTTCCATCGAGAACGGACGCTCCCAGGAAGAGGATTTCGGCCCGGCCCGACGGGTCGCCGCAAGCCGCGGTAGAGACGAGGACCAGGGACGCTGCGAAGAGCTTGCGGGGCTTCATCACGAGGGGGTACTCCGGGGAGAGTCCTGCCGAGGGGCGCACCGACCAAGCTATGCCTCTGCGGAGCCCGGGGACCAGGGGTGGGAAACAAGAACGCCCCGGCTGCGAAAGCAGCCGGGGCGACGAAAAAACGTAGGGGTACCCTATTTCTTGGACTTCTTGCGCTTCTTGGGCTTTCGACCCTGGTTCGGATGTTCAAGGTGCTGCCAGGTCTCGCCACGACGGAGCATGTAGATCGTGCTCGGGGAGACGCCGATCTTCCGCGCCCACTCGGCTCCGGAAGACGCCCAGCGGTCAGCCTTCTCATCCCAGTCATCGAGCGCGGCAACCGCCTGCGCCATCGTGAGCGCCGCGTGCGGGGAGTTCTCCCCACGCAGCCAGACGTTCGAGCCGTACCAGCGATCGACCCGCTGGATCGGGCCTGGGAGTTTGCGGCCCGTGTGACCCATGCAATAGTGCCTGACCTGGTCCACCGAGAATTCCGGGTTCATCCGCGAAATCTCGGCGTACAGGTAGCCCTCTTCTGCCAGGTTCCGCCACTTCAAGACGAGCCCAGCGGGGGGCTTGGGCATACGCTCATCCTCCTTGGATGCTGCAAGTCCGTAACGATCCGATACGTGCGGTTCCGGTCGCGCATCGTATGAGTGCGACCTCCCTGTAAGATGGCCCAAAAATGCTCCCGGCAAAGGCCTGATCAAAGGCAATTTCGTTGCCAACGCGCATCCCGCGATCAGGAGCGCCGGAGCCTGTGCGCAAACTGTTGGCGGAACTTGGCCACCTTGGGAGCCACCACGAATTGGCAGTACGGTTGGCCGCCATTCGTGCGGAAGTACTGATCGTGGTCGGCTTCGGCTTCGTAGAAGACTCCGAGAGGAGCGACTTCGGTCACGAGGGGCGCGTCCCACGGCCCGTCCGACTCCATTTCACCGATGACGGTACGGGCCGCAGCGGCCTGCTCTTCGGAATGGTGGAAGATCGCCGACCGGTACTGGGTACCCACGTCATTTCCCTGACGGTTCAGCGTCGTGGGATCGTGGATCGAGAAGAAGATCCTCAGAAGATCTTCGTAGGCGATCACATGTGGATCGAACGTGATCTGGACCACCTCGGCGTGCCCGGTCGTTCCCGAGCAGACCTCCCTGTAGGTCGGGTCGACCGAAGCCCCTCCGGTGTATCCCGACTTCACGTGAACGACGCCCTCCGTCAGCTCGAACACGGCTTCCAGGCACCAGAAGCAGCCACCGGCCAGGGTCGCTTGCTGCAATGCATCTCCAGTCATCGACTCTCCAAGTCCTCAGGGGCCCCCGAACGCGCCCGGGGCCCGAATCAGTGTTCTCACTTCGACGCGCTCCACATCCAACTCGTCGCGGGTGACGCCCAAAACCCAATCTTCACCTATCTGGAGCGGCCGGAATCCCAGGGGCATCTCGACGGAACCCAACCACCGGCCCCGGACATCGAACACGTCCCAGAAGGATGGGGCCTGGGAGACGTACTCATACGCGCCGACCCAAAGATAGCCTCCCGCTCCCACGAGCAGTGGCCCATAGGCCGGCCGGCGGTCGGGCACAGGCACATCCGTCAGATAGGCACGGACGGAAGGCTGATCGACCGACGCGGCCGACTCCACCTGGCGGGTCTTCCATTCCGCGACGTCCTGGTCGGTGACTTCGAGCGACCCGCCCGTCCACCGGATGATCGCGACGAGCCCGCCGTCCAGTTCCCACGATCGGACTTCGTGCGTGACCTGGTCGCCCACGAAGAGCACCCCTGCGCCCAGCGCATAGCTGGCCGTCCGCGTGAAAGGCGCCACCCCCATCACCACGCGCTCACCTTCGGGACGGAGCAGGACCTCGCGACCGGGGAAGGATCCGATGGTGTCGCGGAGCACACCCTGGGCATCGTAGTTGACGAACGTGACCGGATTTCGAACGAGACCGAAAGACGACCGTCCGCTGCCTTCGCCCCACAACTGGGTGGCCACGTAGCCGTCACCGGACCATCCCACCAGAGCCGCCGTGGCGAGTGCGGGCTGCAAAGACATACTCCGGTCGACCTCACCCGGCCGCCGGTAAGTCGTCAGCCGCCGATGGGAAAAGTCATACACCCACACCGTGTCGCCACCCGCCGATCCGATCGCCTGAATGATCCTGAACTCTCCGGGACCGTCGCCCTCCCCGCCTCCCGTGGCCTCGAGCCTGCCCACCGGATCGAAGAAATGGATAAGCGATGTCCCCTCATCGGCGACCACGATCCGTCGGTCCGGGAGTCGCACCGCGGCCGAGACCCGGAACAGGTCGATGCCTCCCCCACCGACGACGAACTGACGGTCACCCACGATCCAACCGGCACCGGGGCTCCACGCGGGCTCTTGACTCACTGCGATGGATACGCCGGCGCTGTCACGGACCTCGAAGCCCGCCCGGGCCACGTTCTGATCTCCGCACGCGGAGGCCAACGCCGCCACGAGCGCTATCTCCGGGACGGCCCTTCGCCATACCCGCCCGCGTCTGCCTGGGCAGGCAGTGAACGTGCGACTCTCTCCGGCCCTCAGAGAGTCACTCCTTGCGTCTCAGGATAGCCACGAAGGCGAAGGCAACTCCGAGCGCCACGACCACAGCGGCTACTGGCCAAGGCCCCTGAGCGTCGAAGTCTCCGCCACGCTGAACCATGAAGAAGACCCCGAGGCCGACCATGAGCGCCAGGCCGGCGGCCAGCCCGACGAAGATGGCCTTGGCTTCGCCCCCGGCCTTGGCCGATGCCCTCTTCGCCAACTGGAGAGCCTGGGCGACCTCGGCTCCGCTGACCGTGGGATGAGCCTTCTCGTATTCCTGGACGACCCTGCCGAGAAGGTCGGCCAACTCCTGGGTCTGCCTGGACGGCGGGGCCTCTGGCGTGATGATCGGAACGATGGGGACGTAGCTCACCGTGCTCTCCAGACGAGAAGTGGACAGTCCATGCCTCGATCAATATACGGGGGTCGAGCCAACAGTATTCATCATGAAATCACCGGAGGCTCGGACCCATCTTCTTGCTCATCTTCCTTGGTGGGCCGCTCCCAAGGTTCCCACTCCAGCCCGAGCGTGTACTTCTGGATCCAACGGATCTCCTCCACGTCCCGGATGCGCTGGTGCCTGGGCTCCCGGAATCCGTGAGGCTCACGTGGGAAGCGCAGATACCGGGCCACCTTGCCCTGATCGCGGAGCGCCTGGAAGAACATCATACTTTGCGGTTCGGTGTCGGTGCGGTCGTTCATTCCGTGGAGCAGCAGTGTGGGGGTCGTCACGCTCGCGATGTGGGTGAGGGCGGACATCTGCCGGAAGCGATCCGCGTTCTCCCAGGGTGTGCCACCTATGTACCATCGGCGCACGTCGTAGTTGAAGCCCGGACCGTACTCGGAGGTCCAGTCCGAGACCATGGCTCCCAGCGACGCTGCCTTGAATCGATCGGTCTGGGTGATGGTCCAGCCGCCGAGTATGCCACCGTAGCTCCAGCCCCGAACCGCAAGGCGGTCCGGATCGGCGATCCCTTCTGCCACGAGATATTCGACGCCTGTCATGACATCTTCGTAGTCCCCTCCACCGATGTCGTTCATGTTTCCGCGCAGCAGACCGTCCGAGTAGCCTGAGCTTCCCCTCACATTGGGCAGAAGTTGAGCGTAGCCGAGCCCCGCCCACACGTGGTAGCTGCTGCGGAACGTATTCGAGAAGACTCCGGCCGGGCCTCCATGGATATGCACGAGCAGCGGAAGCGCTGCACCATCATGCGCCGGGGGGAGAATGAGAATGCCCTCGATCTCGGTACCGTCACTGCTGGCCCAGCGAATGGTTCGGCCCTCTGCCAGCAACAGGTCGGACCCGACGTCGGGGTTGAGGTCGGTGAGCCGCGTCTCGGTGAGACCGCTCGTCGGGCTCACGTAGAGGTCCGGAGGCGTATCCAGGCTCTGTCTGATATACGCCATCCTGCTTCCGTCGCGGGAGAACGACGACGGAGAGAGGGAGCCGACCACATCCGTCACCTGGACCATCTCGCCCGACCCTACATCCAGGCGGTAGAGGTTCCGGTTGGTCCCGTGCTGCCCTGAGAAGTACATCACGCGCCCGTCAGGCGTGAACGCACTCGCGCCCAGGTTGCCCGCAAAATCCAACAGCAGGGACTCCTCCCGGGTCTCTGGGTCGATGGTCCAGAGCTTGTTGAGCCTCAGGTCCCAGCCTTCGCGACCCGCGGCCGAGAACACGATGCGCGAACCGTCGGGCAGCCACGCGACGCGGGACTCGGGGGCTTCATTCTCGGTCAACTGGGCGACCTCGCCACTCTCTCGGTCGAGGAGATAGATCTCGGCCAGGTTGCCTTGATTCCGGCGATTCTCCCGCCGGCCGACGAACGCGATCCGCAGCCCGTCTGGCGACGGAGCGAAGGAGCTGACCCGATGCTCCACCTCCGTCAGGCGCTCGGCCTTCCCGTCATCGGAGTCGATGGGGATCAGCCACAGATTGGTCCACTGCCCTTCCCTCTGACCGCTCGGGCCTTCATCGACGAAGATCACGTCCTCGCCCTTCTTCCGGGCCGCTTCTTCCTCCTTCGTTCGGGCCTCCGGGGCCACGAACACAATGGCCGACCCATCGTCCAGCCATCGGTGAGTACCGACCGCGGCATCGTGCTTGGTAAGCTGTGTCGCCTCCCCTCCGTCCGTCCGCATCAGGAAGATCTGCGCCTTGCTCTCGACTGAGCGGGTGAACGAGAGCCAACGTCCATCCTCTGAGAACTGGAAGCCACTTCCACCCTCTTCACCGATGTAGCGGTACGGCTCCCCGCCATCGGCGTCGGCCCTCCACCACGTGGTTTCGCGCTTGTTCTCGTCCCAGTCGAGTTCTGACTTCGAAAACAGGACCCAGTCGCCGCTCGGATGCATGGCCACACCCCCGAGGCCCACCATCTCGAGCCCGTCGTCTGTGGTCACGGGGCGCCGCTCCGTCTCCTGCGCCAAAAGCGTTTGGGCGAACAGAACGGCAAGAAGGACCGCGCACACCGAGCGCAGCGCTCGCATGGGTATCTCCGGGTGAAGAGGGAATGTGCCAGCTCAGGAGGGGTGTCCTAACTTAGGTCGATGGATACGGTCCGCTATGTCCTGGGTGTTCTTCTTGTCGTCGGTCTCCCCCCGGGGATCGTCTGGTGGTATGTGGTGCATCCCATGGTGGGCTTCTGGAGACGCATGGGAGTCCGCATCACCATGACCGTCATGGGCGTCTTCCTGGCCGGGGGCGTGGGCGGTCTCTACATGGCCCGAGAGGTGTTGATGGGCGCCGACCTCGGGCAGAGCCCGGCTCTGGGGGCCATGGGACTGATGCTCACCCTCCTCGGCTTCCGGTTGGCCATGGCGCGGCGCAAGCACCTCACCAACCGCATCTTGGCGGGCGTTCCCGAGGTGCACTCTGACGCCGACAAGAGGGGCGTGCTCCTGGACAAGGGGCCGTATGCCCACGTCCGCCACCCCCGGTACGTGGAGGTGGCCGTGATCACCTTCGGCTACGCTGCCATCGCCAACTGGGTCGGGCCCTGGGTGGTGGCGTTCCTCGCCCTCCCAGCCATCCACGCCGTGGTGATCCTGGAGGAACGCGAACTCCTGGAGCGGTTCGGCGATGCCTACGGCGACTATATGCTGCGGGTGCCCCGCCGCTACATCCCCTCGTGGAGGCGCGGCAGCACGTCACCCCCGGCACCGTAGAGCGAGAGACCCCCCTGCACCTTCACAGGTGAGCTACTCCCCGCCCAGAACGGTACGGATGACGCCCAGGGCCTTCTGTATGTCGTCACCGCTCACATCCATATGGGTCACCGCACGAACGCCGTTCGTTCCTCCAGGAAGCATGAAGACTCCCAAGGCGTGGCACGCCTCCACGAACGGGGCGGCCTCCATGGCCGTCACGCGGAAGCGGACGATGTTGGTCTGGATCTGATCCAGGGTCACCTCTGCCCCGTCCATCTCCGCCAGGCCTTCTGCCAGAGTCCGGGCGTTACGGTGATCGTCATCCAGCCGCCCGCGGTGGTTTTCCAAGGCGTGAAGTGCCCCCGCGGCGATAATCCCGGCCTGGCGCATCCCACCGCCGAATTGCTGCTTGAACCGCCGCGCACGCCCGATGATCTCGGCCCCGCCCACCAGGGCTGAGCCCATGGGAGCACCGAGCCCCTTGCTGAAGCAGACGCTCACGGTGTCGAAGGGTGCGGCGTACTCCGCCTCGGTCACCCCCGAGGCAGCAGACGCGTGCCAGAGCCGGGCGCCGTCCATGTGGAGCGCCAGGCGGTGTCTGCGCCCTGCCTCAGCCACCTCCCGCAATGTCTGCAAGGGCCAGATCACCCCACCGCCCACGTTCTGGGTATTCTCCACACAGAGCATCGCTGCAGGGGCCTGAAGATGAGTCGGGTTGAAGGGGTGGGGCACATCCAGCGCCTCGTCCACGGCGTCGGCCTGGAAGATGCCCCACGCGCTCCGCAGTGGACGAACCGTGAGACCCGAAAAGGCGGCGGCACCCCCACCTTCGTTGAGCACCATGTGGGCGCCCGCGTCCATGAGAACGAGGCTCCCGGGCTCCGTGTGAGTCCGCATGGCCACCTGGTTGGACATGGTCCCGGTCGGAACGAACGCAGCGTCTTCCTTCCCGAGCACTTCCGCCACCCGCTGCTCCAGCATCCGCACCGTGGGATCCTCGCCGTATACGTCGTCCCCCACGGGGGCCCGCGCCATCGCCTGACGCATGGCGTCGGTAGGCCGGGTAACGGTGTCACTTCTGAGGTCGATCATGGCTCGAGGTCCTGGAGTGTGAGGCAGGGCGTTCAGACTGGGCGGCTGGGCAGGGATCGGCAACAGGCGTGGCGGCAGGGATCCGGGCCTGCCCGCCCCAATGGTCGGCGACGGATAGCCCGCGGCCCCGGTCTCAGCCCGGAGGAGCCCGCTTGACTGAGTTGATGATCTGGTCGAGGCTCTGAAGGAACTGGGATCGATCCGACTTGGAGAAGGGCGCCTGGCCCCCGGTGATGGTCCCCGCCTCACGCAGGTCTGCCATGAGCTCTCGGGTCGCCAGGGCATCGCCGATGGAGTGCGGCGTGAAGACCCGCCCTCTCGGATTCAACGCCCGAGCCTCCTTCTCGAGGCATCGCGAAGCGAGAATGATGTCGTCGGAGACAACGATGTCCCCGGGACCGACCCGCTCCACGATCAGGTCGTCCGCGACGTCGAGCTCGCCGGTCTCCTTCACCACCTCGAGGTGGACCCACGGCTCAGTCGGCACCCGCAGCCACGAGGCGGCCACCAACGTGACCGAGAGGCCGTAGCGCTTGGCGACTCTGTACACCTCGTCCTTCACGGGGCACGAGTCCGCATCGATGTATATGTGGAGCATCTCTCGGAGTGCCTCGGGGTCGGGTGCGGCTCTTCAGGCGGCGACGACGGCCCGCATGACGGGCGCCGGGAGAATGTCCCACGTCTTGGCCATCGCGACAACGGCTCGCGTCGAGCCCAGACCGATCAGCTTCGCTCCGCGTCGGACAGGAGTCGCTCCACCTCACGCTCGGCCTGGAGCTCGTTGGCGAGGTCCTCGACGTGGTCCATCACACGCTCGAGTGCAGCTGCGTCCCTGAGCACGACGGTCCGGTGCAGCTCGGCGATCTGGCCGAGGAGCTCCGCGGCCCGGGCATCGAGGAGGTCCTGCAGGTCCGAGATGGACCGGGTCATCTCGCTCTGGCTCAAAGCCCCCCGGGCATCGGTCAGATACTCCACCCGCCTGAGATCACGCAGGACCATCCTCAGCTTGGCCACCAGAGAACTGGTGGCGTCGCGGACCCGCTGATCGACGGAAGGGTGTCTCAGTACCCGGTCGGCCATGGCCTCGGCCACCTCGAGGCGGGGATCACCCCCGATGCCTGAAGACTCCAGCGCCCGCTCCACGCGAAGCCTGTCCCACCGCCTCACCACCTCGCGGGCCAGACGGGGCTCGCGGGTCACGGGAGCCAGGAACAGCAAGACCAGCGCTACCAGCACTAGGATGGGAATCAGAGCAGGCATGCCCGCGCCGAAGAACCCCGCCCCGGCCCAGGCCAGGACCGTAACGCCACCGACACCGAGCAGCTGCCAGGTGTAGGCCGTGAGCACCTCATCGGCCTCGTCCACGACCCGCGGGCGATCCGGTGGATCCTCTCCGGGCACGAGCCCGTAACTGCCTTCATCCCCACCCGCCATCGGATCACCTCCGTTGATCCTGGCCACACATCTACTGCGATCACGATGTCCAAGGGGCCTCGGATCGGCAAGGCATTTGGAGTGCCTGAGCGCAGGGCGAGCCCGGGAGCCCCGATGTCGAGCACCGGATCCGCCGGACGTCGGGCACCACCAGCCGCAGGCCCGTGCCCCGTTCCCCCAGGGGGGGGTGTGACCTCGGGCCGGCATTCGGCGACGGACTTGAAACGACGCTCCACTGCATGGAACACGGGAGCCAATCCGGCCTGTGGGAGTAACACAGTCGATCTGGATGACCCGAACCCGAGTCCGGGGGACCCGATGAAGCGGCACGCACTTCGACTTTCAGCGATGGTCGCCCTCACCATCTCCGCTGCGTGCGGAGGCGGGCCGGGCGTCGCCACTCAGGCCCTGCCATCCCTCGGCGGGCCCGCTGGCTCGACCGGGACCGTCGCAGACCTCAGGAAGGAGCTCCTGGCCTTCGCGCATCGAGCCATGGGTGAGTTGGCCCGGGCGTCCGAAGCAGCCCTTCTCGTCGACTCCACCGCCACGACGCGAGCGTTTGTGCATGCCCTGCAGGCCGACGTCGCATCTGCGAGCCTGGCCCTGGCGGTCGAGCCCGATGCGGAATCGGCCATCAAGGATCTGATGGTCACGATCTCCACACGCCGCAGCCATCTCACCGAGGCGGCGCCCAAAGCTGTCACCCCGGCGACGCTGTCTTCGCTCGGAAGCAGTCTCGAAGGCCTCGAGAACGACATCTGGCAGGTGGGCTCCCAGTTCTTCGCGCCCGCCGAACTCCAGGCCCTCGAGGCCCGCGTCGAACTGTGGGAGAGGGCGGATATGGACAAGGCCCCGTCGGGCGTCGTGCGGGTAGCGGACCTCCCGGGCAGCGGGGGTCCGGGGATGGGAAAGGGACTCTTCGCCCCCCTCGACGAAGCCACCCGCCAGCTCGAATCTTCAGTCATGCTGGGCGAGCGTTTTCTCTTCCTCGCAGAGCGACTCCCCGTCATCAGCCTGTGGCAGGCCGAAGCCATGACGTGGGAGATCCTGGCCTCCCCTGAGTCGCAACGGGCATTGAGCGGCTTCACGGTGATTTCCTCCACGCTGGAGCGCATGGCTCTCGCGGTGGACAGCTTCCCCATGCTGCTCGACGACCAGCGGGAGCACTTCCTGTCGGCGTTCGATGAGCGCGAGGCCACCGTGCGGAACCTCTTGGACCAGGCCAGCCTCACGATGGGCGACGCGGGCGTTCTCGCGGAGTCCGGCGAGCGGGTCGCCGCCCTGTCCACCGAGGCGGCGGCCGGTCTCAACGAGACGCTGACGACCGCCGAGCGGCTCGTGAAGACACTGCGCGACGCCAACGCCCCCGGCGGCGCCATGTCCTTCGATATCGAGGAGTACACGGGCGCCCTCGACGACTTCAGGGCCTCCACGGAAGCTCTGAACGCCGCCCTGCAGAAGGCGGAGGGTCTGGCCGGTACGCCCCGAAGTGCGATCGATCACGCTGCGTGGCGTGCGGCACAGTTGATGCTGCTGTTCTTCGCCCTCCTGGCCGCATACAGGTTCGGTCCGGCTCTGCTCGCGGGGCGAAGAACGACCGACGCGTAGGGGCCAACAAGAACACCGACCTCGGGTGTCGTTCATGGACCCCACGAACCCCGATATCGGGAGCACGTCGTCATGACCACCATGAGGACCACCCGCTCGTTCTTGGCCTGTGCCTTCACCGCATCGGCTTTCCTGTCCACGGCCTGTGGGCCCATGGCGGGCGAGCCCTCCGAGGAGGACCTCGTCGAGCTCGCTCGAGGCATCCATGACCGTGTGATCACACTGGACAGCCATGACGACATCGACCCGCAGGACTTCACCGCCGAACGCAACTACACGATGGACCTCGAGAGCCAGGTGAATCTGCCCAAGATGACTGCGGGCGGCCTGGACGTCGCCTGGTTTGTGGTGTACGTGGGCCAGGGCGACCTGAACGAGGCTGCGTACGCACGTGCGACGGCAAGCGCCCTGGAGTCCTTCGATGCGATCCATCGGTTGGCTGAAGAGATCGCGCCGGATCAGATCGAGATCGCATACGACTCCGACGACGTCCGTCGTATCGTGTCGGAAGGCAAGAAGGTCGCGATGATCGGGGTTGAGAATTCCTACCAGCTCGGAACCGATCTTGCCAATATCGAGCGGTTCCATGCACTGGGCGGCCGCTACATGTCACTGTCACACAACGGCCACAGCCAGTACTCCGACTCGAACACCGGCGAGCGTGACGGCGTGTGGCTGCACAACGGCCTGAGCGACCTCGGTCGCGCGGCGGTAGCCGAGATGAACCGGGTCGGCCTGATGATCGACGTCTCCCATCCGTCGCGGGCGGCAATGCTCGAGATGGTCGAGCTGTCGCGCGCGCCCCTGATCGCTTCGCATTCCTCCGCCCGCGCGCTCAACGACGTAAGTCGCAACCTGGACGACGAGCAGCTCCGACTCCTCGCAGAAAACGGCGGCGTGATCCAGACGGTCGCTTTCGCCAGCTATGTGAACTCCGAGAAATCCGCCCGTCACAGAGAGGCTCAGGACGAGATCCTGCGGGAGGTCGCCGAGCAGATGGACTTCAACATGCTGCCGCGCCGCGAGGTCTACGGCCTGCCGGAGGCGGACCGTGCAGCCTACATGGCTGGGCTGGATGAGGTGAGAGAAGCGGCGGCTCCGAGGTTGGCGAATGTCGATGCCGTGGCGCCGCCGGTCGACGTGGCGGACTTCGTGGACCACATCGACTACCTGGTCGACCTCATCGGTATCGACCACGTCGGCATCAGCTCTGACTTCGACGGTGGCGGCGGCGTGGAGGGCTGGGACGACGCATCTGAATCGTTCAACGTCACCCTGGAATTGGTTCGCCGGAGCTACACCGAAGAGGAAATCGGCAAGCTCTGGAGTGGGAACCTCCTCCGGGTGCTGGACGAGGTACAGGCAGTGGCTGCGGAGATCCAGGCAGACGGGTAGGGCGCGTCAGCCTGCGGGACCGGTCGACGCACCGGACCCCCGACGTCGTCCGCGAAGAGCGTTCAGGCGTCGCGCGGCCCGTGCTTCGCTGCCAGCTTGCGCAGCGAGGTGATGTTGCGCGTCGTATGCGGCACCCCCTTCAACGCCCGCGTCACCTCGCCGCCGAAGAGCGGCGACTCACTCAGCTTCCCGCTCATGACCCAGTAGGTCTCACGACCCCGGAACACGAAGCGATCGGTCTCCGACTCCAGAGCCGACAGCGCGCTCCGGACGTCATCGCCGAGGGGCGCCTCCGAGAAGATGACGTAGATCGAGCCCGGAGGGCTCGCGCCCACCTCGGACTCGAACGAGGCGGCCGCCTCGACTTCCCGCGGAGTGCGGATGAACGTGGCCACCTCGTAGCCGAGCGTGCCCTGCAGGCGTGAGGAAATCGTTCGGCCATGAGCCTTCACGTCGTCCGACGAAGACGTGAAGATGACATTGCCACTCGCGATGAATGTGTCGACGTCGGAGTAACCCATCTCCCGAAACAACTCCCGGAGTCGTTCCATCTTGACCCGGTGTCCACCGACGTTGATCCCGCGCAGAAGGGCCACGAAGCGCGGCACCGATCAGTCCTCGCCCTCGTCGATTCCCGCGGCGCCCTCGTCTCCTTCGATCACGTGCAGGAAAGGCCGTGGCTGCCTGTGCACCCGGAGTTCGAACACGTCAGGACGGCCGTAGTGCCCGGCCACGTCGAGTTGCCACCGTGGCCCCACCAACTGGTCCCTCTCGACGTCGGCATACAGAATCGTCTCGCCGTCGTCCGCCGGCCCCGCCACGATCTTGCCATCAGGATCCACGATCACGGACAGTCCCGGGTTGAGCCATCCTTCCTGCTCAGCGAGGTAGGCCTCCTTGAAGGACATGCTGTCGGGAATGTCGTCCATGTGGAAGGCCTGACAGCATCCCACCACGAAGCACCTGCTCTCCTTCGCGATATGGCGCATGGAGGACGTCCACGGTTCCCCGCGATCCCATGTAGGGGCGACATGGATCTGCTCACCCCATGCGGACAGCGCGTACCGCGCCAGCGGCATGTAGTTCTCCCAGCATAGCAGGCCCCCGAGGCGACCGAAGGGAAGGTCATAGACCGCCAGGTCGCTCCCGTCTCCCCGGGACCACACCAGACGCTCGCCTGCTGTGGGCACGAGCTTGCGGTGCTTTCCGAGGACCGTGCCGTCGGGCCCGATGAAGACCAGCGTGTTGAAGAGGCTCGAATCGCTCGCCTCCGAATTCCGCTCGTTCACACCCATCGCCACCGCGATTCCACAATCGGCAGCAGCACTCGCCAATCGCGCGACGGCAGGTCCGGGAATGCTCACCGAGTTGGCGTGCAGGAGGGAATACATCTCCCTGAGCGGGTGCGTGGCCCCGGCGGGCATGAACCACACCCACAGCGGGTACCCGGGCAGGAACGCCTCGGGGAATACGGCGAGCGCAGCCCCGCCCCGCGCAGCCTCCTCGATAAGGCCGCACGCCTTGTCCACGCTCGCGTCGAGGTCGAGGAACGCAGGCGCTGCCTGAACCGCCGCTATGCGGAAATCTCCCCCGCCGCTCATGGGCAGTCGACGGCGCCGTGCAGCCCGGCGCCGCGAGGCCGGGCCTCGAACACCACGGTCAACGCCGTGCCCTCGATGACCAGTGGATGGCACGGATCTTCCACGCCCCCGCATCACGCACGAGGACCATGAGTTCCACTCCCTGCGAGTTGATCATTCTCTCACCCATCTGACCCTCGGTAACGCTCGACGACGTGGCCCAGGCTACTTCCCCGACGACTCGCACTTCGATGTCACCCCGCCGTCTGGCTATCGCCTGCGCAAACCGGATGTCTCCCGCGAGATGGCCCGAGCGGTAGTGGGCCTTGTCCTCCATGCCACCACTCTCGAGAATCGCGACGTCGTCGGCGAGGTAGTCGAGGGCCGCAATGGAGTCACCGGCTGCCAGGGAGGCGTGGAAGGCATCCACGACCGCAACGACTTCGGCTTCCTGGCTGTCGGCCTGCTGTGCCTCCGCGCCCGTCGCGAAGCCGCAGCCGACCAGGACAGTGGTGATGATGGTGCTCCTGACGCAACGAGCGGCTCGGTAGCGCATATGAGACCCTGGCTGGAGTATTGGTGGGGCTTCTACTGCGGGCCCAGTGTGGCGGGGTGAGGCGAGGTCGGCAAGCTTGAGGGGCTGCGGCCAGCGGGGACAAAAAAAACGGGCCGCCCCGATACTTCGGAGCGGCCCGCGAGTGTCGAGCGAACTCGACAGACACCTAGACGGCGATGACGTTCTCCGCCGCGGGGCCCTTGGCTCCCTCGACTACGTCGAACTCAACCGTGGCACCCTCGGCGAGGGTCTTGAAGCCCTCAGCCTGGATCGCGCTATGGTGCACGAAGCAGTCCTTGCTCCCGTCCTCCGGCGTAATGAAGCCGAAGCCTTTCTGGTCGTTGAACCACTTAACAGTTCCTCTGGTACGCATCGAATGCGCTCCTTGTGATTTGCGAGTCGGAGCCACGACGATACGTACTTCCCGACTGCTTTGTGTGCGCGATAAAGCCGCGCGGTGTGTGATCACCGTGATCACAATACAAAAGGCGGCAGATCTCCAAGAACGAGACCGCCGCCCTCATCCTAGCTGAATGCCCCCGTGCGGGGCGTGTGCATTACCGTCGCGCATTCTGGGGATGCTGTCAACGGGGCATGCTGGACCCAGTGCACGCCTATCTCTATCCTGATCGAGTAGTCGCACGAGATTCCCCGGTTCGCACCCCCTCTCAGAGAGCCAGGAGCCCCTCGATGCAGGAGCACACCTGCGGCCCCGCCCGCCCCGCTTTGGGCAGGACGACCGCGCCGTGAAGGCGGTCGTCCGCAAACGGCTGCGTGGACTGGCCCGCTTCGTTCTGGTAGGCGGAGTGGTGGGCGCCGGCGTGGGGCTCGTGATTCAGCAGATCGAAGGTGGATCCGCGCTGCCGCACGCGCTTCGGGGGACGGTGAGCGGACTCCACATCGGCTTCCTGGTGGGCTTCGGTGAGGAGTTCGTCTTCATCGGGCGCAGGCTGTGGCAGGGCTACCGGCTGGTCACGACCCTTCGCGTCGCTCTGTACACGATGGTGGTCGTCGAGACCCTCGTCGTCGTCAACGGCGGATCGACCTGGCTCACCACCGACGCATCTCTCCTGGAGGGAGCCGCTGGCTACGTGTTGGGAGACACTATGGGTCGTGATTTGGTCTTTGCGATCATCGTCGCCCTGGCCGGCACATCGTTCCTCGAGGTGCGACGGCTACACAATCCCGGAGACATCAGAGGCTTCCTCACCGGACGTTATCGGTTTCCCGTCGAGGAGAGGAGGGTCTTCCTCTTCGCAGACCTGGCCGGGTCGACACCTCTTGCTGAGCGCCTCGGGGCCCACATGTACAGTCGATTCATCGGAGACTGCTACCGCGACGTGTCCGAGGCGATTCTGGCATGGCGGGGGCAGGTCTACCAGTACGTCGGAGACGAGATCATCGTGAGCTGGCCTTTCGAGGACGGGGTCTCCGACGCAGCCTGCGTCGCTTGCTTCTTCGACATGAGGACATTGCTCGGTGAACGCAGCGAGCGATACGAGGAGATCTACGGGTGTGCCCCGCTGTTTCGTGGAGGCATCCACGGCGGTTCGGTGGTCACGACCTGGGTCGGCTTGGCGAAGACGGAGCTCGCCTTCCACGGTGACGCACTCAACGCGACCTCCAGGATTCAGGAACTCTGCAAGCAGAGCGGAGAACACTGTCTCATCTCCGCGCCGATCCTGGACAACGTGTCTCTCCCCGACTCGCTCCACTCCGAGTCCCTGGGAACGGTCACGTTGCGCGGCAGAGACGAGGCTGTGGAGGTCTTCGCAGTGCGGGAGGCACAGGTCGCCGGCGAGTAACCTGAGACCGCCTCGCAATCACGACGGAGTCCCGGCCTCCCCATCAGGAGCCCCATAGAAACGTCGCCGGAAATACAGCGACAGCTTCACGAGCCCGAGCAGAACCGGAACCTCCACCAATGGCCCGACCACGGCTGCGAACGCAGCTCCGGACCCGATGCCGAATACGCCGACTCCGACCGCAATGGCCAGCTCGAAGTCGTTACTCGCGGCAGTGAGGGAGACGGTCGTGTTCTGTCGGTAACCCGCCCCAATCCATCCCGCCTTGGCCACGAAAAACGTGACGAGGAACATGACGGCGAAGTAGATGGACATCGGCAGCGCGATCCTGAGCACATCGACCGGCAGGCTGACGATGATCTCGCCCTTCATGGAGAACATCACGACGATGGTGAACAGGAGCGCGACGAGCGTCATGGGCGAAATACGCGGGATGAACTCCCGTTCGTACCACTCTTGTCCCTTCACCTTCACGAGAGTCAGCCGACTCACGACACCGGCAGCGAACGGAATACCTAGATAGATTCCGACCGTCTTGGCGATCTCACCCATCCCGATTTGGACGGTCACCCCTTCGAGGCCGAACACGGGAGGGAGGAAGGTGAGGAAGATCCATGCATACACGCCGTAGAAGAGCACTTGAAAGATGGCGTTGAAGGCGACGAGACCGGCAGCCAAATCGGGATCGCCATCCGCCAGATCGTTCCACACGAGGACCATCGCGATGCAGCGCGCCAGCCCGACGAGAATGACGCCGACAGCGTACTCAGGCAGGTCCGGCAGAAAGACCACAGCGAGAACGAACATGACGACCGGACCCACGATCCAGTTCTGGACGAGCGACAGCACGAGCACTCGGGTGTGGCGAAAGACAGTGCCCAGCGCTTCGTACTTCACCTTCGCCAGGGGCGGGTACATCATCAGAATCAGTCCCACCGCAATCGGTAGCGATGTCGTCCCGACCTGAGTTCGCGCCGTGACATTCTCGATCGCATTGGGCCACAGGTAGCCGATCAGCACACCCACGACCATGGCCGAGAAGATCCAGAGCGTGAGATAACGATCCAGGAACGAGAGCCTCTTGGGTGTTGGCGTCATGCTGGACATGCGGACTCCCCAATCGGGGTCAACGGAGGTGTTTGGGCCCGGAGGGCGTCGAGGTCCGGGAACCGACTCTCATGAGCGAAGACGTTCAGCGGCCCCTGCACCTGGGCTGGCGATGCCGGTGCCCTTGAAGTTCGGAACATGGCTCAAGATACCGACCACGACTGATATGGCCAGGCGCCCCCACCGGCTAATGAAATCCCCGGATTGGGCCCCAACCGCAGGCCTCCTTCCGCGTTCGACCGCTCCGCTCGCCAGAGGACACTCCGAGTCGGGACTTCATGCTTCAGGGTCCAAGTTTGTTCCCTCTTCCAGGACACGCTGCACGATCGCCTCGACGCGGTCTGGGTCTGCGGGAATGTCCCTTGCCGCATCCCTCGTCGCCTCGCCTATCGAGTGGAGCTCCTGGACGTACCGCTGACACGCGCGGCACATCAACAAGTGGAGACGCACAGCGATCCGCTTGCCCCACGATGCATGGTGAACCCCGTCGCTGGCATGCAGCCGCGTGACTTCCCTACAGCGAAGCATCGGCACCCCCTTCGAAGCCCTTGGCCTCCAAGCACTCCCTCAGTCCGTTCCGTGCACGAAACAGAAGCACACCAAGGTTGTTGGGAGATATGTCCAGGATCTTACATATCTCCTTCGTATCGAACCCCTCCGCCTCGCGCAGGTTGAAGCAGAGTCTCTGGCGCTCGGGGAGCCCCTCGAGACAGCTGGCTAGTTCCCGTCGGAATTCTCCCCTCGTCAGGGCCTCGACCGGTCCCTGAGGCGGGCGGACCCACGCTCCCGCGGAGTTGAAGCGGCTCTCGACGACCCCGTCGATCTCTTCATGCTCGGCCTCCCGCCGCAAGCCACGTCTCGCCTCCCAGATCTTGCGGACAAGCATACCGTGAACCCAGGTGCAGGCTCGTGCGCGCCCATCGAATTCTGCCGCGCGCTGCACGAAGACCAGGAGACTCGCCTGCACGGCGTCCTCGGCCCGATCGCGGCTGAGCCCCGCGGCCCGCGCCGACCGCAGCAGAGCAGGAAGGCAGTCCCTGACAACCTGCTCCAGCATCCCCGCGTCGCCCGCGCGGATCGCCGCCACGGTGTCCGGCTCTTCGCGCATCCTGGGAGGTCCCTTCGCAAGTCACGTAATGAATCGGGATCTCGGGACAATAACCCTCAGAACGCGGGAGTCGCCAACCGTCCCGAGGGGGCAAACCGGGCGACTCAACAGAGGGAGACCCGCGGGAGACAACCAGATTCAAGGAGACGAATCATGAAGCCAGGAATCGCACGTGTCGTCGGAGCCGGACTACTCGGCACGCTGGTCATGACCGGCGTGGGACTCTACGGAGCCCCGCTCATGGGGATACCAGCGATGAATCCGGCCAACATGCTCGCCAGCAAGATGGGGGGCATCGCCATCCTCGGCTGGATCGGTCACCTCGGGATCGGGAGCGTCCTGGCGGTAGGCTACGCGGAGGTATTCCTGGGCCGCCTGCCCGGTCCCGTCATCGCACGGGGTGCGCTGTTCAGCCTGATGCCGTGGCTCATGGCTCAGATCATGGTGATGCCCATGATGGGGATGCCCCTGTTCTCGGGGTCCATCGCAATGGCGGCGGGGAGCCTCGTGGGCCACTTGATGTACGGGGTCGTACTGGGTGGGGTCGTTGGGGAAGGTGCCGAGAAGGCCTTCGCGTGACGGATCGATGGGGTGGCGGGGCCCGCCCTCCCACGCCATCTCAGCTGCCGTGGCAAGCGCGTCAGGCTCCCCGACGAAGCCCGGATGAACCCTACCTCAGTCCCAGCAACCGCAGGACCCAGTCCGCCACGAAGCCCACCATCGCAAGAAAGAAGATCAGGAAGAGAGCCTCCTCCATGACGTACTCAGGCCTGAGACGGAGGCGCCGCCGGACAGCCTTCCAGACCGCCACAGCCCCAAGATCCGAGAAGTCCTGCCTGGACACCGTGACCGCGCTGGTCGTGGTCGGTCGTCGCTGCCGTCGATCCAGTCCATCGTCCCAGACGGCAAGAACTCTGTTGAACCATCCGTGGGAAACGTGGGGTCCATTGTGGTGGTTCTCGAGGGTGCACACGCGTGCACTCCCAGGAAGAGAAGTCCCACACCGGCGACGCCCCCACCCGCGGGCCGGCCTCGTGTGACCGTACCGCTTCATCGCATCACGGTTGTCCTCGCGTGTGAACCTCATCCCCCTCCGGGTGGGGCGCCCCCACCTCCGTCGCTCACCTCAGGTAGAGCCAGTCCCTCGAGATCAGGAAACTCGCCCGCAGCGATCCGACGCTGAGCATTGCGGTTGGCCAGCTTCATCAGTTGGACCGCCCCAAAGGTCATCGCCGCGGTCGAGCCGATAGGCAGTAGGATGGCCATGGTGAGTCCACCCTCTGCCATGGCGACTCCCAAAGCTACGGCGGCTACCATCGACCCGAGGATGGCGAAGTGCCACGGCAGTCTGCGACGCGCCGTCTCAGCGCACCCCTCGCACACGAGACGGCCATGAATCAGGTAAGGATCACCGGACCGCACAGACTTCCATGGGCTGCCGCAGGTCGCACACTCCCCGCTTCGATTGCGACGCCGGGACCGCCGCCGCTCGAACATCCAAAGCCCGCCGACCAGGGGGAGGCCCGCGAAGGAGGTGAGTCCCGCCACGACACCCCAGAACGTGAGCATAACGAGTCTCCTGATCCAGATCCCAGGTCGGTCGGACTGTAAAGAGCGCGAGCACCGCCTCAGACTCTCACCACCGCCGACTTTCCACCATCATGCGAATCGGACTGGGCGACTGCAAGCTGAGTCGTGGACGCCTCTCACCCTGCCCACGGAGAGGCACGCGTCTGTCGAAGCGGAGTACCTTCGAAGCCTGGCCCACTGCGTGACTCCTTCGTTTCCCGGTGCCCAGTCGCGGTCCTGGTCGGGCACGTTCCGACGCCGGTCGCCGAGGTTCCGGACGACGGCGACGGAGCGATCTACGGGGCGATGTAGGCCAGGCGATCGGCTTGGCATCCCGGCCCTCTGGATCTGAGACATCGCCCACGACTTGCGACTTCTGTTGCTCGCGGAACAGGCCAGAGCGCTTCATTCACGGGAAAGCGCGCGGTGCATGGCAGATTCGTCTTGTTGACGCTAGAATTGCGTGGCTCAGGGCACCCGGCTCTGACACGGAGGTCGTGATCGTGGCTCGCATACTCATCGTCGATGACGAGGAATCGGATCGGCTGCTCCAGCAGCGGATCCTGGAACGCTATGGCCATGAGGCCTTCACCGCGGGAAGCGGTGAGGAGGCACTCCGTGACCTCCGCTTGAAGAGCATCGATCTCGTCATTACGGACCTCCAGATGCCCGGCCTCCACGGATTCGAGCTGATCTCGTTGCTTCGAGACTGCTCTCCCAGGCCGGCCATTGTCGCCGTGTCGGGCACCGGACCGGGTCAACTTCAAGTCGCCGAGGCAGTGGGTGCACAGTTCACTCTCAACAAGCCCGTCTATCCCGAGCAGCTCATCGCGGTAGTCGAACAGGCCCTCGCGAATCGTGCCGAGCCGGACCCGGGCGAGGCTGAATAGCCCGAACGTTCCGCAGACGGCAACACCCCATTCAGGACGCACCCCCGGCGGCAGGCGACGCCACCTCCCCGGAGCTCAGCCGTGTTGGCTGGCGGAGTCCCGCAGCGGGTCAACGGCGACCGGAAAAGACGGCACCGTGTGGCTTGCCTGGTCCCGTCTCGCCGTGCGGCCAGCGCGTCCGGGCGAAGTCGACCCCCAACTCTCCCGACAACTCGTCGCGGAACTGCTCGTCGAAGCTCAGTTCGCCGCTGCTCGGATCGAGGTGGACCATGAGAACCTTGGTCCGGGTGGCGCCGGTGCTCGACGTGAGCACGACCCGGCGACCTCCCGGCTCGACGGAGATCCAATGGGGCCACCATGGCTCGTTCCATTCGAGCCGATCCAGGAGCACCGGATCCGAGGGATTCGAGATATCGAACGACAACAGAGCGGATCCGGTCGAGTGCGCGTACGTCTGCAGCCAGATGTCCCCGTATGTGGCCGGAATCCCGCATTCGTCGGTTTCGTAGTCACTCCAAGGAAGAACCTGCACCAGCTCGGCACTCGGATCTTCCGTATCCAGATCGTGCAGTCGATACAGGGCGCACGTGAAGGTCGTCATCATCGCCGTTACGCTGTCGCTCAGCAGGCGTACCTCCGCGGGGTCCCGATGCTCGTAGCCTCTCTCTCCGGGCTCCAGAACGACGGTCTCGATGAGCCTCAATTCATCGAGTCCCCAGACCTGAAACGACGTTCCGTTTGCCTCCGCATTCATGTCGGACGTGGTGCTGACAGCCCTGTCGAGCCTCGGGATGGGAGTTACGCTGTAGGCTCGGATCTCCGGGTCGGCAGGGTCCACGACATCCACCGCGCGCACGAGCCCCCCGCTCGGATCGAGCTCGAGAATGCCGCCCGCAACCTCATTGCCCTCACCCTTGGTCTGAAACGTCACGAGCACGTTGCCATTCGGCAGTCTCTCGAACGTGTGCGGATAGGTGTACTCGCCGATCCCGCCGAAGGAAGATGCGACACGCGGCGAGAGAGGCTCGGTCAGATCGATGACGAAGCTCTGGCCCGCCATGAAGGAATTCACGAACAGCGAGTCGTTGGAGGGCATCACGTGCTCGGAGTGGTGGGCCCCGCCCTTCACGCCGACCGGAACGCTTGCCACTACACGACCATACTCGGCCGACTCTGGATCCGCGTTGAGGACGGCGAGGAAGTCGCTGCCCGATTCCCCGTCTGCCCCGGCCCATACATACAGGAAGGGGCTCGCCGACGACCCCGCGAGATCGTCGGAGGCGGGGTCGGACGACGGTCCACATCCCATCATCAGGGTGATCGCCAGGAGGGAGGACCGCTCAAGCACTCGGATCATGGAGGGACTCACGTATCGAAGGAACGAAGTCGGAATCGCCACATCACGAATCGCGATTCTTCTGCACTGCCACCTGCACGCACACAAGCGCGTACCGCGCCGCCTGGAATATGGCGAGACATCGCCGCGCCGAGTAACTCACTCTCACCCGTCGACCCGAAACTCTGCCCCTTTCCATCCACGTAGGGGTCGACGATGGTCCGAGCGATAGCTGCGTTCCCTGCTCCATAGGCTCGGCTGCAGGTCGAGTCGGACGCTGTCGTGATGTAGGGCGCCCGGTCCGATAGGATGAACCGCAAAAAGGAAGGACTGCGAAGATGACCGAGACACCGAACGATGCTCAGGCCGAGGACTCACCCGGAGGTCGTGAGAAGTACAAGGTGGCCGGCGATCGCGTGGTATCCACGATCAAGGAACTGATTCGCCAGGGGAACGTTCGCCACGTGGTCATAAAGAACGACGAGGGCAGCACGCTCATAGAGTTCCCGGTTTCGATCGGAGTCGCGGGGGCCATTCTCCTGCCCGTTTGGGCGGCGGTCGGGGCGATCGCGGCCGTTGTGACGCAGTGTACGATCGAGATCGAGCGTGTGGCGGAAGAGGAAGACGCAGCCGACTGAAGTCACCGCAGCCGGCGCCGACGGCCCAATTGCAGCACCCATCGACGTCGATCCAGTCGATCGGCTGGCCCAAGGATCTTCAGCGCCTCTGGAGTTCCGCCCGAGTTCGGTGCCAGGGCACCAAGGCACCTGCATGCGAAGCGTGGATGGCTCGGAACAGCGTTGGACCCGAGGCCCGACCACTCCGGGACTCTGCTGCATGACCACTCTATTCAGTAGACCAACGGCACCAGTCGCTTCGTGTTGGACATGTACACTCGGTAGTCGTCTCCGAACTCTTCGAGCAGCAGCCCCTCTTCGACGCCCATCCTGTATATGAACAAGGGGACCAGCAGCAGCATCGGGGGAAGTGCGATCCAACTCGAGGTTCCGATGGGGCCGGCGAGCGTTGCCAGAAGGGTGCCCAGGTATATGGGATGGCGCACGATGCTGTATATGCCGTGCACG
Source organism: Gemmatimonadota bacterium (assembly GCA_039587465.1). Taxonomy (GTDB): domain Bacteria; phylum Gemmatimonadota; class Gemmatimonadetes; order Longimicrobiales; family Gaopeijiaceae; genus JBDHIL01. Next base: position 99,145 of record JBDHIL010000015.1, on the reverse strand, counting down.
ACCAACTCATGGCCTTGCCGAATCACGAGCGTGGATGAGTAGTTGCCCCGCAGCGTCACCGCGCCGCCCACCGCGAAGCCGAGTCCGGCAATGATGAGAACGAGCCCAACCGGGCTGAACGCCTGCAGCGCATCGGGGCCCCCTTCGCGCCGGAACAAGTCCCAGACGATGAGCGCCGCCTCTCCCATCAGGAGGAGGAAGCCCGGAACCAGAAAGAAGACATCAGCCTTGATGGCGTGACGTTTGAGATGCTCCAGCATGGCGTCCGAGGGCGTGGTTCGACGATTCCCGAATTCCCGGGCTACCTGACGACCCCGGAATCCTGCTGCATGGGTAACATGCGCATTCAGCACCCTGAGCGCATGTGCCCCCGGCTGGATTGCCCCAGGCCACCGCCAAGCATACTTATGTTCCGCGGATAGACTACTGACCGAGGTGGACCGATGGTGCGCATGTCATTCCTTGGAGTCGTGGTGAGTCTTGTCGCCATCTCCACCACGCAGATCCACGCCCAAGTGCCCGAAGTACGAATTGGCGACGTGGTTCGCGTGACCCTGAAAGGCACGTCGCCCCCCGTGGAGGGGATCTTCACAGGATGGGAAGCCGAGCGGTGGATCGTGAGCCCGTCCGGGGGCGTGAGAACGTCCATCGACCCATCCGAGGTGATTGATCTGGAGCGCCGCACCTCACAGAGCAACGCCAGCCGAGGAGCACTGATCGGCGCCGCCGTAATGCTCGGAGTGGGGCTGCTGTACGTCGCGACGAGTGAGCCGTGCGACGACGGGCTACTCGACGACCTATGTAAGGGCACCCAAGCAGCAGCCATGGTATTGGGCCCAGTCGTCGGTGCCGGCGGGGGCGCTCTCATCGGAATGAACTTCAGGACGGACCGTTGGGTCAGTGGGCGTATCCCTGACCGTCAGCCGCCCGGCGTAGCTGTGACGGTGACGTGGGCCCTGACAATCCACTAGGTCTTTCGCAGGCCCTGCTCCCAGCGATGGGCGAGAATCGGGGCCGGACACATCCTGCTCCCTTCGCGATGGTTACTCACCGATGACGTTCCTGGAATGGTACGACACCCTGGCCAAGCCTTCCTGGACGCCGGAGCCCGCATTCATCGGGCTGATGTGGCAGATCATCTACCGCATGACTATTGGAGCGCAGCCCAAACTAGGAACCCGCCCAGGGCTGTTGCTGGCAAGAGGAGCACTCGCAGTACGACGGGCGACCGGCCCAGCTGCCGATCGATGAGGGCGCGAACTCTCTCGGGGCCCAGAACCGGGATCGCGAGACCTCGGAGTATCACCACGACTCCGAGCAGCCGGATCAAGTCGGGAAAAGCGGTGCTGGTCGCACCGATGACGAAGATGACCCCGATCGTCAGGCGGACGACGGATAGAGCGTAGAGGCGAGGGGAGGGTTTGACTCCTTCGACCGCGCGCAGGATGACGTCCGGGAAGAGCACGCCGACGAAACTGATGACGACAGTGGCAGCCCCGATGGCTCCTATGAAGAAGCTCATACCCACTCACACCAATCGATTGCTGCGCGGCTGCAGGCGGCGGGCGAAACCCTCGCGCCACATCGGTCAATCGGGATCAGCCTGAGCCGTCATCCACCTGTATCCGTAGTACCCGCCGAGAAGGAGCACTCCAGCGATAAACCACGAGACATTACGCTGGACGAAGGAAGAAGCGTATGCACCGAGCAGCGATCCAAAAAGGACGCAATAGAGCTTGAGGACTCCAGTATCCCAGACGGTCATTGCCCGTGATCTGGAGTCTGCCCATTGGATGACATTCATGGATCCCTCCTTGGCGTGACCTCGGTCCGACGTCCCCAGAGCCTGCCTCGCTGCCCAACGACCTCGGAATTCTGCCGAGCGACTAGAATGCCGGGGCACGGGGGCACCTGCAAGCGAAGCGCGTGGGCCGCGCAGTTTCACAACGTGAGTAGAGCACCTCGCCGGCCCCGACGGCCCTGACACGTTGCCTCCCTGCCGCCTACTCCCTACCGTGCGCCCCGACGCGCCGGTCTGGTTCAGTCTGCTGTCCCTCGATGCTTCTCGGTGGGCCGCCCCGGCATGCAGGTATCTCGGACACCTGTCGTGGGGGTGAGACCGCGAGGGCCTCACGAGGGCATCGCAGTTCTTCTGGCTGAGGCACGGCGCCTCTGGGACCCGGGCCGATCCTCCGGGTGTTGCATACACGCATGACGGAGCCCGGCGGTGCGGTCCCGCAGGCCGGTGCTGGAGACAGATCTCTCAGAACGGACGGGCACATGCACTACAGGATGTTGACCACGGTTCTCCTCACGACGGCCGCGGGAGCATGCAGCGGGCTCGGTGAGGCGCCGCTCGACGGGCTCGATTGGGATGTAGTCCAGGACAGCACCCACCGAATCGCGTCGGTAGCCGGCTTCTCGGGTCCCGAGGCTGTTCGGTACGATCCGGACGGGGACGTGTGGTTCGTGAGCAACTTCAACGGCAGTGGAGGAGACCGGGACGCCAACGGCTTCATCAGTCGGGTCTCAGCGGAGACCGGAGTCATCGAGGACCTCCGATTCGCGGTCGGTACGGCGGAACGACCCCTTCATGCCCCGCGGGGCATGAACATCGTGGGCGATACGCTCTGGGTGGCGGATGCGGATGGGATACATGGGTTCAATCGGGTATCCGGCGCGTCTGTGGCCTTCGTGGATCTCTCGTCCTTCGAGCCCGGCTTCCTGAACGATGTAGCCGTCGGGCCGGCCGGCGCGCTCTACGTCACCGATACGGGAAAGTCGTCGGTCTATCGCGTGGTGGGCCGCGAGGCCTCTCTCGCACTGTCGGACTCACTGCTCGGCAACCCGAACGGAATAACCTGGGATGAAGGGCGTCAGGTCATGATCCTGGTGCCCTGGGATGCGGGCTTCCGCATCAACACCTGGAAAACGGGTGAGAGTGCCCAAGGCTTCGGTCCCGAAACGACGCCGGGGCGCATGGACGGCATCGAACCCATCGACGGTCGACTCCTGGTCGCCAGCCAAAGCGACTCCACCATCCTCCTGCTGGATGGAAGTGCCTCCCGTCCGGTCATCCGGGTCTCCGGGCGCCCTGCCGACATCGGCCTCGATACGCGCCGCCGCCGCGTCGCGGTGCCGTACATCGCCCTCGATCGAGTTGATATCTGGCAGTTACCGCCGGGGAGCTAGCGGTCGCGATCCCGCCGAGGCTCCCTGCGGCACCTGCAACGCCAGGATGGAACCTCTACCGGCTCCAGGGCGGCACGACGTCCAGGCTCCTCGCATATGCCACGCTCTGGCCGAGATGCTCGTGCATGTGCACCACCAGGCGCACCCATAGATCCGCCTGAGTCATGACGTTGCCCCTGAGCGACACCTCCTCCCCAGCCTGGGGCGCCGCCGCATCCATGGCCTCCAGGATGTGCAGAAACGACGCTTTCATCTCCGCCACGATCTCTTCCTTGCTGAGATCGCGCTCCTGATAGGCACGCACCGTTGCGTCCTCCGTCGTCACTCCCGTCTCCGGCGGCGCCTCGATTCCCATGAGCGCCGGCCCGTACCAGTTGTCAGCCGCCACATGGATGAAGACATCACCGACCGAGCGTACGCCCTCCATGGGGCGCCACGAGTAGTCCTCCTGGGGCATGGCTTCGGCCAATGAGACGAGCTTCTCGTGGGCGATGCCGACGGTGCGGCGGAGGTTCTCGACCACCGCTTGGGCAGACCCGTCGGCGGAGGCAGACACGAGTGGAGCACCGCCTTCCGGGGCACGGGCTGCTTCCTGGCAAGCCGTCATCGCCAGGAGCACGGGTAGAACCCATCGGGCCAAACGGCCGGGAAGCGACATCGGGGATGGCGTCATGGCAGGGACCTCGCTGGAGGGTCGAAGGGCCCGGGCCTGGGCCCCGCGCCAACACCGAAGGGGCGGGAGTTCCGCGCGGGCAAGTTCACTCCCCGACGTCGAGCTCCACGATCCGGGCGCGCATGCGCCCGTCGGTCAGTTCGATGCGAGCTACTGACACAGGCAGCCTGAAACGGCGCGGCCCGGCACTTCCAGGGTTGAGGTACATCACCCCACCGCGCTCCGTGATCTCGGGCTCATGAGTGTGTCCGGCCACGACCAGGCCGAAGCCTCCGCCCACGGGATCCAACGCCAGGTCTGCGAGGTCATGGAGCATGTAGGCCACCGGCCCCTCGGGCCCGGACGGATCGAGCACTCCGTCGTCGGCCCCCAGGTCGACCACGACGTCATCCCGCAAAGCGTTGCGGACGTCTCCCCAGTCGGTATTGCCGTACACGGCATGCACGGGAGCAATCCGCCCGAGTTGCTCCAGAAACGACAGATCACCGACATCCCCGGCGTGCAGAATGAGGTCGCTCCCCTCCAAGGCGGCGAGCGCCTCGGGCCTCAGCAGCCCGTGGGTATCCGAGATGACACCAATGGTGCGCACAGCATCACTCCGCTTGCAGTTGGGTACCCGGCTCATGCAGGTTGGGGCTTCCACAACCCCTCAGGCCACCTCGAGGTCCTCCGTGTCGTGTGCGCAGTGTGTGGGTATCCAGCAGGAATTCGGTGACTCCAGGGCCCGGCGAGAGATACGCCGGTATCGGAAAAGGGGCGCCACAGGTACCACGCGCATGATGCTCGACGCGGTGATCCGGCTCGGTATCGAAGGGCGGACCCTCATGGACGTCGGCGGCGGCGTGGGAGTGATCCAGCACGAACTGATGCGCGGGGGTGCGGCCTCGGGCGTCAGCCCTGACGCTTCGCCGGCCTATCTCGCCACGGCACGCGCAGAGGCGACTTCACAGGGATACGCGGACCGCATGACGTATGTGGAAGGGGACTTCGTCGATCTCGCCCCGGACCTCCCCGACTGTGACATCGTCACGCTCGATCGCGTCCTGTGCTGCTATCACGACATGCCTACGCTGGTCGATGCCTCGGCATCTCATGCAAGGCACGTCTACGGCGTGGTTCTTCCGAGGGACGAACGGCGTATCATGCGTTTCGGAATCGCGCTGATCAACCTCGTTCAGCGTCTGCGCCGCCGCCCGTTTCGGGTCTTCGCCCACCCCCGTGTCGAGGTCGAACAGCGCCTCGGCAAGCTGGGCTTCTCGCGCGTCTACCAGGGCACCTCCTTCCTCTGGCGTGTGCTCGTCTTCACCCGAGCCTGATCATGGACCTCCCGTTCCACACCCTCGATGTCTTCACCGACCACACGTTCGGAGGAAACCCCCTCGGCGTCTTCCCTGACGCTGCCCATCTCCCGTCGGACGTGATGCAGCGCATCGCCCGCGAGATGAATCTCTCTGAGACGGTCTTCCTGGGACCGCCCGAGGCGGGTGGGGTGGCACGGGTTCGCATCTTCACGCCCGGTGTCGAAGTCCCATTTGCCGGTCATCCCACGGTCGGAACGGCCATCTTCCTGGCGGCCGCACTCGACCTCGCACCGGAGCATGGGACCATCACTCTGATCCTCGAGGAGAACATCGGGGCGGTACCGGTCGATGTCCGGTTCGCAGACGGTCGCGCCGTCTTCGCCCAGTTCACTACCGCCGTGCCGTCCGAACACCACCCCTCCCCACACACCTGTTCGGAACTCGCCGCGATGGTCGGGCTCACTGAGCACGACGTGTGCGGAGATCTCCAGCCGGAGATGGTCTCGTGCGGACTACCCTATCACATCATCCCAGTACGCTCGGCCGATGCGGTCCGCCGAGCAGTGTTGGACATGGCCGCCTGGAAGCGCCTCGTCGCTGATGGATGGGCGCACCACGTGTACCTGGTCTGCATGCACGCCGAGGGCCAGGGTGTGGACGTCCGGGTACGCATGTTCGCGCCGGGGTCCGGAGTTCCGGAGGACCCCGCCACGGGATCCGCGGCGGCCACGCTGGGCGCTTACCTGGCCGAGGCCGACGGCCGCTCCGATGGCACACTGTCCTGGGTGGTCGAACAGGGCATCGAGATCGGGCGACCCAGCACGCTCTTCGTGGAGGCCGTGCGCTCGGGCGGCGAAACGACTGCCATTCGCGTCGGGGGGGCAGCCGTGGCGGTAAGCAGGGGCACCCTGACCATTCCAGACTGACTTGTGCGAGCTGACTCGATGACAACCACCGGAGATATACTCATGCACCTCCCGACCCCGGGCATCCGCCCACGACTCGGCTCGATTCTGTTTCTCATCACCCTCGCAGCGCTACCCACGGCCGTGTGGGGACAGGTCGATGCATCCGCGGCGAAGGCGTCCGCCCTGCGCCACGCCACAGCGCTGGAGCAGGAGATCCAGGACATGTCCATGCAGCTCTGGGCCTACTCGGAAATCGCGCTGCGGGAGGCCCGCTCAGCTGAGCTGTTGTCCGAGATCCTGGAGACGGAGGGGTTCAGCGTTACCCGAGGCGTAGCCGATATGCCGACCGCCTTCGTCGCCGAGTGGGGATCGGGCACTCCGATCGTCGGGGTCCTCGCCGAGTACGACGCTCTGCCGGGCATCGGCAACGCTGCCGTTCCCTACCGGAACGACCGTGAAGACGACCATCCGCACGGTCAGGGTTGTGGGCACAATCTCTTCGGCTCAGCGTCGGTGGCGGCAGCCATCGCGCTCAAGCGCTCCCTCGAAGAAGAGGGCATCGACGGTACGATCCGCCTCTACGGTACACCGGCTGAGGAGACAGTGGTCGGCAAGGTCTACATGGCACGCGACGGACTCTTCGACGACCTGGACGCCGCCATCGAGTGGCACCCCGGCCAGGTGACCACGGTCGGCAACAACCCCGGGCTGGCCATGAACAACTTCGAGGTGGAGTTCCGCGGCCAGGCAGCACACGGCGCGGCGGACCCATGGAACGGTCGCTCAGCCCTGGACGGCGTCGAACTCATGAACGATGCCATCAACCTGATGCGTGAGCACATACGCCCCACGGCCCGAATCCACTACGTGATTCCGAGTGCCGGCGACGCCCCGAACGTAGTCCCGGAGTATGCGAAGGGCTGGTACTACGTCAGGGATACCGCGCGGGTCAGCGTCGACGTCTACTACGACTGGATCATGGACATCGCAGAGGGCGCCGCAATGGCCACACGTACCGAACACGAAGTCACGCTCATCACCGGCGTCCACGAGTACAACCTCAACCGTCCACTCCAGGAAGCGATGTCTGCCAACCTCGAACTTGTGGGCGCGCCGGACTTCCAGCAGGAGGACCAGGACTTCGCTCGCCAACTCCAGGAATTCCTGGGAGTGGCGCAGTCGGGCCTGGCCACGACCATAAAGCCCCTCGCAGACTCGCCGGAGCCGCCCAGCGGGGGATCTACCGACGTTGCGGAGGTGAGTTGGATCACGCCGACGGTCGGACTGACCATCGCTACTGCGGCGGAACACATACCCTGGCATTCATGGGCCACGTCGGCCAGCCACGGGACTCAGGGCGCCGTGCGGGGAGCGTGGGTGGCCGCCAAAGTGCTCGCAATGACCGGCATGGACCTATTCACGGACCCTGGACTCCTTACCGCGGCCCGCACGGCCTTCCTCGAACGCACGGGCGGAGAGCCTTACGCGTCACCCCTGCCGGAGGGGCAAAAGCCCATCCTGCCGGAGAACTGAGGCTAGGCTGCGGCGTCCGTCAGGCCGCGCCCCTCAGCTCGACACGCAGTCCATTGAGGTCCTGAATCACCGCAACGCCGGGCAGACGGACCTTCGAGTAGAGGTCGGATGCACTCCGCCCACCAAGGATCACCCGAACCTCGGGGGCCAGGCCTGCCCGCATCTCCTTGAGGGCCTCCACTGCCTCGGGAGTAGCCGCGCCGCCGACGGCGCTGAGTGCGACGACCTTCGCCCCGACGAGCTTTGCACCGCGCGCCAATTCTGCACCCGGCAGGTCCACCCCCAGATATCGCACCTGCCATCCCTCGAACGCGGCCACGGCCGCCACCAAGCGAGCGCCCAGTCGGTGCTGTTCTCCCGGTAGAGTCCCGACCACTAGGACCGGCCCCTCCGCGGCGTCCATCGCCGGTGCCGCGAGCCAGGAGAGGACCGACTCGACAATCTCCGAGGCGAGATGCTCTTGAGCGGGTCCGATTTCGCTCTTCGTCCAACCGTCGCCGATCGCATGCAGGAACGGAGCGACCACTCGATCCAGAAAGGCCGTAGCACCGAGTGCGACCGCAGAGCGCCGCATGAGGGCTTGCAGGCCTTCCCCGTCCATGACGACTGCAAGGCGGAGACCTTCCGCAACCAAGTCGGCCGTGCCCGCAGTGAACGTGTCCGCCTCGACAGGATCGTGGGACGCGGGGGTTGCCCGCCGATCCTCGGCCAGAAGGGACGAGGCATCTGTAGTACTGAGGTCGGCCACCAACCCGATGGAACGGCCCCGGTCCGTCAATTCGCGGAGGATCGTCAATCGCTCGATGTCGACGTCAGAGTAGAGTCGTTGTCCTCCATCGGAGCGGAGGGGCTTCACTGCTCCATAACGACGCTCCCACGCCCGCAGCGTCGCAGGGGTGAGCCCAGTCCGTCGCGAGACTACCCTGACCGGATGCCTCGCCTCAGTGTTGAGAGAGTTCATGCCAAATCATAGCACCTTGTCCAATTCGTGTCAAAGTAAAATGTTTGACAAACCCTTGACATAGCCAGCCGATGGCCCACATTACCTGGACAAGATATGAACACCACTTAGTTCAGGAGTCTCTCAATGCTACGTCACATCACCCTCGCTGCTGCTGCTGCTGCCCTTTTCGCAGCGCCGCACGCGGCCGACGCGCAGATGAACGACAAGGACATCGTCACCATCGCGGTGGAAAACGGTTCCTTCACCACGCTGGCCGCGGCTCTCGGAGCCGCAAACTTGGTCGAAACCCTCAAGGGCGAAGGACCGTTCACCGTCTTCGCCCCCACCGATGACGCCTTCGCGAAGCTTCCCGCCGGCACCGTCGAAGATCTTCTCAAGGACATCGAAGCGCTGACCCGGATCCTCACCTACCACGTGGTCGCGGGCGTAGTCACGGCCGAACAGGTGGTGGGCCTGACTGAAGCGGGAACCCTCGCCGGCATCGACGCCCCCGTGGAGATGCGCGACGGACACGTCTACATCGGAGGTGCGAAAGTCGTGACCACCGACATCATGGCTTCCAACGGCGTGATCCACATTATCGACTCGGTGATGCTTCCCGCCGGAAACTGAGCGCGGTTGCTGCCCGACGGGAGTCTCCCGTCGGGCAGACTGCACAGCTCCTTCAGCGATGGTGCGGGGAGGAGTCGAGCCTCAGACATCGACGGTCAGGGGCGCGGACCCCCTGACCCCCCGGGCGGCGGTAGACTTCGGTCGGCCGCCGCTTCGTTCGTTCAGCGTCGCCCAGCCGCTCCGAAGAGACGACACCCTCTGCAGCCCAATCCCAGCTTTCCTTTTCCCTCCCGCGCGAGCAGGTTTCAGCATCATTTCCACCACTGCCGCCGGAATCCGATCCATGCGTCCCGCTCCACTGATTCTCGTTTCCGCGCTGGCCATCGCCCTCCCCGCGACTGCCGCCTCCCAGGACCTCCGCCATCTCGAGGTGGACGACCTGTTCAACATCCAACGCGTCGGGGCCCCTCGGGTGAGCCCGGGCGGAGAGTGGATCGCCTACACCCTGTCCACGACGTCACTCGAGAACGAGCGCTCTTCGACTCGCATTTGGATGGTCGCGACTTCGGGCGGCGAACCGATCCCGCTCACGGCCGAGGGCAAGTCTGCCGGGTCGCCGGAGTGGAGCCCTGACGGCAGGTATCTCTCGTTCACCGCCGCGCGCGACACGAGTGCCACCCAGGTGTGGGTCCTCGACCGCCGAGGTGGCGAGGCCCAGGCCCTCACCCATGTGAAGCAGGGAGTGGACAGCTACGCGTGGTCGCCGGATGGATCTCGGCTTCTGCTCAGCATTCGCGATCCTGAGGAGGAGGATGAGAACAGGAAGGAGAACGCACCCGAGGATCCGTGGGTGATCGATCGCCTGCAGTTCAAGCAGGACTATTCCGGCTACCTGACCGGCGATCGACACACACACCTCTATGTGTTCGACATCGCGACCAGGGAACTGCGGCAACTCACCACGGGTCGCTGGGACGAAGGCAGTGCCCGATGGAGCCCGGACGGAACGCGCGTGGCGTTCGTGAGCAACCGGACGGAGGAGCCCGACGGCAACGAAGACTCGAACATCTGGGTGGTGGACGCCAACCTCGACACGCCGACGGACAGCCCGCTTCAGATCACCACGCAGCCGGGCTCCGACGGCTCGCCGGCGTGGAGTCCCGACGGTCAATGGATCGCCTACACGACCGCAACCGATCTCGAGGCAACGATGTGGTATGCCACGTCGCACCTGGCCGTGGTGTCGGCCCAGGGCGGTGAGCCGAGAGTGCTCACGAAAGACCTCGACCGGAATTCCAGCTCACCACGATGGAGCGACGACGGCCAGTGGATCTGGTTCGGCCTCGAGGATTCGGCCGAAGACCACATCGTCCGGATCCGTCCTGACGGTTCCGAGCTGGAGCGCCCGGTGGCGGGTGGCGTGTCGGCAGGGAGGTTCGATTGGGCAGGGGGGACATTTGCGTTCTCCATGAGCACGCTCGATCGCCCGACCGAAGTGCACGTCCTCGACGAGGGCCAGGTTCGTCAGGTCACCCACGCGAACGACGAATGGCTCTCCGAGATCGACCTGGCCGAGACCAGCAACGTCCACTTCCCTTCAGCCGATGGAACGGAGATCGAGGGCTTCGTCGCGTTCCCGCCCGACTACACGACGGGAGAACGCTACCCGATCATCCTCCGCCTCCATGGAGGCCCGGTCTCCCAGTACACCCATGCGTTCAACTTCGAGGCCCAGATGTTCGCCGCCGACGGGTACGTGGTGGTGTACACCAACCCTCGTGGCTCCTCCGGTTACGGCCAGGCCTTCAGTCAGGCAATCTTCGCGGACTGGGGAAATCTGGACTTCCAGGACGTGATGGCCGGGGTCGACTACGTCATCGAGCAGGGGTGGGGAGACCCGGAGCGGATGGGTGTGGGGGGGTGGTCCTACGGCGGCATCCTCACCAACTACGTCATCACGCAGACCGAACGCTTCGAGGGAGCGATCAGCGGTGCGAGTGAGGTGTTGTACATCGCGAACTACGGGCACGACCACTACCAACTCGTCTGGGAGCAGGAGCTCGGGCTGCCATGGGAAGGCAACAACCGCGAGACCTGGGAGCGCATCAGTCCGTTCAATCGCGTGCAGCACATCACCACGCCGACCCTGCTCATGGGGGGCGAGCAGGACTGGAACGTCCCCATCCTGAATTCCGAGCAGCTTTACCAGGCTCTTCGCAGAAGAGGTATCCCAACCCAATTGGTGGTCTATCCCGACCAGGGCCACGGCATCCGGGTGCCGTCCTACCAGAAGGATCGGTACGAGCGGTATCTGGCCTGGTACGATCGATGGGTGAAACAGGCCGAGACCCCCATCAGCTGACGCTCTCAGACTGCGTCGGGACCGAGCGCTTCTTCAATGGCTGCCTGCACTTTCGCAAGGGGCGGCACGCCGGCATGGCCCTCGGGAGTCTCGTACACCCTGCACCGCGGGGCGGCACCCTCGTCGGGGTGCATCCACTCGTGAGGACCGGGAGCCACGTCGTCTCCGTTGACGAGAATCGTGGGAGACCCGTAGCCGCGCCGAGTGTCGGGGCACCGGGCATCGGCGGTGCTCCACTCTGTCCAAACGGCCGGCGCGCCTGCTGCCTGCAGGGCGTGAGCCACGACCTCCCGCGCGCCATCGACGTTCGGGCACCCAGGATCGTAGATCAGTTCAATACTCAGACGCAGGCTCGTAGCCACCTCCCGAGGTGGGACACACGGGGCCAACGTAGCATGCGGCAGGCGGCCGCGCCCTACCCTCTCGCCACAGCCGGACCGAGCGCTCGCGTGGTGTCACGGACGGAGCTGAAGCGATAGGCTGCACATGAGCCACTCACCACCCAATTTTCGGAGCCATCATGGGAAGGGTTGAAGGGATCTGGATCAAGCGCATGCGAAAAGGCCCGATGGACCCGGCCGACTCGGCGACCTTCATCGCGGATGCCGGCATCGTGGGGTGCGCGAATCAGGGTGGCCACAGGCAGGTCACCGTGATCGAAGCCGAGGTCTTCGAGCGGCTCCGCGAGAGCCTGCCGGACGCCGCGCCCATCATGCGGCGAGCGAACATCATGGTGAGCGGGATCCCGCTGCGGGAGACCCGCGGGCAAGTACTCTCATTCGGTGGCGTCCGGCTGCTCATCAAGGGTGAGACTCGCCCCTGTGAGCGTATGGATGAACAGTGTCCGGGGCTTACCGCCGCGCTCTCTCCGGACTGGCACGGCGGGGTCTACGGCATCGTCCTCGATAATGGCGAGGTTCAGGTCGGCGACGTCGCGGAACTCACGGCACAGGGAGGCGAACGATGACACGGATCGCCGGTCAGCCGAGCGGAGGCGACCCACTCGGGGTCGCTATCCTGTGGGCCATCGCTCTCTTGGGCTGGGCGCCGGGTCTCACCGAAGCGCAGCAGTGGACTCTTGCCGAAGACCTCCAGTCCCAGGCCGACGAGGTCTTCTCGTTCGTGGAGAGAGACGCCCCCGGCTGCGCCCTCGGCGTGATACAGGACGGCAAGCTGGCCTACGGTCGTGGGTATGGCCTGGCCAACCTGGACTGGGGAATCCCGATCACGACGTCCACGGCCTTCGACATCGGATCCGTTTCCAAGCAGTACACTGCCGCGGCCATCGCGCTGCTCGATATCGACGGAGTGCTGTCCCTGGACGACGACGTCCGCAGATGGGTCCCGGAATTGCCCGAATACGGGCGGACGATCACCGTCCGCCACCTGCTCAACCACACCAGTGGCATCCGCGACTACCTCACGCTGTTGGACCTGCAGGGCTTCGAATACGACAACGTCTTCGATGAGTTCGACGGTATCGACCTCATCACCCGCCAGAATGGACTCAACTTCGAACCGGGCTCCGAATGTCTGTATTCGAATTCTGGGTATCTGCTGCTGGCCAACGTCATCAGGCGGGCGACCGGCCAGTCCATCAGGCGATTTCTCGAACAGCGCTTCTTCGAACCCCTCGGAATGGCGCATACCACCATCTGGGACGACAACAGGGAAACGCTGGCGGAGCGTGCCACGGGATACGACGCCGCAGGCGACGGGTGGGCTGTCGACCACGCATGGAACTTCCAGATGGGTGGAGACGGCCAGGTCATCACTTCCATCGACGATATGGTGAAGTGGGACCGGCTGTTCTACGAACCCTCGGTCGGAGGCCAGGGGCTCCTGGACCGCATGCACACGCGCGGCGTGCTGAACAGCGGTGACACGATCACCTACGCGCTGGGCCTGACCGTCAGCGAGTACCGTGGCCTTCCCATCGTGAGTCATGGCGGGTCATGGGCGGGCTTTCGGGCCCACCTGCTCAGGGTTCCGGGCCAGCACACCAGTGTGGCCGTCATGTGCAACCGCGGCGACGCAGACGCGGGAGGATATGCCGCCGCGGTCCTCGACGCCGTCCTCAGCGACGCCCTTCGGAGTACACCATCGACTGAAAGGTCTTCGGACCCGTCGAGGGAACCGGAAGACGAGGTGACGCTGACCGAGGCTCAACTGGCGCGGTGGGTCGGGGTGTATCGGACCCCTGACCAGCCCAACTACTGGCGATTCGAAGTCAGGGAGGGACACCTGCACATTCTGCTCCCCGACCGCTCGTTCGCTCTCACTCCACTGTCGGATACGCGCTTCATCGTCGACGCCGTGGGCCTACGGGTGTCCTTCCAGCCCGAAACCGACCAGTGGCCCGAGGGAGTCCGCGTGGGTCGAACGGTCTTCCTTCGCCAGAGTCCTCCAGACCCGACGCCGGCCGAGCTGCAGGGCCTCGTGGGGCGCTACCACAGCACCGAACTCGACACTACGTACGAGATCGTCCAGGAGGCCGGCTCTCTGGTTCTGCACCTCCCCGGACAGCGGCGGCAGCCCTTCGTTCCAGGCATCGAGAACGAGTACGAGGCGGGCGGGATCGCCTACGTGGTCGAGCGCGATGGCTCGGGCCGTGTCGCCGGATTCCGGGTCTTCGCGGGCCGGGTGACGGACATCCTCTTTTCCAAGGTGCCATCATGAAGGTGCATGGACCCCGATCGGTCATGGCGTTCGCCGGCCTTGCGGCGCTGGGCACGCTCTCTGCATGCAGCGACACCCCCGGCACGACGCTCTTCAGCAACGTCCGCATTGTCGACGGAACGGGCATTCCCGCCTATCCGGGTGCGGTCCGGATCGCAGAGAACCGCATCGTGGCAGTCGGAGATCTGAGTCCGGCCGCGGGCGAGACGGTCGTGGACGGTCACGGGCTGGTGCTCGCTCCTGGCTTCATCGACACGCACAGTCACCATGACGGCGGCCTGCTCGACGACATGCGCGACGCTCGGGCTGCGGTCAGCCAGGGCATCACCACCGTGGTGGTCGGACAGGACGGGGGGTCGAGCTACCCTCTCGCCGACTTCTTCGGGCGTGCCGAAGCCACTCAGCCCGCCATCAACGTGGCCTCCTATTCGGGACAGGGTACGCTGAGGCGCCGTGTCATGGGGGACGACTATCGGCGCGCCGCGACGCAGCCCGAGGTCGACTCCATGATCGTTCTGCTCCGCGCGGACATGGAGGCGGGTTCGTTGGGCCTGAGCACGGGTCTGGAGTATACATCGGCCTTCGACTCCGAGACCGAGGAGGTCATCGCGCTGGCCAAGGTCGCGGGTGAGTACGGCGGACGGTACATCAGCCACATCCGGAGCGAGGACCGTACATTCTGGGCCGCCATCGACGAACTGCTCCGGATCGGCGTGGAGGCCGACATTCCCGTGCAGGTCGGGCACATGAAGCTGGCCATGACCAGCCTGTGGGGGCGCGCGGACGAACTCCTCGCGAAGCTGGACTCGGCGCGCGCGGCGGGCATCGACGTCACGGCGGACGTCTACCCCTACACGTATTGGCAGTCGACCATGACGGTGCTGGTCCCGGACGGGAACTTCACACGCGAGGCTGCCGAATTCGCCCTGCGCGAGGTGGCCACCCCCGACGGCATCATCTTCGGCCGCTTCAGCCCCGAGCCCTCCTACGTCGATCACACCCTCGAAGAGATCGCCCAGATGAGGGGAGAGGATCCGGTGACGACCTATCTGGCGATGGTCGATATGGTCTACGGCGCGGACGCGCCCGAGGACGCGGATGAGGGCATCATGGCCCGGAGCATGGTGGAAGAGGACATCGGCCGACTGCTCGAATGGGAGCACACCAACGTGTGCAGCGACGGTGGATTGGACTCGAGCCACCCCCGTGGGTACGGATCCTTCACGCGCGTCCTGCGCCGATATGTGCGGGAGGAGAGCACCATCAGCCTGGAAGACGCGGTCCACCGCATGACACAGCTGTCGGCACAGCACGTCGGCATCCGCAATCGGGGCGTCATCGCCGAGGGCATGTATGCCGACCTGGTCCTGTTCGATCCGGAGACGGTGTCGGATCACGCGGATTTCGCGAACCCGCATGAGCCATCCACCGGCGTAGAAGGCGTGTGGGTGAACGGCCTGAAGGTGTGGAACGGGGAGGTCGGCTCGGCCCTCCCCGGATCCGTCATCAGACGGGGGGACGGCTAGCTCCCGGCGACACCGTCCCGGACCGTCTCTCCGAGGGCCTCCACAGCCCGACGCAGTTGATCATCGGTGTGATACGGCGCTGGGCCGAAGCGAAGCCAGCGGCCTCGGGCGTCCGTGCGGACCCCGCGTTCCAGCAGCGCCGCACAACGGCCGGCTGCGTCCCGGCACTCCAGTGCGAGAAAGCCGCCGCGCTGGTCCCGCTCCACGTCCTCGCTGAGACGAACGATCGTGGGATCCAGATCCAAATCAACGAAGACGCGCTCCATCACCGCGATCTGGTGGAGACTCACCTGCCTCAGGAATTGCGGGGTCAGCCCCTGCGAGTCGAAGAAGTCCATGACCGCCGCACCTCGGTAGCTGGACGTCGGGTCGTAGGTCGACCCGTCGAAGCGGGCATCGCCGCGGCCATAGCGCACCTGGCCCGGATTCTTCTCTTCAGCCACCTCGGCAAACTCCGTGAACCACCCCGTCACGATCGGCCTCATCTCGCATCCTGGTGGTGTCCTCAGAAAGCAGTTTCCCTCACCGAGCTGCAGGTACTTGTAGCCACCCCCGACGACGAACGCGTCTTCCAGCCCTTCCTGCTCGAGGTCGAAGGGGATCGCCCCGAGGGCGTGGTAGGCATCTACCATCAGCTCGGTCCCGTGGCGTGTGCAGACCGCGGCAAGGTCGCCCAACCCGGGCACGACATGTCCCCGCTCGAAGAAGACCGCCGATACCAGAACACAGGCCGTCCGATCATCTACGGCCGAGGCCAGCCGCTCCGCCGCGCCCGCAGCCGGGTACCCGGCGACCTTCACGACCTCGATCTTCCCGTCCTCGGCCAGCCGATCCAGCTGCCGGCGTGCGGAGTGGAACTCTGCGTCCGTCGTGACGATGCGCGGCCTGGCTGCGAGCGGCAGGCCAGACAGAAAACGGACCAGAACCTCGTGCGTGTTCGACGCCACCGTGATATTTCCGCTCGAGTCTCCCAGCAGTTCGCGGTAGCCCCGCCCCACACGGGCCCGCTGCTCGAATGCGCTGTCCCACTTCCCGTCCAGGTACTCAGCCGCATCGAGCCAGGCCTGTTGCTGCGCCACGAATCCGACATCGGGCCACGCCTGGTGCGAGTGCCCGGTCATGAAGAGACGTTCGGACACACGGAACGCAGAATAGTGCTGCGCGAGAGCGTTCGGGGAAGCCGCCAGAGAGTCGACCGAGAGATTCATGGCCCCAGGCTCAGGAGCCATCACCGACCTCGACGAGGGCGCAAACCGCACCCGCTGGGTCCCGGATGACCGCGTACCGCGAACCCCCGGCTTGGCTTGGTCCGCTCATCACTTCACCGCCTTGCTCGGAGCATCGTCCGAGGCTGGCGCCGAGGTCCTCCACCACGAAATACACCATCCAGACCGGCGGCATGTCGGCGTTCACGCCTCGGGCATGGCACACACCTGCCGTGGGCTCGCCCGACTCGGGATCCAGCATGTTGTAGTCGGAGTACCCTTCCATCTCGACGGCCTCGGGCTGCCAGCCCATGACCCCCGCATAGAAGTCGCGCACGGGCACGGCGCCATCCACCGTCAGGTCCACCCAGGCGATGTTGCTCATCTCGGTCTCCTCACAATTGACTTCGGATCTCCCAAAGATCGGGAAAGACCGGCTGGTTCAACGTGCCGCGAAGGTACTCGGATCCAGCGGAACCACCCGTCCCCTTCTTCGTCCCGATCGTCCTCTCGACCATCTTCACGTGGCGGTAACGCCACTCCTGAATGCCCTCGTCCAGGTCCACCAGGCGCTCGCAGAGTCCCATGTTCATCGGATCGCTCCGATAGATATCCACGAGCAGGACCTGAATCTGCTCTGACGGTTCGATGGGCGCGACCACATCACGCTCCAGATGGTCCGTGGGCACCTCGTACCCGTCACGGGCGAGGTGGTGCAGGAAGGCGTCCCAGAGGGTCGCCGCATCGTATCGGCCCTCCAGGCTCCCCCGAGCCCGGCTGCCTTCGGGAAAGCGCTCGACCGCATGGCGGCTCTTTCGTCCCAACGAGAATTCCAACGCGCGGAACTGGTCGGACTGGAATCCGCTCGCGGTATCCAGGCGCTCGCGGAAGGTCAGGAACTCGGTGGGCGTCATCGTCTCGAGCACATCGAGCTGTGCCACGAGCACCTTCAGCACGGTCAGCACCCTGTTGAGCGTGTGCTGCGCCCGCTGGGCGTCGCCGCTCCCGAGCAGCCTGCAGCAGTAGTCGACCTCGTGGATTATGAGCTTGAACCACAGCTCGTACACCTGGTGGATGACGATGAACAGCATTTCGTCGTGCTCGAGCGCGTCGCGGGGCTGTTGGAGGGACAGCAACTCGTTGATGCGGAGATACTCCGCATACGTGACGGCTTCCTTCATCGATTTTCCTGTGTTAGGCAGGCCGAGGTCGCGCAGCGCTGTGTGCAGGCCGGGTGAGGTGCCGCCGCACACGCCTCGCGGGTCACGCGGAGCGGCAACAGGCGGTATTGTACCGCGGTCTGTTCTTCCCGACGAGGGACGGTGTACCGATGCCGCGAGCGTCCGTCCCGCGGGGCTCGCTCGTAACGAAAACACGCTGCGCGGTCCCCTGTCGTTGATCAGGGCTTTATCTTCCGTGCTCACTGACCACCTATGGGGCGAGTTCGATGCAAGGCTTCATCTTCCTCCTGGCGTTCCTTGCCGCTGATCCAGCGGAACCCGAAGCCCGACGTTGGGGATGGCTGGGTCACGAGATGGCGGCGGCGGCCGCGACGTCCGTGCTACCGCAGGAGCTGCCCGCTTTCTTCCGGGACGCAGGCGAGCAGTTGGTCTACCTGAACCCTGAGCCCGATCGTTGGCGCGAACGGGACCTCCGCGAAATGGATCAGGCGTTCGCCTATGATCACTACATCGATCTCGAGAATCTGCCTCCCGGGGCGCTGGACGCACCGGATCGCTTTCGGTACCTGAAGGCTCTGTATGACGCCGGCCTCGAACAACCGGAGCGCGACGGTGGATTCCTGCCGTTCCGCATCATTGAACTGTATGAGCGGCTGGTCACGGAGTGGCGCCTGTGGCGCGATACCTCAGACCCGGCACGCCGCGAATTCATCGAAGATCGTATCGTGGCCGACGCGGGCATCCTCGGTCATTACGTCACGGACGCCTCCCAGCCGCACCACACCACGATCCACTTCAACGGTTGGGCGGAAGGCGCGCCGAACCCGGAGGGATACCTCTACGACCGGAACTTCCACTGGCGGTTCGAGTCGGCGTTCGTGGGGGCTCACGTCTCGTTGGATCAGGTGCAGGATCTCGTCACGCAGGCGCCGGAGTCTGTGGCAGGGGAAGCGCGAGCGGCCGTGATGGACCACATTAGGGAGACTCATGAACAGGTACAGCCACTGTACCGCTTGGATCGTGACTTCGGCTTCGACCCGGACTCCCCGGCACAAGACGAGGTGAGCGACTTCACAGCGGAGCGCCTGGCGGCTGGTGCCCGCATGCTCGCCACCCTCTGGTGGTCGGCATGGAACGAAAGCGCATCGCCGGCCGGCGGCGATGAGTAGGCCACCGAGTGACAGTTCGTAGAAGCAGCAGCCCAACGCCCTGTCGGTCGAGAACGTCCGCCACCCGGACCGACCGCCCATGACACGGAGAATTCATGAAGCACTTTCTCACTGCCACTGCGCTGAGCCTACTGATCGGGAGCAGCGCAGTCTCGGCTCAGGAGAGCCACTTTCCCGACGGTGGCAGTTGGTCTCTGTCGGCAACGCTGCCGAACGGGGGAGGCAACCTGTTCGGGCTGTGGCGCATGATCGGAAACCGCATCAACGTCGGCCTGGAAGTGGACTACAGGAACGAGGATTTGGAGGACCGGTCCAGCCCCGCCTTCATCGGGCCCAACACGAACACGCGAGACGACCTGTTGGTGGTCGGGCCTTCGGTGCGCTACTACCTGAAGACGGAGGGACCGGTCGCCCCCTATGTGCGCGCCTCACTCGGCATCCAGCGCCGCGACGTCGAGATCGAGCAGGCCACCAGCGGTGACGCTCTGCAGCACCAGGAAGAGTCCTCGACGATCTGGCGCCTGGCGGTCGGCGTGGACTGGTTCCCGGTCGATGGCGTCGGGATCGGGTTCTTCAGCGGCCTGGTGGGCGTCGTCACCCATACGGACATCGAACTGGGAACGGCGGGCACCATCACCAGAGGACAAGACAACCTCAGCACGTTCTCCTCCGGCATTCAGCTCCAACTGTTCTTCTGAGGCCCCGCCGGCCCGGGGGCTGCGTTCAGAACGCAACTCTTGCCTTGGAGCCACTTCCGCGGCCTCATTATCGGTAGGCGGGCGGCACGAGGCAGACGCGTGCCCCCAGCGCCCGGGAGATTTCATGACAGGAGATCTGGAGCGGAGCGGATACGGCGGATCACCGTTCCGCGACGCAGACGCGAGCTTCAACATGTATGCCCTCGCGAACGGCATGGATTTGGTCAAGGCCGACAAGCTCCGCCGATTCGAGTGGTATCGGGACGGGATGGATCGAGGGATCCTGGTGTCCATTTCCGCGGACGACCTCCTCGAGGTCACGGCGATGGCATGGATGGGCGATGTCTCCACCGCTCAGACCCAGTCCGTCGCAGGACCTTTGTCGAGAGAAGAGTTCTCGCGTTCGCTGACGGCACAGCTGGACGCTGCCACGGAGGCGGCGAACGCGCTGTAGCCTCCCGACGGCTGCACGTGCGACCCGGCTTCCCGGCATGAACTCTGCGCGGCGTTCCCATCCGCTGTTGGCCCTGCAGGCCGAGGTGTCGGCCTGCCGTCGCTGCCCGCGTTTGGTCGCCTGGCGGGAGCAGGTCGCCCGCGAAAAGCGCGCCGCCTACCGGGACCAGTCGTACTGGGGCAAACCAGTGCCCGCCTTCGGCGACCCGGAAGCGCGCATCCTGGTCGTCGGTCTGGCGCCTGCCGCCCACGGCGCAAACCGGACGGGGAGGATGTTCACGGGCGACAGATCCGGAGACTGGCTCTTCCGTGCGCTCCACAGGGCCGGCCTGGCCAACCAGGCGAAGTCCGTGGCCAATTCCGACGGGCTCATTCTGACCGACACCTTCGTGTCCGCCGCGGTGCGATGCGCGCCTCCCGAGAACAAGCCTAAGCCCGCTGAGCGAGATGCGTGCCGGCCGTGGCTCGAAAGGGAGTTCGACCTTCTCCGCAACCTCAGCGTGGTCGTGACGCTCGGGCAAATCGCTTTCGCACAGACGCTTCGGATCATGACGGCTCGTGGGTGCGACGTACCCCGCCCCCGCCCTCGCTTCGGACACGGAGTTGAGGTCCCACTGGAGCAGGGACTGGTGGTGATCGGCTCCTACCACCCGAGCCAGCAGAACACGTTCACGGGTAGGCTCACCGAGCAGATGTTCGACGCGGTATGGAGCCGCGCCCGCGCGTTGGCCGGTGGCTGAGCGGGGCGTCACCCAACTCGCGGTCCCAGAGAGCGCCGGGTAGGTTTGCCCATGGATATCAGACTGTGCCTGCGTCCCACTCTGGTCCCGACCCTCCTGCTGCTTTCGAGTTGCGGGTTCGTCGGAGGAGACACGGACGGGACACCCAAACTCGCCGTCGGGCCGGGTGACGACCTGCAGGCCATCCTGGACACGGTCAGGGGTCCGATCGATGTGGAGCTCGCTCCCGGAGACTACCACCTGGACGCAGTCGCGTTCACGGATCCTACGTGCGGCAATTGCGAGAGCGCCGACGAGCCGGTGCCCGCCACCCGGGGTCTGAGATTGAGCGGACGGGACATCCACCTGCGCGGCTCCCAGGCCAATCAGACGGTCATCCATACCCATGCCGGCTATGGCGTCATGTTCGACGAGTGCGAAGGCTGCTCCCTGTCGGGCATCACTGTCACGGACGGCATCCGGGATCCTGATGGTCGCGCGACCGACGCCGGCGTCGTGGTCCGCGGTGGCGACGTCACCCTCGCAGACTGCACCATCCGCGACAATCTGGGCGACTCAGCGGTAGTGCACAGCGTGGTGGTGGGGGTCGCCGGTGTCGCGGTGCGCGAGGACGCCACGGTGACCGTGGAACGTTGCCTGATCGAGCGGAATTCGTGGGATGGCATCGCCGCGTACCGAGGTGCGCGGCTCATCGCTCTGGACAATGTGGTCGATGGAGTCGACAAGGCCTCCGGCGCTGCCCTCGGCGGTGGCCGAGGGGTCGGCATCGGCCTCACCTGGGACGCCCAGGCCCGAATCGAAGGCAACCTCGTCACCCGGTACTGGAAGGGTATCGGTGTATTCGTGAACGCCCGCGCCGAGGTTTCGACCAATGTGGTCGAGGACATCCTGACGTGGGGAATCGCGTATTGGGGACCCGACCAGGGGCGTCCGATCGCGTGGATCCACGACAACGCGGTCTTCGAGACCGGGGCGTGCGGTGCGAGCGTCGACCGCACCGCACCGTTCGACGCGGATGAGGCCCGGCCCAGCAGCTCGGACGCCGTGGGGCTTCCGGCACCTGAGGGCCCCGGAGCTCTCAGGAACAACGTCTTCGTGCGGACGGGTCAGAACGAGCGATACGACACCGGTGAGCCCTACTGCCTGCAGCGGCCGATCGCACGCCACGCCGTGCCCGAGGGCTTCTCGATCGGCGGCAACATCGTTCACGACGTCCGGCAGCCAGGCACGTCGCCCCGAGACAGCGTCGTCGACCGCGCCACCCTCAGCTCCGAGGCGCGTGAGCTCATCGACGGCATCGCCGGCAAGCCTCATCTGGCCGCCTCCCGTTTCTACGGGGCCTTCGGCGAGCCGCCTCGCTCATGACGTGCGCCACACGGCTCCGGGTGAAAGCGGCGAGAGACACCTCCCCCCCGCACCCCGCACAGGGTTGGGTGCGTGGCCCGACTGATCGGAGGCGGCTGACCCTGGACACCGAGAGACGACACCCATGAGAATTCGCAGCTGGTCCCTTGCCGCAGCGTTGCTCCTACCCGCAGGCGCTGGAGCTCAAACCGTAGGCGGGGTGGACCTCATCGAGCTCACCATCGCCCAGGCCCACGACGCCATGCTGGGGGGCACGCTGACGTCCCGACAGTTGGTAGACGCCTATCTGGCCCGGATCGAGGCCTACGACAAGACCGGTCCGTCGTTCAACAGCATCATCATGGTGAACCCCGAGGCGAGGGCTCGCGCCGACAGGCTCGACGCGGAACTGGCCGAAACCGGGCAACTGAGCGGGCCCCTGCACGGCATCCCCTTCATCGTGAAGGACAACTACGACACCGGGGACATGCCGACGACCGGCGGTTCGGCTTCGCTGGAAGGCTCGCGGCCGGCCGATGATGCGTATCAGGTGCGGAAGATCCGCGAGGCTGGCGCAATCGTCCTGGCCAAGTCGAACCTCGCGGAGTTCGCGTTTACCGCGATGGAGACAGTGGGCTCCATGATTCCCGGCTGGACATTCAACCCGTACCAGCTCAACCGGGTGACTGCCGGCTCGAGCGGGGGTACAGCCGCTGCGGTCGCGGCGAACCTGGGACTGGTAGGCCTGGGCACCGACACGGGCAACAGCATCCGCGGCCCCTCGGGGCACAACGCCCTGGTCGGCATCCGCTCCACCCAGGGACTCACCAGCCGCGACGGTATCATGCCCCTCTTCGCGCACCGGGATATCGGCGGGCCCATGACCCGGACGGTGGAAGACGCCGTGCGGATCTTCGATGTCATCGCCGGTTCCGACCCGAACGACCCCGTCACCGCCGAGGCCGACGTCCACCGACCCCGGTCGTACCTCGGCGCTCTCGATGAGGACATCACCGGCGTGCGCATAGGCGTCGCGGGCCAGCTCGCGTATACCGAGACAGCCGATCCCGAGATGCTGACGCGATTCGCCGAAGCACTCGACGACCTCCGCGCGCTGGGCGCGATCGTGGTGGACGATTTCGAAATCCGCGATCTGGACGAGCTCACCCGGGGCACCGGCTGTTCCCGATTCCGCTACGACATCGACAACTACCTCTCGACCATCCCAGCCCCCCCGGTGCGCAACCTGCAGGAAATCGCCGCGAGCGGGCGGGTCCACGTGACCGTGATGCCCCGCGTGGAGCGATACCTCCGATTCCAGGGCACCCCGGCGACCAACGAGCAGTGTATCCGGGGAGCCGCGGCCGAGATGCGCCTGCGCGAGGGAGTCCGCGAGGCGATGGCCGCTCACGATGTGGTCGCCCTGGTCTATCCCACCTGGAACAACCCCGCGCGCCTGGTGGGCGACCTCACATCACCGCATGGCAACAACAGCCCGATCCTCTCTCCACCGACCGGCTTCCCCGCCATCACAGTACCCATGGGTTTCGTCATGGATGGACGTCTGCCCGGTGGACTCCAGATCTACGGAGACGCCTGGTCGGAGGAGATCCTGATCCGCGTCGCCTATGCGTATGAACAGGCAACGCGCCACCGGCGCCCACCCGCGACCGCTCCGGCCCTGCCTGGAGGGGGTTGAGCCCTGCTTGCCGTAGTCGTGTGCGGAGGTCACTGTGCCTGAAATGCCGAACAACGCCAACGCCGATTTCTTCGCCCTGCAGGAGGCGCTGGTAGGGCGGTACTCCGTGCATCAGGAGATCGGGCGCGGCGGCATGGGCATCGTCTATCTTGCCCATGACGTCTCGCTCGACCGCCCGGTCGCGCTCAAGCTCCTGCCTCCGGCGCTCGCCGCCCAACCCGGGCTACGCGACCGCTTCATCCGCGAGGCGAGGACCGCTGCGAAGCTGGCCCATCCCAACATCGTAGCGATCCACGCGGTCGAGGAAGTCGACGATTTCGTGTTCTTCGTCATGGCCTATGTGGAGGGAGAGACGTTGGAGGAGCGCGTTCTGGCCCGCGGGGCGCTCCCTCCGTCCGAGGCCGCCAGGGTACTGCGCGAGATCGCCTGGGCGCTGGCTTATGCGCATTCTCACGGGGTCGTCCACCGGGACGTGAAGCCGGACAACGTCCTGCTCGACTCTGAGACGGGACGCGCCATGGTCATGGATTTCGGCATAGCGCAGGTGAGCGAGGGACCCGGGATGACCGCGGTCGGGGAGGTCCTGGGGACGGCCGAGTTCATGAGCCCCGAACAGGCCAGCGGCGAGGAAGTCGACGTGCGTACCGACGTCTACGCACTCGGAGTGCTGGGCCACTACGTCCTGACGGGCAGGCTCCCCTTCCAGGGAAGCACCGTGGCCGCCACGCTGGCCCAACACCTTACGCAGCCTGCCCCGTCGCTGACCGTGGTGGCGCCCGAGGTCCCCGCTCCACTCGCCCGCATCGTCGAACGGTGTCTCGAAAAGAACCGGGAGGCACGATTCGACGACGGTGAGAAGCTGGCTGAGGAGTTGAGCAGGACCTTCGGAGAGCGCCGCGTGGTACCCGTGCCGCTTCGGAGCTTCATCGAGCAAAGCCAGGAGCGGTTCAAGGGGGCCGGCGGCTGGGCCTTCTTCGGGCTGTACTTCTTCGTTCTCAGCGTCGGCGCAGCCCTGGCGGGCATTCCTCTCGCGAGCGCGATGGGGGCCTTGTTCGCGATTGCCATGGGCGCGGCCCCGGTTGGTCTCCTGGCTAGGATGACAAGGGCTCTTCGCAAGGCCGGCTATGACCGCGGAGACCTGGTGGGAGCGCTGGAAGCCCGGCTTCAGGCCCGCCGTGAGGAGATGTCCTTCGAGTTGGGCGCCCAGAAGACCTGGCTGGACCGACTCGGCTACGGGATGGTACTGGGCGGGCTGGGAGCCATGACGCTGGGGACGGCCGCCGCCGCTTTCCTCGACCTATCAAGCATGCCGGGTGCCGCAGCAGCCGGTATCGGGGCTCTCACCCTCGGAGGGTTCATCGCGAGCCTCGCAGGAATGCCGTTGGCCTTCCTTCGCATGGGGCACGGGCGCAGGCTCCCTGGTGAACGGTGGCTGAAGTTCTGGAAGAGCAAGGCCGGGCAGTGGTTCTTTCACATATCGGGGCTGCGACTCGAACGCCCCGCGGTGACACCCGGCTACCGTCCGACGGAAATGCTCATCGGGACAGCTGCCGACAGACTCTTCGAGGGTCTCCCCAAGGAAACGCGACGCGAGCTCGGTGAACTGCCCGCCGTGATCCGAAGGCTCGAGGACGACGCTCAGAGGATGCGCCGCCAGATGGATGAGCTCGACGGACTCGTCGAGGAGATCGATGCCACACCCGAACGTGGGGACGGAGGCGAACGTGTCGAGTTGCGGGCCGACCTGGAGAAGGCCAGGAGTCAGGCCCACGCCCGCATGACCGAAGCTGTATCGGCGTTGGAGACCATTCGTCTGGGACTCTTGCGCCTGCACGCCGGCGAAGGCACGGTGGCGGGACTCACCGCCGAGTTGGGGAACGCCCGGGAGATCGCCCAGCACATCGATCGCCTGGTTGCAGGCCGGCACGACGTGGATGCACTCGCCCCCTCGCACGAGAACTGAGAGAGCTTACGTGAAGAAGGGACTCGAGGCCCTGAGGGCCCCGGCATACCGGATCATCAACACACCCGTCCTGTGGCTGGTACGGCGCGGCGTGCACCCCAACCTGGTCACGACGATGGGCTTCGTCACCGTGGTGTGTGCAGGCTACCTGTACCACCTCGATCACGTACGTTGGGCGGGACTGCTGGTGCTCCTCGGAGGAGTCTGGGACATCTTCGACGGCCAGGTGGCGAGGGTGAGCGGATTGGCCTCCAAGTTTGGTTCGTTCTACGACTCGACGCTGGATCGAATCAGTGAGATCATCGTCTTTCTTGGCCTGCTGTCGCTCTACAACAGCTACGGACGCGAACTCGCAGACGTCTGGATGGTCTACGTGATCTACCTGGCCATGGCCGGGTCCATCATGGTGAGCTACACCCGCGCCCGCGCCGAAGGCCTGGGGCTCGACTGCAAAGTGGGCCTCATGCAAAGGCCCGAGCGTGTCGTGCTTCTGGGCCTGGGCTCCCTCGCGTTCGGCCTGGACTTCAACGGCCTGGTGCTCAAGTGGATCATCGTTCTCGTCGCAGTGCTCAGCAACGCGACAGCCATCCAGCGTATCATCTGGGTGTACAGGAACGCAGCCGGAGTGCCCGTCTCCGACCCCGCTCTCAGGGGGCAGTAGGGCCCCACCCGCAGCGCGAGACCTTTGAGATCCCACGCAGCACCGCCATCATCCGTGCGCACGATTTCATCCGGTCCCCGAATGCATGCCCATGGCCCTGATCAGCGCACAGAACCTCCGGATGGCCTTAGGCGGCCAGGCGCTGCTTGACGACGCGACTCTCCATGTCGAGCGCCAGGAGCGGGTAGGCATCCTGGGACGGAACGGGGCCGGAAAGTCCACACTGCTGAGCATCCTGGCTGGGTCCACCCAACCCGACAGCGGCTCCGTGATCTACGAGTCCGGGGTGAGAGTGGCACTGTTGGCCCAGCAGGCACCGGCCGACATCCGGGGCACCGTCGATTCGGTGATCCGCGCCGGACTTCGGGAGTCCGGCCACGAAGACCACCCGGTCCAGCGACTCTGTTCCCTGCTCCACCTGGAAGCGGATCAGGATTATGCCGAGCTATCCGGCGGGCAGCGGCGGCGAGCGCTCCTTGGCCAAGCCCTCGCAGCCGACCCGGATGTACTGCTGCTCGACGAGCCGACGAACCATCTGGACGTCGAGAGCATCGAATGGCTCGAGTCCTTCCTGGTGCGCTACCGGGGGAGTCTGCTGTTCGTGACCCACGACCGCGCCTTCCTGCAGCGACTGGCCACCCGGATCGTCGAGCTGGACCGGGGCAGGCTCACCTCGTGGACCTGCGACTATTCGACGTATCTCGGACGCAAGGAAGCTCTCCTCGAGAACGAGGAAAAGGAGAGGGCCCTGTTCGACAAGGTCCTGGCGCGCGAAGAGGAGTGGATCCGGCAGGGCATCAAGGCCCGCCGCACGCGCAACGAGGGGCGGGTCCGGGCGTTGAAGCAGCTCCGCTCCGAGCGCGCCGCCCGCCGCGACCGCGCCGGCCGGGTCAACCTCAGCATACAGCAGGCAGAGCGCTCGGGCGCTCGGGTGATCACGGCCAGGGACCTGACGTTCGACTACGACGGCAAAGCCCTCATCTCGGATTTCACCACGAGCATCATGCGCGGGGACAAGGTCGGAGTCATCGGGCCCAACGGCTGCGGCAAGACGACGCTCCTCAACCTGCTGTTGGGCAAGCTGTCACCGACTGCGGGTACCGTCGAGCACGGCGTCTCGCTGGAGGTCGCCTACTTCGACCAGCACCGCGACCAGCTCGACGAAGCCCGAACCGTGGCCGAGGCCATCGGCGGTGGGAGCGAATATGTGGATACGGGCGGCGGACGAAAGCACGTCATGAGCTACCTGGCGGATTTTCTCTTCTCGCCGGAACGGGCCCGCGAGCCGGTGCGTAACCTGTCCGGAGGCGAGCGCAACCGCCTCCTGCTGGCCCGCCTGTTCACGAAGCCCGCGAACGTTCTCGTTCTGGATGAGCCCACCAACGATCTGGATACCGAGACCCTCGAGCTCCTCGAGGCCCGTCTCCTCGACTACGCCGGCACCGTGTTGGTGGTGAGCCACGACCGTGCCTTTCTCGACAACCTGTGCTCCTGCTCTCTGGTCTTCGAGGGCCCGGGCTCGGTCAAGGAATACGTCGGGGGCTATTCCGATTGGAAGCGAACGGTCGGCGCGAAGGTGAGCGCACCGCCGGGTGCCCCGTCCGGCAAGACGGGCAGCACCGTCGGCGTTCGGACAACGCCAGCCCGGGCCGTCACGGCGGCGGCCAAGAAGCTCACCTGGAAGGAGAAGAAGGAGTGGGAGGAGTTACCCGCGCGGATCGAGGCTCTCGAAGCCGAACTCGAAGACCTGCACCGTCTCATGGCCGACCCGGCATTCTTCCAGGGACCACACGAGGAGACCCGTCCCACCGTGGAGCGGTCCCAGTCTCTGCCAAGGGACATCGAAGCTGCGTTCAGCCGGTGGGCGGAGTTGGACGAGAGGGCCTGACAGAGCCCACCTGCCGAGTCCGGCTCGGCAAGCGCCGAGACCGTCTGGACAGGGGCCCTCAGAACCGAACTTCGAATTCCTCGTCCCCTGCCCCGAAAGAGTACGTCCGCTGCGTCTCCGCCGGGAAGTGGACGAACTTCACGATGTTCCGCTGATCCTCGAAGAGCTCGAGCAGCAGCGTGTTCCGGACGCCGAACACCTCCAGCTCTGCCGGAGCCTCATGCTGCACGGTGTACCACCACACGGGTTCGCGGTCGAGTTCATCCTCTCCCTTCGCGAGCAGCCGGGGCTCGAGTCGCTCACCGGCCACCGTGACCACATACCGGTCCATCAGATACTGCATGAACACCGAGTCGACCGCGGGTGCCTCGGTCATCACGAAGTCCGGCCCCGCACCGCTGAGGCGCAGGGCGCTCTCCAGGTCGTCCTTGAAGAAGCGGATTCGGGTAACGATGAAGGAACCCTCGACCGCAGCGCCTGCTGAGGTGACGTGCAGCTCGTGCGGCGACGACGCCGGTAGGGGCGCCGCCGCCAGCATGAGCGACAGGAGGGCGTGAAGCGTCACTGGGTGATCGGCCTACGCCATACGTTGTTCGACCGATCGATGTCGGCGTACGACTCGTCCGGATCGAGCACGACCTCGACGATGCCCTGGTCCGCGAAGAATCCGACCGTGAAGGTGAGCTCGTTGTTGCGCCACACGTCGACGGGCAAGTCCATCCGCTGCTTGGTGCCGTCCTCGAACGTCACCTCGAGTTCGAGCGGCATCACGAGACCACCTGCGTTGTCGACCTTCACCCGGTGGTAGTGGGCGCCGCGATCGTCACTCCCCACCAGTTCAGCGGCAGCCTGCGTGGTCACGTTGTCGATGGCCTGGTCGTTGGCATGGGTCGTGTAGAACCAGCCGCGCCAGAACCACGCCATGTTCTCACCCGCCCCCTCCTCCATCGACCGGAAGAAGTCGGCCGGCTGGGGCTTCTTGAACATCCACGCCTGGGAGTATCCACCGAATGCGTCATCGAAGGACGCCTCACCGAGCACGTGCTCGCGAAGCATCACCAAGCCGGTGGCCGGCTTGGCGTACCCGTTGTTTCCGAAGTCCTTGTGGATCAGGTCCGACTCCGTCATGAGCGGCACCTGATCGGGGTCCTGCATATAGCTGACGATGTTGGTTGCGGGGCCGCGCCGGGACGGGTAGCTGCAGTCCTCGGTCTGAGTCCACACGCCACCGCAGTAGGTCTCGGCGTAGTCCTGTTCGCCGTAGTACTGCAGGAAGGTGTTCAACCCCTCGTCCATCCAGGTCCATTTCCGCTCGTCCGTGGCGACGATCATCGGGAACCAATTGTGCCCCACCTCGTGGATGGTGACACCGATGAGTGACCGTTCGACGGCGTCTGAATAGGTGCCGTCGGGCTGCGGCCGAGCCCCGCAGAACGCGATCATCGGGTACTCCATGCCGCCCGCCAACCCGTTGGCGTTCACTGCCTTCGGATAGGGGTACTCGAACGCCAGCCTGCCGTAGGTCTTCAGCGTCTGGACGGTGGCCCGGGTCGACACCTTGTCCCACAGGGGCATCGCGTCCCGGGGATACACGGAGTGCACCGCGATGGGTGTCTCACCCTCGCGATAGGCGAATCCGGCGGCATCCCACACGTAGGTCTTCGACGAAACCCAGGCGAAATCCCGAACGTCCTCTGCCACGAAGCGCCAGGTGAGCATCCCCGTTCCCTCGGGCCTGGCCCGAGGATCCATCACCTCGTCGGCCGTCACGATGAACTGGGGCTCCTCGGTCAGGTACGCCTGCGCCAGTCGATCCATCTGCTCCTGGGTGAGCACCTCCGTCGGATTCTGGAGTACTCCGGTCGCGTCCACGATGTGGTTGCGAGGCACGGTGAGACTGACGTCGTAGTCCCCGAACTCGAGGTAGAACTCGCCGCGTCCCATGAACTGGTCGGTCTGCCAGCCGTTCACGTCGTCGTACACGCTCATGCGGGGAAACCACTGGGCCATCTCATAGATCCACCCGTCCGAGACGAGCTCCTTACCACCCCGTCCGAAGTCGGGAATCCGGTAGCTCCAATCGATCTCGAGGGACTGCGTAGCCCCGGGCTGGAGAGGCTCCTCCAGGTTGACGCGCATGACGGTGTTGTTGATGCGGTAGTCTGCTTCGGAAAGCATGCCGTTCCCACCCACCAGCTGAACCCGGCTCAGCCTGAAGCCCCCGTCGAACCTGTCCAGTCCCACGAAGCGCCGGGCCCTCGGGCTGATGCGCTCCGGAAGCGCACCCTGGGCCTGATAGGAGCGGCTGTATTCCTCCGACCGCGTGTTCTGGTCGAGCTGCAGCCACAGATACCTCAAGACGTCCGGCGAGTTGTTCGTGTAGATGATCCGCTCTGACCCGTCGATCACGTGCTCGACCGTGTCGAGTGAGGCCTCGATCACGTAGTCGACCTTCTGCTGCCAATACCGGGGACCGGGCATGCCGGCCGCGTTCCGGTAGTCGTTCGGGTCGGGCCATTCATCCAGGACCCTGAACATCGACCTGTTGGTCCTGGTCCCGTCGTCGTGCAGCCACTGCTGCGCGGCTGCGTTGGTGGTGGGACACACCACAGCGAGGAACAATGCGGCGGCAAGGCCGCGGAGGGGGTTGAGCTTCATCGTCATCGATCCCGTGTTAGCGTCGTCGTCAACCAGCCTCGGTAAGACGCCCCGCGAGCATCGCGAGGGCGGCCACCGTCGTCACACTAGACAAAGCGAGGGCCCAATGACTCGACTTGACGCCGAAACGCCGGACCATCGCATAGGTGAGGACGAGGATGCCGGACAGAATCAGGACCTGTCCGAACTCGAGTCCGACGTTGAAGGAAAAGAGCGGGAGGGCGATGCTCTCTTCCTCACCCAGTACTGCTCGAAGAAACGTGGAGAACCCGAGCCCGTGGATCAAGCCAAAGAGGAGCGCCAATCCGTACTTCACGTGGCGCGCACGGGCCGGAGGGTCACCATCTTCGTCCTCGATGCGCACTTCGAACACGTTGAACAGCCCGGTGACGACGACCGTCATCGGAATGAGAAGTTCAACCAGATCGCCGCTGATCGAGACGATCCGCAGGGTGGCCAGGGCGAGCGTCACCGAGTGGCCCACCGTGAACGCGGTCACCAGGACGAGCAGCTCTCTCCAGTGAGACAGGGCGTAGCCTGCGCTCAGCGCCACCACGAACAGGATATGGTCGTAGGCGTTGAGATCGGCGATGTGCCGGAAGCCGAGCTCGAGGTAGACGACGAATTCGGAGAACATCCCCTAGGCTATCGACCCGAAGGCTCCGCACAAGCCTGACGGATGAAGTCCTTCAGCTGGACACAGGCCGGTGGAGTTGGACCACTCTCGCCACATCGAGTTCGGCCAGCAGAAGGACGCTCGGGTTGCAGCCCGGAGCACGGGGGCTATGCTCTCCTCCTGCCTCAGTCGAACCCGAGCCCCATTCCCCCATGAAACGCCGCGACTTCGTCAAGACCGCAGCGAGCGCAGCGGCAGTAGCCGCCACGCCGACCAGCCTTTCTGCTGAATCTGCGCCCCATAGCGCCCCAACGGTCCTCCGCCGCACTCCTGCCAGCCCCGTCCTGGTCGCTGATGTGAGCAGTATCCGCTACAGGAACGGCGGACCCGAGACTGCGATCGAGCGCGCGTTCCGGGGCATGACCGAGGGCGAAGACATGCTCGACGCCATGGTGGCGGGCGTGAACATCCCGGAACTGGATCCCGAGGAGTCGGGAATCGGGTACGGTGGGCTCCCCAACGCCGACGGGGTGGTCCAATTGGACTCCTGCCTCATGCATGGACCCCGGAAGTGGGCCGGCGGCGTGGCGGGCATCGAGGGCATCCGCACTCCATCGCTGGTGGCCAAGGCAGTGGCTGAGCTCACGGACCATCACCTCATCGTGGGCGAAGGGGCCCGCGAGTTCGCTCGGGCACTGGGATTCCAGATCGAGGACGACCTCAACACCCAGCATTCCCGGGCGATGTGGCTCGAGTGGCGGCGGCGCGTCGACCCATCCCATTGGCTCGACCCCGAGGAGCGCCTTCTCGGATCGAGCCGGCCAGGCGAGGACACCGACCCCGACCATATCCGACGGCTGCAGGACTTCCAGGACGCGGCCATGGCCGCAGGCCTGAGCATGGTCGATGACGGCCTCATCTCCGAGGACTCCTATTGGGGCACCACGAGCCTGGAGGCGGTGAGTCCGGCCGGTGACATATGCGGGGTCACTACCACCAGCGGACTGTCATGGAAGATCCCGGGACGGGCAGGCGACTCGCCGATTCTCGGTGCTGGCCAGTACGTCGACAACGACGTGGGTGCGGCGGGCTCCACCGGCCGCGGCGAGGCCAACCTCTACAACCTCGCCACGTTCCTCATCGTCGAGTTCATGCGGCAGGGGATGAGTCCCCTGGATGCAGGCATGTCTGCGCTCAGACGCATCAGGGACAACACCATCGAGTCGCGCCTGCTCAATAGCCGGGGCCTGCCGAACTTCGATGTCCGTTTCTTCGTGCTCAACAAGGCGGGGGACTATGCGGGCGTCGCCATGTACGGAGCCTCGGAGACGATGTTCGCCGTGTGCGACGAAAACGGCGCCAGGGAGGAAGCGCTGGAGGGCCTCCTCGAGGGATCGCCCCGGGATTGACCCCTAGCCGGACTCCC
This sequence comes from Gemmatimonadota bacterium, assembly GCA_039587465.1. Taxonomy (GTDB): domain Bacteria; phylum Gemmatimonadota; class Gemmatimonadetes; order Longimicrobiales; family Gaopeijiaceae; genus JBDHIL01. The sequence goes on along the minus strand of JBDHIL010000015.1, from coordinate 65,754 downwards.
ACAGCCAGTGGGTCGGGAGTCGGCCTAGCGGGACGTCCCCTCCAGGATCGCGCTCAGCACCTCCCGGGTGATCGCATACAATGGGGGGACTCCCTCGGTCGCCCTCAGGCTCGAAGAGAGGTTCGAGTCGTGCCGTAACGGCAGATCCGATACGTAGTAGAGGAAGCGCAGCGCGGTGTCAGCGGAAAGAGCTCCACGATCCATCGACTTCTGGATCTGCTGGAGATAGTAGGAACCTTCCATCTCGAGGCCGACGCATCCCCAGATGTGACGGTTGAACTGCAGCATCTTCCGATTCTGAAGCAGCGTTCCGGTCACCGTCAGCGCGTTCCCCGTCCGGATCCCGTGTCCGGGCAGCAGCCCGGCGAGACGGTCCATGTCGATGTCGGGATCGCTCGGCACCGGGAAATACTGGTCACCGGACTGCTCGACGAAGCCGGTTGCGACGAAGACATCGCCGCGCTCCCCCACCAGGCCCCCTGCCTTTCCAAGCACGCTGATGCTCGACAGGTTCGGGCCGAACAGAGAGATGATGTTCGCGATGATGTGCTCGGCCTGCTCGCCGAACGCGTAGTCGATGTTGAGGATCAGGGAGGGAACAAGTGGGTCCGCAACCCGAACCCCCGGATCGACGCTACCCAGCGACAGGGCGGCGGTGTCGATCAACTGCACCCCGATACCCGTGAAGGCCGTCCCGTCGAGAGACAGGATGCCCGACTCCCTCTCCGCTCGTTCCTTCTCCGCTCTCAACTCGGGCTTCGCACGGAGATAGTCGCGGGCCAGTGCACAGACGAGGTCATGCGAGTTGTGCCAGGGCTCTTCTGCCCAGGGATGCTGCTCCTCCCCGGCCCACGCGAGGATCTCGTCGGCGTTCTCGGCCAACCAGGTGCTGAGGCAGTTCGTCACCGAGTGAGTGTTGCTGCTGATGACATGGATCGGGAAGTCCGGGAGCAGGTCCCCGGGGTCACACCCGACCAGCTGGCGCGTGGCTTCGGCAACCTGATCAGTCCACGTCTCCGCATGCGCGCTGTTGTAGTTGTCCAGCTCCTTGTGGACCTCGATCCGGAAGTCCTCATGGTGAAGAGCGATCTCCTTGACGCGCGAATCGGCGTCCTCCGGCCAGACCACCTTGAGCTGCTCGAGCAGTTCCGGGGAGACGGCATCGAGGCCACCTCCGTCCCGGATGTGGCGGCGCACCTTTCTCGCCTCGATCGCATACAGGCACAGGCAGGTGACAAGGTCTGCGAGGTCGGAGAGTCCGTCCCGGACCAGCACCATGTTCTTGCCCGGGATCATCTCGTAGACGGCCCTGCGTCTCGCAGTGGTGGCAACGGGCACGAAGCGTTGGTCGGGGTCCGAGTAGAGCGCGGGGAGCATCTCCGTCAGGTAGAACGCGAGTGTGCCGGTCACGTTCGCGGGCAGCCGCTGCACGGCATAGGAGAGCGCTCCGGTGTCGATCGTACCGGGATCCGAGGCATGCGGATGCAGGGCCGGCTCGAGCTCCAGGTAGAACGGAAGGAGGCGATGAAGGTCTACCCCGCCCCGCCCCACCGCGCGCAGCAGCTCGGCCCTGAACCGGTCGAACGGCGTGAACAGGCCCTGTTTGTCCCGGAGAATATTCCCGAGCGCCTGGGCGAACCCAGTGGACTCGTCGATCAGCTTCAGGAAGCGATCCCCTGGAATACACAGCGCGCGAACAGGCTCCGACGCCCGGATCTCGACGCTCCGCTCCTCCTCGAACAGGGCGGCCCGCTCCCCGAAGTAGTGTCCGGCGCTGATGGTACGAAGTCGCACGGGCGGATCCCGATCCGTGTCGAAGACGTCGACGGACCCCTCCGCCAGCAGAAAGACCCGCGTGTCGCCCGCCGCGCCCTGGCGGATGATGATCTGCCCCGCCTCATAAGTGTGCTCAGTGACCTCGGCCAGGAGCGTCTCCCGAAGCTCCCGCGACAGATACCGGAAGGGAATGATCTGACTGAACATCTACACCGTCCGAGTGACAGGATCGGTACGCGGCTGTTGAGAGCGACAAGGTAGCATTCAGCCGTAGCCCGAGCATCCACCCCGGGGCGTTGAGGCCGCACCGACGCTGCCTCCTTGTCATTACGGGCCACGGGTGGGACTCTACTATGAGACCAGGCCGGTGCGATCACCCACCATCGAGGTGGACGCTTTGACACCAGATCCTTCGGGCACCAGACGGCTCCTGCGCCACGCTTGGGACGCGCTGATTCTGGTGGCCACGCTCTTTGCCGCCTTCACGATCCCTCTGAGGATCGTTCTCGCCCCGATCGGCCAGCCTCTCACGCCCGGCTTGGACATGGCGCTCACGGCGTTGTACGGAGTCGATCTGGTCATCCGGACATGGGGCCGCGCCAAGCTCCCAACGAGTCGACGCAGGGCATGGTGGGGTACGGCGATCGACCTCGTGGCGGCGCTGCCTTTCGGGAGAATCCTCGGGCTCCCCGCCGGCAACCTTCTCCGGTTGGTCAAGCTGGCGCGTGTGTTCTCGCTCATCACCGCGTGGCGCCGGCGAATGGTCATCCATCCGACCGTAGTCCGTCTCGTGGGCTTCATCGTCTGGCTGTCGCTCTCGGCCCACTGGCTGGCGTGCGGCTGGATCGTGCTCGGAGGACCTACGCACCAGTTGGGAATCGACAACACGTACATCAGCGCTCTCTACTGGTGCGTCACGACGCTCACCACTGTGGGCTACGGAGACGTCACTCCGCAGACTGCGAACCAGGCCGTCTACACGATGATCGTGATGCTGCTCGGCGTGGGGGTCTATGGTTACGTGATCGGAAACGTCGCAAACCTGCTGTCCAAGATGGACATGGCCAGGGCCCAGTATGTGGCCACGATCGAACGCGTGACGGGGTTCCTCCGGTACCGCCTGGTGCCTGCGCCTCTGCAGCGGGAGATCTACGCGTACTACAAGTACCTGTGGGAAAACCGCATGGGGTATGACGAGGCCTCTGTCCTGGACGACCTGCCCCCGTCGCTCAGTGCGGAACTCTCGTTGGTCCTGAAGCGTGATCTCATTCAGAAGATCGACTTCCTCCGCGACGCCTCCGCGAGCCTCATCAAAGACCTGTGCATCAAGCTCCGTCCGGTGGTGTTCACGCCCGGCGACGTAGTGTTGCGGGCAGGAGAAATCGGACGGCACGTCTACTTCATCAGCAAGGGAACTGTGGAGGTCATCACCTCAGACGGAAGACAGATCCTGAGAACGCTCTCCGACGGCGACTTCTTCGGTGAATTGGCACTCATCCACTCCCAGCCCCGCACGGCCACGGTCCGCGCTGTCGGCTACTGCGACTTCTACGTCCTGGACAAGGATTCGTTCAGAGAAACGCTGACACGGTACCCGGAATTCGAGCGCAGCATTCGTGAGATTTCTGACGCACGCACCCTGCCCGGGGACGGAACCGCGAGCGGCCCGCCGCGGACCCCGGCAGATTGACGACGAGAAGACGAACTATGCGTGACGCCACCCCCCCTGTTTCATCGAGATCGGCTTCAGCCTGCATCGCTGTGGTGATCATCGCGTGCGCCATTCTGCCCCGAGCCGGCGAAGCGGCCGCGCAGCCGACAGACACCGTTCTGGTAACGGCCGGAGCGCACTATATGACCGGCGCGCTCCATCAATTCCTGCTGGGTCGGCACTACCGGGACCTGTGGGCAACCCCCATGCGCGTTCCGGTTCTGGATCTCGAGCGCTTCGCAGGAGGGCTGCAGCCAATCAGAAGAGGCGGTGGACGCCAGACGAAGGCGCTGAGATTCCTCGGGGCCGACGGTCGCGAATACAGCTTCCGTTCGGTCGACAAGGACCCCTCCCCAGTGCTCGACTCGCTGCTGCGCGAGACGATCGTGGACGATCTGGTTCAGGATGGCATCAGTTCCGCCCACCCCCTGGGCGCACTCGTCGCAGCCCCTCTCCTCGACGCGGTGGACGTCCTGCACGTCGATCCGCAGCTGAGGCTCATGCCGGACGACCCCGCCCTGGGTGAATTCCGAGACGATTTCGCGAACGTGCTCGGATTGATCGAAGAGAACCCGGACGAGAACGCGAGCCGCACCAATTCGTTCAGCGGAGCCGAACGGGTCGTGGGCAGCGCGGCCCTGATGGAGCGAATCGATAGGGGCCCGGCCGAAGCCGTCGATCCCGAGGCATTCCTCACGGCGCGGATCGTCGACGTCTTTCTGGGCGATTGGGACAGGCACCGCGACCAATGGCGGTGGGCCAGTTTCGAAAGCGGTGAGCAGAGGCGGTGGCTCCCGATTCCCAAGGACAGGGACCAGGCCTTCTCGAAGTTCGATGGGGTCCTTCCGCGGCTGGTGAGCTTCTTCATGCCGCAGTTCGTCCGTTTCGAGGGCGAGTATCCCAACATCGTCCGCCTGCACTGGAACGGTCGCGAACTCGACCGCCGCTTTCTTTCGGGACTGGAGCGGCCGGTGTGGGATTCTATCGGCAGCTCGATCCAGCAGCGGCTCACCGACGACATCATCGCGGACGCCGTAGACCGGCTGCCCCCGGAGATCCTGGAGAAGAACGGTGAAGAACTGCGGACGGCGTTGATTCAGCGCCGCGAACGCCTTCCTCGGGCCTGGGCCGAGTTCTACACGATCCTCGCGGAGAAGGTGGACATCGTGGGCACAGCCGCGGACGAGATCGCGATCATCGACCGCGAGGATCCATCCACCGTCGTCGTCTCGATGTGGGACCCATCCATCGGCGAGGAGCCCTATCTGAGCCGGCGCTTCCACGCGGAGGAGACCCGTGAGATCGTGAGATCCGCGTCCGCATGCACGGTGGCGACGATCGGGTCACCGTGCGAGGTGTGCGGAGCGGGATCACGGTTCGCGTACTCGGAGGCGAAGGGGACGATGACTTCACCGTCGAGGGCTCGACGAGCGCCATCGCCCTCTATGACGACCGGGGCCAGAACGAGTTGTCGGCGCCCTCCGGGGTCGATATCGACAGCCGAGACTTCGACGAGTGGGTCTGGACCGAGGAAGACAGGGATCAGCCGAGAGAGTGGGGAACCCGTTGGACTCCGATCTTCTGGTCTTCGTTCGCGTCCGATGTAGGCATATTCGTCGGGGCCGGGGCGACCCTGGAGCGGTTCGGCTTCCGGGCCAGGCCGAACAGCACCTCGATGAGCCTGAGGCTCGGATTCGCGCCTATGCGGGCGAAGGGTCGGGCGGAGGCCGAACTGCGCTGGAATAGGCCGAACTCATCGACCTTCGTGACAGTGGAGACACGAGCGTCGTCTCTCGATGTGATCCACTACTACGGCATGGGGAACAACTCGCCAGGCGGGCCCGCCGACTTCCACCGAGTCGACGAGCGCACGGTATCCGTAGCGCCCTCACTGGGATTCGAGACCCGGTCGGGGCTGAGCATGGACGTGGGCGTCATGGCGTCCGCGTCGAGCGCCACGGGCAACGAGACCCGATTCTTCAGCACGGTCGTCGACACTCTGTACGGTGCGACGGGCCACAGTCAGTTCGGCGGGAGGGTACGGCTTTCGTTCAACCCCCATCCCCATGCGCCGAATCGCGCGTTCCGCTGGAGGTCGTCATTCGCCGCGACCGTCCACCCAGTCCTGGCCGACGTCGAGTCCGTATTCGGGAGCGCGACCGGCGAAATCTCGGCTCTCCTGACTCCCTCACGCTGGGGGAGCCTGGTGGTCGCGACCGGAGGCCGGAAGGTATGGGGCTCCTTCCCGTGGAAGGACGCCGCATTCCTCGGCGGTCCGTCGACACTGGCCGGTTGGGCCGAGCAGCGCTTCGCCGGCGATGCCTCCGTCTACGTTCGCGGAGAAGCGAGGCTCCGGGTGTTCCGCCCCACCGTAGTCGTGCCGGTCGACGCAGGCATCTTCGGAGTGAGCGGCGCGGGACGGGTCTACCTCGACGGGGCTTCTCCGGGAGGATGGCACACCATGGTGGGGGGCGGCATCTGGCTGACTCCCATGGGCCAGTCCACGACGCTGCAGGTCGGATTCGGTGTCAGCGAGGAGGCGACCAAGATCTACGCCAGCCTGGGGCTCCCGTACTGACGCGGACCCCTACCGCCGCCCAGCCTGAGACTGGCCGCCCGACCTGACACCGACCGCTCGCCCTGAGTGCGAGCGCTCGGCGGGGGCGCCTATTCGTCGCTGAAGGCTGCGTCGAAGTCCCGATCCGATCCTGGAAAGTCCATGCCGCGCAGGAAGTCGCACGCTTCCTCGGCCCCGTGTTCGCGATCCATGCCGGCGTCCTCCCACTCGATCGAGAGCGGGCCATCGTAGCCCACGCGGTTCAGAGCGCGGATGATCTCCTCGAAGTCGACGTTGCCACGGCCCAGAGACCGAAAATCCCAGAATCGGTCCTGGTGCCCGAAAGGGAGATGCCCCCCGAAGACACCCGAGGCGGTCGGAGTGCCCGACCACCACACGTCCTTCATGTGCGCATGATACACGCGAGCCCCGAAACGCAGGATGAAGCCGATATAGTCCACGCCCTGATAGGCCAGATGGCTGGGATCGTAGTTGAACCCGAACGCGGCCCGCCAACCCACGGCGTCGAGCGCACGCTGCGCAGTAGCGAGGTCGAAGGCTATCTCGGTGGGGTGGACCTCGAGCGCAAAACGGACTCCGACTTCGTCGAAGACGTCGAGGATCGGGTTCCACCGAACCGCAAAGTCCTGGAAGCCCTCCTCGACCATGTCTTCCCCAACCGGTGGGAAGCTGTACAGAAGGTGCCAGATGGAACTGCCCGTAAACCCGTTCACCACCTCGACGCCCAGGTTCGCGGCGGCCCGGGCAGTGAGCATCATCTCTTCGGCGGCCCGCTGGCGGACCCCGTCCGGGTCTCCGTCACCCCATACGTGGGGAGGCAGGATGTCCTTGTGACGGGCGTCGATCCGATCGCACACGGCCTGGCCCACCAGGTGGTTCGAGATAGCCCGCACCACGAGCCCCTCGGACTCGAGGATGGCGCGCTGCTCTACGCAATAGGCCTTGTCGTCCGATCCTCGCACGACGTCGAAGTGATCTCCCCAACACGCCAACTCGAGACCGTCATAGCCCCAGGCCGCGGCCTTGCGGGCCAGATCCTGCAGGGGAAGATCGGCCCACTGACCGGTAAACAGCGTGACGAGTCTGCTCATGGCGTATACGCTCCCGAAACCCAGCCGCCCTCAGCGTGGCTACGCACCGACGTGAAGATGAAATTCACTCCGTGGGCGCCGTCCTCGACGGTGGGATAGTCGTCGTCGAAAGGTTCTCCATCACCGCGAATGGTGCGGGCCACGTTGCGGTAGAGGTTCGCAAAGGCTTCGATGAAGCCCTCGGGATGTCCCCCGGGCAGCCGGGTGTGAGCCTGGGCCCGCTCCGAGAGAGAGCCGCCCGTGTACAGCACCGTTTCGGCGCCATCCGGAGCGGTGATTCGCAACTCGTTGGGATCCTCCTGGCTCCAGTCCAGAGCGCCCTCGCTGCCATAGACCCGCAAGCGCAGATGGTTGCGCTCGCCGGTCGCGATCTGCGACGCGAAGAGAAGTGCCCGCACCCCACCGTCGAGCTCCAGCAGCACTGTCGCATCGTCATCCACCTTGCGGCCCTCCACCACGGTACCGAGGTCCGCGAAGAGGCGGGTGACTTCCAGTCCTGTGACGTATCGGACCAGGTTGTGCGCGTGAGACCCGATGTCTCCGAGCACGGATGACGGACCACCCTGTTCGGGATCGCTCCGCCACGTCGCCTGCTTCTGGCCCTCGGCCTCGAGGAGCGTGGAGAGCCAGCCCTGGCTGTACTCGACCACCACCTTGCGCACGTCTCCGAGGGCGCCGGCCTGGACGCGCTCCCGGGCCTCCTTCACCATGGGGTAGCCGGTGTAGTTGTGCGTCACGCAAAAGACCAGATCACGCTCCGCCGCGAGCCGGCAGAGCTCTTCGGCATCCGCGAGGTTTGTGGTCATGGGCTTCTCGCAGATGACGTGGACGCCCGCCTCCAGGAACACCTTCGCAACGGGGTGATGCAGGTTGTTGGGCGTCACCACGGAGACCACCTGGATACGCTCGTCCTCGGGCATCGCCGACTCCGCGGCGACCATCTCCTGGTAGGTGCCGTACACACGGCCCGCGTCCAGTCCGAGTTCTTCCCCCTGCTCGCGGGACTTGGTCGCATCCACGTCGAAGGCACCGGCAACCAGTTCGAACTGCCCATCCAGGGCGGCCGCCATGCGGTGGACCGCCCCGATGAAGGCCCCCGGACCGCCGCCCACCATGCCATATCGGATCTTCACGGCTACGCCTCGTCACCAATGCGTGTCACCTGATAGCCTCCGGCGGCTTTGTCTCGCATGTACAGGGCGCCGAAGATGATCATGAGCACACCGCAGAGGGGCACGACGTAGCGGAAGGAGATGCGCCCGCCGTAGTTGTCGGCGGGCCCGAGGATGGCTCCTGCCTGGGCCACCGCAGCGACTTCGGCATTGGTACCGGTGATGGCCCGCAGTGCGTTGGCCGTCTCCGGCGCCGGGAGGCTGCCGGAACCGGCTTCCGCGGCCAGAACCTGTCTCGCCATGTCCATGGCAGCCGCCGCGTCCGGGCCCTCCACAGTCATGAGCTGCTGCGCACCCGCCTGGAGTACAGCTATGGTCTCCGCGACCGGCAGCTCTTCGTGAGCGTATCGGTCGGCGATTTCACCCATCGTTGGTGAGGTTACGAGGCCCACGGTGGCCATGCCGACCGTACCCATGAGTCCGAGTCCCAGGGCGCCGCTGCGGGGGACTCTCTCGGAGACCACACCCAGCATCGTCGGCCAGAAGTAGCAGACGCCCATGGCGAATACCGTGGCTGCGACGATGGTCATGATCCCCGATCCCCAGAGGCTCAGACCCAGGAGGCCTGCACCGGACAGCACCGCCGACGTGACGAGAACGCCCGTAGGGGAAAGGCGCTCCACGACCGGCCCCGCCCGATAGCGAAGGATGGCCATGAGGCCATTGATCCAAACCAGCACCAGGATGCCAGCCATCCCGCCGGCCTCCAGTACGGCCGGGACCCACCGATTCGGGCCGAGCTCGACCGAAGCCGTCATGGCCATGGCGATGAGCATGACCCACATGAGGGGCGTGGTGAATGCCGCCTTGAACATCTCGCCCATGCTCACGCCGGCCTGCACGCCCTCCGTCTGCGGGAAGGGCTGGGTCAGGATCATCACTCCGTAGGCCAGCGTCGGAACGAGGATCAGGGCGAGCTTGATCTGCCAAGCGCCGATGCCCACGGCGTCCAGCCCGAACGAAGCCAGACCGCCGATCACGACACCCCCGGGAAACCAGACGTGGAACTGGTTGAGCTTCACCGTTTTGTTGTCCGGGAAGAGAGTCGCCACGAGTGGGTTGCAGGCAGCCTCCACCAGGCCGTTGCCCATCGCGATGATGAGGGCCCCTGCGAAGAGCATCCAGAACCCGCTGGCCACCATCATCACCATGACACCCAGCAGGTGCCCTACGAATGCCATACGCAGGAGGAAGCGCATACCCAGGGTATCGGCCAACGGCGCGAAGACCACCTGAGACACCGCGAACCCCCACAGGGCCGCGCCGCCGATCCAACCCACCTCGGCGTTGGTGAGGATGAACTCACGCTTGAGGGCCAGCATGATCGCGCCCACGGTGGCAAAGGCCACTGAGGTGGCGATGAGGGCCACGCAGCTCCCGACAAAGAGCCGCGTGGCGTTCACGTCGGGGTTGCTCTGGTGGGCTGAGTCGGTGGTCATGGAATCCGTCGCAAAGAATGAATTGTGGAGCCCGGCACGGTCAGGCCAGGCCGAGGTGTCTCAGCACCTCCGGGGGGGGTGGGTCCCACGCTGCGAGGGGCACGTTCCCCACATACTGAATGTCCCGCATGCCCTCTTCGGAGGTGTAGAAGGCGGTTGCGGTCAGGTCACGAACCTTGTCGAAGAACGCGGAGGCGGCCTCGAAGCCCGGAGCTGCGGGGGCCGAACGCGAGATGTCGTCGCAGATGCCGTGCTTCTGAGCCTGGTTCAGGTCCCTGAACCGCAGGCCCGCACCGAAACGCCTGACCGACTCGCCGTCGAGCCAAACCAGACCACCGCGCACCAACACCTTGTCCCGGCGATTTCCGTCGTAGGGCGCGCTCACCCATTCATCGATGAAATCGTGGGCGCCCACCGTACTCGCCGCGGGCGAACGCTCGTCCTCGGGAATGATGACGTCACAGAGGACCGCGAGGGACGCCAACTCGTCCGGGGTGAGGCTCCGGTCCCAGGGCACCACTGGATCGAGGAGGTCCGGGTCCCATGCGTCGCCTCGTGGTCCGGAGCCCTCCTGCTGCGGAAGCCCGCCCGACGGCTCAGGGGATGCAGCAGGCGCGTCCTGTGGGACCTGCCCTTCTGCACGTCCGGGAGCGATGGCCGGCGCGGCTGCTGCAATCGCCATGATCTTGAGGGCGTGACGCCGATCCATGTCGCCCCGGTCGGGCTCCGCTTGCCCGGATACCACCGGTAGCTCGGTCCTGCGCTTCTCGTCGCTCATCCGATGCTCCCCTGAGCCAGCTGCTCCGCCAGATACTCCGACGCCCGCCAGGCGATGGCCATGATGCTCAGGGTCGGGTTCTTGTCCGCGTTGGATACGAAGCCGGCGCCGTCCGTGACGAAGAGATTGTCGACCTCCCATGACTGGCAATACTGGTTGAGTACGGATCGGGTGGGATCCGACCCCATGATGGCTCCACCCACCTCATGGATGATCTGGCCGGGCTTGGCGATCGCGTTCGCTCCGTCATCGTGCACGGTGCTCGTGACCCTTCCTCCCATGGCCTCGATGATCCCGGCGAACGTGCGCTGCATGTGCCGCGCCTGGTTCAGCTCGTGATCGGACCATTTCCAATGAAAGCGGAGCGTGGGAATGCCCCACTGGTCGACACCGTCCGGATCGATCTCGGCGTAGCAGTCCTCGTTCGGAATCATCTCGCCGCGACCGTCGAACCACATGAATGAGCCGTAGTAGCGGCGGCAGTCCTCCTTGAACTGCCGACCATACGAGCCGCCGGTAAAGGCTTCGAGCCCGGAGAACGCGCCGAACCCGGGCATCTTCCGCCCACCGCCGAACTCGACGTGGTAGCCGCGGGCGAAGTCGAGTTGTCCCCTCGCCTGCTCCTGGTAGAGCCACCACGGGATGTACACGTGCATGGCCGACGCCCCGTCGGCGTTGTGGGGGGGCATGTTCTCCATCGCGGGGAACTGACCACCGACACCCGCCCCGACGGTATCCATGATGTACTTGCCCACCAGCCCGCTGCCGTTGCCGATGCCCTCGGGAAACTGGTTGCTCTTCGAGTTGAGCATGATGCGCGCGGACTCGACGGCGCTGGCCGCGAGCACGACCGCCCTGGCGCTGACGTGCTGGTCCGTACGGGTATGCTTGTCGACGTAGTGGACCCCGGTGGCCCTGCCGCGCGAGTCGACCGTCACCTCGCGCACCATCGCGTCGGTGACGATGTCGAGATTCCCGGTCGCCAGCGCCGGTGGCAGGCACACGGTAGGCGACTGGAAGTTGGCCTTGATGGAGCAGCCCCGTCCGCACGGGGTCGCCCAGAAACAGGCAGCCCGCTCGTTCATCGCCGCAGAGGTGACCCTCCGGGCCATCGCGTTGTTGGGCCACAGCATGCGCGCGATGCGGTCTCCGTCCATCCGCTGCGTAAGGATGGCGAGATGCGCTGGAATGACCGGGATGTCGAGGTCTCCGCAGTACTTCTGCGTGTAGAGCTCGTCGGCCCGGGGAGCAGGCGGCGGCTGAAGAACCCCTGGAGAAGAGTTCGGGGTGTTCTCCAGGCCCTCGTTCGAGCCGTACACACCGACGAACGCCTCCGTCTTGTCGTAGTACGGGGCCATGTCTTCGTAGGTCATCGGCCAATCGAAGCCGAGCCCGTCACGGGACCTGGGCTTGAAGTCGTACGGGCCCATTCGCAGGGAGATGCGACCCCAGTGATTCGTGCGCCCACCCAACATCCGGGCGCGCCACCAGAGGAACTCGGGACCCGAGGCCGTGGCGTAGGGCTCGCCCGGCACGCGCCATCCCCCATCCACCGTCGCGTCGTAGAAGCCGAAAGGCTTCTCGGGCGTCCCCGCCCCGCGCATCGGCGCGTCCTTGGGCAGGTTGAACATGGGCGTCTCCGTGACCGGGTCATAGTCACGGCCCGCCTCGAGCATGAGAACCTTCACGCCCGAGCACGCCAGCACATAGGCGGTGATTCCGCCCGCGGCGCCCGAACCTACGATGACAACGTCATACTCCTGCTGGGTCTTGTGTCGCATTCGCTCTTCTAGGACAGGATTCCATGGAGGGTCGCGAAGCTTATGCGCACGTCTTCGAGCGGATCGACCGGATTGTCGTGCTCGACGAAGTAGTGTTCGATGCCGGCCTGGTCAGCCCGGGCCATTATGGTTTCGAAGTCGATGACCCCCGTCCCGACAGCCACCATTTCTCCGTCCGCGGTCCGGTCCTTCACGTGGACGCTGGTGAAGCGCCCCGGGTAGGCGCCGAAGTACTGAAGCGGGTCGGCGCCCGCATGCACGGCCCAGAAGATGTCCATCTGCATGCTGACGAGCGACGGGTCACATCGTTCCAGCAGAAGATCGTAGGGGGTCGTGCCGTCGGAGAGAGACTCAAACTCCCAAGCGTGGTTGTGGTACCCGAAGCCCAGGCCCATCGCCTGCGCGGCTTCTCCCGCCGCATTGAAGTCGTCGGCGACCGCCATCAGACCTTCGAGGGTCTGCTCGTCCCGATTGATCGATGGGACCACGACCCACTTCTGGCCGAGGGTCGCGGCCGCCTCGAGGGTGGCCTCCCAATCGCCCCGGACCTCGTTCAGGCCATGATGGCTCGACGCCGCCCGCAGCCCGAGTCCGGCAAGTAGATCGCGCATGTCGGTGGCGCTGCGCCCCCACAGCCCCGCGAACTCGACCTCGGTGTAGCCGATCGCCGCCACCGACTCGAGCGTACCTTCCAGGTCCTCCGCCATGACCGAACGCAGCGTGTAGAGCTGTACGCCGATCGCCGGGACCTGTGCCCCGCCGGGGGACGCCCCGGACACCTCCTCCCCTTTCGCGGATCCCCCCCTGCCCCGGAGTGCGAATCCGGTAGCCAACACGCCGAGGGGCAGGGCTACCAGGAAATCCTTACGCGTCAGGCCGCGCCGGCCGCCGGCTCCCTCAGGCGATGTCATCGAAGCTCCCGGATTCGGATATTTCTGTACCAGACCTGGTCTCCATGGTCCTGGAGGCCGATATAGCCCCGGAGCGAAGTGCCGAACTCTGGCCATTGCACGAACTTGCTGCCGGCCACGAGAGCTGCCCACTCAGGACTCGCGAGCTCGTACTCGGCCACCTTCACGCCGTTCAGCCAGTGCTCGACGTGGGGTCCGCGTGCCACCACCCTCGCCTCGTTCCACTCGCCGGCCGGTCGCACGACGCCGCGTGGTGCGGGATACAGGCCATACACGGCACCAGCAGACGTGTAGGGCGAGCCGCCGTCGTAGTGCCCCTCGTCGTCCAACACCTGCATCTCGACCGCACTCTTGAAGATCGCGTTCACGACATGCTCTTCGGCACGGTAGAAGATCCCGCTGTTTCCGGCCTCACCCACCTTCCAATCGATACGGAGATCGAAGTCCTGGTACTGTCTCGCCCCGTAGACGATGTCTCCTCCGCCCGCCACGCGGCTCAGGGTACCGTCGACCGCCTGCCACCCGTCGGGGAGAGCTTCGAGGTTGAAGCCCCGCCAGCCTTCGAGGGACGACCCGTCGAACAGCAGCTCCCAACCGGCCGCGATCTCGGACTCGTCCAGGGTGTTGGGAGCCTGCTGCGCCCCCGCCGGCCCCGCGATGAGCAAGGCAGCGATGAGTACGATGGCCAGGATGAGAGCGAACCCGGCCACCTGCACCCACTTGGCCACACCTGCGGTGCGCTCCGCAGCCTGTTCCTTCCGCTTCGCGCGCTGATCCAGAAGCATGCTCATGGTCATACCTCCCATCCTTCCCGGTAGACCCGCGTGAGGAACTGATTGGCGTCTTCGTGGCTCGTGACCCGCATGTTCGCTCCGTCGTAGTGGATCTTCTCGCCCTGGCCAGCGCGCAGAGCCACGAGGCCCAGCAGCATGGTCTCGGTTAGCGGCGCCGCATACTCGAACGGACTCGTCGCCTGACCGATGCCCTTGCAGGCGTTGGCCCAGTTCATCTCGTGGTGCTCGTCCTCGATGCGCGCATAGGTCTGGGGCACGGTCGCGGCCTCATCCATCAACGCCTCGGGGTAGATCTTCGGGTTGGACCCGTACGTCTCATGGATCAGAATCCCCCGCTCGCCGACGAACATGACGCCGCCCCCCCGGTCCAGCTTCACCTCCGCCGGTAGCATCGGGTGCCGCTGGGGCATGAGGCCCCCGTCGTACCAATGCATGTCGACGGCCGGGCGATCACCCTTGGCCGGGAACTCGTAGTGCACGGTCATGGCCTGGGGATAGGAGGCGGGATCGTCTGCCGGTCCGCCCCAAGGCGTAGACGTCGCCTCGACGGTGGTGGGCAGATCCAGGTCCAGCGCCCAGAACGGATGGTCGATGAGGTGAGCCCCCATGTCCCCGAGGGCTCCTACGCCGAAGTCCACCCAGCCTCGCCAGTGGAAGGGGTGGTAGATCGGGTGGTACTCCACGTCCTTGGCACAGGGCCCCAGGTAGAGATCCCAGGCCACATGGTCAGGGACCTGGAAGTCCTCCCAGAGCCCGGCGGCGATGGCCATGTTCGTCGTCCCCGGCCACCAGGACCGGTCCGGGTCCATGCGGTCGAAGTCCTCGGGAAGAGGCGCCGGACGGGACAGGCCCTGAGGCCAGATGGGGCGGTTGGTCCACACGTGGACTTCCCGCACCGTTCCCAGAACGCCGGCCTGTACCCACTCGTTCACGAGGCGGGCGTCGTCGGAGGAGTGCCCCTGGTTGCCCATCTGGGTCACCAGGCCCGTGGAGCGGGCGAGATCCGCCAGGACCCTGGCCTCGTGGACCGAATACGTCAGCGGCTTCTGCACGTACACGTGCTTGCCCGCTTCCATGCATGCCTTGGCGATGACGGCGTGGGCGTGATCGGGAGTGGCGATGACCACCGCGTCGATGTCCGGAGACTCGTCCAGCATCGCGCGGAAGTGGCTGTACCTCCGGGCCGCTTCGTACTGCTCCTTCCAACGATGGCCGGCCTCATGGGGCTCGCCATTCCTGGTGAGATTGTCCTCCACGTTCTTGGCCACCAGCGCGTGGTCGATATCGCACACGGCAACGATGTTCTCGGAGCCGAGGCGCCGGGCGTTCTCGCCCCCCATCCCTCCGGCTCCAACCACGGCGACGTTGAGAATGTCGCTGGGCGCCCGGCGACCCACGACGCCTCCAAGGACGTGGCTGGGAACGATCATGGCGCCGAGGGCGGCCTTGGATGTAGTCGATACGAAATCGCGGCGGGTGAGGTCGTCGGCCGGCACGGCAGTCCATCCTGTTGGGTGGGTATGTCGGGACAACATTGGGATCGGGCGCGTGTTTCGCTACAGCGCCGGCGGAGACTCCCCGGGCCCCTCCCCCGGCACTACCTTGCCCACACGTTCCTCCCTGCCGGAGCACCCCGTGTACCAGTCCCCGAGATCGCGCGTGTCCAGGCCTGCGTGGGCCCTGTCCTTCTGCCTGGTCCTCGGCTGTTGTGTGGGCGACGCCACCCCGGACGCGGACCTGGTTCTGCTGGACGGCTCCGTGTACACCCTGGCCTGGTCACCTCCGGCTCCCGACGGTACGCCGGGGGCCGACGCCCCCCATGACGAGGCGGCGGGCTGGCACCCCGATGCGACCGCCGTGGCCATGCGGGGCAACGAGATCCTCTATGTAGGTGACGACGATGGCGCCCGGGACTACGTAGGAGACGACACGCGAGTCGTCCTGCTCCACGGCGCCACGGCCCTGCCAGGCCTGGTGGACTCCCATACTCACGTGGCGGAGCTGGGCCGGAACCTCTCCCGCGTCGACCTGGTGGGCGTGGAGACCGAGGAGGAAGCCATCCGCCGGGTGCGGGCCCGGGCCGCCGAGGTGCCTGAGGGCAACTGGATCGTGGGGGCGGGTTGGGACGAGGGGGCCTGGGCCGACCGCTATCCAACCTGGGACGCCCTCAACGCCGCCGTGCCCAACCACCCCGTCTGGCTTCGGGGCCTTCACGGCTTCGCCGGATGGGGCAACCGCATGGCCTTCGAGCTCGCGGGAGTGACCGCGGCCACGCAGGCCCCTGTGGGCGGCGAGATCGGGCGCACAGCGGGGGGAGCCCTCAACGGCCAGCTCGTCAACCGCGCCGTGACGCTGTTGGACGCAGCCATCCCCGGGCCCACTCCGGATCAGGCCGAGGCCGAGCTCCTCACCGCCCTGGAGGAGATGGCCCGCTCCGGCTTCGTCACCGTCCACGAGGCCGGCACGGCGGCTGGCACCCTTGCCGCCCTGGAGCGCCTCGACGCAGCAGAGTCGCTCCCGGTGCGCTTCTATGCCATGCTCAGCGGCAGGGACCCGGCACTGCTCGCGGAGTGGATGGAGCGGGGCCCGCTGCTTCGCACTGAAGATGCGGACCCCCGCCTCTTCGTTCGCTCGGTGAAGGCGTACTACGACGGATCTCTGGGGGTGCGGGGTGCCCGCATGATCGAGGACTACTCCGACATGCCCGGTCACCGCGGGGTGAGCGGCGCAGGGTACGGCTTCAACCAGGACAGCATCGCCGCCATCATGGGCCACGGCTTCCAGGTGGCCATCCACGCCATTGGCGACGCCGGCAACAGGGAGAGCCTGGACTTCCTGGAGGCCGTCTTCGACGCCGCATCGGACATCCGATCCAACCGCCACCGCATCGAGCACGCCCAGGTGGTGCACCCTGACGACTTTCAGCGCTTCGTGGACCTGAACCTCATCGCCTCGATGGAGCCCCCCCACGCCGTGGAAGACATGCCGTGGGCCGAAGACCGTGTGGGCCCCGAGCGCATCAAGGGCGCGTATGCCTGGCGGACCATGTTGGAGCTGGAGGTGCCTCTCACCTTCAA
Source organism: Gemmatimonadota bacterium (assembly GCA_039587465.1). Lineage (GTDB taxonomy): Bacteria > Gemmatimonadota > Gemmatimonadetes > Longimicrobiales > Gaopeijiaceae > JBDHIL01. The sequence goes on along the minus strand of JBDHIL010000015.1, from coordinate 48,646 downwards.
CGCCGACAACCCGGGCTCGGACCACTCCCCCTTCTACGGGATTCACTCGGCCATCAGCCGTCGGACTCCGGACCTGGAACCGACCGGCGGATGGTATCCCGAGCAGGCGGTGACACCGGAAGAGGCGGTGCGGGCCTACACCACCGGCGCGGCGTACGCGGCGTTCCTGGAGAGTGAGACCGGAATCCTGGCGCCTGGCCGCTGGGCGGACATCACCGTCATGGACGTCGACCCCTTCCAGGTGGGATCCGGCGATGCCCCGGAGGAGATCCTCGGCGGGCGGATTCTCCTGACCGTGGTGGGGGGTGAGGTGGTCTACCAGGCAGGCGCTCTCGGAGGCTAGAACGGGCCTTCCCTTTTCAGGAGCGTCTTGCGTTGCCCGGTCCGGCCGGGAGCATCAGTCGCCGGCAGCCCACCCGGTGAACCACCACCGTCCGTCCCGCTTCTCGAAGAAGCAGCGGAAGCCCACGGACCCGTTGATGTTGGCCGCCGGAACGCTGCCACGACGCCCGTCGGCGAGCTGGATCTCCACCCAGACGGGTTCCTGGATATCCTCGGGGTTCACCGGCGACCACCACTCCGTGATCGGAACGATCACGTGCCCCAGCACGGCCAGGACCTCGCCGCCGGGCTCATCCACCACCGCCGTGCCGTCCACGGTGATGGCGCCGGCGGAGAAGTCCCAGTCCGCCAGATCCCAGTCCCAGTCCGCTGGAGCCTCCGGGAAGTTGTTGGTGTACGGGGCGGTGAACCGCTCCTCGGCATCACCCTCCAGCCACTCCTCGGGTGCGAAGTACCCACCCAGAGACAGTGCAGCCATGAGATCCAGCCGGGTCCACTCCCAGTAGACCTCGCGGAGCTCCTCGATGCCCCCCGATCCACCGAAGCCGTTGAAGACGCCCTCTTCGGTGTGAGCGAACACCCACGCCGTGTCGTTCACCGCGAGGGCGAAACGCAGGGAGTCCCGGAACGCCACGAAGGACGGATCCTGGGGCCCCTCGTCGAACGGCGCGAAGTCCATGACCTGCGCAGAGGCGGGGACCGCCGTGAGGAGGGTCAGTGCGAGGGCGATGCGCAGCATCTCTGGGCCTTCAGTGAGAGTCGTGTTGGACGTCCTACCGAACTCCTGCTCGTCGGTTCCCCGGGGTGCGTCCCTTGCGGCCCGCCGTCCCCAGCCCTAGACCCAATTGAGCGACGACCCGCCACGCCGCCGCGAATCTGTCGGAGCCGCCGGACCCCGCTCCGTCACGTCACACATCCAGGGGGATCCCATGTCCCGCATCGCCCGTGCGTTCTTCACCATGGCAGCGCTCACCGTACTCCCTCTCCCGGCTGCTGGTCAGCAGGCCATCGACGAGGAATACACCCGCCTCATCGCCGAGCACCTCCAGGACGACCGCATCACCACCGAGTTGGTCGACCACCTCCCGGCTTCGGAGACGGTACCCACGCCCCTGGACTTCCACGGTCGCATCGTCGGCACACCGGACGAGCTGACCTACGCCGCCGACATTCACCGATACCTCCGGGCTATCGCGGATGCGTCGCCCCGCGCAACTGTGTGGAGCATTGGCGAGAGCGAGGAGGGTCGCGAGATGATCGTGATCGCCATCGCGGACGAGAGCACGATCGCCGATCTGGACATGTACCGTGGCTACCTGTCGGAACTGACGGATCCTCGTGTCACCACCGAGGAGCGGGCCAGGGAGCTCATCGAGGGCATCGCCAAGCCCATCTACTGGGTCACCAGCGGCATGCACTCGGGCGAATTGGGCGGACCTGAGATGCTCCAGGAACTGGCGTATCGCCTCGTCGTGCAGGACAGCGATTTCATCCGGGGCATCCGCGAGAACATCGTCACGTTCCTGACGCCGGTCATCGAGGTCGACGGACGTGAACGCATGGTCGACACCCACTACTTCAATCAAGATCGACCCGAAGGGGAGACCCGCCTGCCCCTCATGTATTGGGGCAAGTATGTCGCCCACGACAACAACCGCGACGCGATGGGGCAGATGCTGGCCCTGACCCAGAACGTGAATCGAACCTACCTGGAGTGGACGCCGACCATCCTCCACGACCTCCACGAATCCTCCACGTACCTGTACAGCTCCACCGGCACCGGCCCCTACAACGAGGCGTTCGACGCGATCACCATCGGTGAGTGGTGGGTTCTGGCTGAGAACGACGTGATCGAGATGACGAAGCGTGACGTCCCCGGCGTGTGGACGTACGCCTTCTACGACGGATGGACACCCAACTACATGTTCACGGTCGCCCACGCCCACAACGGCATCGGCCGTTTCTACGAGGTCATGAGCTACGGGCCGCACAACCGTCCCGGAACGCGCGCCGGCAGCACCACCACCAGCCGCGAGTGGTTCCGGCCCAACCCGCCGCTGCCGACCATCGACTGGGGACCCCGAAACAACACGAACATCCAGCAATCGGCCCTCCTCTTCAGCCTGAAGTACACGGCGGACCACGCCGATTGGTTCCTGGAGAACTACTGGCTCAAGAACCGGCGCTCGGTTCGGAAGGGTGTGGACGGCCCGGTGAACGCGTGGGTCATTCCCGCGGACCAGCGACGGAAGTCGGACGCCGCTCAGGCTGTGAACGACCTCATGGCCCAGGGACTGGAGTTTCACCGCGCCGACCAGGACTTCGAAGCGGGCGGCGTTCAGGTGCATGAAGGCGACTACATCGCCCGGGCGGACCAACCGTACCGGACGCTGGCTGACATGTACTTCTCCCTGCAGGCCTTCAGCCTCAGCAACCCGCGCCCCTACGACGACACCGGCTGGACGTTCCATCTGCAGCGGAACCTGGAGCTCCACGCCATCTCGGATCCCACGGTGCTCGGAGAAGACATGACCGAGATTGCCGGCCCCGTCATGGCCGACGGTGGGGTCGTCGGTCGGGGAGACGTCCTGGTGGTGGACCACACGACAGACAACCGCCTGGTGAGTTTCCGCTTCCGACACGCGGGCATGGAGATGCATGCAGCAGAGGAAGACTTCGAACTCGATGACCATCAGTTCCGGGCCGGCGCCTTCATCATTCCGGCGGAGACCGCCGCCGCCAACCGCCCGGCGATCGAGGCCAGCCTTGCCGAGTTCGGACTTTCGGCCTGGGCCACCAGGAATATGCCCGAGGTGCCCACCCACGAGTTGGACGTGCCCCGCATCGGCTACATCCACTCCTGGCAGCGCACACAGGACGAGGGATGGGTCCGGGGCGCCTTCGACTACTACGGCGTGCCTTATGAGTATTTCGCCGACCAGAAGCTCCGCGAGGGCAGCCTTCGGGAGAAGTACGACGTTCTCGTCTTCCCCCACGTGGGCGGTGACGCACATCGCCAGGTCAACGGCATCGACGACAGCGGGGAGCTGCCGCTGCCGTACCACCGGACCGAAGCGACTCCGAACCTCGGCGGCATGGACGAGAGCGACGACATCCGTGGCGGCATGGGCTTCGAGGGCCTGGTAGAGCTGGCCAAGTTCGTTCAGGAGGGGGGCACTCTCATCGTGGAGGGCTCCACGTCCAACATCTTCCCTGCCTACGGCCTCACAGAGGGAGTCACGGTCGAAGAGCCGGAGGGGCTCGTCGCACCCGGATCCGTCCATCGCGGCATCATCGCCGACAAGGGAAGTCCCATCGTCTACGGTTATGCCGGTGACCAGGTCCCCGTCTACTTCAAGAACGACCTGGTGCTGAGCACTGATGGCGGGATGGGCGGATTGGGGCGCTTCTTCGGCGGTGGTGCCAGTCAGTGGCAGACCACGACCCCCATGGCTCGCCGGCCGCAGCTGTCCCCCTACGAAAGTGAGCCGGGCGAGGGCGGAGAGATCGAGGCCCCTGCCGACCCCATGGCCGAATTCCGCCAGATGGCGCGGGCGTTCGGGATCAATACGGAGGGTGGAGGGGCCCGGGTGGTCATGCAGTTCCCGCAGCGCGCGGACCAGATGCTGCTGTCAGGCACGCTCGGCGGGGGCGAGGCGCTTCAGGGAAAGGCACAGGTCATCGACGCCCCGGTGGGCGACGGCCACGTCGTGATGTTCGCGATCCGGCCGTTCTGGAGATGGCAGACCCAGGGAACGTTCTTCCTGGGATTCAACGCCATCCTGAACTGGAACGATCTCGATGCGGGTGGAGCCGCAGAAGCGCCCGACGAGGGTGCCGGCAGCGGAGGGCGTTGGTAGAAGAAGCGGGACCGGGCGATCCCGACCGGTCCCGTTACCGCGGCTCGACCACCTCGTACACGACGAGGGCAGAAGCCCAGTCACTGGCCCCGGTGTCAGTGGTTCCAGCCTCCAGGAGGTCCCGGATCTCGTCAGCGAGATCCAGGCCGAGGGCCGACTGGGCTATGCCCCCTGCCGGTACCGCGATCCCCAGCGGTCGAGGCGTGACGATGGCGCGCACCATGCCCAGACCCGTCTCGGCCCCAACCGTGAACACGGCCCAGTTTCCGGGAATCGTCACCTGCTCTCCCGTGCGGAGTCGACCGAAGTCCTCGAATGAGTTGGGATGCAGGACGGTCACCGTTCCGTCCATGCCCAGATCGATGAGCGTGAGGTATCCCGCGCGCTCCGATCGGACAGTGAACTCGATCGTGTCTCCCTCCTGGAATACCCGGGAATCACCCGCCAGAGAGAGATCCACGCTGAAGGGAGCCGCCGGATTGTCCAGGAGGGCCAGGCGTTTGATGGCCAATTCCTTTCGGATGGCCGCAGCGACGCCCCGGATGGCCTGGGTCCCACCAGGGGCACGGGTCACTCGAGTCCGGACTCCGCCGTCCCGGCCCAGGACCTCCATCCAGCCTTCGTCCTCGCTGATCCGCACAAAGAGGTCGGGATACGCGCCCTCGTCGGGATTCAGGGTCACGTCTTCAAGATCCGCCAACGCTGCGCCCAGAGCGGTGCGCGTCGCGGGAGGTAGGTAGGACACGCCCACATCCAATCCCGCACGAGCCAACGTGACGCTCATCAGAGTGGCGGACTCACCCTGAACCGGGGACCCTGAGACGATCGCCGCGGTCGCGTGGTCGGCCGCGATCTTCGTGACACGCAAAACGGCACCGGCGTCGGTCCCATAGAGCGAACCCTGAGTGACTCCGCGATCGGATCCCGCTGACAGCGCCGCGGTAGCAGCACTCACCGAACGGACCTCTACCTCGTCCGCGGCAGCCAGAACCGGCGGTTCCGTCTGGCCGCGCGCGACGAACAAGCTCTCAGTGTAGGGGCCCCTCAGCTGTGGGTCCTGAGTGAAGCGATCGACCTTGAGACTCGACACGACCTGCTTCATCAGGTCCTGGTACGAGGCGTCGACAGGGGCCCGCCAGAGCTGTTTGACGAGGTGATACGTGAAGGCGCCGCCGGGCATGGCCGGGCTCCCGTCGTCACTGTCGAACCACCCCTCCATCGCCACCTGGTTGGGAGATGCTGCGGCGAGTTCGACCAGGGAGCGTTCGCCTTCAGCCATTTCTTCTTCGACGGGCCGCCACTCGGCCGCTGCCTCAGGGCCCGGGGGTGGCTCAGCACCCACCTCGGTGCTCCGCGAGCGATCGGGCTCCGGAGGAGGATCACGATTGAGAAACCGGGGGCGCATGTTGCCAGTCATGCGTGTGGCCGACCCCGAATGACAACTGTCGAGGATCACGACCACGTCTCCTGCGATGGTCGCCAGCCATTCACTCAACTCGTCGTCGACGAGATCGAACTCCGCGGAATTCTTGGCCACGTCGGTGGGAGCCAGCGTCTCGTCGAGCCAGTCCTCTTCGTCGCCATTGATGTCCAGGGCCTGAGAGCCGTGGCCGGCGAAGTAGAAGATGAACAGGTCCCCTTCTCGTGTGCGCTCAGCGGCCCATCCGGTGATCGCCTCGTGGATGGCGGCCTTCGTGGCCTCGAGGCTCAAGAGGAGTCGAACGTTCTCCTCGGGAACTCCATAGCGCCGCAGGAGCACGTCACGGACGCTGAGTGCATCGCGTTCGGCTCCCCGCAGGTCGCCGCCGGGCTCGTCCGAGTAGTTGAGGTAGTCGTCCACCCCCACCAGCACGGCGAACTTCTCCTGAGCCGAGAGGGGAGAAGACAAGGCCGCCGACAGGACGCTCGCGGCCAGCAGACACAACCACCGTCTCGGTGTCATGCCGGCCCTCAGTCCTGCCGCAAAGAAGACAGCACGATTCGCCCACCCAGGTCGCCGCGGATGACGGGGTTCTGCCGATTGTCGGTCTCGTCGGCAACCCGGCCGCGGACGTAGTCGTAGGCCTCGAGCACCGTAATGGAACCGTCACCGTTGGAATCTGCCGGGCCTTGGAGCCCTTGGATCAGATGATAGGTGAATACCCCGTGGCCGAGGTCGCTGCGCTCGTGGCTGAGTTGGTTGCCGGTGGAGGCTGTGAGAATGAGCCGGCCCGAGCCCTCCAGCCGCCGCAGGTAGTTGTCACTGATCCGTCCACCCGAGACCCCCGTCCCGAACGTTCGCCCCTCACCCGCCGCACCGCTGTAGCACGCATCGGCGACAAACAGGATCGTTTGAGCCCGGATCCGGCTGAAGATCTGCGACACGACATTCATGCCGAACGCTGTCGAGAAGAGCCGCGACGGATTCGCGTCGGCGGGAACCAGATACTTCTCTGCCCCGTCACCGTCCGGGTCGTCGATGCTCGCTTCCGGAGCTCCGTGGCCTGCGTAGTAGATGATGACGATGTCCTGCTCTTCGGCCCGTTCCCGAAGGTCCTCGCCGAGCACCTCCATCATCCGCTGCCGGGTCGCCTCCCCATCGAGAAGCTTGTAGACGTTCTCCTCGGGCACCTGCATTCCGTCAAGCAAATAATCGTAGAAGGCCTCAGCGTCCGCCGCAGCGAAGTCCAGATCGGGAATTTCGTCATTCCCGTAGTCGCTGACCCCGATGACTGCGGCGTAGACGTTGCGCTGCTTCTCTTCGCGACGGACCGTCCGCACAGCCTCGACCGTTCGCCCGGAGACGTTGCGCGCCCGGATTACGATCTCGTTGTCGCCCTCCTCCAGCGTCACATTCTGCTCGAAATCGACCTGCAGTCCGAGCGTAGGAGTGGGATCGTTCCGCGCGCTGATATTGATGTTCCGGGTCTCACCCAGACCGAGCGACGGCTGTCCCCACACCTGACCGTTGACCTCGACCTCGACGTCGATGATCCCCTGATTGTCCAACGCCACGCCCGCCACCCGCAGGATCGCATCTTCGAACGGTTCATCGAACGCCGGGGGCGATGTAAGAGCGAGCCTGAACTCGTTGTCCCTGAGTTCCTCGATCTCGGACCGGAGCGACGCGACTTCCTGCTCCCTCAGGGCCGTGGCCTGTCTCTGGATTTCGGCCTGCACCCCATCGTACTGCGCCTGAGCATCTTCCAGCAGGAGGCTTCCGGGGTCGACCACACTCAACATCGTGACAACGGCGAGGAACTTGCCGGCCGCCGCCTCCAACTGCCCTTCGGCAACCAGCGCCTCACCGTCCCGATAGATCGTCCAGACCAGCGTTTCGACGCCCGAGGCAGTCTCAGCGGAACTCGACTCGACCGATGCGGCGACCGCTGGCGCTTCGAGCACCGGCGCTGCCTCCTCCACCACTGGCGCAGGTTCCTCGACGACCGGCTCCGGCTCTTCTTCCACCACCGGCGCAGGCTCCTCGACGACCGGCTCCGGCTCTTCCTCCACCACCGGCGCAGGCTCCTCGACGACCGGCTCCGGCTCTTCCTCCACCACGACCACAGGGGCCAGGGGGACCACATATGCCATGTCGCCCAGAGCGCTGAGTTGAACCGCGACCCCGCCGGTGATGAGCTCCGGCGTTCTCAGGGAGATGGCATCCAACTCCTGCTGGAGCGCAGCGTTCCGCGAACGATCGAGGTATCCCTGCGCCTGCTCGTTCTCCGGTTCGATCGCCAGCACGACGGAAAACGCAGATACGGCCTCGGTATACCTACCGGCCTCCAGGTGTGCGATGCCTTCGTCGAGCTTCGCCTCGACCTTCAGGCGTTGTGCCTCATCCGCGGTCTCGAGAACCTCCGCGGAAGCCTGGGGTCCGGTCGCGGCCGCCAGCAGCGTCTCGAGCTGCGGCCCCAGGTCGTCTGACTTGAGGATCTCCCCGAAGTCCCTCTCGCGCTCGAAGTACTCGCGGGCTCGGTCGGTGTCGCCCATCGAGTAGTAGACGATCCCGAGATAGTAATAGGGGAAGTAGGAGATGAACCGCATGCGGTACGTGCGCGCGTTTCGGCTGGGCTCATCCCGCTGGCTGACGGACTGCTCCAGACGGCGGATGGCTTCTGACCAGTCCGACCGTTCGACCGCGTGGAGGGCGTACTCGTAGTTCCGGTACCATATCTCCTGGGCAGCACCAGGTACGGTCCCGAATACCGCAAGCACAAGGACGAGACCGACCAGCCTCGCCACGCGAATCGATTTCAACGCCCGCTCCGTTCTACCGAGAATCGCACCCTACACCCACGCCCTGATACTCCGCCCGCAACGAAAAGGGTCATCCGCCCCCGAGGAAGATCTGCACCGAACCCACACCCTGGGTTACCTGGTCACCCACCGTGAAGGCACCGTCGAAGCCGATACGCCGGCCCAGGACCAGACCGATGCCTCCGCTCAGCTGGGTCTGTGGGTCGTTCGCCGTGGATCCCCAGAGCCCGGCCTCAACCGAGTTCGACCCGACATAGTAAGTGTTCGATGGGGCCAACCGCGCCACACCAGCCCGGAGCGCAAGCGGGGTCTGACCGAGGAAGAGCAGGAGCTCAGCGCCGGCGTGGACGTCCATACCGTCGTCCGCCGTGTAATCGGTCGGGCTGGCGGTCGAGAAGACAACCGCGACATCCTCCGCCAGCTGGGAATACATATTGTAGACGGCATCGACACTGATGGTGAACTGATCACTCGCCCGGATCGCGATCCCGGCGCCAGCAGCGTCAGGGATGTTCAAGACCTTGGTGGCAGTCCGGGTCGCCTGGCCCCCGCCGGCGTCAAACTCGGTGAGCTCGAACGGAACGTCCGCGAACTCCCCCCGCAGCTTGTAGACGCCACCGAGCGTCACCTTCTCACCGAGCTGGAGAAGGACCCCCGCATTGAGGAAGAAGCCGTTGAACTTGTCGTTCACCGAGAGTCGGTTCTTGAGGAACTCATCGGTGAAGGTCCCGATCCGGTAGCGGGGGAAGTCCACCAGGAGGTCCATCTGTGAGACTCCGCCCGACAGACCAATGGAGAAGCTCGGAGTCGCCTGAATGGCCAACGAACCGCCCGTGTTGACGACTCTCATGTCCAAAACGGACGTGAAGGGGTTGAGGTGGACCCCGCCGCCCCGGTCGAACCCCTCGCTCCACACCGTGCTGCGGTAATTCACGAGCTCGTGCCTGAACGCAGCCAAGGTCACCGACCCGGTCGGGATGACCACGCTGAAGAAGGACGGATGCGCCACCTGATCAATGAACTCCCCACCCCCAGCCTCGAAGGGAAGCTCGCGGGTGTACTCCACCGCCTTGTACTCGAACGCGACCTCCGGATCCAGAAGGACCGTCAACCCCGCGGGGTTGGTCTCGGCAGCCGTCGCATCCTTGGCGAGCGCAATGTAGGCACCACCGAGCGCCGCAGACTGGGCCCCCGGCGGACTGAAGTTGAATCCGAGCTTCGCGAAGCTCTCGGCATCGACCTGCGCGGACAGGGGAGCGGCCCCGAACGCCAGGAGCACCGCCAAGGCCTTCAATCCGCCACCGAATGTGTGGCTCATCGTGAATCTCTCGTTGAGAAGGAGCGCCGAAGGAAGCTTGAGTCGAATGGTCATTGGATTACCTCCTCCCCGACGGGCTGGAGTGTTCCCGACCGGCCCGAAGAGCTCTCCCGGACTCATCCCCCGGGAGGAGCACCGAGCCCTCCTCCAGCCTCAGTTGTGCGTCCCTCAGAAGCGACGGCGGAACCCCATGCGCCTTCGTCAATTCGACGATCGCCGAGACGGCGTTCGCGCGGACCGACCCCGGCGAGGCCATCGGGCCAGCCTCGACCAGGCTTCGCTTCGCAGCAGCCGCATCTTCCGGAAGCGCGAACGACGCCCCCGCCTCGTATTCCGCTACCGCCTCGGCGGCCGACATGCCGGACTCAGCGAGGAACGAGCAATTCAACGCCCACAATTCATACCGGCTGATGTCCGACACGATGTCCCAGGGAGCCACCCAGATCCTCACCGTCGATGTACCCGCGGTGACGGGAGTCGTGTAGCTCGCGAATGACCACTCCGTAGCCACGGACCAATCCGTGTCCACCAGCAGGTTATCGGCATTCCAGAGGAAGAGGTCCATGTCGTCATCGACCTCCTGCCGCAGGTACACCTGCACGCAGGTGGAGCCGGGGACTTCGAATTCCCACCAGTCCCCGCGACCCCATCCCGTATACCCATAGGGATTCGCCGTCTCGTCCTCCAATTCGTCGATGTCGTCGATCGTCAGGCCGGGGTTGATGACCCAGCCGACATCGTCACCCCACACCAGACGGTCCTGGGAAGCCGTGTCCCAGCTGTCGTTCGGCTCGAAATAGTCGCCCGCAGCCTCATCGACAACGATGTTCGGAGCCCGATCGGCGCCGTAGTCCACGGCCTGCCCGGATTCATACGCCACACTCACTACTCCGGACTGCGCCCGGGCCGGAACCCACGTCTGCACGAGGTCCCAACCTTCGTACGAACTGGCGTTCGTGCTCAGGGTGAAGTCGATGATCTCCCCACCCCCGAATCCCACGGTCGGGCTCTCATCGGCCAGCATACGCCGACCCCAAATCCACACCGGCTGGCCCCAGTAGAACACGAACTCCTGGTCGTAGCTCTCCAACTCGATGACGCAGGGGTTGATGAGCGTCGGAGCACCCCCCACCTGGAAATTCGAGAAGTTGTAGTTCTCGCTCAGGCTCGCCTTGTTGCTGAGCCCCGAGCGAGGCACGCGGGTATCGGTGGACGTGCCGGCCGGCACATCCACGACGGTGAAGGTCCGCACCCGATCATATGGCCCACAGAACGGACTGATCCGCGGCACATCGAATGTGCCGGAGATGGTGACGGAACCCTTCTGCTGGTTCAGGATTCCGAAGTCGAAGGCGAGGTCACCTTCCCACTCGTATTCACCGTCTCGCTGATCGAATGTCTCCACCCAGAAGTAGGCGGGGACCTCCGGTTCATCAGCGAATTCAGCATCGGAACGCTGGTAGAAGATCTCCTGCTGGAACAAGAGACCTGTCTGCCCCACGGTGAACACAGTATTGGGCGTCGGGGACACGGTCTCGATTTGGACGATGTTGAACGACGTCGCTTCGGGACTCGTGGGAATCTCGACAATCTCACAGGCACTCAACGGGAGGCACACACCGGCTGCCAGACCGAGCCTGCGAAGGGATCGTGAGTGGCGACTGAGCATAACGCTCTCCAGGACCTTGGGTGGGAAGGCGGGGCGCCTTCCTTGATCAGTTCGGGACGGTTGGGCTCATCACACCGTTCCGCCCGTATGGAATCCTACGTAATAGCCACGGTACTCCCTCGACCACTGGCATAGCAAGGGGAAGTACCCGCGGCGGTGGATTGCGGGTGACGCCCCCCCCCGGTGTTGGGTCGAAGGGGCTATGTTCACCTCACCCATGGACGAAATCCCAAACAGCCCGACGAGCACGCAGGCTCCCGTGGACGAAGAGCTCCTCGCTCGGCTGTGGGCACTCTGCGACGAGGGCTGGGAAATCTGGACCCAGTTCGACATCGAGGTGCGGGGAGAGTCCTTTCACCCCTTCGTCGCCGCCGAGTACGAGGGCGTCCTCGACGCCCTCATCCCCTTGCGGGCGCCGGGGCGCAGCTTCCTCGAGTGGGGCTCTGCGACTGGAGTCATCACGATCATGGCCGACCTCCTCGGCTTCGACGCATGCGGTATCGAATTGGATTCCGATCTCGTCGACGCGGCCCGACACCTCGCTGCGTCCTGGGACTCGAAGGCCCGCTTCGCATCGGGCAGCTTCCTTCCCACGGGATATCGGTTCAGCCACCCTGGCAGCGACACGCGACTGGGCACCATTGGAGAGGGGCGGTCGGGATACCTTGAATTGAAGCGCCCACTCGACGATTTCGACGTCGTCTACGCGTTCCCATGGGACGGTGAGACGGCGATGATGCTGGACCTCATGAAGTGCTACGGTCGCTCCGACGCTGTGCTCCTGTTGAACCAGGTGAACGGTGGCGTGACGGCCTACCGGGGCGGCTACCCGCTGCGATAGCATCCGGCAGTGCCGGTATCGATCTTCTTTGCGGGCCCGCGACCCGACTCTACCTTCCGCTGGCAATCCGCCCAAGCACCCCAGCCGCCCGCGGGATGGTCGATGCACCCCACCGAACCGAGATCGGAACCGATGCCCCGGGAGCGAGCGCTCGTCGGATTCACGGGGTTCGTGGGTTCGAATCTGGCCGAGCAGGCCGCGTTCGATTCGCTCTACAACTCGTCCAACATCCACGAGATGCGCGGACGGTCGTACTCTCTCGTCGTGTGCGCGGGTGTCTCGGCACTCAAATGGAAGGCGAATCAGGATCCTCAAGCCGACTGGAGAGGAATCCAGGCCCTCCTCGACGTCATGGCGACCGTGTCCGCCGACAGGATGGTCCTGGTTTCCACGATCGACGTCTACCCTGTCCGGGCCGGTGTCGATGAATCCTACGATTGCGCCTCGCTGGACAACCACGCCTACGGCGCCCACCGCCTCGCGGTGGAGACCTTCTTCAGAGAGCGGTTTCCGTCGGCCCTGATCGTGCGGCTCCCCGCCCTCTTCGGGCCGGGCCTGAAGAAGAACGCGATCTTCGACCTGCTCAACGGCCACGGGCTGGATGCCGTGAACCCCGGATCTTCCTTCCAGTTCTACGACTTGCTGGATCTCTGGAGCGACGTCGGCAAGGCCGAGGCCGCCGGACTGAGTCTGATCAACCTGTTCACGGAGCCGATCCGCATGAGGACGATCCTGGACGAGTTCTTTCCGAACGCCGTGGTCGGAGCGGGGTCCCCACGCCAGGACTACGATCTTGAAACCCTGCACTCCGGGCTCCGCGGTCGTTCGGGTCCGTATCTGTATGGGCGGGAGGAGATCATGGAGAAGCTCGCCAGCTTCATCGCACGACAGAGAGGGGGCCGATGAAGCTCTCTGTCTCGAACTTGGCGTGGCTTCCGGAGGAGGAATCCGAAGCCCTGACGATGTTGGCAGCCGAGGGAGTCGACGGTGTGGAGATCGCCCCATCTCTGGCCTTCGGCGGGGTCGATGTCCGTCCGGAGGCCTTGCGGGATTTCCAGCGTCGTTTGGCAGACCACGGCCTGGAGGCTCGCGCCCTGCAGTCGATCCTGTACGGGCACCCGGAGCTTCAGGTGTTCGTTCCGGAGTCACAGGAAGCCTTCCTCACCCATATCGCCCGCGTGGCGTCCATCGCCGCGGCGATCGAGGCCAAAGTGCTCGTGTTCGGCTCGCCGGCCAACCGGAGGCGAGGGGGCATTCCTCTCGACGAAGCGACCGGGCAGGCCAGCGACCTGTTTCGGCAGATCGGGGACCGATGCGCGGGAGAGGGAGTGTCCCTCGCTATCGAACACAGCCCCACCGACTACGCCTGTGACTTCCTCAACAGCATCGAGGAGGTCACGGCCTTCCTGGAAGTCGTGAACCACCCATCGATCGGCTTGAACGTGGACACCGGGGGACTGGCGCTGTCGACCTCCGACTTCGTCGCCGACCTCGCGACAGTACCGACCTTCCTCCATCTCCATCTGAGTGAGCCCCACCTGGCTCCCGTGGGTCGGGGACAGGTCGACTTCGCCGCCGTCTTCCGGGTTCTGGCGGATCGGTCCTACGGGGGATGGGTCTCGATCGAAATGAAGCGCCCGTCCGAAGGACTCCGCGCCGTGAAGACATCGGTGCGGATCATCAGGGCGCTCATGGAGGGGCGCTGAGCGTGGAGCCAGGGGCAGCCACCTCAGGCTTCCGGAGGCGTTCGCAATGACCCGGAAACCGATCGTCGTCGTTGGAGCCGGTTTCTTCGGGCTCTACATCGCCGAGTACCTCGCGAAACGCGGGCGCGACGTGCTGGTCCTCGAGAGGGCCCCACAGGTCATGCAGGGCGCGTCCTTTGCGAACCAGGCTCGGGTGCACAACGGCTGCCACTATCCCCGGAGCGTCCTCACCGCGCTGCGATGTCGGGTATCGTTCCCGCGATTCGTCGAAGAGTTCAGCGAGTGCATCCAAGACGACTTCGACCAGTACTATCTCATCGGAAAGATCCTCGGAAAGGTGACTGCGCAGCAGTTCTCGGAGTTCTGCCAGCGCATCGGGGTCCGGTTGGACCCGGCGCCCCAGGACATCGTCGATATGGCCAACCCCCAGTTGGTCGAGGCGATCTTCCGAACCGAGGAGGTAGCCTTCAACGCGCTCACCCTCGCTGACGTGATGAAGCAGCGGGTGGAGGACGCCGGAGTCATGGTGCGAACCGGCATCGGCGTCGAAGCCATCCGCGAGTCCCCCCGTGGGCTCACGGTGGTGGCCCGCCGCACCGCCGAATCCGAGCCCGAGTCGATCGAGGCCTCGGAGGTCTTCGTGTGCACCTACTCGAACACGAACCAGGTCCTGTGCGGATCGAGCCTGGAGCCCATCCCTTTGAAGCACGAGGTGACCGAACTCTGCCTGGTGGACGTTCCCGGCCCGCTGACCCGCGTTGGCCTGACCGTCATGTGCGGGCCGTTCTTCTCGGTCATGCCGTTCCCCAGCACGCCGCATCACTCGTTCAGCCACGTACGGTACACGCCCCACTCCGAATGGCTCGAGACGGACTGCTCGGCTGGTGCCGCACCCCGGGAGATCCAAGATTCCACCCGCAGGACCAGCGCCTGGAAGAAGATCCGGTATGACGCCCGGCGCTACATTCCGATCTTGGACGAGTGCGTCCACAGGAGATCCCTTTGGGAAACGAAGACCGTTCTGCCACGCAGCGAAATCGATGATTCGCGCCCGATCCTCTTCAAGGCGGATCACGGACTGCCCGGGCTCCACTGCGTGATGGGGGGAAAGATCGACAACATCTACGACGCCCTCGAACTGATCGAGGGGCTGGGGCTGACGTCATGAGCACGCATCGTCCTGTGATGGAGTGTTTCGTCTCGGTCGGGATCGTGGTTCGCAACGACCACGAGCTGTTGAGCGAACGCCTGCCTGCAGTGGAGCAGGAGCTTCGGCGCCGCTTCAGCGATTTCGAGATCCTCGTGGTCGATCGCCACTCCACCGACGGAACCGGAACGCATGTCCGTGGCTTGCTCCGGCGGCTGCGCGCCGTGCGCTACCTGTACCTCTCAGCGCCGGTGAGCCGACAGGTCGCCCTCGCCGCAGCCCTCGAGAACGCGATCGGCGACTTCATCGTCTTCTTCGACCTGCGCAGCGATCCGGTGGAGGCGGTCGGAGGAATCGTGGCCCAGGCTTTGGGCGGCACGGACATCACCGTGGGGGTCGCCGAGACCGAGCAGACGCTGCCGTACAGGTTCGTGCGCGGACTCATGGCTCGGATCGTCAAGCGCATCGGGTACGTCGTGCCGTCCGGGGCGACCGGGCTGCTGTGCGTGAGTCGGGCTGCGGCCAACGCTCTGATGGCGTCCGGACGCTTCCACCAGCAGTTCGTGGTCCGTCTCATCAGGACGGGGTTCGCGCTGGGCCGGTTCGAATACACCCTGTGGGACGCCGGACCACTTCGACGGACCCTGCGGGCGGGCGTGAGGAGTTTCATGAACCTCATGGTCTACAACTCCACCCTGCCGCTCCGCTGGATGGGTGGACTGGGCTTCGCCGGCAGCGCCCTGGCCTTTCTCATCGCCCTGTACAGCTTCGTCACGCGATTGGTCATGGAGAACGTCGCGCCGGGTTGGGCATCCCAGGTGATGTTCCAGAGCGCCATGTTCATGATACTCTTCGCGATCCAGGCCATCTTCGGCGAGTACCTCGCCCGGCTTCTGAACGAGCACGCCGACTTCCGCGACTATCACATCGTGTCCGAGGAGAGCAGTTCGGTGATGATCGACGAAGACCGAACCAACGTGCTCGCAGACTCGATGGGAGAGAATCGCGTTGACCAGTCGTAGCATGCTCCCTCCCTGCCCCGGGACCCGCACGATGGACATCCGGGTGGGGCGTGGTCGGTCCAGCTGACGCCGTGGGGCTGCGACTGCTCAGTGTGGTGATCCCCGCCAGGAACGAGGCGGAGAGCATTCGCCCCACCGTCCTGGAGCTGGCGCGCTGCCTGGACGGGCACGGCGTGCCGTGCGAGATCGTCGTGGTCGATGACGGCTCGACCGACGCGACGTGGGCCACGCTGACCGAACTCAACGATTCGGTGCCCAGCCTCCGACCCGTTCAGAATCATGGAGAGCACGGCTACGGCAGCGCGATACTGCGCGGGTTCGACCACGCAACGGGCGATGCCGTGGCCGTGGTCATGGCCGACGCTTCAGACGACCCCGAGGACCTTGTCCGGTTCTGGGAGGCGCTCAACGAGGGATACGACTGTGCGTTCGGCACCCGGTGGGGAAAGGGGACCGTGGTCGAGGGGTACCCGCCGCTCCGTCGCTTCCTGAACAGGCTCGTGAACAATGCCATCCGTGTCCTCTTCTGGCTGGGCTACGACGATGTAACCAACGGCTTCAAGGCGTACCGGCGAAGCACGCTCGACGGCTGTGCGCCCCTGACCTCCCGCAACTTCAGCCTGGCGGTGGAGCTGCCCCTGAGGGCCATCGTGCGGGGCTACAGCTACAAGGTGATTCCCAATTCGTGGCGTCAGCGGGGTCGCGGCCTGGCGAAGCTGAGGCTCTGGAGCATGAGCGGCCCCTACCTCTTCGTCATTCTGAGGTGCTGGTTCGAGGCCCGGCGTCAGCGCTCGCACTTCCGGAAACCCTGACGCGCCGCCTAACTTTCGCGACCACCCACACCCACCCCGAGCCGGAAAGTCCATCGTGCATCAGCGCCTGGTTCGCTACGCGCCGTTCCTGGTGCTGGGGGCTGCCTTCCTCATGCGGCTCGCACACGTAATGCAAGTCGACGCGAGCCCCCTGTTCGCCTGGCCGGTGGTGGACGGCAAGGAGTACGTGGCCGATGCGGCTGCGTTCCTGGGCGGGAACTGGCTCGGTGTCGGCCAGGGGCCCTACTGGCACGCTCCCCTGTACTCCTGGTTCCTGGGCCTGACGGCCGGCGTCTCGGGCAACTCGTTCTTCTACACGGCTCGTGTCATCCAATGCGCGCTCGGCGCAGTGACCTGCTGGTTCGCGTTCGACCTGGGCCGCCGCCTCTTCAGAGTCGAGATCGGCCTGATCGCGGGACTCGTGGCGGCGTTCTACGGCCCGCTCATCTACTTCGACGCAGAAATCCTCCCCACGAGCCTGGCCATCTTCCTGGACATGGCCGGACTCTATCTCATCACGAGAGCCCTGCAGGAACCGAAGCCCATTCGGTTCCTCGGCGCGGGGGTAGTATTCGGTCTGGCGACCCTGGCGGTCGCCACCATACTCACGTTCGTCGCTGCGGCCGCCGCCTGGATCGCCTGGGTGGCCAGGAAGGAAGGGGGCGCCTGGCGTCCGGCCCTGGTCCACTCGGGAATCTTCGCAGCAGGCGTCGCACTCGTCATCGCACCAGTGACCCTCCGAAACTACGCGGTGGGCGGAGACACCGTCCTCGTCTCTTGGAACGGCGGGGTCAACTACTACATCGGCAACAACGCGGACTACGAGGACATCGTCTCGATCCGAGCCGGTTGGGAATGGACCGACTTCGTGATGCGCCCGGACAGGGCGGGCATCACGCGTCCGTCCGAGAAGTCATCCTTCTTCTTCAACGAGGCGAAACAGTACATCGCTTCCGACCCACTCGGTTGGGCCGGCCTCCAGCTCAGGAAGACCGCCGAGTTCTGGCGGGGTGACGAGATAGGAAGAAACCAGCCCGTCTACTATTGGCGCACCTATTCTCCAGTGCTCGCCGCGACTATGTGGAAACAGGGACTGGCCTTCCCGTTCGGACTCCTGGCACCGTTCGCTCTCCTCGGGATCGCCCTGTCGCTGCGCAGGCCCGAGGCTCGACTGCCTTTGCTGTTCACGTTGGTGTACAGCACGTCGGTGATCGCGTTCTTCCCAGCGGCGCGCTACCGGCTACCGGTGGTGCCGGTCCTGGCGGTGTTCGCCGCCTGGGGCGGCGTCTGGCTGTATCAGGCGATCCGGGAGAAACGACCACGGGCGACGGCGGCGGGCTTCGGGGCACTGGCCGCGCTGGTGATCGCCGCCAGCGCCGGCGTCCCGCCCATGGACATGGAAGGCGAGGCTGAGGTCCACTTCGACCTCGGTGACGCCTACTTGAGAGCAGGAGCACTGGCACCGGCCCAGGCGGCGTTCACGCGAGCGCTCGAGAGTGACCCCACGTACTGGGAGGCCCGCTTCAACATCGGGACGATCCGGGGCATGATGGGGGATAACACCGGTGCGGTGTCGATCCTGCAGGACGTGTCGGAAGCGGAGCCTGATCGAGCCGAGGTCTGGCTCAACCTAGCCGCTGCCCACCTGGCGCTCACCGAGATGATGCCGGCCCGTATAGCCTTCGAGCGCGTGCTGTCGATCGACCCGAAGCACGAGGATGCGTACATCCAACTCCTGGCACTGTCCGTGCGGCAAGACGACTCTACTGCGGCCCAGGAGCTCCTTGCTCGGGTTGAGGTCAACCTGCCGGAGAAGGTCGACCTCTTCCGTGATCTCTACGATCAGTTGATCGCCCGCCAGGAGCAGAGTCAGACGCCCTGAGTTTGGTTATCTTTCTGGTCGGCCCTCCGTCGACCCCAAGGAGTCTTCCCGCGATGAGATTCGCGTATTCCTTAGTGACGGTGATCGCCGTTGCCGCGTGCCAGAACGCGCCTGCCGCCGACGCTCCGGACGAGACCGCACCAGCCGAGTCGGTCATCTTCGAGGGCACCTCATACGGCGAACCCCTCACCCTGACCGAAGTGACCCCGGTCTCCTCGATCCTCGACGAGCCCGATCGGTACATCGGGGAGCGCGTGCTGGTCGAAGGCATGGTGGTCGCGGTCTGCGAAACCCGCGGATGCTGGATGGATATCGCCAGTGACCGTGAGTTCGAGAAGATCCAGATCAAGGTCGATGACGGGGTGATCGTGTTCCCCCTCAGTGCCCGCGGACGCCAGGCCCTCGTGGAAGGGACGGTCGAGGTCCTCGAACTCACCGCAGAAGAAGCCTTGGCCCAAGCCCAGCACATGGCCGAGGAGCGCGGTGAGGACTTCGATCCCAGCACCGTGACGGGCCCACAGACGATCTATCGGATCCGGGGCATCGGAGCCGTGGTCGCCGACTGACCTACAAGCCGAGCAGGGCCCCATGAAGTGGCGAAAGTGGAACATCATCGTCCACCGCGATCTGGGATACCTGTGCGTTGGCCTCACCCTGGTCTACGCGGTATCCGGCGTGGCGGTGAACCATCGGGCTGACTGGAATCCCAACTTCGTCATCACCCGCGAGACGGTGCGCCTGGGGACCCTCGCCCCGGACGGCCCCGCATCGCCGGAGTTCGCGGCGGAGGTCTTGGCCGAACTGGGCCTCGAAGGGCCCGTGCGGGGAACGTTCCGGCCGAATCGGGAGTCCGTGAACATCTTCCTGGAAGGCGCGACCGTGTCGGTCGACCTCGCCACGGGTGAGGCCACCGCGGAGACCGTGCGCGACCGACCGATCCTGCGTGCCGCCAACTTCCTTCATCTGAACACCCCCAAGAAGCTCTGGACCTGGGTGGCCGACCTGTACGCCATCGCCCTGGCGCTATTGGCGATCACGGGGCTGTTCGTGTTGAAGGGCAAGAAGGGCATCACCGGACGGGGCGCCTGGCTCACGGGCGCGGGCATCGTGATCCCGGTGGCGTTCCTGCTGCTCTACCTCTAGACGGACGCCGGAACTCCACCTCGGCAGGGCCCCACCTAGTCGCCGCCGCCCAGTCTGGACTCCACTTCTTTCATGAAGTTCCGCACGATGACCATGCGGCTCACCTGGTCTTCGCTGCCGGTGGCCGTTCGAAGCATGAGGAAGCGTCCCTGAGCATCCACGTCGTACTGGGTGGTGCGGTCCCCCACCAGCGTGCCGGGTGACAGCTCGAACAGGCGCTCCCTCGATGTGACACGGAACTCGCCCGAGACGACGGACACCTCGGCCCCCATCATCTCACGCCCGGCATTCAGGTAGAACAACTCCGATCCGTCACGGGCCCATCGGGGCGCCAGACCCCCGCCGGCGGAAACCTGGATTCGGGCGTCCGTGGTTTCCGGGAAGGGCCGCACATAGATCTCGTCCTGCCCCGATTCGTTCGACTGGTAGGCGATCCACCGTCCGTCCGGCGACAGCTTCGGAGCGCTCTCGTCGAACGGGGTCGCCAGGACGGGTTCTGCCGCTCCGTCCCCGGCCAGGTCCACCATGAAGATGTCCCGCCCGCCGTCCACGCTCTCCAGCCCCGACGAACGCACTACCGCCGTGGTCCCGTCGGGGCTCGTGACCGCCTCCGAAATACCCACGAAGTGGTTATAGACCAGTTCGGCGGGCCGGGAACCGTCGGCGACCTGCCGCCACAGGTTCAGGTCCGCGCTGCTGGCCGCCGTATCACCATCGACCGGCATGCCCGACAGGAACGTCACCGTCCTGGAGTCAGGGAGCCAAACGGGATCGCGGTCCTCACCCTCCCAGAACGTGAGCCTGGTGAGAGGTCCGTCGTCCAGCTCCTTGATCCAGATGTCGTTGCCGGCGTCGGTCCCGATGCGAACCGCCACGAAGCGTCCGTCGGGTGACAGGGACCAGCCACGGTTGCCGCCTCCGGGGTTGAACGTCCACCCCGGATCCACCGGCGAGGCCACCCCGTCACGCGTCACCCAGGTCAGCTCTGCCCCGGAGTTCCCTTCGCCCTCCCAGTAGGCCAAGGACCCCTGGGCGTTGAGGGACATGCGCGGGTCTCCTTCACCGCTCAGGTACACCCCCTCCACCAGGGGAACCGCCGGCCCCGTCAAGCGGAAGGGTCCCTCCTCGAACGGGGCGGCCAGGATATCCCCCCCGATGGACGAGAAGACGAGATACCCTTCCTCCGTGGGCTTCGGCATGATGCCCTCCGTGAGGACCGTGCGCTCACCCGTTTCCATGTCCATGGCCCCATTGACGATGGGGTTCCCGTAGAGCGTGTAGACCAGGCTGCGGCCGCTCGGTGTCACCCGGGACCACCCCACGAACGCTTCGCCGGCGGCGTCGAAGACGATCTCGGGTGCGCCTCCGCCCCGGGGCACGCGCGCCACCCGGTTGCCCACCAGGGTTGCATAGATCCACTCGCCGTCGGGGCTCCACGATGGACAGCACTGGGCAGAGTCCGCCACCAGCCGGGACACCCCACCGCCCAGGGGAACCACCCAGATCTGGTCGCCCTGGTTGAACGCAACCTCGCTGCCGTCCGGCGAGATGCTGGGGTTGAAGCCACCATTGGAGTTCGGCACCGGGGTGGCCTGCAGATCGTCGTACCTGCGATACCATAACTGGAAGCCTCCGGTGGACTCCCGCTGCCCGTAGTAGACCATGCCCGTCCCTTCCGGACCGAGCTCGATGGGGGCGAGCGGAATCTGCTCGGGCGTCACCTGTGAAAACCCGAAACGCTCGACATGCACAGGCGGCTCTGGTCGGGTGGCGACCCAACCCAGCACGCCCACGGCCAGCACCGCCACCGCCGCCACCGCCGACGTCGTCGGCGTCCAACCCCGGGACGGGCCTTCAGAGGCCCCACCGACGGCCCCATACCGGAAGGAAGGCTCCCGCAGCGCGCCCGCGAAGCCCGCGGCCGAAGCGAACCGATCTGCCGGCAGCTTCTCGAGCGACTTCCGGATGACCGCGTCGACGTGGGCCGGAATCGCCTTCCGATGCTCGGTCGCGGAGACCGAACCACCCTGAATGATCTTTCCCAGGACGGCCTGGGCAGTCGCACCCACGTACGGCGGTTCCCCGATCAACATCTCGTAGAGCACGCAGCCCAGTGCGTAGGTGTCGCTCTGGTGGCCGATGACCTGGTCTCCGGTCGCCTGCTCCGGACTCATGTAGAAGGGCGTGCCCACGCTCAGGCCGGTCTCGGTCAACCTCGCCCCGCCCGCGGAGCCCACCGCGAGTGCGATCCCGAAGTCGGCGATGACAGGCCGACCCTCGACCATCAGCACGTTCGCGGGCTTGATGTCCCGGTGGATGACTCCGTTGCGGTGGGCGTAATCGAGGGCTTCGGCCATGTCCGAAGCGATGAGAATGGCCTCGTCCACCGGAAGCTGCCGCTCCCGTTGGAGCTTCTCCTGGAGTGTCTCTCCCTCTACGTACGGCATGACGTAGAAGAGAAATCCGTCGGCCTCGCCCGAGTCGTACAGCGCGAGGATGTGGGGATGCTGCAGGTTCGCGGTCGTCTTGATCTCGGCGAGAAAGCGATCGGCGCCCACGACCGCGGCCAATTCCGGCTTCAGCACCTTCAGGGCGACGTTGCGCTCGTGCTTCACGTCGGCCGCGAGGTAGACCGTGGCCATCCCACCCTCGCCCAGCTCGCTCTGAATTACATACCGGTCCTTGAGCGCTTCCTTCAGTCTATCTTCGGACGGGACGGGCATGGCGAAGCCCTCGGCAAGAGGCGGGAGGCTGCAGTTCGGCGCACAAGATCCCGGGAGATGCGCCGCCGGCGCAAGTCACCGGAACACAGGTAACCGCCCGGGAGCGTGCACCACGATCGCCGCACGCGGGTCCGATCAGCGGCGCCTAGCCAGCCCCCTCGACCGGGAAGATGTCGATCTGCGGCGGACTCAGAGGCAGCCCTGCACCTCGAAGCACCGCATCGACCCACCCGTCCCGGTCGCCTGGATCGAGCCGCTCGCACGGTACCTCGAACGCGTCCAGGAGGTCGTTGATCACCGCGTCGATCTCACCCTGGAAGGTCCCGCTCACGTCACGGGTGCCGTCGAAGGACGGCGCCTGGAGCACGGGCACTTTGAACAGCCCGTCGTAGCTGCGGATCCAGGTCCGCACCAGCTCGTCGTAGGCCGAGCGGCGACCGACCTGGTGGACCAGATACGCGTAGTTGTCGAGCACGGACCTGTCGCAGATCACGACCTCATAGCGGCTGGCGGCCTCGATTTCGGACGCAATCTGGGTGTGGAGAATCCACGCCTGCGCTTCGAGCGTCGTCTCGCGGTTGATCGGGAGCGGACACGCCCGAGCCACCTCCTTCACGAGATCGACCCCCATATCCAGACGCTTGATCCGTGACGCCGTATCGAAGCAGAGCGTGGTCTTGCCCACGCCGTGGCTGCCCAGAAACGCGATCTTCAAGGGTTCTCCGCGGGAGGTGATGTCGGGATGTGAGACGAGCCTTCAACATAGCGTTTCCTGGCCTGCTCCCGGGTCAGCTGGCGCAGCATGATCGTCTCGTATAGACCCGGCGCCCATCGCGACACCAGGCGAGCCAGCCTGCCCATGGCCGGGAGAACGACGAGCCTTCTTCCGTCTCTCACCCCCCGATACACTGCGTCCGCGACGTCTTCGGGCTCTAGAAGCCTCCCGAGCTCCGTCCGCTCCTGCACCGCCGGGCCCCCGTCCGCACCCAGAGCGCGGATGCCGATGTCGGTACGCGTGAACGAGGGGCACACGAGGGTCACGCTGACCCCCTGGTCCTTGAGTTCTCCCCTGAGCGAATCGAAGAGTCCGTGGAGGGCGTGCTTGCTGGCCGAATAGCCGCTCCGGCCGGACAGCGGAGCGAAACCGGCAACACTCGACAGGACCCCGATGGCGCCCCGCCTCCCGACCAGCGAAGGCAGTGCGGCCTGAGTCATGTGCAGCGCCCCGAAGAAGTTGATGTCCATGATGCGGCGGAACACCGCGGCCTCGGTCTCCGCCAGGAAACTCAGGTGCGTGCGGCCGGCGTTGTTGATCAGGATGTCGATCCCCCCCAGCGTCTCGACGACGTGCGCCGCGGCCAGTCGACAGGCGTCTGCGTCCGTAATATCAGCGACGCAGGTGACGACCCGGCCGACCTGGGAGCCCCCCCGCAGCTCCGAAGCGAGGGCCAGCATGCCGGCCTCGTTCACGTCCAGCAGCGCGAGACTCGCCCCTTCCCCCGCGTACCGCCTCGCGATCGCGGACCCGATCCCGCCCGCCGCCCCGGTAATGAGCACGACCTTCTCGCGGCCACGGTTCGTCATGCGACAGCTCCCTGGCCGGATCGCCGCTCCCAGAAGAAATCGAAGACCTCGCGGGTGTCCCTAACGGGCGTGTACCCGAACTCGTCCTTCAAGCGACGGTTCGAGAGCACCGGCCGATACCGCAGGAAGTCCACCTGCTCAGAGCCATAGCGACTCAGGCCCATCGGCCCGAGCACCTTGAGAGCCCCGACCACCAAAGCCGCCGGAAGGGGCAGATACGGCTTCCCGATCCGGGCCGCGATCTCCCTGAGGCTCATGCAGCCATCCCCGGCCAGATTGTATATGCCTCCGCCCGGCTCGCGGATGCCCTTCACGAGGCACGCCACCACGTCTTCGTCCCATATGAAGACGAAGGGAGAGGCCGAGCCGGCGATGCCCAGAAGGAAGGGCTTCTCAAAGAGCGCAGTGATCTGATTCCGCACCCCGTCGCCCAGAATCGTGCCGGGGCGGAAGATGAGCTGGGTGAGCTGCGGCGCTTCCCGGCGCCGGTCCTCGAGCATCTCTTCGACGAGGCGCTTGTGGTCTGAATAGGCGAAGACCTCGTTGCCCCGGAGGGGAGCCTCTTCATCGATCCACTCCGGATTGTCGGCATGGTAGCCGTACGCGGCCCCGCTGCTGGTAACGATCAGCTTCGACACGCCGGTGTCCAGACAAGTATCCACCACAGTTCGGCTGCCGACGACATCCACGGAATAGGCGAACTCCCGTGTAGCGCCCCGGCCAGGGGTCACAATCGAAGCCAAGTGGACCACGGTATCCACCTCGTGGTCTCTGATGAGCGATGCCAGGGTCGCGCCGTCCCTCACGTCACATCGGCTGTACAGGGCCCCCTTCATCCGCTCCTCGTCGGGAACGTCCTGTACATCGGTCGCCACGACCCGGAGCCTGGAGTCGCCGTCGTCGGCAAGCGCTCGCACGAGTTTCCTGCCGACATAGCCGGCCGCGCCCGTGATGAGCACGGATCGCCCGCTCATGACGACCATCCCTTCATGAGGC
The DNA here is from genome assembly GCA_039587465.1 of Gemmatimonadota bacterium. Classification (GTDB taxonomy): domain Bacteria; phylum Gemmatimonadota; class Gemmatimonadetes; order Longimicrobiales; family Gaopeijiaceae; genus JBDHIL01. The sequence goes on along the minus strand of JBDHIL010000015.1, from coordinate 23,359 downwards.
CCCCATGTTCATGACGACGCCCCGTTCCTGACGACGCCCCGTTCACGACGACGCCCCGTTCATGCGGGCCGCACCCGGTCGGATCGAAGGCCGCCGATCCGAGTAGGTCCAGCCGGCGGCGAGGGCAAGACCGGCCAGGATGTGCCAGATCCCCCACCACGCGGCCACCAGTGCCATCCCACCGAGCCCGGCGAAGAAGGTGAAGATGAGCGTCAGCCCCAGCGCGGAATTCTGGATGCCGACTTCGATCGAGATCGCCCGCGCGTCCCTCGAACGCAGCCCCAGCAGCCGGGCTGCTCCGTAGCCCAGTCCCAGCGCAATGGCATTGTGCAGGGCCACCACGCCCATGACGACGCCCACGTACGTCAGGAACGACGCCCAGTTGTTGACGAGGGCGATAGCCACGATGGCCGCGAAGAAGACGATCGACACTCCCTTCATGGGGCGACGGATGAGCGCCGCGAAGTCCGGCTTTCGGGCGGCTAGCGTCATGCCTGCCACGAGTGGCACCCCGAGGATGGTGACTACCGTCAGGAACAACTCCATCGGATCGAGGCTCACCTGCTGCAGGATGGCGGCAGTGGCCGGGTTCATCGACCCCCAGAACGTGATGTTCAATGGAGTCATCACGATCGCCGCCACGGTGGACACGGCCGTCATCCCGATGGACAGAGCGGCGTTTCCGCCCGCGAGGTGGGTGATGATGTTGGAGATGTTTCCGCCCGGGCACGCGGCGACCAGAATCATCCCGAGCGCGATGCTCGGCATGGGATCGATGATGCGCGTGAGCCCGAACGTCGCTGCGGGCAGAATCAGGAACTGCGCCACGAGCCCCACCAGCATGGCACGTGGCTTATTCGCCACCGCTTTGAAGTCGTCGATGCGCAGATCTACGGCGACGCCGAACATCATCAGCCCGATCCCGACGTTGAGTAGGACCAGCGTGCCTGGCTGGAAGGCGAGTCGGAGGGCGTCGATCTCCATCGCGAGTGTGTCCCTAGCCCTTGGGCTCTTGGTGCATGTCCTTGAAGTGCTTGAGCGCAGGCGCCCACATGTGAGCCACGGGATCGACGTCGACGTGGATGACCGAGCACCGACCCGAGTCGATGCACCTCCGGATGGCGGACTCCAGCTGGTCAGGGTGCGACACGCGTTCACCGTGAGCCCCCATGCTTTGGGCGAGGAGATCGAAACGGATCTCGCCCAGGTCCGTGTTGATCGTCTCCTCCGGACCCAGCGACTTCTTGATGAGCGTCTTGAGCGGTTTCATCTGGAACTGCTGGGTCATCTTCACCATGCCCCACTGCCTGTCGCAGGCCACGAGGTAGATCACCGGCAGGTCGTTCCGGATCGCGGTCTCCACCTCCTGCGGGTGAAATCCCATCGCCCCGTCTCCGATGATGCAGTACACCTGCTGATCGGGGCAGGCGATACGGGCACCGAGCGCTTGGCTCACTCCCGCGCCCAGCATGCCAAGCTTGGGGGTGGTGAGCACGGAATTGGGCACCTTCACCCGATGGTAGAAGTTGGCCCACACCGCAGTGTTTCCACCATCGATCACCAGTATCGCATCGTCATCGAAGACGTTCTGACAAGCCGTCGCGAGGTGGGACGGGTGAACGCCATCGACGCTCTTCGCCAAGCCCTCATCGAGTTGGGCCCTGTCCTTCTGCATGGCCCTGCCGTAACCCGCCACCTTGGCGTTGCGCGACGCCGTGTCGCCGAGGGTCGACCGTGACTCGAGTTCATCCTTCAGGGCAGACAGGTAGGTCTTGGCATCGGCCAGGACGCCCAACGCCATCGCCTTGTTCACGCCCAGAGTCTCTTCGTCGATGTCGACCTGGATGAGCTTCTGCTCCGAGGGCACTCGCCAGTATGGAGCCTTGCCCCACCAGTCGGTCTCCCCCAGGCGTGAGCCCACCGCGAGCACCACGTCCGCATCCGTCCGAACCGTGTTGTTGACTTCGACGTGCAGCATCGGCACGGCCAGGTCGTGGAGCTCGTCCTGGGCGCTGCGCCCGGCCCAGCTTGTGGTGACCGGCGCCCTCAGAAGTTCGGAGACCGCCCTCAACTCGTCCCACGCTTGCGCAGCCAACACGCCGTTGCCGGCATGGATCACGGGGAGCCTGGCTCCGGACAGGAGATCGGCACTCTCGATGACCGCTGCAGGGTCCGCTGCAATGGGCACGGTGCGCCGGTAGGACGATGGAGGGCGCACGTCCAGGGCAGAGACCTTGAAGGAGCCGTTCAGGACATTCTCCGGAACATCTACGTGGACCACGCCGGGACGGCCCTTGAAGCTCATGCGGAAGGCTCGGCGCATCATCTCCGGAATCCGGTCGAAACTCGGCACCGCCCCGGACCACTTGGTCATCGGACGCGTGACCGCCACCTGGTTGAAGTACTGGAATGTCCCCCCACGGTCCGGATACGCGGTACCCGTCCGTCTGCAGCTGGTGAGAAGCAAAACCCGATTCCCCTCACCGTTCTCCACTGCAACGCCCGGAAGCACATTGGCCACACCGGGCCCATTGCTGGCCATGCACACGCCCAGCTTCCCGGTGAGGCGTGCGTAGGCCCCGGCCATGTGAGCCGCGCTCGTCTCGTGACGAGGACTCACGAGGCGGATTCCGTTCTCCTCGAAGGCTGAGTAGAGCCCGAAGTAGGTCCCGTCGATGATGCCGAACACGACCTCGACGCCCTCTGCGGCCAACATGGCGGCGATGAGGCCGCCTCCCGAAATCGATGGCATGGCTGGAGTTCACCCTTTGAGTGCGAAGTGCCCCGCGAGCGGGGGTGCGCGCAATGTCGATGGGGCAGGCAGCCCAACGCAAACCGAGCGTCGACTTCCCCGACTCCCCGCAGCGGGATTGCTCCTACGTAGCATCCCCGACGCACCCGCCGGACCCGCTTCCGATATTTAGGAGAGCCCTCACACGAGGCAGATCCCATCGATGGAGGGGCGCGGCAAGCCCCCCCCGAGAGCGCGAGAATCAAATGCCTGGCATCGAGAACCCGCTGCCCATCGTCGGCCCAAAGCTGGAGTGGCTGGCCGGCCGCGCCGGCCCTCGTCGACACCGCACATTCCGTGTGCGACTTCTGGTACAGGCCGGGTTCGCGTTGACGTGCATTTTGCTGGGAGTCCAGTTCGCACGCTTCTACACAGCGGCGCAGGCAGGCATCCTCCCGCTCCCCACCCGCCCCCCCGGAGCAGAGGGATTCCTCCCGATCAGCGGCCTCATGGGGGTGCTGGACTGGTTCTATCAGGGAGTCCTCAACCCCATCCATCCAGCTGCCACGATCCTGGTGTTGGTGGCCATTCTCATGGCCGTGCTGCTGCGGAAGGCATTCTGTTCCTGGGTCTGCCCGGTCGGCTTCCTCTCGGAGCTGGTGGCGAGATTCGGGCGCTGGTCGTTCGGCCGGAACTTTCGCCCATGGAAGTGGCTGGACATTCCACTGCGTGGGCTCAAGTACCTGCTCATGGCCTTCTTCGTAGTCTCCGTCTTCCTCATGAGCGAGGCCGCCTTGGCGGAGTTCATCGGCTCACCCTACAACAAGGTGGCCGACGTGAAGATGGGCCTCTTCTTCACGGACATGAGCCGCACCGGCATCATCGTCACCGGCTCACTGCTCGTCGGGTCCGTCTTCGTCCAGGGCCTGTGGTGCCGGTACCTGTGTCCGTACGGCGCACTCCTGGGGATCTTCTCCTGGCTTTCCCCGACTCGGGTGAAGCGCATCGAAGCGACCTGCGTCTCCTGCTCTCGGTGTGACGCAGTGTGCATGGCACGCCTCCCGATTTCGACCTCCGGTTCGGTCCTGAACGCCGAATGCACGGGTTGTCTCGACTGCGTGGCCGCCTGCCCGGTCAAAGGCACGCTCGTGGTGCAGATGGGAGATAGGAGGGTCAGCCACCTGCGGTTCGCTGCGGCGGTGGTCGGACTCTTCGTGGCGGGCTACGTCGGCGCACGCGCCACGGGCGTGTGGGAGAACCGGATCAGCGACCAGGAGTATGTGGAGCGCATCCAGAGCATGGATGGGCCGGAATATGGGCATCCTGGAGTCGGGGGGCGCTAGCCCGGACTGACCGCTCCGGACAGCCGCTTGGCGAGAACCGTCACGCGTTCGCGCTCCACGGCACCACTCCCGTCCTCCGCCAGGAGAACCGCATAGGCTGCCAGCTCGGCCAACTCCATACGGTGGACGGCCTCGGCGATGTCCCGTCCCACGGTGACGGCGCCGTGCTGCCGAAGCAGCACGACTCCCGCGCCACCAGCCACCGCTGCCCCGACCGCCGCAGCCAACTCGTCGGATCCCGACTCGAGGAGCGGGACCGTGGCAAAGTCTCCGGTAGCCAGAGTCACTTCCGGGAGCAGCGCCGGCACGTCTATTCCGCGCATGGCGGCGGCGATGAGCGCGGGAGCGTGCGTGTGCACCACAGCCCCGACCTCGGGCCTGGCCCGGTAGGCCTCTCGGTGGAGGGGGAACTCGCTGCTGGCCCCCGCCGCCGCCTCGGGGCCTGCTGCGAGCGGGAGTTCGACAATCTGGACCTCGTCGAGATGACCCTTGTGCGTGGCCGTGGGTGTGATGGCGAGCGCGTCGTCACCCAGGCGGGCGGACAGGTTGCCCGAAACTCCGGCGAGGAGGCCCGCCGCATGCAGGTCCCGGCCGGCCGCGACCAGGCCCTTGGCCAGCCCCGTCATGCTCCAGCCCGCTCCGCCTCGGAGGCGGCCACCGCATCGCGCAGTCCATCTGCGAACGGCGCGCGGCAGATGCCCTGCTCGGTCACGATGCCCGTCACCAACTCGGCGGGAGTGACGTCGAAGGCGGGGTTCCAGACCTGGACGCCGGCCGGGGCCGTCAACTTCCCAAAACCGCGTCGGACCTCTTCAGGGTCGCGATGCTCGATCGGGATGTCGGCCCCGGTCGCAGCCGAAAGATCGACGGTCGAGGTCGGCGCGAGCACGTAGAACGGCACCCCGTGATGCCTCGCGAGCACCGCCAACCCATAGGTCCCGACCTTGTTGGCCACATCTCCATTCGCAGCGATCCGGTCAGAGCCGACCAGCACGACGTCCGGAGTCTCCAATCGGAATAGGGCCGCACTCATGCTGTCCGACAGGACCGTTACGTCGACGCCCGCCCGGTCGAGCTCCCAGGCGGTCAAGCGACTACCCTGCAGGAGTGGACGCGTCTCATCGGCGAACACCTTCAGCCGTCGCCCCTGGGCATGGGCCAGGTAGATCGGAGCCAGGGCGGTTCCTGTTCCACCGGTAGCCAAAGCCCCCGCGTTGCAGTGAGTGATGACCCGCGCACCATCGGGAAGCAGGTCCAAACCCCGTTCGCCGATCCGGCGGCACATAGCCGCATCCTCGTCCCATATGGCCTGTGCCTCGGCGCGCAGCTCGGCGGTCAGGTCGGCCGGATCTCCGGACGCTCTGCGTACGACGGAGCGCATCCTCTCGAGAGCCCACCCAAGGTTGACTGCCGTAGGCCTGGCCTGGCCAAGGAAGTCACACCAGGCGAGCACCTGCGTCTCGAGGTCGGCCGCGTCACCGGCGGCGCGCCGGCCCTCTGCGAGCGCCGCGACCCCCATGGCCGCCACGACACCGATCAATGGCGCTCCGCGGACGCGAAGAGAGCGAATAGCCTCCGACACACTCTCGACCGAACGGAGTTCGAGCTCCACTACCTCTTCGGGCAGCCGTGTCTGGTCGAGCACGACCAGACCTGCGTGGTCGGCTGCCCATCGCACGGGGGACGGATGTTGGCTCATGCGGGAATACTAGCCGAACGCCGCGGCCCACTCCAAACGCCCTATCGATGAGGGCAGGACCGTCCCCCTATTCCCGGGCCACCTCCGTGTCAGACAGGTACTTCGCGAGCCGGGGCCGCAGTCGGATGGGCAGATGTCGCAGATGGAGATCGAGAAGGCGTCTGGGAGTCAGTTCGCGGTCGATGATGCGGGCGAGTTCCTCTTCCCTTCTCCAGAGGAACTCCAGACTCCTGACCTCGAGATCCAGCATTCGCTTCTCGACGGTTTCGTTCAGCGAGATTTCGAGGGCCACGGTGCGTGTCGAGCCCATCTTCCACAGGGACTCACGACTCTCGGTCGACGCCATGGCGAATTCACCCGCCGACCCGGCTTCCTCGATGGCCTTGGCCGCGTCGGTGATCTTCCGCTCGGTGGCGCCGCTGATGTTCTGGTAGGCCAGCACGCGACGCAGCACGTTCTCGGCGACGTCGCCGCCAAGATGGTACACCTTCTCGGGCGTCCACGGATCACACCGCTGGCAGGGAACGCCGACCCCCATCCGCCCGTCCGCTCCGACGATGGGCCGGACCCACCACGACAGCTCGTAACGCAGGGCACGCAGCGTACTGTTGCAGAAGGGGCAGGTCTCACGCCCATGCCACGCGGCCCAACCGAATCGACGCCATCGCAGAATATCCGCTATAGGAGTGTCCTCCCAATCGATCGCGACGTCCCAATCACCGAGGCCGACGAGATCGCCCACGTAGGCCAGAGCTCCGAACGTGGCCGCGGTCACCCTGGAGCGTACGCTCTCGTAGGAAGCCCTCCGCCTCCGCAGCTCCCTGCCGTATCTCCACCAAGACTGCTCGACCAGTCCCGCGTCCCCCACCCTCACCAACTCGAGCGGGCCGGCGTGCAGCAGGGAAATGTGAGCTGTTTGGGAGACGAGCTTGGCATGATCACGCGCCATGCGCTCGAGCTCGTAGAGGGCCTCCTCGCGATCCTCGAGGGGCCAGAGATTCCAGCGATGGCATCCATCACAGATGGCCCACAGCCGTCCCTCGGCCGGATCGAAAGCAATCCGGCGTCCTCGCGGCACATGCGCGAGCTGCCCGTTCGCTGGGAACGGCCTATGACAGAAAAGACAGCGCGTGAACAACGACGCCTCCCGCTGGGGTCACCCCAACCCGACCACACCACCACCCTCGACCAACCCCGCTGTGAGCGCGCACGCACGAGGGGACCCGGGCAGTATCGCCCGGGGGCATGTTTCCCCTACCCCTTCGACGAGATCTCGTGCCGGATGGGTTCGAACCGCGCACGGTCCTTGGGGCCGGGTCAGTTGTGCCGAGGATACGCGGCAATGCACTCGATCTCCACCCGGGCCCCGAGTGCCAGCCCGCTTCCGGCCATGGCGGAGCGTGCTGGAGGGTCCGAGGGGAAGAACTCGAGATACACCTCGTTCATGGCCGCATAGTCCGCGATATCCGCAAGGAATACGGTGCACTTGACGAGGTCGCCGAGCCCAAGGCCTGCCGCCTCGAGAACGGTAACGATGTGCTCCATGGTCTGACGCGTCTCGGGTCCGATGCCGCCCTCGACCAGAACCGACGGAGAGACGTCCGGCACAGAGCCGATCGCGCCGGAGAGGAAGAGCAGGTCACCTGTGCGAACCGCACTGCTGAAGACCGGCATCCGCGTCACGCCGTCGGGCTGGATGATCTGCCGATGCGACGAACCGGTCAGCCCGCCGTCGTCTCTGGATCCGGGGCCGTCGCTCCGTTGCTCGAGGGTGCACGCTGCCGCGACGACCAGGCCGGCCAGCGCCGCCCCCGCTCTCCAGTGTCGCATCCTCATCATCGGCTCCTCTCGAAGCGCACCGCGCCGCCGACGATGGTCATGTCGACGCGCGCGTCCGGAATCTCGGCCGCCGGAATCGTCATGATGTCACGGTCCAGCACGGCGATATCCGCCAGCTTGCCTGGCACGAGCGAGCCCTTCAGCTCCTCCTCGAACCCCGCATATGCGTTGTTGATCGTGTAGCTCTGGAGCGCCTCCATGCGCGTCATGCGCTGATCAGGGAAGAACTCGTTACCCTCGCGGTCCTGCCTCACGACCGACGAGTAGAACGACGCGATCGGATCGATGTCTTCCACGGGTACATCGGTGCCATTCGTGACGGTCACGCCCGCATCGATGAACGACCGCCACAGGTAGGCGCCGCTCTCCGCCCGCTCTGCCCCTAGCCTACGAAAGACCCAGGGGGCGTCGGACGTGCAGTGAATGCCCTGCATGGAAGCGATGATCCCCAACGCCGGGAAGCGCGGGATGTCGTCCGGGTGCACATGCTGCGCGTGCTCGATGCGCCACCTCTGCTGGTCCATCCCCTCGTGCTCGGCGAAGGTGCGCTCGTAGATGTCCAGGACCTCCCGATTCGCCCGGTCTCCGATGGCGTGTGTGTTCACCTGAAAGCCGTACTCCGCAGCGATTCTGGTGGTCTCTTCGATATCCTCGGGATCCTCGACCGTCAGCCCCACGCTGCTCGGCATGTCCGTGTAAGGCTCGAGGAGCCAGGCGCCGTGGGATCCCAACGCCCCATCGATCTGCCGCTTGATGGCCCGGACGGTGAGATGATCGTCGCCGTACCCGATCATCCTGTAGTCGGGCAGACGCTCACGCATCGCGTCGTTGCTCTCGAAGCGCACCATTACATATAGGCGCACCGGAAGCCGCCCCTCGTCGGCCAGCGTCCTGAATCCGTCGATGGTCTCGAAGTCCGACCCTGCGTCATGGAACGTCGTCACGCCCTTGGAGAGCGCATCCTCCCCGGCGAGCTCTACGACGCGCACGAACTCGGCCTCCTGCTCCTCGCTCGAGCGCGAGGCCATCGCCGCTTCCATCACGCCGAAGACCAGCGCATCCGCGTTCTCCCGCAGGAGGCCGGTAGCCCGCCCCTCCGCGTCGCGCACGATGGTGCCACCGTCCGGGTCGGGCGTATCCGGCCCGATGTTCGCCAACTCCATCGCCCTGGCGTTGGCGTACGCGGCGTGACCACTCGCATGACCGAGAATCACGGGATTGTCCGGAGACACCGCGCTCAGGGCCGTGTGCACCGGCACTCCCTCCACGGCCCCGGCAGGCACCTGGTCCCATTTCTCCTGGTGCCACCCACGACCGGCGATCCACGCGCCTGGTTCCGCTGACGCCGCAGCCTCCCCGACCATGTCGACGATCTCGTCCCAGTTCGCGACGCCCGTGAGATCGAGGATCATGCGGGCACGTCCCAAACTGGTGTAGTGCCCGTGCCCTTCGATGAAGCCCGGGATGGCCAAGCGCCCGTCGAGGTCGACCACGCGGGTGCCGGGGCCCACATAGGCCTCCATCTCGGCGCTCGAACCGACGGCGAGCACAAGTCCGTCGCGGACGGCGAGCGCCTCGGCCTCGGGCTGGGCCGGGTCGACAGTCACGACCTTGCCGTTGGTCAGCACGAGATCGGCGCGGTCTCCTCCTCCGCACGCGGCAGCGGCGGCGAGGGTGAGGCAGGTACAGGCCCGGCGGATGGTGGATGACGCCATCATTGCTGCAGCTCCAGTCGGGGAAGTCCGACCCCGAGCATTGAGGTCCCGGCCCTGCGGGGCAAGGGGGCGTCGTAGAGGTCAGGGAACGAGGATCACCGCCGACTGCGACGGTGACCCTCAGGGGACCTTCACGCCTCGGACGTCTTCGGGCCTGCCACCCGCTGGAGCAGCGCCAATCCAGCCACGAAGAGCACGCCGATAGCCAGAACGGCCAAGCGCTGATTGCCACCGGACGCAACGGCAACGTATCCGAACACGAGGGGTCCGATCACAGACGACGACTTCCCGCACAGAGCATAGAAGCCGAACATCTCCGCTTCTCGACCATCGGGAATCAGCCGAGACATGAACGCCCGGCTCGCGGACTGCACCGAGCCCAAGCCGAAACCCGCAACCATCGCCACGGCGCCGAACCAGAGCTTCGAAGTCGGGATGAAGAAGATGGCCAGGGCCACACCGGTCCACAGCACCAACACCCCGTTGATCACCTTCTTGGGGCCAAGCTTGTCCGTCGGTTTCGCCATGCCGAACGCACCGATGAGGGCAGCGATCTGCAGAGCGATGTACATGTATATCAGCTCCTGCTCGCTGAATCCGAACGTGGTGGACGCCACCGTGCTGGACATGTAGATGGCCGTCAGTACGCCATCGATATAGAAGAAGTAGGCGAGCAGGAAACGCCTCAGTTCTCGTTCCCTCCACACCTCGCCGACGATCTCCTGCAGGTTCGTTACGCCCCATACCGCCGCCCGGCCGATCGTCATGTCCCCGCCCTCGTCCTTCGGGAGGAAGATGAACGAGGGGATGGAGAAGACGAGGAAGAACGTCACCACCATGAGCCATACGAGATCGATGTTGGTGGAAACGAGGCTCGCGGCGAGAAGCAGACCGATCGCCGAGGCCAGGTAGCCGACGCCGAAGCCTACGCCCGATACCCAGCCCTGCTTCTCGGGAGGAGCGATGTCGGGCAGGTACGAATTGTAGAAGACGAGGCTTCCCTCGAAGCCCACGTTGGCCACGACGAAGATCACGAAGCCCCAGAAGACCATACCTGGCCCGAGGATCGTGAAGAGGGCCACGCCCGTGAGGCACATGGTGACGTAGAACGCCATGAACCGCTTGCGGACTCCGACCCGGTCGGCGATGGCACCCAGGATGGGGGAACTCAGCGCCACGATGAGGGCCGAAAGCGAGACTGCCCAGCCCCAGTAGAGGTCTCCCAGGCGGTCCTCGTTCCCGACGATGGTATTGATGTAGTACACCTGGAACACGGTGCTGGCTACGACCGCCGGATACACGGAATTCGCGAAGTCGAAGAGCGCCCAGGCGCCCACTTGCTTGCGGTTCATTCTGGCTCCGGGAGGGTGGACGTCGGCCGACGCACACTAGCGTGCGCTCGGCGAGGTCCGCCAGTGTGCCCGGGTCTGTTGCGTCCCCGTCGGCCCATGGCGAACGTCCGGGTCCCACCCACCGTCACCCCACACACCACACCATGAACAGAATCAAGGGAAAGCGGGTCCTGATCACCGGAGCCTCCGCCGGAATCGGGGAAGCGTGCGCCCGCATGTTCGCGGACCGCGGAGCTCATGTACTGCTGTCTGCGCGGCGCCTCGATCGGGTTCAGGCCCTCGCAGCAGAGCTGGCCGAGGCCCATGGCGTCGAAGCCAGGGCGGACGCACTGGACGTGGCTGACCGGGCAGCGGTGTTCTCGTATGTCGCCGGGCTCGAGGCTGACGGCCTCGTGCCGGACATCCTCGTGAACAACGCCGGCAAGGCGTGCGGACTCGACACCTTCCACGACGGCGACGTCGATGACTGGGAGGACATGATCGACACGAACGTCAAAGGTCTCCTCTACATGTCCCGGGCCGTTCTCCCGCACATGGTGGCGAGGAACTCCGGACACGTGATCCAGATCGGCAGCATCGCCGGGCGATGGGTCTATCCCAAGGGGGCCGTCTACAACGCGACCAAGTTCGCCGTGTGGGCCCTGAACGAGGGCATGAACATCGACCTGGTCGGCACCAAGGTGCGCGTCTCCAGTGTCGACCCGGGACTCGCCGAGACGGAGTTCAGTCAAGTCCGTTTCCACGGCGACACGGAGCGCGCGAAGACGGTCTACGCTGACACGACACCACTTACCGGAGAGGACGTAGCCGATGCCGTCGGATACGTGGCCAACGTTCCAGACCACGTCGATGTGATCAACCTCGTTCTCATGCCGACCGACCAACGGCATGCGATGATCCTGCACCGAGAAGGCTGATGCCGAGAACCCTCCGCTCGTGAGGCCTGAGGACCGCACCTCTCTCTACATCGTCTTCACCCTCTGGTTGTTGGTGTTTTCTGCCGCCAGCCAGACGATGATCATCTCCCCGATCCTCCCCCGGATCGGGGACGAGTTGGGCATCCGGGACGCGGCGTTGGGCACGCTGGTGACGGCGTACTCACTCATGGTCGGGATCTTCGCGATCCTCGCGGGACCCGTCTCCGACAAGATCGGCCGGCGCCAGATCCTCATCGTGGGCACCGCCGTAATGACCGTGGCCCTGGTGCTCCACAACTTCGTGGCCGGCTACGTGTCCTTCCTGGCGGTCAGGGTGTTCGCGGGAATGGCGGGCGGCGTACTCAGCGGCGCCGCCGTCTCGTACATCGGAGACTACTTTCCCTACAACCGAAGGGGATGGGCCACGGGCTGGGTCATGAGCGGTTCGGCTTTCGGCCAGATCATCGGGATTCCCCTCGGCATCGTCCTGGCGGGACGCTGGGGCTTCCGGGCGCCGTTCAACATCTTCGCCGTAACCATGGCGTGCACGGTGGTTCTGCTCTGGTTCAAGATCCCCCAGCCCGATGTAGCCCGAAACCAGGACCGCCTCCGAGTCGGCAAAGCGGCGGCCGACTACATGGCGATGCTCCGAAGGCCGGAGGTCGCGTGGGCCGCCGCGGCCTACTTCATGATGTTCCTGGGGGTCGGGTTCTACGTGGTCTACCTGCCCACCTGGCTCGAGCGGGACGTCGGGGCGACCGCGGGCCAGATCGCGATCATGTTCCTCGTGGGTGGCTTCGCCAACGTCATCACAGGCCCCCGTGCCGGAAGACTGTCCGATCGTATCGGGAGGAAGGGCATCATCCTGATGTCCTGCGTGGGCCTCTTCTTCGTCATGCTGGGGACGGTCCCGTTGGTGAGAAGCCTGTGGGTGGCGTACGTGCTGTTCTTCATCTCCATGGTGCTCGTCGCGATGCGCATGAGCCCGTTCTCCGCGCTCCTCACGGCCCTCGTCAAGGATGAACGCCGCGGCTCGCTGATGAGCCTTACCGTCGCGCTCGGGCAGTTGGGCTTCGCCGCGGGAAGCGCCATGGCAGGCCCGGTATTCGCCAGTCGAGGGTATTTTTCCAACACTGCGCTCGCTGCGGTCTCGGTCCTGGCCATGGGTCTTATCGTATGGTTCTTTATTCCGGAGCCCGACACGAGCGCGCCCGAAGCGACCTGAGGGGCAGGCTCAAGCCCTGTTGCACCGAACCGGACCATCTATGTTGAAGCAACTCGAACCGGACTCCCCAGGGTGAACCCCGCAGATCACGATGTGTCCGTGACCTCAGACCCCACCAAGATCCGCGTCCTCTTCGTCGAGGACGCGTTCGACCAGGCTCTTCTGGTCAAGGCCTTCCTGTCTTCTGCCGAGAAGTTCGACGTCACCCATTCGCAGGATGGCGACAAGGCCGCCGAGCTGCTGCGGTCGAAGGATTGGGACCTCTTCATCACGGACCTGAACCTCCCGGGCGTCAACGGCTTCGAGCTCATCCGGATCTCGAAGAAGGCTCATCCGGATCTCCCCGTCATGGCTACGACCGGCTATACGGGCGCACACTACCAGGAAGAGGCCTTCCGCGCGGGCGCCAGCGACCTGATGACCAAGCCGCTGGAGAGAGAGGACTTCCTCGACCGGGTGGCGAAGCTGGTGGGCACCGAGGAAGGGTCACCACCACCGCCGCCGCCCCCGCAGGGCAGCATACTGGCGGTCGGCGGCATGGTGGGCGATGCCGAGATGGGGTGCGGCGCATCGCTCGCCCACTGGGCGAGCCAGGGAAAGTCCGTCTACATCCTTCCCATGTTCGGGCTCGATTCCGACCCCGACGGCCTCGGGATAGAGTGCGCCCGTGCGGCAGCCCCACTTCTGGGGGCCACGGCCATTCTCGAGGACGCGGCACTGGAAGACACCACCGAGAGAGTCTCCCTCGTGAAGCGTCTGCTCCAGGAGCATTCCCCGGAAGTGGTCTATGTACCCAGCGAGGACGACAACCACCCGGCTCGCCGTGAGGCGTTCCGCATCGTCAAGGCCATGTCTTCATCGGTGCCGGTGATTCTCGCATACCAGACGGCCACGACCGGCGCGGGCTTCCTGCCAGCCCGATTCGTGGACACCGCGGATGACCTCGTGGCCAAGATGGAGGCACTGTCCGCCTACCAGGACTGCGGTCGTCCCGACCTCGCGCCCCGCATGGCCCAGGCCTACGCCCGGTACTGGGGACGCCTCGAGATGTTCACCGAGGTGGAAGCCTTCGAAGTACTGAAGGACGCATAGCTCGACCCGGAGCCGACCCCGGTTCGCTTGCGAATTGGCGTCACCCGCGGCGAGCTTACTCCATTCCCGACACCCTTACAGGACAGCCACGTGGCAACGATACCTCATCTCGAATTCGAGCGTGACATCGTAGAGATCCAGGGGCAGATCGAGAAGCTCCTGGACCTGGCGGACCGAAAAGGGATCGACGTGTCAGAGGAACTGGCGGTCCTCCGGTCGAAGCTCGAGCATCTCAAGGCTGACACCTACGACAACCTGAACGCGATCGAGCAGGTGCAGGTCGCCCGGCACCCCCAGCGACCGTACACGCTGGACTACGTGCAGCGGATATTCACCGATTGGATCGAGCTCCACGGTGACCGGGCTTTTCGTGACGACCAGGCAATCGTGGGCGGATGGGCGAAGCTCAACGGCCGCTCGGTCATGGTCATCGGCCATCAGAAGGGCCGCGACATGCGCGAGAACCTGCACCGCAACTTCGGAATGGCCCACCCCGAGGGCTACAGGAAGGCACTCCGCCTCATGAGGCAGGCGGAGAAGTTCGGGCGGCCCGTCATCACCTTTATCGATACACCCGGAGCCTATCCGGGACTCGGGGCCGAGGAGCGGGGACAGGCGGAAGCCATCGCCATGAACCTGCGGGAGATGGCGCGCATGAAGGTGCCGCTGGTGAGCGTTGTCATCGGAGAGGGGGGCTCCGGCGGGGCGCTGGCCCTGGGTGTGACGGACCGCATTCTCATGCTCGAGCACTCCATCTATTCGGTGATCACCCCCGAGGGCTGTGCCGCGATCCTCTGGCGATCCGCAGAGCATCGCGACAAGGCGGCTCAGGCACTGAAGCTCACCTCCAGCGATCTTACGGAGCTGGGCGTCTGTGACATGGTCATCGACGAGCCCCCGGGGGGAGCCCATGCCGATTGGGACGAGACGGCGAGCCGACTCGGGAAGGCTTTGGATCAAGTCGTGACCGACCTGGTGGCCCACTCGGTAGACGAACTGCTCGAGAACCGCTGGGCGAAGTTCGAGGGCATTGGCGCCTGGCGCGAAGCCGAATAGGGGTGAGTCGTGTCCGGCTTCGCTGAGGTCCGCTTCAAGGGCAGCCGCAAGGCCTATTACTCCTACGCAGAGTTGGACCTCCGCCCGGGGCTCCACGTCGTCGTGGAGGCCGACCGAGGCGAGAACCTGGGAGAGGTCTCCGCGGTCGGGGTCATAGCCGAGCGGAAATGCTCTTCCAGCGGCGGATGCGCTACACCCACTCCCGAGCGCCGAGTGCTGCGGCTCGCCCGCGGTGAGGACGTCAGCAGGATCGACACGCTGCGCCAGGACGAAGACCGTGTCCGCGCCGAGACGCGCTCCCTGGTCGAGAAGCACGGCCTCAAGATGAAGGTCACCGAGGCAGAGTGGCAGTTCGACCGGAACAAGCTGATCATCTACTTCACCGCCGACCGGCGGGTGGACTTCCGTCAGCTGGTGCGGGATCTCGCCAGGACCTTCCGCACACGCATCGAGCTCCGCCAGATCGGTGTGAGGGACGAGGCCGCGATGCTGGGTGGCGTAGGGCGATGCGGACGGGAGCTCTGCTGCTCCACGTGGCTTCCCGAGTTGAAGCCCGTGAGCCTGCAGCTGGCCAAGGATCAGAGGCTGTCGTTGAACCCCGCTCAGATTTCTGGGTGCTGCGGCCGGCTCATGTGCTGCCTGATGTACGAGCACCGCACGTATGTGGAGGCCCGGCGCCGCTTTCCCAGGGAAGGCAAGATCCTGCAGACCGGCGCGGGAGAGGAGAAGGTGGTGGCCGTGGACATCTGGAAGGACACGGTTACCCTCAAGAACCTGGAAGGCGCCCGCCGGATGCTCACCCTCGACGAACTCAAGTCCGAGGTAGCGGGCCAAGGCGGACGCCGCGGCCGCCCAAAGAAAGACGACTGACGGACTCCCATGACCGATCCTAGACGTCGATATCTGACGACGCCCATCTACTACGCCTCGGGCGAGCCTCACCTGGGCCACGCGTACACGACGATCCTGGCGGACGTCCTGGCCCGCTTCGATCGGCAGGACGGAGCCGAGGTGCTCTATGTGACGGGCACCGACGAGCACGGACAGAAGATCCAGGAGGAGGCCGCCCGGCGGGGCGTCGACCCACTGGCGCTGTGTGATCTCATGGCCGACCGGTTCAAGGCTGCGTGGGAAGACCTGGAGATTTCCCACGACCGCTTCATCCGCACGACCGAGGCCGAGCATATCGCCGTGGTCCAGGCCTTCCTGCAGCGTCTCTGGGATCGAGATCAGATCTACGAAGACACCTATGCCGGGTGGTACTGCGTACACGAGGAACGGTACTGGACCGAGAAGGACCTGGGTCCCGACAACGGGTGCCCGGACTGTGGCCGCCCCACCCAGCATGTCGAGGAAAAGAACTACTTCTTCCGGATGGGTTCGTATCAGGAAGAGCTCAAGACGCACATCGAGGAAAACCCCGAGTGGATCACGCCGGAGGTGCGCCGCAACGAGATCCTCGGATTCCTGCAGCAGCCGCTCGGTGACCTTTCCATTTCACGGCCCAAGACCCGCCTCCGCTGGGGCGTGACGCTTCCCTTCGACGACGAGCACGTCGCGTATGTCTGGGTAGATGCGCTCATCAACTACCTCACCGCGTCGGGCGCCATCGACGCCTCGAAGCCCCAGGGTGAGCAGGGATTCGAAGACGTTACAGGCTCGTGGTGGCCAGCCGACCTGCATCTCATCGGGAAGGACATCCTGACGACGCATGCGGTGTACTGGCCCACTCTCCTCATGGGCGTCGGCCTGCCCGTGCCAACCCAGATTCTCGCGCACGGCTGGTGGGTCGTCGGAGACACGAAGATGTCCAAGTCTCTTGGCAACGTCATCGATCCCCTCGCGCTCCGCGAGGAGTTCGGCACCGACGCCGTGCGCTGGTATCTGATGCGGGAGATGCCTACCGGCAGTGACGCTTCGTACACCCCGGAGCGCTTCCTCACGCGCTACGACGAGCTGGCCAACGTGCTCGGCAACCTCGCGAGCCGGGCCACCTCGATGACGATCAAGTACAGGGACGGCCGAGTACCCGACGCCCCCGGCACGGGGCTCGACGAAGAGATCGACTCGGCATTCCTGGCTGCCCGGGAAGCGATGCGGCGGTACAAGGTACATGAGGCTCTCGCCGCAGCCATGGACCTGGCTCGCACGGCAAACGGATACGTGGAGGCTCGGCAGCCATGGGCCCAGGCGAAGGACCCCGACGCTGCGGCGGAACTCGACGAGACACTGGTCACGCTGGCCCGAGCCCTCGTGGCCCTCTGTGCGCTCTTCGAACCCGTAGCTCCGGCCAAGATGGCGGAACTGGCCGGACGACTCGGGTTCGACCACGTGCCGGTCCTGGACGAGGCGCAGTCGGTAGACGTGCGCGGAAGACCCATGGTCAAGGGCGAGCCGCTGTTCCCGCGGATTCAGCCCTCGTGGGCCTCCGAGAGCGGGTGACCCGGAGCCTGTCGTCAGAGTTGACGGGGCTCGACGCGGATATCTACCTTTCCTACGATCCATTGTTGAAGTGTTCGCGCCGTCCCTTCTCTGAAGACCCTGGGTCTCCGAGCGGGGGAATTCTCAACGACATCCTGGGTACCGAATGACCGGAGACAGGTGGACATTCCTCGTCGTCCGCGGCGAGGGGGGACCAGTCCGGCAGTACAGCTTCACAGCCCAACTCCTCAAAGGTTTGGCTGCATTCGGTGCCACCGCCATCCTCGTCCTGGTCGTCGTGGTCGCCCTCGTGGGGATCAACGGATCCGCCCGCCTCGAGGCGAATCGCCTCCAGGCTCAGAACGAGGCCCTCCGAGCCGAGTTGGATCAATTCCAGGTCCGCGTGGGGAACCTCGATCAGACCATGGGCGATCTGGCTCAGGAAGGATCCGACCTGCGCACGCTGGCGGGCCTCGAGACCATCGACTCCGACGTCCTCGAGGTAGGTGTCGGCGGGCCGGGCCTCGGAACACCTCAAGCGTACGGTCTCTGGGCCCTGGATTCGATGGTATCGAAGGCCGCGTTCGCCCTGTCCTACGATCTCGCGGCTCTCGAGCGCAGGGCCCGACTGTTGAGCACCAGCCTGGTGGTTGCCGAAGATTCGTTGGTCGCGCACAGGGATCTCATGGAAGCGACCCCGTCGATCCTTCCCACGAACGGCTGGATGAGCAGTCGCTTCTCTCAGTCGCGGATACACCCGATCCACAACCGTCCGATGCCCCACCCAGGCATCGATATAGCGGCAGAGAAGGGCACCGCGATCTACGCCGCCGCCAAGGGCCGAGTGATCCGTGCCGGCTGGGTCGTCGGGTACGGGCTGACCGTCGAGATCGATCATGGCTACGGGTACACCACCCTGTATGGGCATGCATCGAAGCTCCTGGTACGGCGCGGTGACGAGATCACCCGAGGAGACATCGTCGCCCAGGTCGGGAGCACGGGAGTCACCACTTCCTCGCACCTCCACTATGAGGTTCGAGTCAACGGGGTGCCCCAGAATCCGGCGAACTTCATCCTTCCCGAATCGGTACCCTAGCTCGAGTTGGGCGCCGGATCTGCAGGATTCCCGAAGGCGCATTACGCCCTGCACCGAGACGTGTACCCATTGATGGCCTCCAGGCCGGCGGTGCGCTGGCCAGTCCGGCCGTCGGTTGATGGCCCCACAGGGCGATACTACCTTTCGAGGTTTCCCTACCCGGACTGATCGACGGAGTATTTCGACATGCGGAAGAGGCATCTTTCCTACGCCCTGACGGCACTCCTCGCCGCAGGTGCGTGCTCATCACCAGAAGTCGTGGTCACGGTCGAGATCGACGTGCCCGGCGCAGACGGCCAAGGTATGGTCGCCCGCGCCCTCCCAGATCTCGAGATCCAGCTGCTCCCGTTCGACCGGGACGCAGTCTTCGACTCCATGACCGCTGCCTACGGCACCCCGGAGCCCGAGGTTCCGCAGGAGCTCCTGGACGCCCGTGAAGAGGTGCGGATCGCTCAGGAGGAGTGGCAGGAGTCCGAGCGACGCTGGAACGTCATCCGCGACACGATGCAGCAGATCACGGCGGCCATGGAGGGCTTCAGCCGCGGTGAGTCCCGCTACGTGGCGCTTTTCCGTGAGTTCGGGGACTTCGAAAGCCAGCTGGGCAGCGTCGAGCGGCAAATGAACAGCGCCTTCGAGAACTTCACGGCGCTTCAGGGAGGAACGATCCGCCAGGCAGACTCGATCAGGATTCTGCAGGACAACTGGGCGGACGAGGCCTTCTCCGGGGTCGGTGACATCTTCGTCCTCAAGCAGCGGGCCTCAGGCCTTCCGGCGGCGGCGGACACCACGGACGCCAGTGGCGTGGCGCGGACCTTCCACATGAACGCCAAGCTCAAGCCGGGCGATTATTGGGTCCATGCCCGTTACGAGCTGACATACACCGAGCTCTATTGGAACGTCCCGATCACCGTCGTGGCTGATGAGCCTGTCCAGCTTCGGCTCACCCGTGCCAACGCGCAGGAGAGGCTCAGGCTGTAAGCGCACCTCGATTGGCGATCAGTTCCGGAGCCGCTCCGGCACCCTCGGGTGCCGGAGCGGCTTTCTTTTGGAGTCCGAGCACGTATTCTTCGCTCGGTATTCATCCACAGGAGAGCCATGGACGCCGGCACGGCAAGCGTGAGCCCGAGCCTCGAGATCGACGGCAGCGGGATCGGTTGGATCGTCTTCGACGACCCCGAGCGCAAGCTGAACGTCCTTTCCGAACCGGTCATGCTTCGGTTCGCACAGGTGCTCGACTCCATCGAGGAAGCCGTCGCTGACGGTCGTGTGCGCACAGTCGTGATCCGAAGTGGAAAGCCTGATTCGTTCATGGCCGGGGCCGATGTCGACGGCATCGCAGCTCTCGAGAATCCCTTCGAGGCAGAGGAAAAGGTTCTCCTCGGTCAGGCCATCTACAACCGGCTCGAACAGCTCCCGGTTCCCACGGTCGCTGCAATACACGGCGTATGCGTGGGTGGTGGACTCGAGATGGCCCTGGCCTGCCGGCATCGGATCCTGTCCGACTCGCCGAAGACCCGAGTCGGCCTTCCGGAAGTCATGCTCGGCATCCTTCCGTCCTGGGGGGGAACGACCCGGCTTCCCCGCCTGGTCGGCCTGCGGGCTGCGCTGGATCTGCTCCTCACCGGAGACCAGATCTCCGCTGCCCGGGCCAGGCGAATCGGCCTCGCGGACGAGGTCCTCCCGGCAGCCGTGTTTCAAGATTGCATCCGTGACTTCGCGGTGGCGCCGCCGGCCCACTCTCCAGAAGCATCCCGAACCCGCCGAACGCTCATCACCCGCGTGCTCGACAACACCTCGGCCGGCCGTCGACTGGTGTTGGCGATGGCCCGCCGGAAGGTCATGGCCCGGACGGGCGGGCACTATCCTGCGCCGCAGCGCATTCTCGACGTCCTGCGTGACCACCTCGGCGGGAGCGTGGAGGAAAGTCTCGCGGCCGAGGCTCGTGTGGCGGGCGAACTCATCGTTTCGTCGGTGTGCAAGAACCTCATCCACGTGTTCCGCCTCCGAGAGGCGGCCAGGAGAGGGACCGGCGTCGACGATGATGCCGTGGACGCCCGTCCCGTGCACTCGCTCGCGATCCTGGGAGCAGGGGTCATGGGCGGCGGCATCGCCCAACTGGCCGCATACCGTGAGATGACCGTTCGCCTCCGCGACGTCCGCCACGACGCCCTCGCCGGGGGACTGAGACACGCCAGGTCTCTGTTCGACAAGGCAGTCAATCGAAGGAAGCTCACCAGGCGCGAGGCCGACCAGCGCATGGATCTCATCTCCGGTGGCCTCGACTACACAGGTTTTCGAGCCGCGGATTTCGTCGTAGAAGCCGTCGTGGAGCGTATCGACGTCAAACAGGACGTGCTGGGAGAGGTCGAGGAGCAGGTACGTGAGGACTGCATTCTCGCAACCAACACATCTGCACTGTCGGTCGATGAGATGGCCGAGGCGCTCGAGCGCCCGGATCGGTTCTGCGGGCTGCACTTCTTCAACCCGGTGCACAAGATGCCCCTGGTCGAGGTCGTGCGCGGCTCCCGCACCAGTGACGAGACGGTTGCCACGGCATACCGCCTGGCCGTGTCCATGGGCAAGGTCCCGGTCGTGGTCGCTGATGGGCCGGGCTTTCTCGTCAACCGGATCCTGGCACCCTACCTCAACGAGGCCGGACACCTGCTGGGAGACGGCGCCTCCGTGGAGGAGATCGACGGTGCCGCACGCGCCTTCGGCATGCCCATGGGGCCCCTTCGCCTCATCGACGAGGTCGGTGTCGACGTTTCGGTGCACGCCGGACAGGCGTTCCACAAAGCCCTCGGAGAACGTCTGGCACCCGCGCCCGCCCTGGCCAGGCTGGCCGACTCCGGAAGGCTGGGGAAGAAGGGAAGTTCGGGCTTCTATACCTACCAGGGTGGACGCCAGAAGGGCGTGGATCCGTCGATCTACGCGACCCTCGGACTAGAAGAGCCGACGAAGCGCGGCCCACTCGACGAGGTCGAGATCCGCCGGCGCTTGGTGGTACAGATGATCAATGAGGCAGCGCGCGTGCTCGAGGAAGGGACCGTAGGCAGCGCCTCGGCCGTGGACCTCGCCTTGATCATGGGAACGGGGTTTCCTCCATTCCGGGGCGGGCTGCTCAGATTCGCAGATTCCCTCCATCCTAGAGCTGTGCTCGAACGCGTCCGAGTCCTCGAGGAGGAACGGGGTGAGCGTTTCGCCCCACCGGCTATCCTGAAGGAGCTCGCGCGCGACGACCGTGCCTTCTACGAAGTGTTCGGAGGCTGATGTGAAGTTCTGGAAGAAGCGGAAAACAGAACCGCCCCCGGATCCCCGCGTGGCGGGGGTCGTCCCCTGCGCCGGATCTTCCACGCGCATGGGTTCCTCGAAAGCGCTGCTGGACGCGGGAGGGCGCTCGTTCCTGGCAGCCACGGTCGGCTCGCTCGTGGCGGGAGGCTGTGACCCCGTCGTCGTCGTGCTCGCCGCGGGCCAGACCGACGAGGAGAGGCGGGCCCGGGACGCCGGTGCGCTGCCGTTGCTCAACCCGGAACCAGGAGAGGGCCCCATCACGTCCCTCCGGATCGCCATCCAGGCTCTGGGCGACTCGGTGGAGGGGGTGGCCCTACTGCCGGTTGATCATCCGTGCGTCCTTCCCGAGACCGTCACGGTACTCAACCAGGCTCTTCTGGAAGGAGACGCCCCGCTCGTGCTCCCGAGCTTCGAGGGAAAGAGGGGACATCCGGCCTTCTTGAGGAGGACCCTCTTTCCGGAGCTGCTGGATCCATCCCTCGAAGGGGGCGCCCGTTCGGTCGTGCACGCTCACCTGACCGAGGCCCTCGTGATCGATGTGGAAGACGCCGGCGTAGTCCTCGACATCGATACACCCGAAGCCTATGCCCGTGCGTTCCCGGCCGGGAGAAGCCTGTGACGATGACCGCGGCACAGGCTCTGAGCAGGATGATCGCGACCGTCGAGAGCGGGGGTACGGCCGCCTGTGTGACCCTCGCGGCGGGAAGCGGAGCCGGCAGGCGCGTTGTCGCGCTGCGCCCGGCCGGGGGCGACGTGAGCGTGAGCGGCACCCTCGGGTCCACCGAGTTGGATGGCGCGGCGCGTCAACTCGTCGTCGACGCGCTCGACGACCCGGGGCCGGCTGGCGGCCTGCATGAGATCCCCACGGAGGGTGGGACGGTCGAGGTCTATCTGGAGGCTCGGGGCCCCGTTCCGGAATTGGTCATCGTCGGCGCTGGCCACATTGCGAGGCCCCTGTCCACGATGGGGGCGCTCCTGGGCTTCAGGGTCACGGTCGTCGACGACCGGCCGGACTTCGCGACCCAGGATCGCTTTCCGGACGCTGAGCGTCTGGTCAAGGTCGACTTCTCGGACGCCTTCAGGGACATACATCTTCACGCCGGATCGTACATCCTCCTCGTCACACGGGGGCACCGGTACGATTACCAGTGTCTCCTTCAGCTCCTGCGGTCAGATCCACCTCCGGCCTACATTGGAATGATCGGCAGCCGGCGGCGGGTGCGCGCGACGTTCGTGCAGCTCATCGAGGAAGGCGTGGCCAAGGAGCAAATCTCGGACATCCACGCGCCGGTTGGCCTCGACATCAGGGCAGAGACACCCGAGGAGATCGCGGTGGCCGTCGCCGCCGAACTCGTGAAGGTCCGCCGGGGAGGGACGGGGGCTTCGCTGAAGGCGGTAGAACGGATCGCGGAACGTTTCTTCTCGGATGCCGAACAGGAGGAGGGGGCATGACCCATCAGGACGACCGGGCGATCGCCGACGCGCTGTCCACGGCTTCCCAAGCGGGGCGCCTCTGCGCCCTGGCGACCGTCGTGGCCACCCGGGGCTCGACCCCGCGCAAGGTGGGTGCCCGGTTGGTGGT
>JBDHIL010000071.1:0-5211 GCA_039587465.1 Gemmatimonadota bacterium | reverse complement strand
CTCCAAGACATCCACAACCTGGAGGACGGCCCATGAGGCGCCGAGGTAGAAGACCAGGACGCGCACGATCCGGGCGCGCTTGAGTCGCGCAAGAAGGGCAGGAGGGGTCATGGCCGCCAGTATAGGGGGTCATCGACCGGGGGGGAAGCGGAAATTCAGCGGTTGCCGGAGGTCGCAGGGTGACCTCGCGTTGCAGCAACGTGACCGCCAGGACCGGAGAAGATCCATCTTTCTGGAGGCGACACCGCTCCCCGTTGAAACTCCCAGAGCAGAGACCCGGAGAGCCGCGCTGGCTCAACGCGGTGCAAGAAGCATTACGTTCTGCGGCGTACTTCGCGCCGTTGCCGCCCGAGTGGTTACCCATCGGCCGGGAAAGCCGAGTTGTGGTCGATTCGGACTAGCTCCCCTCGGACGGCTCCTCGAAGCAGAACCAACCGAGGTAACGCCATGCTTCGCCCTCCCTAGTCGACGTATCGGTGCAGCGATTCGTCGTGGTCTCACGCTTTCCGTCGCTATCCTCCGCGGAGACCGAGGCATCGTAGTGGACGACGGCAGTATCCCCCCGAATCGCGATACCCACCGGGGCAAGGCTGTGCATCAGCCCTGTGGAGCTTTCGAGTCCATGTTCACTCCAACGCTGCGTCGTCGCCTGATTCCTGGGCATGGGATAGGACGCCCGTGCGCGAGGTCGTGGTGTGGGAGGGGTGAGCTAGGGCAGCGAGACCGTGGTGCCCCAGACTCGGAGCCATGCACCAACGGCGGGAGCCGGAAAGCGAGACCTTCGTCTTTGAGAGAGGGTCCGACGGTGTGAGGACGACCCGGTGCTGGAGCTCCCGTCGTGCCTTGTTCCAGTCGAGCCTGCTGCCGGCTCCTGAACGGAGGTCTCTTGCTGTCCCGTGGGCTTACCCATACCGTGCCACCGGCTTCCTCCCGCATCGCACATACTGCTGTGCCGTAATCCCACCTGACTCCCTTCGACGCTCCCTTCTTGCTGGTAGGTAGTGTGACAGAACACAAGGCATGGCGGTGGTGGATCGCCACTCTCATGGCCGTATCGGCTGTGGTGGTTGCTGCGTCCTGGCCGACTCTCGTGAATCCAGCCTTCGAGCCAGACGACTATCGGTACCTGGCCATCCTTCAGCGGATGTCTGGGCGTTCACTGGTGGAGGTCGTACGCGCCGGGATCGTGGAGAATCGCTGGGACCACCTTTGGTGGATGGCCCCGGGGCAGGTGGTGCGGTTCTTCCGCCCGACGGTTCTCGCTTCCTATGCGGCGGATGCGCTGCTGTACGGGGACGCCGTCCGCGGCTTCATCGTCACGAACGTGCTGATCCACATAGCTGCTGCCATTGCTCTGGCAGGCCTGCTCGTGCAGTTCGTTGGCCGAACCATCGAAGCTTCGCTCGGGACTGTCCTCTTCGCTGCTATGGCGTGCCACGGGGAGGTCCTCTGGTACGTGGCGGGAAGGACGGATTCACTGGCGGGCCTGGCAGTGCTGCTGGCCTTGCTCCTTCACGCGCGACTCCCGCACCGCCCAGGTGCACGAGCCTTGGGCCCGTGGCTCGTGTTCGGTTGCGGTCTGTTTACCAAGGAGATCGCTGTAGTGATTCCCTTCGCAGCCTTCGCGCTGGATCGGGCCCTGAGGAAGTCGGCGTGGAACGCGCCGGGGCGGAAACAGATATGGATCGGATACGGTGTGGTCTTCGCGGCGTATCTCTCAGTGCGCGTGGTCGTGTTGGGTGGGGGGCAGGAGTGGGTGTTCCCTTATACGCTGTCCCCGCTCGACTCTCGGTTTCCCGCTCACCTCTTCACCCAGGGTCGAAGCTATCTCGAGAACCTCTTCTTCGGAGCGACGACGCCGCCCTTCCTGGGAGTCGAGTATCTCGGGCTGTACACGAGTTCCGTTGGTCTCGCTGTGGCCTTGGGGGGATCCGCCGCGCTCCTCATTGGTGTGGTGCTCGATTCACGGGGCCTCTTCTTCCTCGTCCTCGGCGTGCTCGCCTGGCTTCCCACCAGCGTCGTGTACGTCTCCGAGCGGTACCTCTATGTGCCGTCCATGGCGGTGGCGGGACTGACAACCCTCCTTCTAGCACAGGGGCGTGGTCGAACGGTCTGGCTGCGCCGGGCGGCCTCGGGAACCGTACTCGCGTGGTGTCTTCATCAGGGGATGAGCCTTCACGAGCGAAACCGCTTCACCAATTCGGCCCGCACGTCCGACACGGTCGCTTCGCTCCTGGAGGGGATCAGAGGACAGGTCCCGAAGGGGTCGCAGTTGGTTTGGCTGGACTTCCCTTTCGGTTGGCTCGATGCGCAGTTCATGGAACCCATGCTTCAGGTCCAACTCCAAGACCCGGAGCTAACGGTGAGCATCATCACTCAGGCACCGCTTACCCCGTCCCAGTTGCGCCTGGATCGGATGGCGCCCGAAGTCTTGAGAGTCTCCCGGAACGACGGGTTGATCGTGGGACAGGCTGATCGTTTTGCGAGAACAACGTGTCATCCGGGGGTCCGCATCGAGCGGCCCGCTTTGCCTTTCCGAGCTGAGGTTGTCTCCTCAAGAGCTGAAGAATGCACGTCGGTCGACTTCCAACTACCCCTGCCCTTGGAGCAGATGGCGGTGATCTGGTTCAGGGGATCCGCACCGATGGATCTGACCACGGGTATGCGGTTTCCTCAGGGTAGCCTGACGCTCCTGGATGTCCCGCCGTTCGTGGAGAGGCCGTAGGCCGCCCCCGAGGGTCAGGAGCGGCAGACTCCCGGCTGCGGCCTGAAAGCGCCGACTACTCTGCCCGCAGCGCCCCAATCGGATCGGTTCGGGCGGCTCGAATCGCCGGGACGCAGCACGCGGCAACCGCCGCGAGACCGAGGACTCCTCGCACGTATCTACGAGGTACTCCCGCTTCTCTGCCATCCGTGTGGCGGACACATGACCATCCTCTCGTTTCTCACCGACCCGCCCGTCGTCCGGGCGACCCTCCTTCACCTCGAACTGCCCCATCTGCCACCGCCCATCTCACCAGCCCGCGGGCCGCCACAAGGTGACTTCCTCCTGGATCAGGCACCCGCGTTCGATCCGGGCCCCCCGCGCGATGCATGCATCGCGTGGGGTAGGGTCCGGCCCACGGCGCACCGGCCCCGACCAACGCTTCGCGTCGGTGCCCTCGTATGCGATCAGTCTCTACCGGACCACTTCGACCAC
The DNA here is from genome assembly GCA_039587465.1 of Gemmatimonadota bacterium. GTDB lineage: Bacteria > Gemmatimonadota > Gemmatimonadetes > Longimicrobiales > Gaopeijiaceae > JBDHIL01. The sequence continues at coordinate 2,012 of JBDHIL010000071.1, read as the reverse complement.
TGACCGTCTTCTGTCTCCGTCCGCATCACTGCCCGGGCCCTTCGGGCAGCCGCCTCCGCCCGTCTGAGTATCCAAACGGCTCCCTGAACGATCCCTCCCAGCCCCCCTCCCTGACGCCACACGGTGGTTGAATCTCCTATTCCCAGTGTTCCCGACGGCCACATACCGGGCGCTGCGAGGCCATGGGGGATCCCCTCGGGTGGTCGTCTCGTTCGATGACTTCTCGCCCGGCCCCAAAGACATGCTCGACGCGGTCGCGGCGGCGTTCACGGTTAGGGTCTCCGCGGACGGGCGCGGATCCGAGGTGGGAGGCGGAGACGGTCTGGGCACGATCGTCTTACCCAGGCCCCTTACCGACCTCGAGAAGATCAGCGCCGTGCACCACTGGCCGGATCGCAGGCACGGAACCCCGGACCCATTGCCCCGGCCCGGGTCTTCCCGGTAGGCTCCTTCCTCGGGCCTGGCGCCCGCTCGAGCTCCCTCTTCCTCCTGCTTTTCCGGTGAGACCTTCGTGCCCTCTCCCATCGTCCGCTGCGCGGGCCTCTTCCCGTTCATCTTCTCGATCAGTTGCGGTGCGCCAACGGTGGCACCACCCGAGGAGATCATCCCCACCAACCTGGCCCTGAGCGTCACGCTGCAGGGTCAGCCGACGAGTGAGTATGGGGATGGAAGCGGGATCGCTCTGCTCCAGGCCACGGGGACGAACGTATCGCGCTTCCAGTTCCGATTCGGGAGCGGCGATTTCCAGGACAGCGACACGGGCGAACTCAGCTACACGTTCGCCGAGGAGGGAACCAACCCGCACAGGGTGACCGTGCTCTTCTATTCGGAGAGCAACCATGTAGACTCGCTCTCGAGGGACATCACCGTCCGCGTAGCACCCCTCTCGCCGGAGGGGATGAGACTGGTCTGGGCGGATGAGTTCGACTACGAGGGTCCCGTCGACCCCAACCGATGGCATCACCAGGTGATTCCCATCCAGGGTGACAGTTGGGCCAACAACGAGCTTCAGCACTACACGGACCGCACCGACAACTCCAGCGTCAGCGGCGGTATCCTGAAGATCATCGCGAGGCGGGAGAACTACCAGTTCGGGGGAAGCACCAAGAACTACACCTCCGCCCGGCTCAACTCGAAGTTCGTCTTCCGGTACGGTCGGGTGGACATCAGCGCCCGGCTGCCGGGCGAAGCCGGGACCTGGCCGGCTTTCTGGACGCTGGGCGCGAACATCGACGAGACCGGGAACTACCACGGCAACGCCTACGGCAGTGTCGGATGGCCGGCCTGTGGTGAGATCGACATCATGGAGCAGAACGGCTGGGACAAGAACCATCTCATCGGCCATCTGCATTGGGGTGACATCCAGACGGGCGCCTATCAGAGCAACGGCGGAACCAGGACGATCAACGGAGCGTCCACGGGCTTCAACCTGTATTCGCTGATCTGGACGGAGCAGAAGATCCAGATCCGGTTTAATGACGAAGTGTTCTTCGAAACCACGAATACCAGCAGAATGCCCTACGACAATCTGCACTACCTGCTGTTGAACATCGCGATGGGCGGCAATCTCGGTGGCAGCGTTCCCTCCAGTTTCTCGCAGGCCGTCATGGTCGTGGACTACGTCCGGGTCTATCAATAGCGCTCGAGGAAGGGTGAGCCGCTCGGACGGGGAAAGCTCGCATCCGAGCACGTCGCACGGCTGGAAGCGTTGCCAGGTTGGGTTCGGGATGCGAGGAGCTAGAACGTGTGGGGCGGGCTCAAGCTGTCGAGCGGTGTCCCCATGCAGGTAGGGGTGGCCGTGAGGGGATCCCTGGTTAGCAAGGGGAATGAAGGCAGTAACAGCACCCACGCTCGCACTCTATGCGCATACATTGGCCTGGGGTGGGCGGCCCACATGGGAGCGTGGTCTTGGGCGAGGCGATCAATCGAGCCCTCCGGTGTGCAGATTCTCTGCAAATACCACTACTAGTCGGGGATAGAATATGACTCAGCGGAGCCTTGGGGTTGCGGGA
>JBDHIL010000040.1:0-23959 GCA_039587465.1 Gemmatimonadota bacterium | reverse complement strand
CCTGAGAGACTGATACGGTCGCACCGGCGGACGCTGCACCCGACGTCGCGGTGATCGTCGCCGACCCGTTCGCCACCGCCGTGACCAGCCCCGCGGTCGACACCGTCGCGACGGCATCGTTCGAGGAGCTCCACGTGACCACCGCCCCCACCACAGCCTGACCACCAGCATCCAACACCGAAGCCGCCAGCGTCCGTGTATCACCGAGCGCAGTGAAGCTCACCGAGGCGGGCGACAACGTGACCGTCGCAGCAGCTTGCGAGACCGTTACCGTAGCGGTCGTGGACGCGGCACCCGAAGTCGCCGTGATCGTCGCCGATCCGTTCGCCACCGCAGTCACCAGGCCCGCCGCCGACACCGTAGCCACGGCATCGTTCGAGGAGCCCCACGTGACCACCGCGCCCGTCATGGTGACTCCGTGCTGATCCTTCACCTCAGCTGTCAGCATCACCGTATCGCCGAGGGTCGCGAAGCTCAGGCTGGTCGCCGACAAGGTCACCGAGGCAGGAGCCTGGGCCACCGATGCCGAAGCAGCCGCGGAGGCGGCACCGGAGGTCGCGGTGATCGTCGCTGAGCCACTCGCTACCGCCGTCACCAGCCCCGCCGCCGACACTGTAGCCACGGCATCGTCCGACGAGCCCCACGTCACCTCGGCACCCACTACAGCCTGGCCACCACTGTCCAGCACCGAAGCCGTCAGCGTCACCGTGTCGCCCACCGCGGCGAAACTCAGACTGGTCGCCGACAGCGTGATGGAAGCGGCAGCCTGGGCCACCGACGCCGCAGCAGTCGCCGTGGCGGCACCCGAGGTCGCGGTGATCGAGGCCGAACCGTTCGCCACCGCCGTCACCAGCCCCGCCGCCGAAACCGTCGCCACGGCCTCATCCGAGGAGCTCCACGTGACCACCGCCCCCGCTACCGCCTGACCACCACCATCCAACACCGAAGCCGTCAGCGTCACCGTGTCGCCCAGCGATGCCAACGTCACGCTCGTCTGCGACAGCGCAACCGAGGCAGGAGCTTGGACCACCGATACCGTCACAGTCGCCGATGCGGCGCCCGAGGTGGCCGTGATCGTCGCCGATCCGTTCGCCACCGCAGTCACCAGGCCCGCCGCCGACACCGTAGCCACGGACTCGTTCGAGGAGCCCCACGTGACCACCGCACCGGACATGGTCACTCCATCCTGATCCTTCACCGCAGCGGTCAGCGTCGCCGTCTCTGCGAGGGAGGTGAAGCTCAAGCTCGACGTCGACAGCGTGATCGAGGTCGCAACCGGAGTGGGATCATTCTCAGGGCCGGTGGAATCACTTCCACCGCAAGCGGAGAACCAAATAACGCAGGCGGCCGCCAGGAGGGTCGAGGAACGCATGTAGTGGGGGGGTCTGTCGAAGAATCGTCAACTCTTTTTCTAAGATAGCGACGACGGCATGAAAATTCCGAGAGTCTTGAGCCGTGCGGTTCGGGGGCACGAATTGCCACCACGAGCTTCCGGGCCGTCACACCAGGGCGGATCGGCGTTCGGCATGGCAGGAACATCGCGCGGGCCTCGCCTCCGACCCTCCTCGCGCGCACCTCCTCGGGTCCGCAACTTGTGACCCCCGAGCCGTGCCACCCGCTTCCTGGAGGTCGACCGTGACCCGGACCGCCACCTTGCTCCTCATGCTTCTCATCGTCCTGTGCCTCCCCGCTGATGCACAGACCAATCCGCTGGGCGGGCCGGAGAGGATCAGGAATTACCTCCCCCACATGACCAGGCCCGAGGTGGAGGATCTCCTCGGCCGGTCCGACATGGTCATCATCCCCGTGGGATCGCTGGAGCAGCACGGCACGCACCTGCCCATCGGCACGGACTTCCTGAATGGTGAGGAACGCGCCAAGCTGATCGCCCAACGGACGGACGTGCTGGTGGCGCCCATTCTGATGCCGGGTCAGTCGCCCTATCACATGGAGTTCGCCGGGACGGTGACCCTTCCCTCGACCCTGATCCAGGAGGTCTACGTCGAGGCCGCCAAGAGCCTCATGCGTCACGGCTTCAAGCGCTTCCTGATTCTGAACGCACATGGAGGCAACAACGCGATCTCCTCGTTCGTGGTGGATCGGATCAACCAGGAGACGGAGGGGATCGCGGTGAAGCTCAACGACGTGGTTGGACCCTTCATGGACCGGACTGCGTCGCGTACGCTGCCTCGGGACGAGCCCCTGTTCGACCGTCACGGCGGCACGGGGGAGACGGCACAGTCTCTATACCTGATCCCGGAGTTGGTGGATCTGGCCGGGGTCGAGGCCGCGACTCTGACACTGCTCCCGCACCTCGAGGCGATGGTGCCGGATGTGCTGGCGGGTGATCCCACAGCTACGACCGTGTTTCTGGCCGAGGGCCTGAAGGATGCCGCGACGGGGAAGGGGACGACTGCCGCCGACATGTCGTCCACGGGCGTCTGGGGCGCCATCAACCCGGCCGAAGCCTCGCTCGAACGCGGCCGAATCTCTACGGAGGCCTTCGTGGACGCGGCGGTGGCGTTCATCGCTCGCTGGAACGAGTTGCGCCCCATCGGGACGGGACGATGAGAGCATGGAGCAGGTCTTGGGCCGTGTGTGCAGCGATGTCGGCGATGTTGCTGCTCGCGGCGTCCATCGACACGGCTGCCCAGGAGCGCCGGCTCACCAGCAGCAACCGTATGGTGCTGGGAACTCCAGACGATCTCACCGCGTCCGTGGTCTTCGCTGATGTGGACGGCGACGCCGACCTGGACATCCTCTACGCCAACGGACGGCACTGGGCCCAGGTGAATGAGGTGTACCTGAACAACGGAGCCGGCCAGTTCACCGTGGGCTATCCTCTGGGACCGGAGAAGGCGACGTCCTACGGCGTCCCCGCCGGGGACCTGGACGGGGATGGCGACCTGGACGTCGTGGTGGCCAACGACCGGGCGGAGAACTGGGTCTACCTCAATGATGGAACGGGTCGGTTCACCCTGGCCTGGGCTGTTGGGCCGGAGATCGAGCCCACGCGCAGCGCCCAGCTCCACGACCTCGACGGCGACGGATCGCTGGACGTCCTGGTGACGAACCGGGGGACGGCCAACGGGTTCTACCTGAACGACGGACACGCGAGGTTCGGTCCCAAGCGGGCGTTCGGAGATTCGGACGGTTCCACCATCGCGGTCGCCATCGGCGACCTGGACGCGGACGGCGACGTGGACCTGGTGCTGGCCAACCGGGACGGTCAGGCGAACCAGATTCTCCTGAACGACGGTGCCCTGGGTTTCGCCGCGCCGGTGAGCTTCGGCACGGGTAGCGACGAGACCCGGTCCGTGGTATTGGCGGACCTGAACGCTGACGGAGTGCCGGACATCGTCGCGGCCAACATTGGTGAGCCCAACGCGGTCTACCTGGGCCGTGGCGACGGTACTTTCGGGCCAGGTGTCACCTTCGGCGCCGACGAAGGCTCGTACGCGGCGGCTACGGCGGACATGGACGGAGACGGGGACCAGGACATCGTCGTGGCCAACGTCCGGCAACGGAACGCCCTCTATCTGAACGATGGAACAGGGATGGGGTGGGCCGCAGCGTGGATCGGCGACGAGGTGAACGCATCCTACGGCGTGGCTGTAGGCGATCTTACCGGTGACCGGTATCCCGAGGTGGGGTTCGCGGACTCGGGTGCCCTCAACCGTCTTTATATGAACGTGCCTGTGGCGTCCGGCCGCTGACCTGTTTCCACCCCTGAGAGGTGTACCATGAGTGCTTCTTCGTTCCACGCGGCGTGCCGAGTCACCGCCCTCCTCCTGATGTCCACCGCAGCGCTGTCGGCGCAGGAGTCCGGTGCGTACGACCCCGAGGCCCGTCTGGCGGAGTTGGGAATCACCCTGCCTGAACCACCGAGCCCGGTGGCCAACTACGTCAACGGCGTTCGCACGGGCAATCTCATCTTCCTGGCGGGCAAGGGCCCGAAGAGGGCCGATGGCAGCGAGGTGACGGGGAAGCTCGGGGCCGGTGTCACCATCGAAGAGGGTTACGAGGCCGCGCGCCTGACGGCCATCAACCAACTCGCCGTGCTCAAGGAGATGCTGGGCGACCTCGACCGCGTGGTCCGCATCGTGAAAGTGCTGGGCATGGTGAACTCTGATCCCGATTTCGTGGAGCAGCCCGCCGTGATCAATGGATTCTCGGACCTGATGGTGGCGGTCTTCGGCGACCAGGGCAGGCACGCGCGGGCCGCCGTGGGGATGGCGTCACTGCCGCGAGGGCAGGCCGTGGAGATCGAGCTGGTGGTGGAGGTTCGGGACTAGGACTGCTCGAGCCACACCGCCTACGACCGCTTTCTGGGCTTGGTTCGGGCTCGCAGATAGGTCCAGCTGGGAGTCCCTCGGCCCCGCTTGGTTCCGTCCGCGATGGGGCGGACGGAAGCCCCGGTCGGAGTGGAGCCGGGCTCGGTCGTTCGGCTCGTTGCAGCCTCCTTCAGCCCGATGCACATTCAGGCTCCTCCGGCTCATACCGGTGGCCGGGGTACAATTCATCGTTGGAGGATCGGATGTTCGGACGACTCGCTTGCATCGCGTTGGTGATCTCGGTGGCCGGACCCCTTCATTCGGTTGATGCTCAGACGTTCGAGGGCATCCTTCGCCAGCGCACGATCAGCGTCAGCCTCGAGGCCCTCGCCGACCGTGGGTACGATGTCTCCGAGGCGCTGTTCGATGTCCCGGTGGATGAACTGCTCTCCCTCCGAAGTGAGTTCGAGGCCATGGGCGCCATGACCATGACCGAAAGCGACGTCCTCTTGAGAGGGATGCAGCTGCGGATGGACGCTTCCGACGAGGACGGTCCCGGCTACGTCATCGTAGACCTGGAGGCTGAGGTCACTCGCTTCGTGCGCCCCGGGGAAGGGGCCTACATCGAGGTTACCGCAGCGGACATGGCACAGGCAGCCAGCCTCTCCGGGGGGGGCTCCGAGGAGGAAGGGCCGGAGATGATGGAAACCGGGCTGACGAGGACCATCAACGGGATGCGCGCTACTGCCTTCGACTTCGAGTCTTACGACAGCTTTTCGAGAGTATGGATCTCGACTGACGACCCGGGCCTGGTTGAGGCGTTCCGTGCCCTGGAGGAGGGCTTTGCGACCATGAGCATGGGAGATCCGCCGGACCCGTCAATGATCGCGGCGGCCAGGGGCGTCCCCGTGCTTTCTCAGAGGCTCGGCTACGAATTCTACTCGGTCGAGGAAGTTCTTTCAGTCGAGCGGACGTCAGTCGCTGCGGACCTCTTCGACGTGCCTCAGGGGCTCGAGAGGATGACCATGCAGGAGCTTTGGGGCGGCTTCATGACCTCGGGCGAGGGGGAAGAGGCTCAGGGCTTGATGGGGATGGGAGGTGGTGAGGCTCCCCCGGCGTGGATCGAATACGAAGTGAGCGGAGTCCGGAATGCGTCCGCCCGCGAGGACGGTATCATGATGTGCTCCGAGAGTGAGGACGGCTTCCTTGCCCGGTCCCTGGGCGATGTCATCATCGGGATCGAGGCCGACGGCGGGGGCGAGGGTACCCACGAGGCGTGGCTGACCCTCGAGGATGATGGCGGACGACTCCGTGGCCGTGGCACCGTGACGATCAGCGTCGTCGGCGAGGACGGCTTCGGCTTCTCCATCTACGAGGCCGATTTCGACGGTCCGTCGCTGGAGTCCGGGAGTGGGAATGTGGCCGAGGTGAGTGGGAGCTTCTCCTGCTCCGCGCTGTCGTGACGGAGCGGATCGATCGGGAGCGCTTCTAGCGTCCCCGATCGATCCGGACGGTGACCTTCTTGCCCTTGATCTTCCCTGAGCGAAGAGCCTGTACCACCTGCTCTGCCACGCCATCCGCTACCTCGACGAGACTGAAGCGCTCGGAGATGTGAATCGAACCGATTTGGCGACCGGTCACCCCGGCCTCACCCGTGATGGCGCCCACCAGATCCTTCGGTCGGACGCCTGCGGACCGCCCGAGCCCAATGAACAGTGATGTGCTCCCCCCGCCCCGGGCCTGGCCCCTGCTTCCCTTGGCGGGTATGCGCTCTCCCCGCTTCTTCTCTCGGAAGGGCTTTTCGATCGGGATCTCCTGGTCGTCGTCTTCTGAGCCCGGGACCGTTGCTTCGTGCCCCATCTTCACCGCCCCCAGGGCGATGTCGAACAGGTCGAACTCGTCCGACAGCGCCTCCACGACAACGCGGAATCGATCCAATTCGCCTTCCACTATGGCTTCCCGGACCGACGCGCGAGTGAGCTCGAGTCTGCGCGTGCGCAGATCGGCTACCGTGGGAAGAGAGGTGACCGTGATCTTCTGCTTCGTGAGTCGCTCGATGTTCTTCAGAAGTGCATGCTCGCGGGGTTCGGCGAGGGTGATGGCCACACCCTCACGCCCCGCGCGGCCGACTCGCCCGATGCGGTGCACGTACGACTTGGGGGCGGACGGCACCTCGTAGTTCACGACGTGGGTAAGGTGGGAGATGTCCAGGCCCCTGGCCGCGACGTCAGTGGCCACCAGCAGATCGACGGTCCCGCCCCTCAACTTCTTCATGACCCGGTCGCGCTCTTCCTGCGACATCCCACCGTGCATGCCCTCAGCCCTGTACCCGCGTCCATTCAGCGCCTCCACCAACTCGTCCACTTCGTTCCGCGTTCTGCAGAACACGAGTGCTGCGTCGGGGCTTTCAAGGTCCAGGATGCGCCCCAGTGCAGCCAGCTTGTGGGGTCTGCGCACGAGGTATGCGGTCTGACGCACGAGCGGGACTGCGTCGGTGTCCTCTTCTTCCTCGATCCGCACCTCCACGGGATTGCTGAGGTATTTGGCCGCGATCGAGGAAATGCGGGGGCCCAGCGTGGCTGAAAACAGGAGGGTCTGCCGCTGCGCAGGAACCTCGGCCACGATCGCCTCGAGGTCCTCCGCAAAGCCCATGTCGAGCATCTCGTCCGCCTCGTCCAGGACCAGTACCGCCAGGCTTCCCAGGCGCAGCGTGCCGCGCCGGATGTGGTCGAGTGCTCGACCCGGCGTGGCCACGACCACATCCACCCCCCGCTTCAGCACCTTGAGCTGCTGTTGAAAGGACTGCCCCCCGTAGATCGGCAGGACATGAACTGACCGCTTCTTGCCATAGCGATGGACTGCCTGGGCAACCTGAACCGCCAGCTCGCGCGTAGGGACCAGCACGAGGGCGGCGGGCTGCGAGGCTCCCGTCTCGATCACCTGGAGCAGAGGGAGCGCGAATGCGGCGGTCTTCCCCGTTCCCGTCGCCGCCAGGCCCAACATGTCCCGTCCCTCGAGCAGCTGGGGAATGGCTGCGCGCTGGATAGGGGTGGGTTCTTCGTAGCCGAGCTCGGTGAGCGCGGTGAGTAGTTCGGGCCCGAGGCCGAGTTCGGCGAACGCGACGTTCGCCGAAGGGGATGATGTAGGTGTCATGGGGCAAGATAGCGGGAGCGCGATCTTCCGTCCGATGCCTGCGGGAGGCGGGGCGCGCGACGCATCGATTTGCCGCGCTCGCCACGGGCGAGCTACCATCTTCGCCGTTTCCCAATCCCGCCTGGAGCCTGCCCGATGACCGACGACCCTGCCCGCCGGGGCGAAGAAGCGCGCCGGTCGGTCACCGATGAGGAAGCCCGGAGCCACCACCAGGCCTACTGGCGCACGAATGTTCGCTATGTCGGGCTGCTGCTCGTTGTCTGGTTCGTGGTTTCGTATGGCTTCGGCATCATCTTCGTCGACGCCTTGAACCAGTTCCGGATTCCCGGCACGGGCTTCCCCCTCGGCTTCTGGTTCGCGCAACAGGGTTCGATCTACGTGTTCGTCGGGCTGATCTTCGTCTATGTGGTGCTCATGAACCGGCTGGACCGTGCCTACGGGCTGCACGAGGACGACGATCGATGAACGTGCAGGCGTGGACCTTCGTCATGGTCGGGCTTTCGTTTGCGCTCTACATCGGGATCGCAGTGTGGTCCAGAGCAGGGTCGACAAAGGACTTCTACGTTGCCGGAGCCGACGTCTCGCCCCTGGCGAACGGCATGGCCACCGCAGCCGATTGGATGAGCGCGGCGTCGTTCATTTCCATGGCTGGGCTCATTTCGTTCATGGGCTACGACGGCTCGGTGTACCTGATGGGCTGGACCGGAGGGTATGTGCTGCTCGCGCTCCTCCTCGCGCCTTATCTGCGCAAGTACGGGGCCTACACCGTCCCGGACTTCGTGGGCGACCGCTACTACTCCCAGGTTGCCAGGATGGTAGCGGTGGTGTGCGCGATCTTCGTCTCGTTCACGTACGTCGCAGGTCAGATGCGCGGTGTGGGTATCGTGTTCGGGCGATTCCTGGAAGTCGACGTCAACACCGGCGTGTACATCGGCATGGGCGTCGTCTTCTTCTACGCCGTCCTGGGCGGGATGAAGGGTATCACCTACACCCAGGTGGCCCAGTACTGCGTGCTCATCTTCGCGTACATGGTGCCGGCCATCTTCCTCAGTCTGATGATTGCCGGGAATCCGATTCCCCAATTGGGCTTCGGTGGGGTGGATGCGGCGTCCGGAATGACGTTGCTGGAGCGGCTCAACGGACTGCATGCCGAACTGGGGTTTGCGGAGTACACCTCGGGGACGAAATCGAAGCTCGACGTGTTCTTCATCACGGCGGCCCTGATGGTAGGCACGGCCGGCCTCCCCCACGTGATCATTCGCTTCTACACGGTGCCCAAGGTCCGCGACGCACGGATCAGCGTGGGTTGGGCTCTGCTGTTCATCAGCATTCTCTATACGACCGCGCCGGCCGTGGCGGTGTTCGCCCGTGCGAACCTGCTGGCCAGCGTATCGGAAACGAGGTACGAGGACGTCCCCGAGTGGTTCACGAACTGGGAGGCGACGGGCCTGCTGGCATTCGACGACGCCAATGGTGACGGTCGTATTCAGTACGTCGGACCCGAGTCTACGCTCACCAACGAGCTTACCGTGGACCGCGACATCATGGTCCTCGCCAATCCGGAGATCGCGGGTCTGCCGGACTGGGTGGTGGGACTCGTCGCGGCCGGAGGACTCGCGGCGGCGCTGTCGACAGCTGCCGGACTTCTGCTCGTGGTGTCTTCCGCAGTGAGCCACGACCTCCTCAAGCGGGGCTTCCGACCCGACATCTCGGAGAAGGAGGAGTTGATCGCAGCTCGAGTGGCGGCGGGCGCGGCGGTCCTGGTCGCCGGCTACCTGGGGGTGCACCCGCCGGGCTACGTCGCCCAGGTCGTTGCCTTCGCGTTCGGCCTGGCGGCGTCGTCGTTCTTCCCGGTCATCATCCTGGGCATCTTCTCCAAACGCACCACCCGCGAGGGGGCGATCCTCGGCATGGTTGCGGGAATCACCCTGACGGCCGGCTACATCGTCTACTATGCCCTCATGCACCCGGAACTCAACACTGCCGAACACTGGTGGTTCGGCATCTCCCCTCAGGGCATCGGCACCGTCGGCATGGCCCTCAATTTCGCCGTCACCTGGACGGTCTCACGCTTCACGCCGGAGCCGCCGGTAGAGGTACGGGTGCTGGTGGAGTTGATTCGGGTGCCGAAGGGTGCAGGGGAGGCCCACGAGATCAGTGCGTGAAGGTGCGGCCCATTCAGCGTAGCTTGTCCAACTCCTCCATCACCCGTTCGAAGATGTGCTCGAACCCCGGGTCACGCGCGAGCGCCATGTAGTCCCTCCGCTCGAGGGCTCCCCGGAATGACGGGCTTTGGATGATCCTCTGGATCTCCTCGTCTCGCTTCAGCGATTCGACCGATCGGACTACCGGTCCGACTTCTCGAGTGATGGCGGCCGAAACTTCTGCTGGAGGCGCCGGCCCTTCGCCCGCTTCGAGCACACCGAAGTCGCGAAGTGCCGTAACGAAGACCTCGTCCCTCGCCAGCGCAGCCAGAGATGGATCTCGGGCTAGCAGGTCGGGGTTTCCCGAGACTGCAGCGCGCTGGATGGCACCGCTTGCAAACAGTCGCTCCACGCGCTCGTCTGCCATCACCGCATTCAATGCCTCCGTCGCCCCTGCCGGGTCGGCCACGAAGTGGGCCATCGCCCGCGAGGTGAAGCGGTCGCCGGCCCAACCACGGGCGGCCAGGGAGAAGGCCCGCTCGGTCACGACTGAAGAGGCCCGGCCGATGAGGCTGGACCGGACCGACTCGAGGCCCTGTCCCTGTCCGGACAGCCCACCGAGGCTCGATCCCATCCACGCGAGTATCATGGCCAGGATCACACCGTAACCCACCCCGAGCGCCGTGCCCCCGTTGGCGTCCCAGGCAGGCGGCTCCCACCCGTTCTCCATCTTGAAGGCCCGCTCACGTCGCCATCGCCGGGCGAAGATGTTGATGCCCGTGGAGGCTGCGAAGAGGACGATCATCCCTGCGAGCGGGTAGGCCATGATCTCCGGGAGCCCGGAGGCGCCTGCCAGCAGTGAACCGATCGGCCGCGCGAGAATCAACGCGGTCGCATACCCGCCAACCAGTCCTGCCGCAAGGAGGCCCATGCCGATGGTCCCGCGGGACCGCCCGAGGATGGCCATGCCGGCTATGATGAGGATTGCCAACATGTCGATCATCGCATCGCTCCCTGAGGTGGATGGTGGTCGGGCCGAGAACGGGAGGATGCAGGCAGCCGGGGACACGCACAACAGACCTGTCGCTCAGGGACGCTCGTCGGGCTCGATCGTGGACCCTTTTTTCCTGAATCCGGCTATCCTTGTTATCCGAGAATCCTGACTGATCCTGGAGTACCGTTTTGAGATCCAGAGCGCTTCTCTCCGCCATGGTAGCGGCCCCGATGTGGGTTGCCGCCCAGGAAGCCCCCCCGAGCGGGCTCGAGGCTGTGGAGCTAGCCCGTTCCACGGCGTGCGTGGCAGTGCTCACCGAGCTCGATGCGCTCGACCAGACGCTCGAACCGTTGGCGCGTCGTTCCCAGCGGCTGCGGGCTGTGGGGCAGGCCATCGCCTTCGAAGAGCGATCCGTCGTCGACTCGCTGAATGCCGCCGACCCCACCGAGGCGGCCGTGCGTGCATGGTTCGACGCTGACCTGGCCCTCGCACAGCAGTTCGTCGATTCAGGCGACGAGTCGATCAACGCGCAGAGGGCTGAGGCGCGCGAGGTGATACAACAGACGGTGGCGGATGCCTTCGCCGCTCTTCAGGCCGAAGCTCAGGAACACATTCAGGCGGCTGGCGATCTCTCGACCGGCTCAGCCCTGTGTGAGGGGATGATCCTGGTCCGGAGCGCGGTTCTCGAGGCCTGCCAGGGCATGACGAGTCCGCTCTGCGATGCCGCCGCTTCCGACAGCCCCGGCGGACGGTATCGGTTCGTGGAGAGTCCTCCGGACCTCTGGGACGTGTCGGAGTTCCGGCCGTGGTCCGAGCCCGGGCCGCTCCAACTCAACGCGAGCAGCCAGATCGGGGGTGCCCGCACCGCGGGATATGCCCGCCGCGGAAACGTGATCGTCAACGTTGCATTCGCTCCTCTGCTGCAGGAGAAGGCTGATCTTTCCGCCGAGCAGGTGGCGCGCTTCGAAGGCATCATCGACTCGCTGGGCTTTGAGTTCTCGCATCCCCAGATCTCCTTCACCCCCTCGCTGGGGCTTCGGGCGAGCCTGCCCGAGGCGATTGCCGGTGAGACGTTCTATGTGCTCCACTTCGGCGTCCCCGAGGAAGCGGATGTCATCTGGACGGGTCCAGCTGGGACGGGTGCGCCCGTGGTTGCTACGGTGCCGCTTGGTCCGAGCCACGTGGCCCTGATGGCATCCGGCGATCCGATCAGCTTCACGGCCGTGCTTGGCCGTGACACGGGAGATAACGAGGCGATCTTCTCCATTCAGTTCACCTCGGTGAACCAGGAGCGCGCGGCCCAGGCCCTTCTGGGCTACATGTCGAGTCAGCTTTCGACCGACCTGGCCCTTATCGCCCCGCCGATGGGTGAAGGCGGCGTCGGGAAGTAGGCCTTCGCCCAGTCCGCCGAGACTGTCCTTTCAGCGCGCTCGCGCGTGTCCCGGACAGGACACGAGGGGACGGACATCCGATGGGAACTCAGGTCTCCCGCGTGGCACGTCTGTTGCGCCATATTTAAGTAAGCCCTCCCGGCAACCGTGATGGAGGTGTGGAGCATGACGCTGCAAACGCGTTATCCCGTCTTTGGCATGCTCGTGGCCATGGTGCTGACCGCGGGCGTCCCGGCGGCCAGGGGCTTGGCCGGTCAAGAGATGTCCCGATTCGACATTCTCGTCCCCGATCTCCGGCCGCTCGAAGGCGCTGACCGCGACTTCGGGCGTGAGGTGGCCAAGGAGCTTCGCGAGGTCCTCAACACCCTGCTGACCCACCGCGCGATCGAGCGCGACGCCGTAAAGGACGCCCTCGACGAGGTCGACCTGAAGATGGAGGACCTGGACTGCGTCCGGACTCGCCAGTTGGCCGCGATGATGAATGCAGAAGTGGCTCTCTGCGCCGACTATGTCCGGGGGCCGGACGGCGATTATGTGGTCGAGGCCGTGTTCTGGGTCGTCCAGTCGGCTGAATCCTTCGATGTGGGGACCACCACGGGCTCCGAGCGAGACGAGGCTGTCGTGGCCGAGCACATCTTCCGGCACTTCGATCGGTACACGATGCATCTCAGAGCGGCGGCGAACTGTGAGGGGTTTGCGCACAGCCGCTTGTGGGCTGACGCGCTCCCCAACTGTGACGAGGCCCTGAGGCTCAATCCCGCCGCTCAAGGCACGCGGTATCGCAGAGCCAGGGTACTTCTGGAGTTGGATCGCGGTGAGGAAGCCCTGGAGGAACTCGAGACGATTCTGGAAGAGAGCCCACTGCGGGACGACGCGCTCCAGCTCGCGGGGTACACGGCGGCCACCCTGGGGCTCAGCGATGACGCCCACTCCTACTACTCCCGCTATCTCGAACTCAAGCCAGGGAACGTGACGGTTCGCATGCGTGTCGCCTACGAACTGTCCCAGGCCGGCGACCCGCACGGGGCAGCGCGCCTGGTTCGAGATGGGCTCGAACTCGCTCCCGACGACGTCGATCTATGGGAACAACTCGGTGGGTACGAGTTCCTTCTCGGAGAAGAGGTCTACCGGGCGCGGGACACCGGGGATACCGGGTCGCTGGCGCCGGACGCCGTGGGCCACTATCGCGGTGCGATCGAGGCCTATGAACGCGTGTTCTCGGAGCGAGGCCCCGAAACGTCCGCGCGCATCCTCCGGAGCGGGGCAGTCGCACGCCTCAGGCTCGATGAGTTCGGCGATGCAGTGGTGTGGTGTGAGACCGCGCTGCGGAGCTACACCGCGGATGCGGCTCTGTGGTCGGTGTACGGAGATGCGCTCCGGCGCATGGACCGGCTCGATGAGGCCTTGGTGGCTCTCGACAGGGTAGAGGAAATCGACCCAGACCGTCCCAACGTCGGGTTGCGTCGAGGAAGCTGGCTCCTGGAGGCCGGCAGGATGGATGATGCGCTGACTGTGTTCGCCGACGTTGCGGCAGCGGACCCCGACCGAGCCGACGCGGCTGCCAGGATGGTGCTCGTCGAAGCGCACGCAAACGGGGTGCAGAAGGAGCGGTACGGCTACGCGTCCCGAGCGCTCAGTGCCGTGCGCGCGCTGCCGGGTCTCACGGACGAGACGCGCCATGAGATCAGCTTCTGGCTGGGATACGCCATCCTGAAGGGTGCGGCACTGGAGCAGGAGCCGAGGACTCTGGAGACTGCGCGGTCGACGCTTCCGAGCTTCCAACGAGTGCTCGAACTGTTTGGCGACGTCGGTGACTACCCGACTCGGGTCAACGTGGATCTCGCAGAGCTGAGGTCGAACGTGCAGACCTATGTCGAGATCCAGGAGGCGATCATCCGGCGGGGGCGGTAGCGCCGCCGTCGCCGGACCCTACGTTGTAGGGACTCTGAACACCGTACCTGACGGACCTTCGGCCCTCCGGTCCACCACCCCCCGTCACAGGGAGTCTCCATTGGATTGGCGCGACATCTGGATTCTCTACCGCCGGGAGCTCCGCTCGGCGTTGCGGGAGCGGACGATCGTGGTGAACAGCATCCTCATGCCGGTCTTCCTGTATCCAGTGATGCTCTGGGTGATGGTCACTGGCATCATGTTCGTGGCTGGTCTGGCCGACCGGGCGGACTCGCGGCTCGCGGTCCTTGGCGTGCCCGACCAACACGGGGCCCTGATGGACTCGCTTCGCGCAGGCCAGCACATCGACGTGAGGGCGGAGTCGATCTCCGCCGACTCCGCGGTCGCGCTTATTCGGGACGGGGACCTGGATGCCTTGGTAGAGTTCCTTCCACCAGCTCCCGAGGGTCAGGGACTCCTGTCGAACTTCCGGGTCCTGATCCGCTACGACCGGGCGGTGGAGCGGAGTCGCAACGCGAGGGATCGGGTGGAGCGGGCCGTCGATTCCTACCGGGACCGCTGGCTCGACCGGGAGGCTGCTGGGCTGGGGATCCCGGATGCCGATCGGGAGCAGTTCCGCATTGTGGAAGAGAACGTCTCGAGCGGGCGCGAGATGGGGGCGCTCATCCTCGGCATGATGATCCCGCTGTTTCTGGTCATCATGGTAGCTCTCGGGTGCTTCATTCCATCGATAGACAGCACCGCCGGCGAGCGTGAGCGTTCGACCTGGGAGACGCTCATGACGGTGTCGGCGTCGCGGCTCAGCGTCGTGACCGCCAAGTATCTCTACGTGGCCACGCTGGGAATCACGGCCGGCATCCTGAACGTGACGGCGATGTTCGTGTCGCTCGGAGCGGTCATGGCTCCGCTCCTGGCCGACGCCGGGGCTGGGGCTGACGCATTCCAGTTCACGCTGCCTCTGATGGCGCTGCCGGTGATGATCGTGGCGGCCGTCGCCCTGGCCCTCTTCTTCGCCGCCGCCATGATGATCCTCGCCGCGTTCGCGAGGAGCTTCAAGGACGGTCAGGCCATGGTAACGCCCGTGTACTGGCTGGCCATGCTCCCCATCATACTCGGGCAGCAGACCGATCAGACCCTCACGCCGGCCATCGCTGCGATTCCTGTGGCCAATGCGGCCATGATGATCCGGGACGCCATCAACGGCGTGTTCCTCTGGCCGCTCATCGCCGAGACCCTGGTGGTCCTCATGGCTCTCGTCGTGGTGTGCCTGCTTCTCGCGCGCGCGGTCCTGAAGTTCGAGGACTTCCTGCTCGGTTCCTTCGACGGAAGCTTCTGGCGCTTCGCCAAGGATCACCTGCTGGGCAAGAAGGATGCACGCCCTGGCGCCTCCGCCTCTGCGGCAGGCGACTGACATGGATACACGAGTCACGACAACCGGATCAGCGGGGAGCGATTCGATGGAAAGCACGAGAGTTCGGGTGGAAGCACTCCAGAAGACATTCTGGGACGAGTCGCGTGGCGAAGTGCGTGCGGTGGACGGCATCGACTTCGATTGCCGCCCAGGAGAAGTCTTCGGCCTGCTGGGAGCGAACGGCGCGGGCAAGACCACCACGCTCCGCATGTTGGCTACGATCCTGAAGCCTACGGGAGGGAAGGCTTTCCTCGACGGACACGAAGTTCTGGCTGAGCCCGAAGCAGTGAGAAGAAGCCTCGGATTCTACTCGGCGTCGACCGCGCTCTATCCCCGGCTGACGGCCAGGGAGACGCTGGAGTTCTTCGCGCGGATCAACCGCTATCCGGCGGACGGGGTGGCCGCCCGTGTCGAGGCCCTCGTAGAACGTTTCGGAATATCCGAGTATGCGGGCGCCCGCGTCGAAAAGCTCTCCAGTGGCATGAAGCAGAAGGTCTCCATCGCCCGCACGATCGTGCACGACCCGCCGATCCTGATCTTCGACGAGCCGACCGTCGGGTTGGATGTGATGGCGGCGCTGGAGATGCAGCGCGTGATCGGCGAACTCCGCGACGAGGGGAAGACCATCATCTTCTCGACCCACATCATGAGCGAGGCCGAGAAGCTGTGTGACCGCATCGCGATCATCCACAGGGGTCGGATCCTGGCGATGGGGACCCTCGAAGAGCATCGCGAGAACACCGGACAGCATTACCTCGAAGACATCTTCGTGCACGAGGTCCGCGCCCGGGAAGGCGCGCTGGAGACCAGCCCGTGAACGGAAACCGACCCGGGGGGCGTGGAGTTCTCGCCACCCTGTTCCGTTACGAAATCAAGAGGCTGATGCGCGACACGCGCATGATCCTGATCGCGGTGGTGGCACCTCTGGTGCTATTTCCCGTCCTCATCTTCGTCATGCGTGCCGTGGAGAAGTCCGAGGAGCGGAGGCTCGAGGAGACTCTCTACGAGTATGCACTCGTCGGAGATCAGGCCGAATGGGGCAGCGCCGTCGTTGCCGAGGCGCTGCGGCTCGAGGCGAACGATCCGGACACCTCCCGGGCTGCGGTGCGCTTCGAAGAGCGCACCGTTGCGGACCCTGACTCGCTCCTGCAGGCGGCTGAGATCCACCTGGTGGTCGAGGCCCTGTCGTCCGAAGCCTATCGGAGAATCCGTGCCGAGGAGGCCGCAGCGGATTCTGAGGACGCCGACGAACCCCGCGAGACCGAAGACGAGGGCGTCGGCGAACAGACGGATACGGCAGGGAGCGGTGACCTCGAGCTTCCCGCCATCAGACTCCGGTTTCGCGCTCAAAGCGACTTCTCCCGGAACGCTTCCCGCCGGCTCCGCGACCGCATCGTCGAGGTCCGTTCTGCACTCAGGGACAGCGTCTATCGCGCCCGCGGCTTCCCCGTAGAACCGGCTCAGGTGGCTGCGGTGGAGTCCGAGAACACCGCCAGCGCGGAGAAGGAGGCCGGGGCCGTGCTGGGCCTGGCTCTGACGCCGTTCCTGCTACTTCTCATGCTCACGGGCGGCTCGATCATGGCCGTCGACGCGATCAGTGGAGAGAAGGAGCGGGGAACTCTGGAGACGCTCCTGACCACGGCAGCAGCGCGTTCCGACATCGTAGCTGCCAAGCAGCTGGCGATCATCGCCGTCGGCATCGCGGTTGCCGTCATCAACGTGCTCAACCTTCTGCTCTATCTCGTCCTGGGTGTCCTCGAGCTGCCCGAGGACTTCGCCGTCGCGCTGTCGGCCCTCGACCTCGTGCTGCTGCTGGTTCTCTTCCTGCCGCTGACCGTGCTGATTTCCAGTGCGTTGCTCCTTCTCTCGGGATACGCGAAGAGCTACAAGGAGTATCAGGTCTACTTCTTCCCCCTCTTCCTCGCCTTCCTCGTTCCGTCGTTCGCCGGGATGCTGCCCGGGATGGACCTGAGGTCGGTCATCGCACTGGTGCCCATCGCGGGCATCGGCGTCGCGGTGCGTGAGATCATGGTGGGTGAGTACGATTGGCTGTTCCTGGCCTTGGCGTTCGCGTCGACCGGCGGTGCTGCCTGGTGGGCGGCTCGACTGACCGAACGCACCCTCTCGACCGAGAGGCTGATCTCCAGTTCCGACCTGGACGAGGCCGATCTCATCGGTGGACCCGCACTCTTCCCGAGGCACGTCGTCCGCTGGTTCGGCGTCATGTGGGTGGTGTTCCTGCTCACTTCGCTGTGGTTCGGCGAAGACCTGGGAATCCGGGGCCAGCTGGTGGTGAACCTGGTCTTCATCTTCCTGGGCGGATCTCTTCTGATGGTGCGTCGGTACGGGCTCGATCCACGCTCGGCGTTCGCGCTGCGCCCGGTTCACCCCGCCGTCTGGTTTGCGGTTCTCATCGGCGCCCCTGCGGCCTACCTCGTGGGGATCGGCATCGCGGGCCTGGTCAACACCTACCTGTTTCCGGTGCCCCAGAACGTCCTCGAGGCATTCGGCGACACCCTCCTGGGCGACGAGATGCCTCTGTGGCAGCTGGTCTTCTTCTTGACCATCATGCCGGGGATTCTCGAAGAGCTGGCCTTCCGCGGGGTGCTGCTGCATGGGCTCAGGAAGAAGTTCGGCCCGGTGGGGCTATGCCTGGTCGTCGGGGCGACGTTCGGCCTCTTCCACGTGTCGCTGTTCCGTCTTTTCCCGACCGCCTTCCTGGGCATCGTCTTCGCTGCAGTGGTCCTCATGACGGGGTCGGTATTCCCTGCCATGCTCTGGCACTTCGCCAACAACGCGATCGCTCTCGTGCCGGCGCACCTGGGCTGGGTCACGGACGAGACGCCGGTGCCGTGGTGGGCCTACACGGCCGGTGTGGTGGGGCTGATCGCGGCATTCGCCATCATCTGGGTCGTGAGGACCCCGTACCCGGATCTGCGGAAGAAGCGGCCGGAACGCTTCCGGAATTGAAGAAGAAGCCCCGGGGCGTCGGTGCTCCGGGGCTTCTCGAGTTCGTACCGTCCGGGTGGGTCAGCTGCAGCCCCCCGCACCCGGTTCGCACCCGTCCCAGCAGTACGTGCAGAGCTTCTCCTTGGGCAGTCCGATGGCGTCGACGAGGTCGGGGAGTCTCTGGTACTGGAGCGAGGTGAGCTTCAGCCTGCTGCGGATATGCTCCACCATGTCGGCGTAGGCAGCCGACGTGTCGTCGGCGTACAGATCCGGCCTCTGGGTGTTCTCGTCACCCTCGATCTCCTTGATCGCCTTCCGCGTCGCCAGGTCGAGCAGGGATCGGGAACGGGAGAAATTCAGGAACTTGCATCCGAACACCAGGGGTGGGCATGCGGCGCGCATATGGAACTCCTTCCCACCGTAGTCGAACACACGCTGCACGATATCCTGGAGCTGCGTGCCGCGAACGACCGAATCCTCACAGAAGGCGATGCGCTTGCCGTCGATGAGTTCGCGGATGGGTATCAGCTTCATGCGAGCCACGAGGTTCCGAACGGATTGGTCCTGGGGCATGAAGCTGCGAGGCCACGTGGGCGTGTACTTGGTGAAGGGTCGCTGGTAGGGGACGCCGGCCTCGATCGCATATCCGATCGCGTGGGCTACGCCTGAATCCGGGATACCGGCGGCCATGTCCACCTCTGCGTCGTCGCTGCGGGCCAGCGCAGCGCCGCACCGATATCGGACAGCCTCCACGTTCAACCCCTCGTACGAACTCGACGGGAAGCCGTAATAGACCCACAGGAACGCGCAGACCTGCATTTCATCGCGCGCCCGACGCATCTGCTCGACGCCGTCTCCGGTCAGCCGCACGATCTCACCAGGTCCGAGATGGCGCTCGATCTCATAATCGAGGTTGGGGAATGCGCAGCTCTCGGACGATGCGCAGAAGGCACCGTCCTTCTTCCCGATCGTGATCGGCGTACGACCGACTCGATCGCGGGCGGCGTAGACGCCACGCTCGGTCAGCAGGAGGATGGAGCACGAGCCCTCGATCTGGGCCTGAGCGCTCTCGATGCCCGATTCGAACGAGTCTTCCTCGTTGATCAGCGTGGCCACCAGCTCCGTGGGATTCACGCCTCCTCCTGCGACCTCCGAGAAGTGCGCTGACTTCTTCGCGAAGGCCCGAGCCGCCAGCGCGTCGGCGTTGTTTACGACTCCAACCGTCACGATGGCGTAGGTGCCGAGGTGGGAGCTGACCAGGACCGGCTGGTCCTCATAGTCGCTTATGACACCGATGCCGAACGCTCCGGACATGTGCTTGATGTCGGCGTCGAACTTGGAGCGGAACTGAGCGTTTCGAATGTCGTGAATGAAGCGGGTGAAGCCCTTCGATCCCTGGACCGCCAGGCCTCCACGCTGTGTGCCGAGGTGCGACTGGTAGTCGGTTCCGAAGAAGAGATCCTGGACGCAGTCATCCCTCGTGGCGACGCCGAAGAAACCGCTCATGCCCAACTCCGTGCGGCAGGTGATGGGAGGGCCTGCGGCAAGCTGCTGGGAATCTACGACTTCGAGTGGCTGCCCGCTTCCAGCTTCGTGACCGCCGGGGGCGCCGGCCTCCCGGCGTCAGTCGGGCCTCAGCCCCACGGCCACGGCCCGGTGACCCCACGGGCCTCGAGCAGCAGCTCCACCATGCGGTTCCATGACCTCCAGGAAGTGGTGCGACCGTAGGCAGAGTTCGTCTTGTGGGCGATGACCAGGTCCAGCGCCGGCAGCACCGTGATCCACTGCCCGACGGCGCCCCGTCCGGTATACGCACCCTCGAAGACTCCAGTGGCTCTGGGACCGTCCCAGATCCACCACATGTAGCCGTAGCCGAAATAGCCGTCCCGGCGTCCGATCGGGTGCATCTCCTCGAGAGGCGTTACCACGCTGACGATGCGGCGCGCCCACTCGCCGGAGATGAGCTGCCTTCCGTTCCAGCTCCCTTCGTTGAGCATGAGGTGGCCGATCCGGGCCATGTCCCGCGTGGATATCCACATGTGATATGCGGGGTTCTGCGAGATCGAGAGGTTGCCGCTCTTCCGCTGCGCGCTTCGGTCCCAGTCCTCGAACTCCATCGGAGTGGCCAGTTGGGACTGCACCTCGTCGTAGATGTTCCGTCCAGTGAGCTGCTCGAACACGGCTCCGGCGGCGTTGAAGTCCCAGTTGTTGTAGAGCATGTATTCGCCCGGCGTTTGCGATCCCCGCGGCGGGGCGTCCGCCAGGTTGTCACCACTGTTGGAAGCCGGATGGTAGACACCCGAGCGCGCCGTGATCAGGTGACGGATGGTCGCTGTCTTCTCGATGTCCAGGAGGCCCCCGATGTCATCGATGCCGAGATCTTCCAGGGTCCACTCCAGATCGATGCTGCCGTTCTCGACCCATGGGCCGTAGAGTATGGCGAGAATGCTCTTCCGCACCGAGGCGAGGTAGGACAATCCCTGGATGTCGCCGAAGCTGAAGACCATCCGGCCCCGGTCAGCGACCACCACGCCCGTGCTGTTGGCGCTGTCCCGGAGGAAGTTGGATGTTTGCCTGAGTCGTGCTGCGTCCCATCCGTAGTCGGCGAGGTCCTGCCCGCGCACGACCTCCCACTCCGACCCGGGGAAGGTGGGGTCCTGGGACTGCTGTGCGGCGAGGGGGATCGCCAACACAGCGATCAGTATGGGAACGGCGATGGTGGGTCGGCAGGCTCGCATGCGTATGTTCTCCGGGATGGGGTCGAGAGAAGCTAGGGCAGTCGGGCGCTCTTCTCCACCGGAACGTTCTCCAAGTCCGAATCGTAGGGTGCGAGGAGGTCGTCGTCTACACGCTGGAGCAGAGGAGGGAGCTGTGAACTTGGTCGTCTCGGTGCTGGCGGCTCTGGCGATGTCGGTCTGTGTGCTGATGATCCCGCTGGGGCTTCCCGGGCTGTGGCTCATCGCGCTGTGCTTGTTGGCCCTTCTCGTGTTCGGTCAGCTTTCGTGGGGCTTCGCCCTGGCCGGCGTGGGCGCCGTGGTGGCGTCGGAGTTGGCCGAGCTTTGGGTGCTCAAGCGGTTCGGGGACCATTTCGGGGGCTCTTCCCGGGCTTTTTGGGGGGCCGTGCTCGGAGGAATGGCCGGACTGCTGGTCGGTCTTCCGGTCCCGGTCGTCGGCCCGGTGATCACGGTCTTTCTCGGATCGTTCGTCGGTGCCGGGCTGGTGACCTTCATCGAGACCAGATCGATCGAGACGTCGGCTCGGGTGGGCTGGGGTATGCTCCTGGCACGCACCACGGCAGTGGCCCTGAAGATGGGGGCCGCAGTCGCCATCACGGCGATTACGGCCCTGAGATTGCTCTTCGGTGGTTGATTCCGGTGGCGGCTCTCCGCCGACCGTCGCCGTCATCGGGGGCGGGGCCGCGGGTCTCATGGCGGCTCTTTGGGCGGCGCGCTCGGGTGCCGGCGTCGTACTGCTCGACGGCACGGACGATGGTGGCCGGAAGATCCTCATCAGCGGGGGAGGGCGCTGCAACGTGCTCCCCTCGGTGGCCCAGCCCGAGCGGTACGTCACCGAATCGTCGCCCAATACCCTGAGGAAGATGCTGCGCTCGTGGCCTCTGGCCGAGCAGCGGACCTTCTTCGAAGAGGATCTCGGCATTCCCCTGGCTCTCGAGGCCGAGTCGGGGAAGTTGTTCCCGGAAAGCGACAGGGCACGCGACGTGCGAGACGCGCTCGTGGAGGCGGTGCGGGCGGCGGGGGCAAGAACGTGGTTCGGGGCGAGGGTCATCGGGATCTCCCCGAACGGTGACGGATGGCGCGTGGACATAGAGGGCGCCCCGCACCTGGACGTCGACACGGTGATCGTCGCCACCGGCGGACTCTCGGTCCCAGCCACCGGGAGTGACGGCGCCGGACTCACGTGGGCCGGGGCGCTCGGCCATCGGCTGAACGCGACCTACCCGGCCCTGACCCCACTCACCGCGGATCCATCGCCTCACGCCGGACTGGCTGGAATCTCCTTGGACGTGACCATTCGTGCCCCGGGGACGAAGCCCAGGTTCGAGGCCCGCGGCGGGTTCCTCTTCACCCACCGGGGTTGGAGTGGCCCATCTGTGCTGGACGCCTCGCACCTCGCCATCCGGGGGCGAAGCGACGGGTCGCGTCAAGAACTACTGGTTCAGTGGGGTGGCCGGTCTGCCCCCGCCTGGGAAGAGGTCCTCATGTCCGGCAGAGGGGCCGTGCGCCCGGCCCTCAGTGCCGACCTTCCTCGCCGTCTTGTGGATCAACTGCTGGACGAGATCGGGGTCGAGCCCGACACGCCCCTGTCCCGACTCAGGCGCGCGGACAGGATGGCCCTACTCACCGCGCTCACTGCGTACCCGCTGCCCTGGACTGCCGACGAGGGATACAAGAAGGCCGAGGTCACGGGCGGCGGGGTCGCTCTGAGCGAGGTGGACCCTCGATCCATGGAGAGTCGGGTCGTTCCGGGGCTGTTCTTCTGCGGCGAGATCCTCGACGCGTTCGGGCCGATCGGCGGGCACAATTTTCTCTGGGGATGGGCAACGGGGCGAGCGGCGGGCCTCGGCGCAGCAGCGCGGTTTCTGCCCTAGGTCCAACGTCCCGGCGGGGGCTCCATCGCGTAGTCTGCCGAGTCCGGCTCTCCAACTCGCATGCAGATCAGGCCGGCCCTTCAGTTCGCATCGAGGTCAGTCCGGCGTCTTCTCGGAAAACGGAATTCGCAGCGTGTAGACGCCGGAGTCGAGCTTGCTCTCCACCGCGTAGCCACTCTTGTGGAAGACGCCGAGCATGCGCGCGTTCTCCTGGAGCACATCAGCGGTGAATCCGGCGATGCCGTGTTTTCGGGCGTTTTCAACGAGCGCGTTCATCATGAGCGGCCCGATGCCCTTGCCCTGCCAATCGTCCCTTACGAGAAACGCCGAGTCCGCAAGATTGGTTCGTGGGTTCTTCAGATAGTGGGCGATCCCCACGACCTCGGCGTTCTCGCTCCGATCGGTAAGCTGCACGATGGCCATGTCGGCCTCGTAGTCGATGCGCAGGAGCTCCTGAAGCTGTTCGTGCGGCATCGCCTTGATCATCCGGAAGAAGCGGTAGTGCACCGAAGCGGGGGAGAGCTTGTAAAAGAAATCGCGCAGCTTGGCTTCGTCCGTGAGTCGCAGTGGGCGCATGAACGCCCTGCTTCCGTCCTTCAGGTCGACCCAGCGCTCGAGTTCCTCGGGGTATGAGGGCATCCGGACGGGGATCTCGATTTGGTCCGCATAGACCATGTTGCGCATCTTGGCTTCCGAGAGGAGCCAGGGTCGGAACTTGGGGTGAGCGATCTCGATCAGCGCCACCGCACGTTCGCGCATCGACTTGCCGTGCAGGTAGGCGATGCCGAACTCCGTAACCACGTAGTGCACGTCACCACGGCTCGTCACCACCCCCGCTCCCTGCTTCAGATGGGGGACGATGCGCGACATCGTCTCGCTCTTCGCCGTCGAGGGCAGTGCGATGATGGGCTTTCCCCCTTTCGAGCGTGCGGCACCCCTCGTGAAATCCACCTGGCCGCCGATGCCGCTGTAGAACATCTCCCCGAGCGAGTCTGCGCAGACCTGACCGGTGAGATCCACCTCGATGGCCGCGTTGATCGAAATCATCTTGTCGTTCTGGGCGATGATGAACGGATCGTTCGTGTACTCCGTCGGGTGGAACTCGACCAGGGGATTGTTGTCC
>JBDHIL010000014.1:0-81340 GCA_039587465.1 Gemmatimonadota bacterium | reverse complement strand
CCGTCTACCGGCACGCGCCACAGCTTGCCACCCCAAGACGCCACCAGGGCAGATCCGTCGGGCGTGAACGACATTCCCGGAAGCACATCCAGCGTGCTCCGGGATTCCTGGTCATCGTGCTGCACGGGGTATGCGAGCCACTCCTCCCTGCCCGTGTCCAGGTCTCGGATGACTAGCCCGGTGTGGTCCTCGTGGCGGCTCCCGAACACGAGCCTACTTCCATCGGAGGAAAGCGTAGGACGGAAAGCGCCGCCGTACCGCGAAGCCCGGGTGACCGTGTTGCCCGTTTCGCGGTCGTAGACAGCGATGTGATAAGCGGGCATCTGAGCGTTGTAGTCCCAGTCGCGGGTGGTCTGCCGCCGCGCGAACCAGACGTACCGCCCGTCGGGGCTGAACGCCGCCCCGAGCGTCTTCCTCACCCCGTCGCCCCGGAAGAGCTTCACGCCTGAGCCGCCATCGACATGGAAGAGCTGCAGCACGGGGCGGGCACTTCCGCGGAAGTCACCCATGGTGGCGATGATGTAATCCCCGTCCGGCGCCCACTCCGGCGATTCCGCGCGGTTGTCGTTGCCCTTGGACACCTGCTCAGGATCTGAGCCATCTGCGTTGGCGACCCAGATGTTCTGAGAGCCGTCCCGATCGGAAGTGAACACGATGCGGGCACCGTCGGGGGAGAAGCGCGGTTGGGCGTCGAAGGCCATGCCGCTGGTGATCTGCGTCGCCTGACCACCCCCGATGGGGATGGTGTAGAGATCACCCAGCAAGTCGAAGACGATGGTTTCGCCGTCTGGACTCACGTCCACGGACATCCAAGAGCCTTCATCGAGATCGACTGTCATGCTGCGATTCTCGGCCCATCCCTCCAGGGGCAGATCCTGGCTGCTCCGGTCCGAAGCCTCCTGGGGCTCTTCCTGGAGAACGGCGGCAGCCGGGGACGGGACCAGGATCATCAGCAGCGCGGCAGAGGCCACACAGGAAGACACACGGCTCATCTGGGATCCTCTCTACATCATCGGGGGGCTGCGTCTAATTCCTTCTCGGGGGCCGAGACGATACTTCCGGGTCCGCGATGTGCGCCAGGCTGAGCCAAGCTTCATCAGACCGAGCGCTCGCCTCAGGTTCGGCGGCGGGCGAGTAGGAAGGGCAGCCCCACGGCGGCGGCCCCGAGGCTGCACCACAGCACCGCGAGGCTGCCGGTGCCGACCCCGGCGTCCAGGGTCAGGAGGACGGTGGCCGCCACACCCAACAGGAATCCGCTGCGCACACGGGTGTCCACCAAGGGCGCGCCATCGACATCCCCCACACTCCGCGGTGACGGGTAGGCGAATCCTGCCAGCAAGGCCATCCCGGTTATGACGAGGAATACGAGCGGTGCGTCGGGCAGCCTGATCCCGGGTGTGCCTCCCACGAGTCGTGCGCCCGTCACCGCCAGCAGGGCGACCGCGACTCCCCAGTGGTAGCGTCGACGCGGCTGGCCGGGAGCCCCCGGGAGCCCGGCATCCAGCGCGAACGCTGCGGCCCCCACCAGTCCCAGCGTCCAACTGACGGACCACGCCACGAGGCCGAAGAACGGCGCGACGAAAAGGGTATCGGTGGGTTCCGCCGCCTTGCCCGTGCTTCGGTTCACGATGCGGAGGGCCAGCATCAAGAGGGCCGGAATCAGGAGAGACTGCCGCCCCAGCGTGAACCAGGCGATGCCTACCAGGGCGACCGCCCCGAAGGCCCCGGCCTCATCGTCAGGAGCGAGCTCCCGGGTCAGGGCCCAGGCCAGAAACACCGTGAGAGCTGCATTTGCACCCAGGAAGCTCGCGTCCAACCACTCGGACGCTCCCATGATCGCCCGCGCCGTCCCACCGACGAAGGCCAACAAGGCCAGCAGGATGATGGCCCGGTTCGTGGCATACGAGGGGTCCACCGGCCGCCCGACTCCGGAGAAACGGTAGACGGGATCCATCAGGACACCAGCGCCACGGCCACCGGGAGCCGGGCCAACCAGGCAAGAGTGCGGATCCAGTTCGTGGCCACCAGGCGACGGTGCGCTGCCTCGTCGAAGCCCTCTTCCAGGCGTCCGTGTGCCGGGATCTGAAAGAGGGCCGTAGAGGCCCAGATGACGGCAAGGAGCGCGAGGCCTGCGTAGGCCCATAGCCTGTCCTCCGGGGTCGGGGGCAGGACGGCCAGCCACAAGCCCGTGCCCAGCTCGGCGATCATGGGGAACCCCACCACCCATCCCGTGCGCACGGCGTGCAGTCGCTCGTAGGTGACGAAGCCGCTGCGGCCCACGTTCGCCATCAGTGGATAGTGCACGACCTGGACGAACACGATGACGCCGGCCATGAAGACCGTCGAGAGCACGTGCAGGAGCACCACCCAACTCATGGTCCGTCCACATGGGCAGTGAGGAGTCGGGTACGCGTTCCCGCCGAGCATGAGTCGGAAGCGTGGGTCATGGCAGGGACTCTAGCTCGAGAGCGGGATGGAGGGCCATGGCAGGTCGGCATAGAGTTCTCCTGCGCGGTGGTGGCCGGGGTGAAGCCTGCACCCGGTCCTCCCCTCAATGAACGGACAGCCGGATGGGTTCCAGATGCCGCGGGATGATCAGCCGTGAGCCGGGCGAGGCCGCTCGCACCTCCTCGGCAAAGGCATCCACCCATTCGGTGCGGTAGGCCTGCGCCGACCCGTACGGCACCCGGAAGTTGTCGGCATGCGTGGGGATGACCACGGCAGGGTAGCCGGTGACCCGCATGAGGCGAGCCGTGTATTGGTAGATCTCCAGGTGGGAGGGGGCCGCGCCCACCAGGGCTATGTCGGGCCGCATGCCCTCCACCTCGCGCTCGATGTAGTTCATGGACCCCATGGTCAGGATCTCGTGACCCGCAAGGCGCACCAGGAACATGAGGGAGCCCCCCTCCACGAGTTGGGAGATACGGAGGGGACGCGGCGTGCCCGCCTGCACGACTTCCGACTGATGGTAACGCTTGTCGTTCAGAGGGCTGTGGAGGGCGGGGATCACCCGGACGGAGACATCGCCGAAGTCGTAGTCCTCGCCACCGCGTACCGTGATCAACTGACGATTCGGCACGCCGTAGGCCCGCATGATGTTGATGGTCGTCTCGTGACCGATCACCACCGCCCCCGTCTTGTGGGCGAGGTAGGGCACGTCCATGACGTGATCCGGATGGGCGTGCTGGACCAGGATGTAGTCCGCGCGATCGATGTGGGCGTCGACGACCTCCACGTCACTGAAGAGCGTGTCCGAGCGGGAGTACACCGGGCGGGTGTCTCCCGGGTCGGAGCTCGGAGCACCCGAGTAGTTCGCCCGGGTGAGGTATGGGTCCACCAGCACCACGACGCGGTCATCCGATCGCTCGCCTCCTGAGGAGATTTCCCAGCCGGCCGCACCGAGGTAGCGGAGGGTGAGGCTGTCGGCGGCCGCAGGACTCTGCTGTCCGTGCGGGCCAGGAGACGCGGAGCGTGCCCGTCCGGGCACGGCGGTGGACAGTACAACGAGCACGACAGCAAGCAGCGGGGTCGGGCGCATGGAACGGAGACTCTGGTTGAGTTGGTACGCGGGAGCATCGACGGCCTGACGCGAAGCTCCGATGAGTAGGGGGCGCGACGCAACCCGACGGACTGCCGCTGCGCGTTCTCCGGGCAGCCGCTCCTGCCTGGGGTGTTGGCTGGCTGGCCAGGCGTTGGAGACCGCCAAGGCAACCTGCGGGTCAAGGAGAATGCCCCGGCTTCTTGGACCCCAGAGATCTGATGGCCTAACATAGGGCGTGGTGCCGCATCGTGAGGCACGCCAATGACAACGCCGGCACCCGACATCGATCCT
Organism: Gemmatimonadota bacterium; assembly: GCA_039587465.1. Classification (GTDB taxonomy): domain Bacteria; phylum Gemmatimonadota; class Gemmatimonadetes; order Longimicrobiales; family Gaopeijiaceae; genus JBDHIL01. The sequence continues at coordinate 77,508 of JBDHIL010000014.1, read as the reverse complement.
GACGCCGATGGTGGGGATCGGGCCAAGCGCTGAACCCCGTATCAGGACTGCCATGGAGGAACACGTCACCCGTATCGGCGATGCCGTCCGGCGCCGAATGCCGGTACTCGACGGTTGGCGCGGGTTCGCCGTCCTCGTCGTCGTGCTCCACAACGCGAGCCTCGTCATGAAGGGCACAGGGGAGGTGCCCGTCACGCTGGCTCGCACCTTCATGGCAGCCGGGTGGGTGGGTGTGTCCCTGTTCTTCGTTCTCTCCGGGTTCCTGATCACGGGGATCCTGCTGGACACCAGGGAATCCACAGGGTACTTCCGCAATTTCTATATCCGGCGGACGTTGAGGATTTTCCCACTCTACTACGCGACCCTGGCTGCCACATGTTTGCTGGCGCCGCGTTTGCTGACAGCCCCGGAATGGACCGCCCAGGTTTACGAAAACCAGGTCTGGTACTGGGCGTACCTGTCCAATTGGACGGATCCCTTCGGCGGTATCATTCCGGGCCTGTCCCACTTCTGGTCACTCGCGGTGGAGGAGCAATTCTACCTGGTCTGGCCACTGCTCGTCTTCCTCGCTGGCCCACGCTGGTTCCCGCGCATCGCATGGATCGTGGCTGTGGCGCCCCTCTTCGTGCGATGGATCCTTCTGGAGGTGGGCCTGCCTCCGGCGGCCGCCTACGCGTTCTCCATCGCACGGTGTGATGCACTGGCTCTCGGCGCGTTGCTCGCCGTCGCAGCCCGTCGGCCGGAGTGGCTGCGTAGCCTCTGGAAAGTACGCGGCACCATCGCCAAGTGGAGCACATTTGCAGTAGCCGCCATCTTCCTGGCTACGCGCGGCTTCGAGCCCTATGACCCCATCGTTCTCGTCGCGGGCCAGAGCCTGGTGGCGGTTCTCTGTGCCTATGTCCTCCTCGTCGCTCTAGCGCCCGAGACGGCATGGGAGAGGCGCCTTGCGGGGTGGGCTTCGCTCGGCTGGCTGCGCGGACTCGGCAAGTACAGCTACGCCATCTACACGCTGCACTTCCTTCTACACACGGCGCTCAGCGGGTGGGCGGGGGCTTGGGTGAACCAGGGAGGTCCTTGGTCCACCGTCCTACGCATGGTGCTCTACGCATTCGCGATTCTTGCCCTCACGACGTTGCTCTCCATGGCTTCCTGGCATCTGCTGGAGAGCCCCTTCCTGCGGTTGAAGGAGCGCTTCGCTCCCCGGACGCATTCTCCGGCCTAGCTGCTCGCGGGCTCCCATGGGCCGAGTGAGCAACCGAGTCCTCCCTCCGGGCATACCCACACGGCTTCCCCCAGGCGGTGGCCGAGCCCTCTCGACGACCCGCCCTCGTTGCGGCCGCGGAATTCTCCGACGGGCCAGGCCCAGTGCCACGAGACCGGGCCGCCACTTTTGGGTATTCCAGACATTGCACCGGGCAACAGGTGGAACGTCTGGTGGAAGCTCTGTGGTGGCCGCCTGGGGCAAAGTGATGAACCTCGATCGCTTCGACCTGGCCTGAGTCAGTCGGAAGGGCGCTCGAACGCTGCTGACGTTGGAGCAGCGTTCGAGCGTCGGCTCGGGTGGTGCCCGGATCGGAGCTTGGGCACCCCTGCCTCTAGTGCTACAGGGTCCCGCCGAGGTAGTGTGACCTGCCCCAGCCTGATCGAGATCGAGTAATCCACGACGCCCGGATGTGCGTCATCATGAACCCAACCGCGTCTGACACAGAATGGCTGGCTGCCATCCGCTCGGAATTCCCGATCCTTTCCCGGAAGACCTACCTGAACTCCTGCTCCCTCGGCGCCCTCTCTCACCGCTCCGAAGGGTACCTGGCGGACTTCCAATCACTGTGGCACGAAATGGGCGCATCGGCGTGGTACGAGCACTGGCTGGGGCGCATCGAGGAACTGCGAGGCGGAGTTGCGGCATTCTGGGGCTCGAAGCCGGAAGAGGTGGCCCTGCTTCCGTCGACCTCGGCCGCCCTGGCTGTCGTATCGGAGAGCCTGTCGAGCGGACCCAGGAACCGGGTGGTGTGCACCGACCTGGACTTCCCTACCCTCGCCTACCAATGGGCGGTGAAGCCCGACGTCGAACTCGTGATTCTCGAGAGCCCGGACGGCATCGGAGTGCACCCGGAACAGTTCGCGGCGGCGGTCGACGACCGGACGCTGTTCCTGGCCACGAGCCACGTCTACTTCACGACGGGATACGTGCAGGACATCGCGGCGCTGGCCGACATCGCCCACGCTGCGGGAGCATACTGCCTCATCGACGGCTACCAGGGCGCCGGGCAGGTCCCGTTGGCACTCGGCGACACGGGTGTCGATTTCTACACGGCGGGCCCGCTGAAATGGCTGTGTGGAGGACCCGGCCTCTCCTACCTGTACGTCCGCGAGGATCTCATCCAGGATCTGAAGCCGCGGATAACCAGCTGGTTTGCGGCGGAGAATCAGTTCGACTTCGACGTGAAGAACTTCCGGTTCCGCGACGATGCCCGTCGGTTCGAGATGGGTACCCCGGCGCTCCCAACGGTGCACACCGCTCTGGGAGGCCAGGAGATCATCGACGAGGTGGGCCTCCCGGCCGTCGTGTCACGGAACAGGCAGCTTACAGCACGTCTGGTGGATCAATGCTCCCAGGCGGGGCTGAAGCTCAGGATAGCCGAGCCGGCCCAGCGCTCCGCGATCGTGATGGTCCAACACGATGAACCGGCAGGCGCGGTCGCGCACCTCGCCCATCGGGGCATTATTGTCGACCACCGCCCCGGCTTCGTGCGGATCAGCCCACACTTCTACAACACCGAAGAGGAGATCGATCGATGCGTCGACGCACTCGCCAGCTTCCAGGCCTGATCGCCACTGCACTGGTCGCCGCCGCGCTCCTCGTCCCGGCCCGAGGATGGGCGCAGTCCCCCGAGGCCGCAGAGGTCATCCAGACGCTCATCGACATGTGGGACGCCATCGAGCACGGTGACGTGGAGCGCTACGCCTCCTTCATCCACCCCGACTTCACCTCCTTCGGTGAGACGGACCCGTACCTCAACGAGGGAAAGGCCTATGAGGTGCGGAGCGTAGCCGGATGGATCGAGAGGTCCCCCGGAGTCCACACCGAGATGCATCAGCCCGAGGTGACGGTCAGGGACGACACGGCGTGGATCACCTACTACTGGACGGATGCCGTGACCTCTCCGGACGGAGCGCGTTCGACGTCATCGGGAAAGTCCACGCGCATCTTCGTGAGGGAGAATGGGAGCTGGCTGTGCATCCACGGCCACTACACGCTCCGACCCTGATCCGCTCAGTCTGAATCGATCTTCGTCCAGCGTTCCCCGTCCCGGACGCGGTACTTTTCCATCACCTTGTCGAGGGACTCGGTCATGTCGATGCCCTGTTCGTTCGCGATGACCAGAAGAACGAAGAGCACATCGGCCAGTTCCAGCGCGAGGTCCTGATCCGGCTCGTCGGACTTCTTGGGCTTGTGGCCGAACCGGTGGTTCATCTCGCGGGCGAGTTCCCCGACCTCCTCGATGAGCCGGGCGAGGTTGGTGAGAGGGGGCCAGTATCCCTCCTCGAACTGCGAGATCCAGGCGTCTACCTTCTCTTGGGCTTCCTTGAGGTTCACGGCTTGATCACGAGCTTGCCGAACACGGAACCCGCCTCGAGCATCTCGTGCGCCCGCCGGAGCTCCGTCAGAGGAATCACCTCGTGGATCACGGGCTTGATCGCGCCGGAGAACACGACATCCATCGACTCCCTGAACTCCGTGGGGCTGCCCATCGTGCTCCCCAGGATGTCGAGCTGCTTCCAGAAGAGTACGCGGATCTCCGTGACGCCGCGCGCGCCCGTGGTCGCGCCGTAGCTCACAAGGCGCCCACGCACGGCCAGAGCCTTCAGGCATTGCTGCCAGACGGCCTCTCCAACGGCATCGAACACAACATCGACTCCACGCTTGTTCGTGTCCCGCCACACGGCCCGCCCGAAATCCTCATGGGAGCGATCGTAGACCCGGTCGGCACCCAACTTCTTGACCCGCTTCACGTTCGTGGCACCCCTCGTCACGGCGTAGACTCTCGCCCCCGCCAGCTTCGCGATCTGGATCGCGACGGTCGAGACTCCCCCGGACGCCCCGGTGATCAGGACCCGCTCCCCGGCGCGAACGCGAGCTCGACTCACAAGGCCACGCCAGGCCGTGACCGTCACCAGACCGGCTGCCGCGGCCGTCGCGGCCGAAAAGCCTGCGGGGAGCTCGAGAAGGTTCGCGGCAGGGACCACGACGAACTCGGCAAAGCCTCCCTGGGTATGCTCGCCCAGAATGCGGAAGCGGGGATCCTCGAATGTGGGACCGCGGCCAGGGCCGTCGTACCAACGGTAGTCGAGGGAAGGATCGACGACGACGCGCGTCCCTACCATGACGCCTTCGACCCCGGGTCCCAGCGCGTCCACAGTCCCGGCGATATCGGAGCCACCGATATGCGGCATCGTGATCTCGATGGGGAGTCCTCGCCGCACCCAGAGATCGAGGTGGTTCATCGAAGCAGCCTCGACCTTGATTCGCACCTCGGAAGGGCCTGGCTCGGGGATCGGCAGCGATTTGACGGTGACCACCTCGGGCCCCCCGTACTTCGCGAAGACCGCTGCTTTCATCGTCTTGGCCATCTTTCACCCCGTCCGCCGTGATTGCGAGCACAGTCTACCACCAGCCCCGCCGCACTCACAACTAAACCTCCAGTGGCCCCGCCTGACAGCTTCGTCTAGCTTCCTTCGTCAACATTCCGGCACGCCTGGTTTCGCAACCCAATCAGCATGAGCCAAGTCGACCCCACACCGCGGCAGGACGATGACGGCACCCTCGCCGGCTACTACAGGGTGCACGACCGGCCGCCGGCCTTCGAAGGACATGACGGGCATCCGTATACGGTGTCGGTCGAGACCGAGAAGACCGGAGACCTGAGGGTGCCCTTTCAGGGGTATCTGGTCTTCCCCCGTTGGGCCCAGACAGGCGTAGGCATCGTGGGCCATGCCGAAACCCCGACCCTGGCCCGGGGTCCGACTGCAGAAGAGGTCGAGAGGCAGATCGGTGCTCTGACTCTGCCCGAGGTGAAGAACCTGTTGGACGAGGCCGTGCAGCGGGGGATCGAGGAAGAACATGCATCCTGAACGTCACTCAGAAAGACGAGATCCATGCTCCGTGAAGGTCTGATCTATCTCAGTAAGTCCACCACGGCCAAGGCGGTGGTGACCAAGACGCCCCTGAGGGGGATGAGCCGCCGCTTCGTCCCCGGGGAGTCCGTCGAAGATCTCATCTCTGCGATCCGCTCGGCCAACGAAGAGGGGCTGGGAGGAATCGCGAACTTTCTGGGTGAGTCGGTGCACGACGAAGCCAACGCGCGAATGGCGACCGACGTCTACCTCGACGTCCTGGACATCGTCGCCAAGGAAAACCTGCGAGCGTACGTGTCGCTCAAGTTCACGCAATTGGGCCAAGACATTTCCGAGGCATTCCTAGCCGAAAACCTCAACAGGATTCTCGAGCAGGCCAAGGACGCCGGGCTCTTCGTCCGCTTCGACATGGAGTCGTCGGAATATACCGAGCGCACGCTCGACGCATTCGAGCAGGTATGGGCCGACGGATGGCGGAACGTGGGCATAGTGCTGCAATCCTACCTGAAGCGCAGCGCCGGCGACGTGGCTCGCATGAATGAGCTGGGCGCCCCGGTACGCCTCTGCAAGGGCGCCTATGACGAGCCTGCCTCGGTTGCGTTCAGAGCCAAGGCGGACGTGGACAGGAGCTTCGTAGAGCTCATGCAGACGCTCCTGGCCGAAGGAAACAACGCCGCCATCGCGACCCACCACGAGGCGATGATCGACGCGACCGTCGAGTTCCACCAGAAGGAAGGAATCGCGAAGGACAGCTTCGAGTTCCAGATGCTGCACGGCGTCCGACGCGACCTGCAGAGGCAGCTCCTCGCCGATGGCTACGGCGTCACGGTCTACGTGCCTTTCGGGTCGCACTGGTACCCTTACCTCATGCGCCGCCTGGCCGAGCGTCCGGCGAATATGCTGTTTATGGCGGGAAGCGTAGTTCAGGAGTCTCCGCTTCGGTTCCTGTGGCCGAAGGGCAAGGACGGTAACAGGCCTTGAGTCGGGATGGCCTCGAGCCCTTCCTCCGCATCACCGAGATCTTCTACTCGGTGCAGGGAGAGTCGACCTGGGCCGGACTCCCCTGCACGTTCGTCCGGATCACCGGCTGTCCGCTCCGATGCGTGTGGTGCGACACCGCCTACGCATTCACGGGCGGTACGCCCATGGCGCTCGACGAGATCGTCGAGGCCGTTCGGGCTCACGGCTGCGACCTGGTCGAAGTGACCGGGGGCGAACCCCTCGCTCACCCGAACGCGTTCCCCCTTGTCCAGCGCCTGCTCGACGAGGGATTCACGGTTCTCGTCGAAACCTCTGGCGCCTTCGACGTGAGTGGGGTAGACGAAAGGGCCCACAGGATCATGGACCTGAAGTGTCCGGGGTCCGGAGAGAGCGGCCGCAACCTCTGGGAAAACCTCGACCACCTCACTGGGAAGGATGAGGTGAAGTTCGTCGTCCGGGATCGAGCAGACTACGAATGGGCCAGGGATACCATCCGCGAGCGGCTGCTCGATACCCGACTGGCGGCTGGCTCGCTCCGAGCCATCCTCATCTCACCCGTGTGGGGAGACTTCGATCTCGAGGCGCTGGCGCATTGGATGCTGGAGGACAGCCTCCCGGCTCGACTCCAGGTCCAGCTGCACAAGATCGTCTGGGGCCCGGAACGACAGGGCGTCTGATAGATCGCCGTGCAACGTTCCCGGCGACCCGTCCATCCAAATGCACGAGCACACGACCTCGAACCGAACCGATCCATGCGCCACTCGAACGCCCCGGTACTTTGCATTCTCTTCGCCTGCTCGCTCGCCGCTTGCAGCGCGGACTCGGGCTCGTCCACCGCGGGCGACCTGGAGATCGTCCGGGACACCGTCGGCGATACGCTCGTCGTCCGCATCGTCTCTGGGAGCTCCTGGGGCTCTGATGCCCACCTCGTCCCCGAAGTCTCCATCGGAGAATTGGAGGGTGATCTCGAGTACCTCCTGGGGGACGTAGTCTCCCTGGGCGTCACCTCGGACGGTACCATCCACCTGGTTGATGGACAGATCCCGGAGCTTCGGTCATACAGCGCGGACGGAACGTACCTCGCCACGGTGGCGGGGCCCGGTGAGGGTCCGGGTGAACTCAACACTCCGCACGGGGGACTGGCGGTTCTCTCGGACGACAGGATCGTGGTGCGCGACCCGGGCAACACCCGCCTCCAGGTCTTTCAGGACGGCCAGGCCATCGAGGCATGGCCCGTGGTGCGGGGCGGGTTCCAGAGCTCGGCCCCTCTTTGGTGGGACTGGGACGACAATGTCTACGTCTTCGTGATCCGGAACATGGGGGACGACTTCGGAGACTGGGACCTGGGCTTCGCGAGAATCACCTCGGACGGCACCCCCGCCGACACGCTGTCCGACCCGGAGACCGGCTTCGAGGCTCCCAGGGTCGAGGCCCGCAACGAGAACAGCGTCTCCATGAACGGCGTGCCGTTCGCGGCCGCCGAGCAGACGGGATTCCACCCCGCTGGCTACTTCGTCCGCGGTATCTCCACGGAGTATGCGTTCACGCTCCTGAAGAAGAGCCAACCTCTCAGAATCGAACGTTCCGTCGAGCGTGTACCTGTCGCCCCCGGAGAAGAATCGACGCGACGCAGAGCCATCGAACGGAACATGCGGCGCCTCGATCCGGGGTGGAGCTGGAACGGAGTCGACATCCCTGACTTCAAGGCCCATTTCACGGACTTCCTGATGGGACGGAAGGGACGCATCTGGGTGCAGGTCGCCCAGCCGGCCGTGGAGGAGGACAACCCGGACTACGATCCGAGGGAAGAAGGCTCCGAACCCAGGCGATGGCGTGAACCGGTGGCCTTCGACGTGTTTGGGGAAGACGGAACGTTCTTCGGCCGGGTTCACACCCCGGAAGGGTTCTCTACCAATCCCACGCCCGTGATCGACGGAGATTACATATGGGCCGTCACCCGGGATGACCTGGGCGTACAGAGGGTAGTCCGGTTCAAGGTCACGCTCGACGGACCAGCAGCCCAGCGCTGACCTCGGGGGTGCGGGCGGGCCTCGAGACGCTGTACCTTCCGCCGATGTCCCAAACCCCTCTCGAAACCGATCCTCGCTTCTGGGTCCTCAGTGAGGCGCTCGCATCGTACGCAGCCGACGCCGAGGACCCTCCCATCCGCGACGCTGACTTCCTGCAGGCGGCCGTCGCCCTCGTCATTCGGGGCAACGACCACCTCGAGATACTGCTCATCAAGCGCGCGCGGTCCGAGCGCGATCCGTGGTCCGGACACATGGCGCTGCCCGGTGGGCGCCGCGACCCGGGGGACGCATCGAAGGAAGCCACGTCCATTCGTGAGACCCTCGAGGAAGTCGGCATCGACCTGGCTGAGTCCGGACTCCACCTGGGTGGGCTGGAGGAGCTCGCCACGGCGAGTCCGCGACTGCCCAAGCTCACGATCGCACCGTTCGTATTCGGTGTATCGCCCGAGACCGAGGCGCGGGTCGCGAGCCGCGAGATCGAGGCCGTCCATTGGGTGAGGCTGGATGCACTCAGGGCCACTGAGAACCAGGGAACGCTGGAGATTCCACTCCCCGGTGGCGCCCGTTCCTTCCCCTGCTACCGCGTCGCCGGCGAGGTCGTGTGGGGCCTCACATACCGAATGCTGAGCCAATTCCTCGAGGTGTACCCCGACGCCGAACTGGAACGGATGACACACGGCTCAGACCGTGGCGGGCACCCCGACGCCTGAGCGCATCGTCCCATGCCCTGATCAGACGCACGATGCCCCGGGCGCCTGAAGGCGTCCCGGGGCACCGGTGCGTCAGGGACACCACGCCAGTCTACATCTCAGGCTCGTCGATCCAGTCCGCGATGAACACGTTCGTGTCGCTGGTCCCACCGTTGTTGCGGTTCGAGCCGAACACGATCTGACTTCCGTCGGGGCTGAAAGCCGGGAATCCGTCGAAGCCGCCGGAGAAGGTGATCTGCTTCAGACCCGTGCCGTCGAGGTTGATCATGAAGAGCTCGAAGTCCCTCCCCGTGGGGTCCTGATGGTTCGTGCTGAAGATCACCTTGTCGCCCGAGGGGTGCCAATACGGGCCGAAGTTCGCGCCACCGACGTCCGTGACCTGGCGCGCGTTGGACCCATCGGCGTCCATGACCCAGATCTCCAACTCACCCGGACGAATGAGGCCCTGCGCGAGCAGGCGAAGGTAGTCTTCCTTGGCCTCGCCCTCCTCGGGGTAGTGGGCGCGCCAGATGATCTGCGAGCCGTCAGGCGAGTAGAACGCACCCCCGTCGTAGCCGACACGATCTGTGAGGCGGACCAGGTCCGACCCGTCCGGAGCCATCGAGTACAGTTCGAGGTCCCCGTCGCGCGCGGACGTGAACACGATCCGGTCACCCGTGGGAGAGAACGTGGCTTCGGCATCGTAGCCCATCACATCGGTGAGCTGGCGGACGTCCGAACCGTCGGCGTTGGCCACAAACACGTCGTAGGTGTCATTCAGCGGCCAGACATACCCCATGGACATGTCCGGCGGCTCGGGGCACGAGGCGTCGTGGTGGTGTGTAGACGAGTATAGGATCTGGTCGCCTGACGGGTAGAAGTACGAGCAGGTCGTGCGTCCGTCGCCGGTGCTGACGAGCGCCGTCTCCTTGGTCTCGGGGTCGAGGGTGTAGATTTGGTCGCACTCCGCAGTAGTGGGGCGGTGCTGGAAGATCAGCTTCGCGCCGTCGAAGGCCCAGTAAGCTTCGGCGTTGTCACCCCCAAACGTGAGCTGGCGCATGTTCGCGAAATGGACTTCGCCGGACATGATGAGATCTTCGCCGGGGGCCTCCGGGGCCTCCTGGGGAGAGCAGGCCGCAACGGCCAGGACGAGAACTGCGGCGAGATGAAGATGTCGGTGAATCACAAGAATCAACCTTCGGAAGGTGAATGATGTCGTTCCATGCTCGTAGAAATCTCACGGCCGTGCCCTTTGTCGCCCTCCTGGCGATGCCGCTTGCCGGGCAGACCGCCTGCCCCGACCCTGTCACCCTGACCGCGGGCGTTGAAGGCCCGATGGCTCACGTGCGCTACCTGTCCGACGACGCTCTCGGCGGGCGCGAAGTCGGCTCTCAGGGAGCTCGCTGCGCAGCAGACTATCTCGCCGACCGGTTCACCGATCTGGGCCTCGAACCGGCAGGGAATTATCGCTCATTTTACCACACGTTCACCATCCGTAATGGTTCGGAGCTCGGTGAGGGGAATACCCTTACGATCGCCGGACAGCCGCTCGCGGTGGGTACGGACTGGATGCCTGCCGGGTATGCCGCCCACAGCGAAGTCGAGGGCGAACTCGTCTTCGCGGGCACCGGCTTGAGCAGCCCCGGAAACCCCGGAGACCGATTCACCCAGATCGACGTCACCGACAAGATCATGGTGGTCGAATGGGGCGATCCGGATGGGGCGCACGGCCAGTCGATGCGGGCCGATCCGCACTTCAAGGCGACGGTCGCGGCCGGGCGCGACGCAGCGGCGCTCCTCGTGCTCATGCCCGAGGGCTCGGAGATGCTCCGACCCGATCGTGAGATCCGAAACACCCTCGCGATCCCGGTTGCCGTGGTCGCGGCAGAGGCGGTTCCGCAGATGCGGGCAGCCGCAGAGGCTGGCGCCATCGCCACGCTCGCTACCGAGGTGAACCCGACGACCGCGGACGTACGGAACGTCGCGGCAGTGCTCCCGGGGGCCGACCCCATGCTGCGTGATGAATACGTGGTGGTCGGAGCGCACTTCGACCACCTCGGATGGGGCGGTGACGGATCTCTTTCTCCGGATGAGCGTGCGGTGCACAACGGTGCCGATGACAACGCCAGCGGCACCGCAGGGCTGCTCGAAATCGCCCGCCTCATGGCCGAGGGACCCAGGCCTCAGCGGAGCGTGCTGTTCCTGGGGTTCAACGGTGAGGAAAAGGGTCTCTGGGGCTCGGCACGGTACGTCGCTGAGCCCACCGTATCGATCGAGTCCATGGTCGCGATGCTCAATCTCGACATGGTCGGTCGGTTGGCCACTGGCGACTTGACCATCTTCGGCGTGGGCACCGCCGAGGAGATGGAGGACCTCATCAGCACCGCGAACGCCTCGCTGACCGACCCTCTGGAGTACGGGACTTCGCCGGACGGGTACGGGGCGTCCGACCACGCCTCCTTCTACGAAGCGGGCGTGCCCGTACTCCACTTCTTCACCAACACGCACCAGGACTACCACCGCCCGAGTGATGACTGGGACAAGATCGACGGTGACGGCATCGAACGGGTCGCGGAGCTCGCTGCAGGCGTCGCGAGCCTGCTCGCCGGATCGGCTAGTAGGACAGCCGCCGCCGTGACACCGATCCTCGTGGACCGACCGGCTCCGGCTTCCCAGTCGAGCCGAGGCTCCGGCGCGGGACTGGGAACGATCCCGGACATGACCCCTCGCGACTTCGGCATGCGGATCACCGGAGTCCGTGAGGGCAGCGCCGCGGACAAGGCCGGCATGCAGGCCGGGGACGTGATCGTGGAGTTCGATGGCAAGGAGATCACCGACATCTACGCCTTCACGTACGCGCTTCAGGCCCGAGCGCCCGGAGACGAAGTGGTCGTCGTGGTGGAACGCGACGGCGAGCGGCTGACCCTGACCGCAGTGCTCGGCGCCCGGTAGCAGGCCCGGGAGAGCGAGACCGAAGGGCCGGCTCCCGGTGGGAGCCGGCCCTTCGTCGTCGCGAGTGGTGAATCCAGTCCCGATCTCCGCGCGACTATTCCCCGAGCAGATCCAACTGTCGCTCCGGTCCGTCCATCGCGGGCACGGGTTCGGCTCCGCCCCCCTGGGTGCGGGTGACTTCGACGACTCGATCGCCAGGGGCGAGCTTCACCATCTTCCGCCCCTGAGTCCGCCTCCCCTGAAGCGGCACGGCATCAGCCGCCACTCGCGTGACCTTGCCACCGGCGGAGATCAGCATCACCTCGTCGGCCTCCAACACCTCCAGCGCCGCCACGACCTTCCCCCCGCCCCCGGCCGGCATGGCCAGGTTCCCCATCCCCCCGCGCTTCTGAAGCGGGAACTCGGCCACCGGTGTGCGCTTGGCCAGCGCCTCCTCCGTCACGGTGAGAACCGTCGCTTCGCGCCGTATCGTGATCATCCCGACGATTTCATCTTCGCCCTTCATGCCGATCCCCTTCACGCCGACCGCCGTGCGGCCCATCACGCTCACGTCCGTTTCCGCAAACCGGATCGCCCGCCCCGCGCTGGAAAGGAGCATCACCTCAGCCGTCCCGTCCGAAAGCGAGACCTCCATGATCCTGTCGTCGCTCTTCACACCCGCGGCCTTCACGCCGCCAGAACGCGGGTTGGAGAACTCGGACAGGGCCGTGCGCTTCATCATTCCCCCTCGTGACAGGAACACGAGGAAACGATCGTCGGCGGCAAGATCGTCCACCGGAACCATGGAGACGATCCGGTCAGCCCGGTCGGCACCTCCGAGAAGCGCGTACACGGACTGACCCCTCGACGAGCGCCCGCTCTCGGGCACGTCCAGCACAGGCAGGAAGTGACAGTGGCCGCCCTCGGTGAACGCGAGAACCCACCCTTGGGTACGGGCGGTGAAGATCCCCTCGAGGTAGTCGTCCTCGTAGCGCTCCATGCCGGCAAGCGCCTTTCCCGACGACACCCTCCGCCGGTAGAGATGCATGGGAATCCGCTTGACGAAGCCCTCGTGGCTGAGCGTGACGACGACGTCCTCATCGGCCAGCTGCTTCTCGACAGCGGCGCTCTCGGTCTCCGCCTGGCCCTCCTCGTCGAGGATGACCGTGCGACGCGGATCGCCATGTCGCTCAACCACCTCCGCGAGCTCCTCGAGCATCACCTCGAGCTGCCGCTCCTCTGACCCCAGGATCTCCCGGAGCTCCGCGATGATGGCCTTCAGCTCTGCCAGACGCGCCTTGAGCTGAGACTGTTCGAGCGCCGTGAGCTTGGCCAGCCGCATGTTGAGAATGGCGTCGGCCTGGATCTCACTGAGTCCGAAGCGGTCCTCGAGCTTCGCCCGCGCCTGGGCCCTGTCCTTGGAGCCCTTGATGATCTTGATGACTTCATCGATGTGCTTCAGCGCGACGAGGAGGCCGTCGATGATGTGCCGCTCGGCCTCCGCCTGCTCGAGTTCGTGGCGACTCCTCCGCTGGATGACCTCGACCCGGTGGTCGCGGAAGTGCTCGAGCAGCTCCTTGAGATTGAACTCGCGCGGCTGGCCGTGATCCAGGGCCAACAGGATAGCCCCGAAGGTCATCTGCAGGCTGGTACGCTTGTAGAGCTGGCGAAGCACCTTGCCTGCCTTGGCCCCTCGCTTGAGCTCGATGACCAACCGGATTCCGTCACGGTCCGTCTCATCGCGGATGTCGGAGATGTCATCGAACTTGCCGGCGCGTGCTAGCTTCGCGATCTGCTCGATGACCTTCGACTTGTTGACGGCATACGGGAGTTCCGTGACGACGAGCTGCTCCTTGCCCCCCCTCCGTGGCTCCTTGACGACCCGGGATCGCATGATCACTCGACCGCGCCCCGTCGTGTACATGTCGCGAATTCCCTCGCGGCCCACGACAAAGCCCCCGGTCGGGAAGTCAGGACCCGGAATGTGCCGCATCAGATCATCGATGGAGCAGTCGGGATCGACGACCAACTGCCGGACCCCGGCCGCGATCTCCCGCAGGTTGTGCGGCGGAACGTTGGTGCTCATCCCCACCGCGATCCCTGACGAACCGTTCACGAGGAGATTTGGGAAACGGCCCGGCAAGACGACCGGCTCTTCGAGGCGGTCATCGAAGTTCAGCTGGAAATCGACGGTTTCCTTCTGGATGTCGTCGATGAGTTCGACGGACAGTGCCTCGAGTTTCGCTTCGGTGTATCGGTAGGCCGCCGCCGAGTCGCCATCGATCGATCCGAAGTTGCCCTGGCCATCGATGAGAGGGTACCGGAGCGAGAAATCCTGCACCATCCGCACGAGCGCGTCGTACACCGCCGAGTCGCCATGCGGGTGGTATTTGCCGAGGACGTCGCCCACCACCGTCGCGCTCTTCTTGTACGCGCGATCGGGCAGGAGCCCGAGCCCGTACATCGAGTATAGGATCCGACGGTGAACAGGCTTGAGGCCATCGCGCACGTCTGGAAGCGCTCGCTGGACGATGACGCTCATGGAGTAGTCGAGGAACGACTCCTTCATCTCCTCCTCAATGAGGCGAGGGAGGATTCGTTCTCGCTTACGGGCCGTGGCCATGCCGACTCCGGGACTGGTGTTCTGGAGGTTGGAGAGGGCGTCGCGGCCACTTCCCGAGCGCCCCGGGAAGGGCTTGGCTCGGGTTGGCGCCGCTCCGCGGCCCCAAGGTTCTCACTATGGACTCATGGCCGCAAGGCGGCGCGAGGAGGGCCTCCGAGGTCCCTCAGAACAGCCGCTCGAGGGCGTGGATCACGCGTCCCAGTGAGCCAGGAGCTCGGCGAACTCCTCCGCCATCGTCGGGTGTCCGTGTCTCTCGGCGGCGGCCATACCCTGCCGGTAGGCGTCTTTCGCTTCCTCGTCGCGGCCCAGCTGGCGCAGCGCCGAGCCGAGGCGTCCCCACGCGTTACCCTCATCCTCGGTGGCCTCGAGGTACAGGCGAAGCTCGTCGACTCCGGCCGCGAGGTCTCCAGCGGCCAGATACTCGAGTGCGAGACCGAAGCGCAGCCGGGGGTCGGCCGGCCGCGATGCCAACATCTTTCTCAATGCCTCGATCCTCGACGCACTCATGGGGCCTCGGCTTGGATTGGGGAGAGATCGGACACGGGGAATGAACCCGAACGGGAGAGGACCCGCGAACCGATCAGTCGGGAAACTGGAACGGGTGCACGGAGTCGGCGGTGACTCTCTCTCCTGTGACCAACTCGATGAGAGCCCTCATCTCATCTGCCATCTCCTCCAGGCGTCCAGCCACCGACAGGACGTGTGCGAACTCGAAGTACGCTGCCACGGCAGGCTCGGCAGCCGGGTGCGTGGCCAGGACCACTGCGCTCATCTCAGCCCGCAGGCACTCGAGAATGGCCTCGACAGCCCTCTGAGTGCTTCGCATTTCGTCCAACGAGTGCAGCGAAATGTCGCCTTCGAGCTTGGGGAGGAGCTGCTCGACGGAAACCAGGTCTTCGGGTGGAGCCATGACGGCGCACTGACCCCCGTCGTCTTCCGACAGGAGATTCCTGGCACCCGTCTGAAGGGCCCTCGTCTCCTCGTAGTTCACCGAAAGAATCACCGTATCGTCCCGCTCTGTGGCTCCGGAATCTCCATCCCCTACCTATATCTACCTAACAACACGTCCGAGTGTTTCTGCAAGGGTGCTATGCTTCGATCCCCGCCGGGCCCGATGCGACACTCAGCGGAATGGTGACATGGTGCTCGCCGTCGACTCGCACGTCGAACCCGTACCTGCCCGCCTTGGGGAACACCAGACCGTCCATGTTCAGGATATGCGGGACCCGCACGCTTCCACCTACGGCTTGCGGTCCGGGGGCCAGATGCATCTCGCCGTCCACCCGCACGATTTCCTCCCCCTCGGGGTCCTTCAGCACGATCTCCACCTGGTGTCGACCGGACTCCTGCAGCCCGGCCGAGAACCGGAGCACCATGGCCATCCTCGGATGCCTCAAGGGCAGACCCATTCCGCCGAGGCGATCGAAGACACCCAGGATGTTCAACTTTCCCGAGGCATCGATGGTGGCGGCGTCTGCCAGGAGTGCCAGATCGACTTCCATGGAACTGCTCCAGACGGTGTGTGAGGCTCAGACTCGGCCGGAATCGGCTGCTCCATGCGATACCCCAACGTCCTGCTCAGGTACCATGAGGGCATCCGAGAGAAAGATCCCGGCCACGACGTCGAAGATCAGGTGAGCCAGCACCGGAGGCCACAGGCTGCCTGACAGCAGGAAACCGCCGGCCATCACCATGCCGACCACCGTGGTGCGCACGATACCGATCGCGCCCTGGTAGGCGTGCAGGAGGCCGAACGCGATCGACGACACCGCCACGGCCGCGAAACCCCCGAGCAGCGGCGTCAACATGGGAATCAGGTAGCCGCGGTACGCCATCTCCTCTCCGAAGCCGGCACACACCGAGAGGCCGGCAAACACCCACCGCTCCCGCGTGGTCGTGGGGAGCAGAAGCCGCAGGATCGGCGCGTCGGGGATTCCCAGATGCATCGACAGATGCTTGAACGCCAGAGTGATCGCGACGCCGAGCGCCAGGATGAGCGCGGTCCACCCCACCATGGCCCCGAAAGGCAGCACTGCGAAGGCCCATCCGGGCCCTCCCTGCGCACGCGACAGCAGCGCCGCGGACCCTCCGAGGAGGACCAACGTTCCCGCTGAGCTGGCGTAGACCTGCATCTTGGGAACGTCGAAATCCCGCAGAAGCGGAACCTGGGCGAGGGTAACGGTAGGGAGCAGACAAAGAAGACCCGCCAGCCCGGCAGCGTGAAGAAGCCCCGAGGGCGTGAGTTCCAGGAGCGCCATCGTCACGAGTGGGGTGATGATCGCCCCCACCACCAGAATCCGACGGGAGAGCTCAGAAGGGTGCAAACCCACAGTCCTACTCGCCCGGCCCGACCGACGGTGGCGCGTCACCAGACGTCCCGACCTCCTCGACAGCGTAGCGCTCGATGGCCCGCAGCGTCATCTCGACGTCCTCCCAGGTCGTGTGATGGTTCAGAATACACAGGCGGAGGGAGTACGTCCCGCGGAGGCGGGTGGACGACATCATCGCGACCTTCGAGTGGATGATCCGGGTCTGCACACGCTCGTTCAGTGTCTCGAGCGCGGCGTCATCCAGCCCGGTCCCGGGAGGGTTGGCTCGGAAGCACACCACGCCGAGACTTGCGGGGCTCAGCATCTCCAGCGTCTCGGATGCGTCGATGAACTCCGCAGCACGGTCGGCGAAGTCGATGCCCTTCTCCACGGCCCTGCGGAAGGCGGCCATTCCGAAGGTCTGAATGGACATCCACACCTTGAGGGCGCGGAACGAACGCGTGAGCTGGAGCCCACGATCGGCGAAGTTCACGTGCTCCCGGCCCCAATCCGTGTCCTGCAGGTATTCCGGATGTACACTGAACGCCGACTCCAGCCGCCGAACGTCGCGGACCATGAGGCAGCCAGCCTCGAAAGGCTGAAACAGCCACTTGTGGGCATCGAGGGTGATGGAGTCCGCCCGCTCCATCCCCTGGAAGAGCGACTTACCCCGCTCAGTCAGAACCGCCATGCCGCCGTAGGCTCCGTCGACATGGAACCAGATGTCCCGCTCCCCACAGAAGTCCGCCATCGCCCCGAGGGGGTCGATGGAGCCGGTGTTCGTAGCTCCCGCGTTGGCGCACACCGCTATGGGGGTGAAACCGTCGGCGATATCGGCGTCCACCATCCGGGCCAACGCCTTCACCGAAATCCTGAAGCGTTCGTCCGAGGGGACCTTCCGGATACCCTCCGGCCGGACACCCACGATGTGCGCGGCCCGTTCCAGGGCACTGTGGCTCTGGTCGCTCATGTACACCGACGGTCTGCCCGGCGCCCCGGCAGCTTCGCGCGCAGCCACGAGCGCGTCGAGACTGGCGGCGGAGCCTCCACTCGTGAACAGCCCACCGGCGGATTCCGGGTAGTCCAGCCACTGCCGGAACCAGTCGGTCACCACCAGCTCGAGTTGGCTCGGCCCGGACGACCCCAGCCAGGTACCCTGGAAGATGTTGAATCCGGCCGACATGAAGTCCGCGAGGATCCCGGGCCACGTCGGTGACGACGGCACAAAGGCGAAGAAACGGGGATGATCGACCCTGCCGGCGATGGAGAGCACGTCATCGGCAGCCCGATGCATGACCCGGGAAAGGGGCCTGCCCTGCTCGGGCGGGGGCTCCCGCAGCAGAGACTCCAGCTGCTCACGGGAGGCCCCTTCCCAGGGGCCTTCCCCGGGCAGCGCGGTGATTCGATCCACCACGATTCGGGCGGCCTCGATCGCCGAGTCGAGCATCTCCTGTCGACCCATCTCCAACTCGGATCGCGGGGACGTCACTCCCGGGCGTTCACCGTCTTCCTTTGACGGGCTCATGCCGGTACTCTTCCTCTCATGTCTATGGAAACCGCTACCAGTCGGGGTGTCGCGTTCAGGGTTCTGGACGCCATGGACGCCCCCCACTCGGGCCGTATTCTACGGCTTCGACTCCAATCAGGTGAAGCTCCCAGCGTGAGGGCCCTCCGCGGCGCGAAGCTGATCTGCACGGCCCCCGACGGACGCAAGGCTCTCGCCCAGGTCACGGGATTCGCTCTCTTTGGTGGTAAGCCGTCGAACACGCGATTCGCCCGCACCGGGCGTGTCGACGTGCACATCGATGAACTGGAAGGCGAAGGGCCGATCTCGCTGAAGTGGGAAGCGACCCTGGCCTGAGCGAAGCGGCTAACCCCCCCGCAGTCCCGGTGGCTCCCGGTTGAAGGTCTCCTGAAACCAGTTCCGGTACTCGTCCGCTTCTCCAGGGCTCTGGCGTGCCCAGTCCGACCGGTCGCCCGCAAACTCCTCAGGCCGCGCGGTGAAGATGAAGGCGTCGAGGAATCCCGCCTCCTTGGAGTACGTCAACTCGTCGAGGGGGCCGTAGGGCGCCGTGTCGAACACCGTCCGCCCCAAGAGCCATGCATCGGCCGCCCTCGACAGGATCGCCCGCTCCAAATCGTACCCCGTGGCCTCGGGAGCCTCAGGGAGCCATTCCGCCTGTCTTCCCATCACCACCATCAGCTGAAGGTGCGCGTAGATTTCCTGGACGAGCCGCGTGTCAGGGGATCGGGTGTCGACCAGTATCCGGACCGTGTCCCCCTCGATTCGCACGTTGTCCCACGGGTAGACGGGATCGGTCGACGGCTCGGTCGAGACCAGGAAGCTGGGATCCTGGACGATGTTCTCCTGCTGGTCGATCACCCACGCATTCACCTCTCGCATGCGGTCGTGATCGGCCAGAATACGGGCGCCGGAGTGGATGATGATGGTTCGGGGCTCCGGGATGTCGGGGATCCCCGATGCGCACGCCGTGGCCGAAATCCCGATTGCCACCAAGATCGGGAGCCGACCGTACCGTAGGAACATCGAACTCTTCTTTTTCGCAGACTTCATCATGAACGTCCCACCTCTGTGATCAAGAACCTTGACACCCAATCCAGCCTCGTCGGAATTGGAGGCATTCCATCCATTCATTACAGGACGACTACGTGCTAACCGATCAGGCGGGTGAATCCCGTGAATTCCGGGCCCCCGTGACGATGACACCACGCGAGCTCGGCGACAATCTGGCGAGACTCGTATGGGAGAGCTTCTCCGACTTCGTGACCCAGGAGGACGTGGAAACACCGCTGCCCGATTCCTTTGCTACCAAGAATGTCGAAGAAGGTCCCACACAGCACACCGCAGAGGAGTCGCTCATCTTCTTCATGTGGGCGCATACGCGGGGTGTGCAGCTGGCTTTCATGGAGCGAGCGCCAGAGGAACGCATACGGCACGGACTGGACGAACTCCACCGGGCCGTATTCGAGGACATGATGGAGCATGGAACCCCCGGATCCCAGCTTCCCATCTTCGAGCAGAGGGTGGCCGCCCGGTACGCCGAGTACTACAGGGCCGCCGCCCAGTCTGCCGGCCGCCTGGGTGAGGCCGTGTGCACGCATCTTACGGGAAGCCCCGAAAACTGCCGGGCCGTGGCCACCGCGATGGCCGAGCGGGCCGCCGCGGTGGCGAGCCCCCTGCAGGACTTCCTGGAAGACGTGGAGTTGGTGGAATAGGCGGAGGCTATCGCCGCCACTTCATGAACTCGAAGGGGCATCTGCAGTCCCGGCACCAGTAGGTCGCCACTGACAGCTGAGACCCGAACGCGTTCATCATCTCCGTTTCCGACCCTTCACAGAACGTGCAGGGCGGCGCAGCAGGCATCTCGTCGGGCGCTTCGTCCTGACGGGCCCGCCCGTCGTACCCCTTCGTCGCCGGCGAACCCCGACGTGCGCCATCCCCCACCAGGGGGTCTTCCCGATCCATGTCCGGCTACTCGACCAGAAGGGAGCGGTTTCGATCCCCACGCGCCCGCTCGACAGAGTCGACGTCGGGGTGCCCCGGCCCCCGGCCTCGCGCCGGATCCATGTCCACAGCAGGAATCGCCGAATCGACATCGACGTCAGCGGAGGCAAGGAGTTCCCGCACCCGGTCACGGAAGGTCGCCACCTGTTGCTCGCCCGACGCGGTGATGCCCTTCTCCACGAGCGTCCGGGCCACGTCATCGTCCATGCCCAACCAAGCGATCACTGGCGGCAGCATCGAGTTGGTCGCGTCCCGGAGTCGAGCGAGCGCATCGCCCCCCGACTGGCTGAGGCGCCTGTACCAGGCGTTCGCCAGACTCGCATGGAAGTCCTCCTCGGCGATCATCTTCGGCACCCGCGCCCGCGCCGCCTCACAGCGACCCTCGGCGAAAGCTCCGAGGGCGACGCTCATCGCACCGTCCACCAGAACCATACCCGCCACAACCGCTGCCCAGTCGGAGAACGGCTCGTCGAGCACGTCCACCGACGCGTATTCCTCAGCCGCCCGTTCGTGCTCGACGACCTTGGGATCGAGTCCGCATTCCTTGAGCATCGCATAAAGGAGCCGTGCGTGCCCCCACTCGTCCTGGGTCATCGACGAAGCAGCTATGCCGGTCTCGACGGACGGAGCACCCAGGACCCAGTCGGAATAGCGAATGCCCATGATGCGCTTGCTGTCGGCCAGCGTCAGGATCAGACGCGTGAGGGCCTGCCGCTCGGCGTCCCCCATATCTGAGATCTTGAGCGTGTCGTCGCTCATGACTCGCTCCTCGCCTTCGCGAACGGACCGTCGTCCCGGTTCACCGGAATGATCTCCTTACGCTTTACCACGCACATCTCGAACCAGTTCTCCTCGTCATAGGTCTTCCAGGCGTAGACCCGGGCCATTTCGTCGTCCAGGGCGTCGACATACCCGATGTGGCAGAGCTTGCCACCTCGGTTCTTACGGGCGAAGACATCGTAGATGATCTCGTGCATCGCTATCTCTCTCGTTCCTCGGAGGGCCCTCAGGCCCCGACGCCAAGACTCCGCAGTTTGTCCCGCCCCTCAGGAGAAATTCGTTCGGTCGTCCACGGGGGATCCCACACTTCATGGATCTCGACCGACTGGATCCACGTTTCCTGCTCCAGTCGGTCCGTGATGTCCTCTCGGATGAACTCCATGCATGGGCAAGCCGTGGCGGTGTAGGTCAGCTTGACGGCCACCACCCCGTCCTCGTACTCCATCCCGTAGATCAATCCGAGGTCGATCAGGCTGATCGGGATCTCCGGGTCCAGGACCTCGGCAAGAGCCCCCCGGACAGCCTCGAGAGGCTCCGACGGATCCAGCTCGAGGGGCGGCGACCACTGATCCCTGCCGCCACTCATGTGCGATGTGACGCTGAGTGGGAGGCCAGCGCCGAGGCGTGGCCCCGTCTGCAGCACGGGAAGCGGGGCTTTCACCGCCATCCTAGGCTGCGCGGCCGTTGAGCCATCCGTTCACCTGGCTCCGGGAGCGCTGCACGGCCTCGACGTACACTTCGTTCATCGGCCCGCGAGCCTTCCACCGTTTGAACACTTCGTCCCACCCGATCTCGCCCTCGTCGAAGAACCAGTGTTTGGCCTCGGCGTCGTACTGGCAGGGGAAGGGGTAGTCGAGAACGTACTGCTCGCTCGCGGCATCCCAGTGGGCGGGTGCGTCGAGCCCGAGCTGCTCGCAGAGCGGCACCGTGGAAGCCATCCAGACCTGCCGCAGCTGGTCGTTGGTGAGGCCCTTGAGCCTGTAGTCCAGCTGTCCACTATGGCGCTTCATCTCATCGGGGAGCCCGAACCACTCGATCGTCATCGGGAACATCCAGTCGACGGCCCGCTGGACCAGATCCCTGGCCTCCCCTCCGGCTTTGGTGAGGCGACGCATCCAGACCTCACCGTGACGCAGGTGGAACGTCTCTTCCATTCCGATCTTCACCAGGGCCCGCTTGAGAGGTCCGTACGAGGTGTTCTCGTGCACGTCCGTGAGAAGCGTGATGCCGGCCCGATCGAAGAAACCCGTCGCCACGACCAGTTCTGCCCAGTTGTCGAGCGGCTGATCGAAGCCGTACGGGTGCTTGAACTCGTGGGGCTGGCGCCCGTACACGAGCTGCTCCTTCGATTCTCCGAGGTCCTCCAGAAGCCGATAGGCGATGTTGGCGTGCGCCAGTTCGTCCTGGATGATGGCGTGCGCGCTGACCTGCGTGTTGGTCGAGGGCGCATGCCGTGCCGCCATCCAGTAGGAAGGGGCGCTCATGAGCTCGGTGTCCGCCTGCACCGTCAGCTGAACGATCAACGACTTCTTGTAACCCTCGGTCATCTCCTCCGGAGACTCGACGATATAGCCCTCCTGGACTTTCGCCTTGAGTTCATCGTCGGTGAACGGTGCCATCTCGACTCCTTCGATTCTTATTCGGGAAGGTGGCCTCTCGGCCGGCTCGGGAGTTCGGGAGTCCCCTAGAGTCCCAACGACGAACGGATCAGCGGGCTGATTCGTTCCGGGGTCCACGGCGGATCGAACGTGAGCTCTACGTTTGCGTCCTCGACCCCCTCGACACCCAGAACCGCCTGCGTCGCATCTTCGACGATCTGACCGGCCACCGGACACATGGGCGAAGTGAGGGACATGATCACGTTGGCCGTGCTCTCTTCCACCTCGATATCGTACACGAGCCCGAGCACCACCAGGTCGAGACCCAACTCGGGATCCTTGACCGTCTTGAGAGCGTCTCGGACGTCTTTCTCTGTTGCTGCCATGCTGAATAGTCCTTTCGAGTGATGCACTGTGCCAAGCGGTTACCCCGCGGCGCCCTCCTGGTTCTGCCTGAGTGGCACCAGGTTCCTCAGCGCTTTCTCACGAAGAGCACGGAGGTTTCGGTCCGGTCGTCGCCCTGCGCCTTGCGAATGGCTCGGTGCAGCGTGGAGACGATCTCTCCGGCCGGCTTGCCGTGAAGCTGAGCCATGAGATCGGCAGCACCCATGAACAAGCCCCGGGATCCGTGGCTCAGCACGAACGCTGCGTCACCGGGCCTCAGCGAGAGCCGCTGAACACCATAGCTGAAGCCGCTCATCATTCCGAGCGGAGGGCCGTGCGCACCCAATTCCTCGAAGGAACCGTCCCGGCGGATGATGCCGCCCGGAACGCGACCGGCGCTGGCCCACTCGATCTCCTCTGGACCCACGACCATCACCCCGGCCTCGACGTACTGGTCCAGTCCATCGACGTCCGCGGAAGCGAGCGCCTCATTGGCCCGAACCAGGAGTTCCGTGAGCGTGATGTCTTCCCGGACCAGGGAACGGAGCACTCCGCGAGCGACACCGATGTGATAGGCCGGAGGAAATCCATCCTGGCGAACGTCCAGCGTGAGCAGCGCGGAACGACCGTCGCCGAGCGCCACCCAATCCCAAGCCGACCCACCCCGCCCCTCATCCTCGGTGGTCGTGCCAGCCGCTACGTCGTGACCTTCGATCTTCGGCGCCGTCTTGGGGAGCAGGCCCGCCTGCATGAGCCGGCTGATGCCGTGCGCCTCCGTGCGCACGCTGGCGCCCGGGTCCTGGATCTTCTCCACGCTCGCGAAGCGCACGCCGAGGGCCCGCAGGGCCTTCGACAGCACCTGCATCATCCTGAGGGCGAGCGAATCGCCGCCGAGCAACCCCTGGAAGGCCTCCCGAGGGATCGATATCAGCTGTGAGGGCTCAGAAGCTCTGGCCGTTGCGGAGCGCGGGGCATCATTGAGGAGTGCCATCTCGCCAAAGCCTTCACCCGACCGACGCACCGCGAGCTTCTCCTCGCTCGCGTCCGGGCGCGTCTTCACGATCTCGACGGCGCCCTGGAACACGATGTAGAACGCATCGCCGGGCTCGCCCTCCTCGAAGACCAACTCTTCCCGGTCGATCGCCAGACCCTCCACGATCCCTGCGATTCCAGCCAGATCGTCGTCTGGGAGACCCTCGAAAAGGTCGACTTGCTTGAGCAGACCCACCACCTCTTCGGTGGACCAGCCGTGAGCATTCTCGGCCACGCGTGAACTCCAATTGACTTGAATGGACCTTTCAATCTAGAAGAGCCCCTCTGCGGGGGGAAAGGGACCCCTCGCCCGCCGCCGCCCCTGTCCGATATGGCCCCGAGTGGACAGCAGGACCAAGCCCCCACGCGGACGAGAGCGGGACGCCCGCGGACGTCGTGACGACGCGCGTTACGCTCGCACTGGCGCGGGCACGGTGTGTAGATTAGAGAAGAAGAGTGCATCTGTGCCCATGAAGGCCCCATTCGGAGATGCGTATTTGAGTTCCGTAGAGTCCCCTGCGCCGGAGTCCGTTCCGACCGGCGAAGCCGATTCCGATCTGACCCTCCGCTGTTGGGGGACCCGTGGCTCCATCCCGAGCCCCGGGGCCCACACGGCTCGTTACGGGGGCAACACGACGTGCGTGGAGGTCAAGCTCGGGTCGGAGCGATTGATCTTCGACGCAGGCTCCGGGATTCGTCTCCTGGGTCTCGACCTGATGCGGAACGGTGGTGCCCACCATCACATATTCCTGACCCACTTCCACTGGGATCACATTCAGGGCTTCCCTTTCTTCCGTCCGCTCTACGACCCGAACATCAATCTGAGCATCGCGGGCCCCAAGCAGCGGAACATCGATGTTCGAAGCCTGTTCGCCGGTCAGATGGGCCCGATCTACTTCCCGATCCCGTTCAGCGTCGTTTCAGCGACGATGTCGTTCGACGACCTGAATGAGGCGACGATCGAGGTCGGGCGAGTGACGCTTCGCACATTCCGGGTCAAGCACCCGTCACATGTCGTCGGTTACAGGATGGAGGCCGGCGGGAAGTCGATCTGCTTCATTCCCGACAACGAACTCGACGGTGACGTGTATGAAGTGGATGACGGTTGGAGGGACCGCCTGGTAGAGTTCATCCACGGCGCGGATCTTTTGATCCACGACTCGATGTATACGGAGGTGGAGTACCCGAGCCGGGTCGGCTGGGGACACTCGACCTTCCGCCAGTCTTTGAGACTGGCTGAGGAGGGAGAGGTGAAGAGGCTTCTCTTCTTCCACCACGATCCGGAGCGGTCGGACAGTCAGATCGATGAGATCGTAGACCGCCTGCGTGACGAAGCGCTTGGGCGGGGCTGTTCCATTCGCATGGAGGCCGCCGCAGAAGGCCTGAAATACACGCTCGAGGAGAATTGACGTGAAACGGTTCGGCTATCTCGCTGTGATACTCACCGTCGCCCCCCTTCTGGCATTCGGTCCTGCCGAGCGTGTGGCTGCGACGCACTGGGCATTCGTGGTCGGCATCAGCGACTACATCAACTTCGATGACGTTGAAGGTGGGGACCTGCCCGGGGCCGAGCACGATGCCCAGGTCATCCGGGACTACCTCGTCGACAAGGGCGGATTCCCCGCAGCGAACGTGCGGATGCTCCTCAACGCAGATGCGACCCGCGCGGCCATCGAAGAGGGGGTCACCGGTTGGCTGGCAGGGAATGCCAGGCCGGGCGACAACGTCGTGATCTTCTTCGCCGGTCACGGCTCGCAGATGTGGGATGAGAGCGGCGACGAAGACGACGGACTCGATGAGACGTTGGCGCCTGCCGACGTAAGCCCGACGAGCACCGAGTTCGACATCAACGACGACACGTTCAACGAGTGGCTGGGAAGCCTCCCCACCGACAACGTTCTCGTGATCCTGGACAACTGCAATTCGGGCACGGGTACACGCGATGTCACGCCGTTTTCGAGGGGCAGGCTCCTGGGCCGTGACATCAACGACGTCGAGAAGCCGGAGACGGTGGCCCGCAGGGCGCTACCCGGCCAGGAAGACGAGACCGGCTTCGATGCCGGGGCGACGCGGGTCCTCGAGTTCGCCGCCGCTCAGCCTGATCAAGCCGCCGTGGACGCATACTTCCCCGGCGGAGAAGGCTCGGACCCGTTCCACGGTGGCGCCTTCACCACGCACCTCGTCCGTCAGCTGTGGCGGGCTCCGTCCGACGCCACGTACGAGGACGTGTTCCGGGACGCCTACGAGGCCTTGAAGCGAAACCGCTTCCAGCAGGACCCACTCATGTCGGAGGACGTCCCCCTGAAGACGTCACCGCTCTTCTTCATCGAGGGTGGAAGCAACGACGTAGCCGATGCTTCCGTGCCGGTGCAGTCGTCCGACGGTTCCGTGGTCGAGCTCGGGGGCGGACAGGCGCTGGGCATCACGAACGGCTCGGTGTTCGAGACCGAATCCGGCGGCCGTGTGGTCGTGTCCAATGTCGGACAGCGGAGCAGCACCGCGAATGTGGTCGCAGGCTCGGTATCAGCCGGCGAGCGGGTTCGCCTGACCGGGTACAACTACGCGCAGATCCCGCTCCGTGTGAACGCAGCCGGCATTGGTTCGGAGAGTGTCGAGGCACTTCGGGCCATCTTGGACGGTGCGGCCGGGGTGCAGATCATAGAGGACGAGACCGCGTTCAGCCACCTGATTCTCAGGCGTCGGGGTGAAGACATCCGGGTCGTGGGAGCGGACGGGTTCGTCCGTCACGAAGGCATCCCCGTGGGGGCGGGCGGAGCCGACGCTCTCGCCGGCATCCTCAAGGCAGAGGCAGCTGCCAAGAGTCTCGCCGACATGGAGAACCCGGCCCAGCCCTTCGGAGTCGATATCATGCTCGAAGGAGGCAAGACCTCATTCGGCATCGGCGAGAAGGTCTCGTTCCATGCCACGTCAGCGCGGAGCGGATATCTGACGCTCGTGGACCTGGGAACGGACGGTACGGTCGTCATGCTCTTCCCGAACCAGCACCAGCCCTCGTTGCGCATCGAGGCGGGAGAGACGCTTTCCTTCCCGACAGAGGACATGGGCTTCGATCTCCAGATCTTCCCCCCGGCCGGCAGGGGTATGGTGCGGGCCTTCGTGACTCCCGAGCCGCTCGACGTGCCGATGAATGGCGAGTATCCGGAGGGTGACGATGCCTTCGCAGCGATCATCGCAGCTGCCGTGAGGGCAACCGCGGGATCGGTTGAGGGAGCCGTTCAGTTGGACTCGTGGGCCACGTCCTCGTTGGTCTACGACATTCACAACTAGGCGGCATGCACGTCGCGGCGGGCGCCATCGGGGGTGAGGCGGACCAGGGACTCAGACAGGTAGTGGGGGGCCGCAGTCAGTGAAGTTCCAGCGCCCCATCGCCTTCCTTCTCATCGTCCTGGCGTCCACCGCGTTCGCCCTATTGGCCGAGGCCTGGGGCGGCGTGACGGGTGTCACGGACCTCGAGGACCGGACCCTGGATTGGCGTCAACGGATGACGCCGGAATCGTTCCAGGGGCTTTCTGAGGGAGACCGAGAAAGCGACGTCGTGATCGTCTTCTTCGACCGCTTCTCGATCGAGGCGTGGCCCTGGGAGCAGCCGTTCCCGCGGGCGCACATCGCAGAGGTCATCGATGCGCTGTCGGCTTCGGGAGCGCGCACGATCGGCCTCGACGTCTTCCTGGATCTCGAGCATCCGGCCCTGAACGAGATCGACTTCGGGGACGACCTGCTCGAGGCGGCGATCGAACGGGCGGGCAACGTGATCCTGGTGGCTCCGGTAGAGCGAACCGACTCGGGTCCGGTCGTAGACGAACCGCACCCCCGGTTCGCCCGATCGGCCGCAGACATCGGGCTCGCCGAACTGCCAGCCTCCTTCGAGACGTTCCGAAACGGGAACTTCGCGGTCAGATCCGGAGCTCGGCTCGAGCCGTCACTCGCGCTGGCAATGTACGGTCATGCCACCGGGCTGAACGTCGATTCGCTCTTGCTGTCCGCCCGAAGCCAGGGACGAATCGCACTGCCTGGACTTCCGCCGAACGTCGGGCTGGTGCCCGAGGACTGGTGGACTACGAGCGCATCCGCCACGAAGTCGATCGTGCCGTTCACCATCCGCTACGTCGGACCGCCGTCGTCATCCGACGCGGAAGACCCGCCGGGTACGTTCAAGGCTTTTTCGTCGTCGTCGGTCGTGGACGTCGCCATGCTGTTTCCGGAGATGTTCGAGGACAAGATCATCTTGATCGGGACCGGCTTCCACGAATACGACAAGTTCCGCACCCCGTTCTATGCCGCCGAGACGCCCGCTGACGCTGAGGGCATGGGCGGCGGCGAAGAGTACGGGTGGATGTTCGGCGTGGAGATCCACGCCAACGCGCTTCAGAACCTCCTCGACCAGGAGTACGTCCGACCTCTGGGGTTCGGTCAGCGCCTCGTACTCCTGCTCCTCATGGCGATTCTCGGCGGAATCGTGGCCTTCTGGAAGGGGGCGGGATGGGGCGGCGCCACGACGGTGGCCGCTACTCTGGGCGTGTTCGCGGCAGGGTTCTGGATGTGGGTGGGCGAAGTCTTCGTGCCGGGTGCCACCCTCTTCCACTTCGACCGACCCTTCCTGTGGCTGCCGATCGTTACGCCCGCCATCTCCGCGATCCTCGGGTACGTCGGCTCCGTCGCGTACGTATCCGTGGTCGAGGGGCGCGAGAAGCGGTTCATCAAGAGCGCCTTCGGCAAGTACGTATCCCCGGCGGTCGTTGCGGAGATCGCGGGCAGGCCCGAGGCTCTCCAACTCGGAGGCCAGAAGCGACCGCTGTCGCTGCTCTTTTCCGATCTGGCGGGCTTCACCACCCTCTCCGAGCGGATGGACCCCCAAGACCTGCTGGCGCACCTGAACGAGTACCTGTCCGACATGACCACGATCGTCATGGACGAGGGGGGCACGCTCGACAAGTATATCGGCGACGCGATCATGGCTTTCTGGAACGCTCCCCAGGACATTGCCGATCATGGGGACAGGGCGTTGCGCACGATGATCCTGATGCAGCGAAAGATGGACGACCTGAACGACCGCTGGAGGGAGAGGGACGAGGGTCACGAGGATCTCGTCGTCCGCATCGGTGTGAACAGCGGTGAGGTGGTGGTCGGGAACGTGGGCGGGGCCGAGCGCTTCGACTATTCAGCCGTCGGCGACGCCGTGAACCTGGCTGCGCGTCTGGAGCCCGCCAACAAGACCTACGACACGCTCAACATGACGTCCGAGTCCACACTCGCCATCTCTCGCAGGGAGGAGTACAGAGTCCGGGAACTCGACCTGGTGGCCGTAAAAGGGAAGGAGCAGCCGGTTGAGGTGTATGAAGTTCTCGAGTTCGCCGGGTTCGAGTTTTCGGCCGAGAAAGAGAAGATGCTCGAGCTGTACGAGGCCGGCATGAGCGCATACAAGCGCCACGAATGGGAAGCAGCAGCAACGCATTTCGAGGCGGGGCTGGCAGCCTTTCCCTCGGACGGACCGAGTCGACTGTACCTGGACAGGTCCAGGGCGAACGCAGCCGACCCACCACCGCCCGATTGGGATTTCGTGGTGCGAAGGACTGTAAAGTAGGAGATTATGGATACAGGGTCCGGCACTGCCGTCCGGTCCCTGGAGGCGGCCGATCCGCCTTCTGAGTGAGACAAGTGGAGAAGACCATGAGGAAGCTCCTGAATCTGGCCGCCAGCGTGGCGGTACTCGTCGCACCGCCCCTCAGCGCCCAGGACAACCCTGCCGCGCTGGTCATCCGGCTTCAGGGCGATGTCCAGGTCCGCCACGGCCAGGATGCAGCAGCCGCAGCCACGGTCGGCGAGCGTCTTGTCGCGGGTGACGAAGTTCTTCCCGCGGACGGCGCGAGAGCCTTCCTGATCACCCGTACCGGCGCCATGCAGCAGGTGGCACAGGCGACGACGGTGGCTGAGCCCCAGGGCACTGGCAACGCAGACATGTTCGACCGTGCGATGCGCACGCTGGCCCAAGCGGCTTCGACAGACGCCAGGACGGCAGGCGGACGGCAGGGGATGATCAGGCCCATCCCGGGCGAACCGGTTCTCGTCGCCCCTCGAAACGGTCTCACGGTAACCACCATGCGTCCGATGTTCTCGTGGATGCCAGTCGAGGGAGCCGCCGGGTACACCCTGCAGATCCGTGCAGTGGGGGCCTCAGGAACCCGCCCCGTGCGATTCCAGGTCGGAGACGTCACGGAATGGATGCTCCCGGACACTGTTGCTGAGCTCATCCAGGGCACCGAGTACGCATGGACCGTCGCTCCGTCCGAAGGGCGGCCGACCAGAGAGCAGCGCTTCACCGTCCTGGACCCGAACTCGAGACTCGAGCTCGATGGCTACATCGACCAGGTCAGCGACATGGGTCTCGATCCCCAGGGCGACGGCCTCTTCCTCACGGCGATGATCCTGCGGGACATGGATCTGTTCTACGACGCCGCCGGCGCGCTGGACAGCGTCGAAGCGGCCGGTGACATGAGCGCGGAACTCTATCTTCTGAAGGGCGAGATCCTGAACAGGCTGGGACGAAGCGAAGAGGCGACAGCCGCCTTCGACAAAGCCGACGAGTTGCTGCGATGACGGAGGAGGTCACCAGCGCGACAGAACAGGCCCTCCGCCAGGAGCTGGAGGAGGCTCGCTCCGAGCTGCGCGAGCTGAACAAGATCGGAATGGCGCTCATGAGCGAGCGCGATCCCGATCTCCTGCTCGGACTGATCCTGACTCAGGCGCGGCGACTCACGGTTTCGGACGCCGGAAGCCTATACCTCGTAGAGGACGACGAAGACGGGTTGCCGCGGCTCCGTTTTCTCCGGGCCCACAACGACACGCTACCGGACCTGCCCACGCTGGAGTTCACACTACCGTTGAGCGAATCCAGCGTGACCGGGTACGCTGCGCTCACGGGTGAACCGCTCGTCATCGACGACGTGTATGAGATCCCGAGCGAGGCCCCGTACTCACACAACAAGGAAGCGTTCGACGACCGGTACGGCTATCGGGCGAAGTCCATGCTCGTGGTACCGATGATCGACCACCGCGACAAGGTGGTCGGCGTTCTCCAGCTCATCAATCGCAAATCCGACGTCAATGCCGAGATCCGGACCAATGACGACTCGGACCGATGGGTACTGCCCTACACCGAGCGCCTCGTCAACATCGTTCAGTCTCTGGCCGGTCAGGCCGCGGTGTCGATCGAGAACGGCCAGCTCTATCAGGACATCGAGAACCTCTTCGAAGGCTTCATCAAGGCAGCGGTGACGGCCATCGATCGACGGGACCCCGCGACCTCCGGCCACTCGGTGCGGGTGACGGAGCTCACCTGCGACACCGCAGCGTTCATCAACGACATGACCGAGGGGCCGTTCAAGGACGTTCACTTCAGTCACGACGAGATGAAGCAGCTCCGATACGCCGGCCTGCTCCACGACTTCGGCAAGGTAGGCGTGCGGGAGGAGGTGCTCGTGAAGATGAACAAGCTCCCCCCTGTGCTCGAAGCCCGTCTGGATGCTCGCTTCGTTCTGATCGGGGCGCTGCTGAAGAACGACTTCCAGGAGGCGAAGGCCGCGCTGCTCGAGAGCCTGGGGGCCGGAGCCGCTGACGAAATCGAGACGCTCCGCGCCAAGCTCGAGGAGGAACTCGCAGAGGTGGAGCGGTATCACGCTGCCGTCAAGGACGCCAACATCCCGCGCGTTCTAGCCGAGGAAGCGGCCGGGATCCTCCAGGAGATTGCGACGAAGACGTTCACCGAGGCAGACGGCACGGAGATCCCCTACCTCACGGCGAACGAGCTTCACTACCTGTGCATCGAGCGGGGCAGCCTGGACGAGAGCGAGCGCAAGCAGATCGAGTCCCATGTCCTTCACAGCTACGACTTCCTGGTGAACATCCCATGGACGGAAGACCTGGGCCGTGTGGCCGAGATCGTCCGGGGACATCACGAGAAGCTCAACGGCAAGGGCTACCCGGACGGAGTTACACGGGAGAACCTGTGCCTCGAGACTCGCATCATGACGGTGTGCGACATCTTCGACGCGCTCACCGCATCGGACCGACCCTACAAGAAGGCAATGCCGGTCGAGAGGGCCCTGCAGATTCTCACGTGGGAAGCCGAGGAAGGCGCCCTGGACCCAGACATCGTCGAGATCTTCAAGACCTCCGGTGTATACGAGAAGGTCCTCGGCACGGACTGGCGGGAGCTGTAGGCCCGGTCATCCCCTACGGAGCGGAAACAGGTCCGACTCGGTCCGACCCGTCGCCATGATCTCTTCGATTCGGGACACCACACCCGGGTGCTCGGAGGCCACGTTCGTCGTCTCGGACGGGTCCGCCCCAAGGTCATAGAGCTCCAGGTCCTGGTCGGGCGACAGACGGATGCCCTTCCAGTCGGCCATTCGTACGGCCTGCCCGCCGATGTACTCCCAGTAGAGGTACTCGTGCGCCTCCTGGTCCCGGGGTCGCCCAAGCAGGGTAGGCGCTAGCGAAATCCCGTCGATATCGAGCGGAGTCTGGGCGCCCGCGATCTCGGTAATCGTCGGAAGCCAATCCCAGAGGGCAGACGGCATGCCCGCGACAGATCCCTCGGCAATCTTCCCACGCCAGCGAGCGATGGTCGGCACGCGGATACCCCCCTCCCAGAGTTGGGCCTTCCGTCCCCGCAGCCCTCCCTGGCTTTCGAAGAACTCGAAGTCCACTCCCCCGACCCACGACGGTCCGTTGTCACTCGTGAACACGAACATGGTGTCCTCATCGAGGCCCAACTCGGCAACGAGGTCCATCAGGCGCCCGACATCCCGGTCCATGCGCGTGATCATGGCCGCGTACGCCGCTCGCGGAGTGGGGTGGGGGGTGTAGCTCTGATCTCCCAGGTAAGGCGTCTCCTCGAACAGGCCATCGTACTCTGCCAGGGAGTCCTCGGGCACCTGAAGTGCCAGATGCGGGATCGTGAACGGCAGGTAGAGGAAGAACGGCTGCTCACGGTGCTCCCTCACGAACGCGAGGGCCTCGTCCACGATGAGATCGTGTGAGTACTGCGCCCCCCCGTACTTCTCGTACGACGACGCGTCGGACGGGTCGGCGCCTTCGGGAAGACGCTCGTGTGGATGGAAGTACTCGTTTCCCTCGAGCACGTGTTTGGTGCTGTCGCTCCACAGGTGCACGGGATAGTAGTTGTGGGCCAGGCGCTGGCCGAGGTATCCGTACCACCGGTCGAAACCCTGACGATTCGGCGCCCCGGAACTGTCCGGGCCACCCAGACCCCACTTGCCCATGGCGCCGGTGACGTAGCCCGCCTCCCTGAGCAGTTGGGCCACGGTCGTCGTGCCCTCGGGGAGCGGACGCTGCCCTTCCAAGCTCAGGTCGCGCCACACGTCACCCCTGTCCGCCATCTCGTCATTGCCGCGGATGTAGGCGTGCCCGGTGTGCATCCCCGTCAGCAGGACGCAGCGAGAAGGTGCGCACACGGGGCTACCCGAATAGTGCTGTGTGAAGCGCATGCCTTCGCGGGCCATGCGATCCAGGTTGGGAGTGCGGATCCTGGTCTGGCCGTACGCGCCGACCTCGCCGTAGCCCAGATCATCCGCCATCATGAACACGATGTTGGGGCGGCGCCCCGCACCCACGGGGGCGGCGCAGGCGCCCTGTCCCGAGATCGCGACGGAGGCGGCGCCCAGACCGAGCGCGCGCAGAAAATCTCTCCTGTCGATTTCTCTGCCGTCCATTGTCCGTCCCCCAGCTCGTCGGTACCGTGCGCTGCACCAGAGATCCCGGTCCGCAAAGCTACCTGCCCGGCGGGGGTCCCGCGACCACACACACTTCGGAGTAACCCGCCGTTGCAGAGCCCCGCCATCCCCGGTATTCCCAGCTACCACGCGATGCTCAAGCCCCGCGGGGCGATCTGCAATCTCGACTGTACGTACTGCTACTACCTGAAGAAGGAAACGCTCTACCCAGGGTCGGACTTCCGCATGTCGGACGAGGTCCTGGACGCCTTCACCCGCCAGTACATCGAGAGTCAGTCGGGGCCCGAGATCGTATTCGGATGGCAGGGCGGCGAACCCACCCTGATGGGCCTGGACTTCTTCCGGCGCGCGCTGGCCCTCCAGCGGAGATACGCACCGGAAGGGGTCACCATCTCGAATACCATCCAGACCAATGGCGTC
Organism: Gemmatimonadota bacterium; assembly: GCA_039587465.1. Taxonomy (GTDB): domain Bacteria; phylum Gemmatimonadota; class Gemmatimonadetes; order Longimicrobiales; family Gaopeijiaceae; genus JBDHIL01. Next base: position 43,293 of record JBDHIL010000014.1, on the reverse strand, counting down.
AGCCTGAACGATGAATGGTGCCGCTTCCTCGGCCAGAATCGCTTCTTGGTGGGAATCAGCATAGACGGGCCGCAGTCCCTTCACGATGCCTACCGCGTAGACAAGGGAGGCAAGCCCACCTTCGACGGCGTCATGGCTGGTCTCCGCCTCCTCCAATCGCACGGTGTGGAGTTCAACGTCCTGACGACCGTGCACGCCGCCAACGCCCCTCATCCCGGCGAGGTCTACACGTTCCTGCGAGACGTCGTGGAAGCGCGATTCGTCCAGTTCATTCCGATCGTGGAGCGGACGGGGAGAGAAGCCTCAGCCGAGTCCGTGCCGGCACGCGCCTACGGTGATTTTCTCTCCGGCGTCTTCGACGACTGGGTCCGTCATGATGTCGGACGCGTGTTCGTGCAGATCTTCGACGTCGCACTGGCAGCCTGGGCCAAACAGAATCCAGGGCTCTGCATCTTCCAGAAGACGTGCGGCACCGCGTTGGCGGTGGAGCACACCGGCGACGTGTACTCCTGCGACCACTACGTGACCCCGGCGTACCGGCTGGGAAACCTCATGGATCGCGCGCTCCCGGTGCTGGTGGGGAGCGACGACCAACGTGCATTCGGTGCGGCCAAGCGGATGACGCTGCCCGAATACTGCCGCAAGTGCGAAGTGCGATTCGTCTGCAATGGCGGCTGCCCGAAGAACCGCTTCATCCAGACACCGGACGGTGAGAGCGGGCTGAACTACCTCTGTGAGGGATACAAGACGTTCTTCACACACGTGGGGCCCGCGATGGAGTGGATGGCCCAGGCTCTCGAAGACCGGCGCGCCCCAGCGGGCATCATGGACGACCTACCCGGGCCATGGCGGAACGCCTGATCCTTCCGGCGGGCCGGGATGCACACAACGACGAGGCCCCCTCCGGTTGAACCGGCGGGGGCCTGTCGCCAAACCAGAAGCAGGTGAGGCTCAGCCTCCACCACCCCCGCCGACAACTGCCAGCGGGATGTCTCCCAGTCCTGACCTCTGCGGGTTTTGCCGGCCACCCGTGGCCTCACGAACGTTGCTCGACACGTGGTCGAACAACTCGGTGAAGGTCACGATACCGTCCTGGTCGGCGTCCCCCGCCCCGGAAAGCCCGTCGAGAATGAAGTGCGTGAACACTCCGTGCCCACCCCAACGTGCGTCTTCGAGCGAGAATTCGTCGGTATCGGCCGCCGTCATCATCAAGCGGCGGGAGGGTGAGAAGAGCTGTGCGAAGCCCCCGGCGATGGCATTCGCCTCACCGCCGCCGACGGCGTCACCGTCTGCAGTGCCCGCGCTGTGGCACGCGTCCGCGATGACCAGAACCCTGTCCGAAGCGATCTGGCGACGGAGGGCCGTCTTGACATCCCACATGGGGAAGCCGGTGGCGGCGAGACGATTCAGATCCGCATCGGTCGGCAGCAGATAGAGATTGTCCTGCCGGTTCGGATCCGGCGCACCATGCCCGGCATAGTAGATGACCACGAGGTCATCCCAGTTCGCCTGCTGAAGGAAGACGAACAGGGCCTCACGCAACGCAGCCCCGGTAGCCTCCTCGTCCTGGAGGTACAAGACCTCGTCGAAAGGACCGGCAGCATCGCTGGTGAGGAAGTCATACATGGCCTGTGCGTCGGACGGGGCGAACTCGAGATCGGGAATGTCCTCGGACTCGTACTCACCCACGCCGATCACGACCGCCCAGCGCTTGTCGATGCGGGGCGCGGCAACCGCCTGTGTCGTCACACCGCCTCTGCCCTGAGCCACGATGATCACGGAGTCCTGACTGATGGGTAGCGTGAACTCCCGGTAGAACCGGTGCGCCTCCGTGTTCTGCAAACCCAGTCGCACGGCCTCCTCAATGTCCAGCGGTTCGGTGATGGCCGGAGAGCCGTCGACCGCGACACTGCTCGCATTGCCGACCACGACGCCCTCCAGACGTACTACGTTCTCCACCGCGGACAGGCCGCTCCCCTCTCCTCGCTGGACTACGCCGATCCCCCGCGTAGCCATGCCATCCGCGGGGAGCACATCAGCTCTGAGAATCGCGACTCCGGGGGCTTCCCCACCCGCGCTCGGCCGTGCGCTTGCCTCCTGGATGGACCCGGGATCCGGCTTCCAGTACTCGGTGTCCTCCCAGGGGCTGGACTCCCAATCGTTGAAGATCGCTCCGATCAGAGGAGATGACGTCAGCAGCTCCTGTGCCGCCCTCCGGATCGCACCGTTCCTCGCCGCCTGGTCGGTAGCCTCCAGCATGCGTCCGTCGGCCTCAGCGATGCCCACGATATTTCCGTGGTCGAGCCGGATCGCACGAATCGACACCATGGCGGTCCCTGTCACCAGCGACTGGTCGACGGGGTCCGGCCGGGTCCCCCAATCCGCGACTCCGAGAATGAGCAGCTGGGCGCCGAAGTCACGGCCCAACTCCACAGCGGCGCCGTTGTCACCGTTCATCGCCGCCTGCACGAGCTCGCGCTGCGCGGCCTCGTGCGCGAGCGCCGGATCGATGACAGGGAATCCGGCTTCGAGAAGAAATGCGGTCATCTCGCTCGAGCCGACCTGGCCCCGCCCTTCTTCCTCGATGAAGACCAGGGTCCTGGGAAGTTCGGAATCGAAGGCGATCTGCTGGCTCGCCGCCGGCGCTGCCGGAAGCAGCGACAATACTGCAAGGGCAGAAGCCGCCCACAGGCACTTCATGACTGGCATGCGCATTACTCGCCTCCCCCGCGTAGCCGGTCTAGGGCCCGCTGTGCGTCCTGGTGTCCCGGATGGTACTCGAGCGCCGCCTCGTAGTGGACGATCGCCTGCTCGACGTCGCCCTTGTCTTCGAAGTCAACGGCGCGGCTGAACTCGATGGTGGCCCGCACGGGTATGGGCTCGATCGCCGGACGATCCGACGGAGCGGTCAGGTCCAGAGCTCCCGAAAACTCGTCTGCCACCCAGACGACCACGTTGAGGAGCGCGCTGGTCTCATCGGTCTGCTTGAGCACCGAGACGACCTCCGAGGTCTCCACGTCGATGGCTCGAATGTCCACACGCAAAGACCCTGCGATGCTAGTCACGGCACCGTAGAACATGTACTGGGCGCCCAGCAGGCGGCCGATCTCGATCGCACTGCTCTCGTCGACCCGCCCGGACAGAGCAAGCCGCTGCTCGGTCAGGAGGTCGTTGAGTTGGGCCCGTTCGATGACCTCGATGCCGTCACGTCCGGAAAACTCGGTGACGAGCATGGCAGAGACGGCCTTGCCCAGGTTCACAGAGTTTCCGGCCTCGCCCAGCATGAAGCCGTTGAAGTCCATCACCGCGACGGTCGGAACATCCGTGTCCTGAGCCAGCGTCTCCTGAGCAAACGGAGCCACAGCCAGAAAGACCGCCACGAAGAGTCTCGCGTGGGTGAGCAAACGTACCTCCTCAACTGGGGCAAAAAACCCCGAAACAGCCTCATTCAGAGGCGCGAAAGGTGGGACCCTCAGGATATTTCCTTTGCCCACCCAATTCCCTCCACCTAAATTAACCCATGCCCACACAGGCACGCCAAGAGAATTTTACTTTGGCGTGTGTTGGGTTCTTACGTCTCTAGACCAGCGACAGGACCCCTCATGCGGACTGGACCCATCATCGTCGCCCTCGGAATCCTCGTCTCGGGATGCGCTCACGGCATCCCCGAGGTAGATCCGGCAGACATCCCCCGCCTTCAAAACGACATCTCCTCAAACCCCGACAATACGGACCTCCAGGTCCAGCTCGGCATGGCACAGTACAAGGCCGGAGAATTCGACGGGGCCATCGCGTCAATTGAGGGCGCCGTCGAAGCCGGCAACGAAAGCAGCGTCGCTTTCCTCTATCTCGGCATGGCTCACGAGTCGTCGGAGAACTGGTCCGGCGCCCGCGACTCCTACTCCAGATACCTCGATCTAGGCCGTTCTGATCCATTGAAGCAGGAAATCAGGAACCGGCTCCAGCTCATCGCTCGCAATGTTCTCCGGGAGCAGGCCCAGAATGCCATGGCCCAGGAGGCGGAGTTGAGCACCGCCGCCCCGACGCCGCGATCGGTAGCCATCTTCCCGTTCGCCTTCAATTCCGAGCGCGAGGAATACCAGCCACTGATCTATGCTCTCGCGGATATGATGATCACGGACTTCGCCGTGTCGAACGCGCTGACCGTGCTCGAGCGGACGCAGATCCAGAGCCTGCTCGACGAGATGGCGCTCACCGACGCCGGCTACTCCGATCCCGGCACAGGTGCGCGAGCGGGCCGTATGCTCAGGGCTGAGCACGTGTTGCAGGGAGTGCTCACCACCTTGGGGCAGGACGACGTCCGCGTCGATGCCGACGTACTGAACATCCCCAGGTCCGCATCCGCCGGGACGGTGGATACGGAGGACAATCTCCAGAATCTGTTCGACCTGGAGAAAGACCTCGTCTTCCGGACGATTCGCGACGTGCTGAACGTGGAGTTGACTCCCGCCGAGGAGCAGGCGATCCGGGAGAACAGAGCCGGCAACATCCTCGCCTTCCTGGCCTACGGTCGGGGACTCCGGGAGCAGGACCGCGGCAACTACGACGCGGCAGCCATCGAATTCCAGCGCGCCACCGACCTCGATCCGAACTTCGAGGCAGCGATCCAGGCCGCGAGCGAGTTGGTGGCGGTGCAGGTCGCAGCGCAGATACCGATCGAGCAGATTCAGGAACTCGCATCCACGTCCAACGAATTCGGCGGAGGCGTGGTGGGGCCGCCACCGGCAACGGCGGCGGAGCCGCTCGCGCGTCCCGGTGATCCGATCACGACTGTCAGCAACGGCACGCCCGGGACGCTCGCCGGCGCATCCGACGCCGTCAGCCCTACTCCGACCGCCGGCACTCTGGACCTGGGATCCACCCAGCGGCCGGATGGCGAGAGCGGCCAGACGGGAGAGCAGCGTGACCCGGTCCAGGAGTCGCAGGGTCAGGAAACTGTCACGAGCACAGCCACGGCCCAGATACGCATCGTGATTCGTCGACCGGGAGGAGAGGACCGATGACCAAAGCCCGGATCTTCCGGACGGTCGCAATCGTCGCGGTCGCCACTGCGATCGCTCTCCCCGCCCCCGCTCAGCAAACGATCGGAGTCTCATCCAGCTACATGGGTTACAGTTTCGATTCCGGGCTCGGAGCGGATGCCGCGCAGCTACTCCTCGTGCCGGTTGCCATGCGATTCAAGGCGGGATCGAGCCTCACTCTCGACATCTACTCGGCCTGGGCACAGGGCAAGGTGGAGCGGGAAGGCACGGAGTTCTCACTCCAGGGGGTCGTCGACACACGCGTGAAGCTGTCGTTGGCTTTCGGCCCGTGGGCGATGCTCAGCGTCGGGGTGGCCGTGCCGACCGGCAATGCCAGCCACAACAGCGAAGAAGCGGTGGTGGCGTCCGTCCTCTCGACCGACCTGCTCGGCTTCCGTGAGGCGACGTGGGGAACGGGATTCTCCGTCACACCCGCCTTGGCGACAGCGGTCCGCGCCGGAGGGTTCGGCATCGGCCTGGCCGCTGCCTACGCAGCTCGGAGTGAGTTCGAGCCGTCGGCGGACCTGGACCTGACCTATCAGCCGGGGAACGAGAGTCGGCTGCGGCTGGGAATCGATCGCAATTTCGGCAACACCACTTTGACCATGGGCGTTACGGTCATGAAGTACGAGCAGGATCTGGCAGACGGCCGGAACCTGTTCCAGGCAGGCAACCGCATGCGAGCGGACGTGACCTACGCCTTTCGAGCGGGCGCGGGTGTATGGACGATCTACGCCGCTGATCTCTGGCGGGAGAACGGCGATCTCACCTTGAGCATCGTCGACGAACTCAACACGATCGTCGGGGACACTACCGTGGCCACCGCCAAGCAGAACCTGCTGGTGGGCGGGATCATGGGGTCGATCGGCGTGGGTGGCTCATACGTCTTCCGGCCGCACATCGACTTCAAGTACCAGATCCGCGAGGAAGCCGACGGACGCGACGAGGGCTCAGGTTGGATACTCGGAGCCGGCGGCGATTTCCCGCTCAGGCTGTTCGGGGGAGCCGACTTCTTCCCGAAGGCCAGGATACTCCTGGGGTCCATCAAGAACCCGGCAGGATCCGCGAGAAGCCTCATGGGGGCAGAGTTCTCGGGTACTCTGCGATTGGGGTTCTGACGACTCTGGTCGCCCCTGCTTGACCGGATCCCGGAGAAGGGTCTACGGTTCGGCGTCCGACCCTCGGGTCGGGCGCCGTTCTTCATTCTTCAGGATCCGATATCATGTCCAACGGGATTCGCAGGATCGCCATCAACACGGGGGGTGGCGACGCACCGGGACTGAACGCTGTCATCAGAGCCGTCGTGCTCGCAGCCGAGCAGCAGGGGTGGGAGGTCTACGGCATAGAGCGGTCGTTCGACGGGCTCTTCGTGGAGGGGGGCGTCTGCCGATTGGACCGGATGGCCGTTCGCGGCATCACCCATCTCGGCGGCACGATTCTGGGGACGACAAACCGGGGGAATCCACTCAAATGGCCGGTGGAGGCGGAGGACGGATCCTTCACCTATGAGGACCGCTCCGACGAAGTGATCCAGCGCCTCGGCGAGCTCGAGATCGACGCTCTCGTCGCCATCGGTGGCGACGGATCCCTCGCTATCGCCCACGCCCTGTTTCAGAAGGGTCTCAAAGTGGTCGGAGTGCCCAAGACGATCGACAACGACCTCGAAGACACCACCCTCACCTTCGGCTTCCTGACCGCAGTCGAAACCGCCACCGACGCGATCGACAAGCTCCACTCCACCGCTCAGGCACACCAGCGGGTCATGGTCGTGGAGGTCATGGGCCGCAACGCTGGATGGATCGCGCTCTTCAGCGGCGTCTCGGGAACCGCGGACGTCATTCTGCTACCCGAGATCCCCTACGACATGGCCGAGGTCTGTGAGAAGATCGAAAGACGCTACAGTCAGGGCCGGCAGGGCTTCGCCATGGTGGTCGTAGCCGAGGGGGCGTACCCGGCGGGCGGCGAGCTCTCCTACGAAGACCACGACAAGGGCCAGGTGCGGTTGGGAGGCATCTGCGAGATCGTTGCCGACCAGATCTCGGCGCGGACGGGGCGAGAGACCCGGACACTCCGCCTGGGACACCTGCTCCGCGGAGGCGGCCCGAACGCGTACGACCGGCTCCTGGCTCTGCGGTTCGGATCGGCCGCCGTGCAGTTGATCCAGGAAGGAGACTTCGGGTGCATGGTCGCCCTCGACCCTCCGGATGTGAAGGCAGTCCCGCTGGGTCACGCCATTCGACGGAATCGAACCGTCCCCCTCGACAGCGACGTCATCACCACCGCCAGGGCTCTCGGGATCTGTCTGGGCGACTGAACCCCAGCAAACACAAACACCACATAGGAGTTCCCCTTGAGGAACAGGACTCGCAGTGCGCTCGCGGCCCTCGCCGCACTGGCACTGATCGCCACCCCGTCCGCAGGCCAGAGTGCCGCGGACTTCGAGCCGGAAGTCGCGCGGTCACAGCCATTCGAGCTCACCATCCGCAGCATCATGAGAGGCCCGGAGTTGGTCGGCCAGGAGCCCGCCGGGATCCGCTGGACGGACGATTCGAAGTGGGTCTACTTCCGTTGGAAGCCCGGGGGCATGGAATGGGACGCCCCGGCATCCCTCTACCGGGTGCCGGCAGAAGGTGGCGACCCGGAGAGGCTGAGCGACGACGAAGCCGATGCTGCAGCCGTCCTGATCGCCGGCGGGGACCTGTCGCCTGACCGGCGGCAGCGGATCTCGTCCGTGGGCGGGGACCTCTATCTGGTGGATCGCCGATCGATGAACGTGCGCCGCCTCACCCACACGGCTGACGGAGAGGGATCGCCCCAATTCTCTGCGGACGGAGAGTCCGTCTTCTACCGCAGGGGCAACGATCTCTATCGCCTGGATCTGGAGAGCGGGGCGTTGACCCAGGTGGTCAGGATCTCCACCGACCCCGAACGCCGGGAAGAGGGCGAACCCGAGGGACAAAGAGGCTTCCTGGTGGACCAGCAGCTCGAACTGTTCGAGCACATCCGACGCGGAGAGGCTCGACGAGAGGTGGCGGAGGCTCGGCGAGAGGCGCGTGAGGTAGGCCAGCCGACGACGATCCACCTCAAGCGAAACGAACGCGTCCGGCAGATTTCACCCACACGCACGGGTGACTACGTGCTGGTCGGGACGGCGATGCCTGCGGAGGGGGACAAGAACACCGTCGTACCCGACTGGGTCACGGAGGACGGCTATACCAGAGGCCTGAACGTCCGCAGCAAGGTGGGCGACGCGCAGGGAACGTCGCGGGCGGGGATTCTCTCGACAGCGACGGGAGAGATCGCCTGGATCGATCCGGCGCCCGAGGATCACGAATCCGAGATGGATCCCGGGGTGATGAGCTCCGGCTGGAACGATGCGGGCACCCGCGCTTTCGTCTTCGCCACATCGTTCGACCGCAAGGATCGCTGGATCTGGTCCGTGGATCCCGCCACGGGTGAGAAGACCCTCCTGGACCACCTGTACGACGACGCTTGGGTGGAGGGCCCCTGCTTCAGCAACTGCGTCGGGTTCATCCCGGGAACCGACAGGGTCTTCTTCGTGGGGGAAGAGACCGGCTACGCCCACATCTACGTAGTCAACGCCGACGGCTCGGGGCGTCAGGCCCTGACAAGCGGGCAGTGGGAGGTCCTGGGCGTGACGATGCCGGAGGACCAGTCGCGCTTCCTGCTCACCACGAACCAGGGTTCTCCCTTCAACCAGCACCTCTCGTGGATGGACTTCGACGGAGCAAACCACCGGCCCATCACCGAGGGCGAAGGGAGATACGCAGGCACCCTCTCGCCAGACGGACGCCGCATCGCCCTCGTGCACGACATCGCCAACCGGCCCCAAGAACTCTTCCTGGCCGAGACGCGGCGGCCGGACACGCGCACGCAGGTGACGTACTCCCCGACGGAGGAGTGGCAGTCGTTCGATTGGATCAAGCCGGAAATCATCCGGTTTCCGGCCGACGACGGCTCGATGGTGCCAGCGCGGATCTACCGGCCGAGTGACATGGGCGCGGAGGCCAACGGTGCGGGCGTCGTCTTCGTGCATGGCGCGGGCTACCTGCACAACGTGCACAACTATTGGTCGTCGTACTACCGGGAATACATGTTCAACCATTTCCTGGCGGCCAACGGGTACACTGTGATGGACATCGACTACCGCGGCTCCGCAGGGTACGGGCGCGACTGGCGCACAGGGATCTACCGGTGGATGGGCGGCAAGGACCTCAGTGACCACATGGACGGCGCCCGCTACCTCGTGCAGGAAGAGGGTGTGGATGCCGCCCGGGTCGGTCTGTACGGGGGGTCGTACGGGGGCTTCATCACCCTCATGGCTCTCTTCACCGGGGGTGACACGTTCAAGGCGGGAGCGGCACTGCGATCCGTGACCGACTGGGCACACTACAACCACTGGTACACCAGCCGGATTCTCAATCTCCCACAGGACGACAAGGAAGCCTATGAGATGTCGTCACCCATCTACTTCGCAGAGGATTTCCGGCCCGATCAGCATCTTCTGATCCTGCACGGAATGGTCGACACGAACGTTCACTTCTCGGATGTCGTGCGGCTCTCCCAGCGTTTGATCGAGCTCGGCAAGGAGAACTGGGAGTTGGCCGTGTACCCGGTGGAGGGTCACGGCTTCACCGAGCCCACCTCCTGGACCGACGAGTACAGGCGGATCTACGAACTGTTCGAGCGCACCATCCGTGAACCGGGGTGCACCGACGGAGGTGGATTCTGTGCCGTTCGGCAGGCGGGCCACTGAATTCGACCGCGCCGCTCTGAAGTACGTCCGCCCCCGGGCCGCTCGTCGGTCCGGGGGCGGCTTGCTGGCAACGGTTCAGACGCTCACGGCAGTGGCTCCACCCGCAGCTTCACCTGGTAGTCGGTCTTGGGAATCGAAACCCCGGCGAGGGGCACCGGAGTGAGTTCGACGAGAGTCACCAGCATCCCGCTCCACTCGGCGGCTCCCGGCTCCAGTCCGGTATTCAAGTGGAGAGCGACGGTCGGTCCCATCCCGATCGTGAGTCCCAGCACCACCTCGGCGTTCCCCTGCCACACGCACGTCACGTCCTGAGGGCAGCGGGAGTCGTCGAGCACTGCGGCGAAACCCACCCGCAGGACGGTGCCCTCCACCTGCCGCTCGTCGCCGTAGCGAAGCGTGAACTCGATGGGGGTCGTGACGATGGCCCCGTCCATGTTCACGTCCGGGTCGGTGCTCGATCCGCACGCCGAAAGAACCACCAACGTCGCAATCCAAAGCATGGTCTTCACCAGATCCCATCTCCCGTCCGCCGCGAGACCCGACACGCCCTCGTGTCACTGCATGGAGAACGAGTCGACGTCGCCGGACGTGACGGTGGAGCTACCGCCCGGCTCCATGTCAGTTACCTCTCAGCACCTCGGCGGGATCCACGCGCGCAGCCCGGAGCGAGGGAATGGCGGAGGCGAGCAGGGTCACGCCGAGAAAGGCCGCGGCTACGCCGGCGTACGTGCCGAGCCCGCGGGGATCGAGGCCGATGAGCACAGCACCCAGCAGCGGAGCGATCAGCCAGGCCACCAGCAGGCCAACGATCAGGGCCGGGATCACCTGGCTCAGGGCGAACACCAGCGTTTGGCCTGCGAGGCGACGTCCGTTCGCACCCAGTGCGAGGCAGATCCCGAGTTCCCTCCGACGCTGCCGCACCCGGAAGGCGAGCAGCCCGTAGAGACCGACTGCCGCCACGAGGAGGCCCGAGGCGCCGCCGCCGAGCGCCATGCCTCCCATGGCTCTCGGAACACGGGTCATGTAGGCGTGTGCATCGTGCAGGGTCCGCACGCCCCACAGGGGGATGGAAGAATCCACGCGGGCTACGGCCTCACGCAGGGCGCCGGCCAGCACGGTCACGTCTCCACGGGTGCGGGCCAGGAGCCCCACGCCCTCCACCTCCACCTGGGCAAGCGGGAGATAGACCCTCGCCTTGCGAACACGATCACCTCCACCGACATCGACATCCGTCACCACCCCGACAATCGTGAACCAGCGGGGTGGGTCGGAGTCCGAAGCGAGGGACACGGTGCGACCGACCAACTCACGGTCCGGCGAGAACTCCCGGGCGAAACTCTCGCTGACGACGGCCACGGGTAGCGACTCACGTCGATCCGAACTCGCCAGGCGACGGCCAGCACGCACCTCGATGCCGAAGAGCGCGAAGTACCCCGGTGTCACGGCATTATAGCTCGTGCCCGGACGATCTTCGTCGCGCTCGTACGTCACCCCGTCGAGTGCGAATCTGGAGTAGGGCTCGAAGTAGCCGGGAGCCCCGATGGCCACGGCCGACGCGGACACCTCGGGAATCGCAGCCAGGCGGGCATCGAGCATGGCCACCGTTTGGTCGTGATCGGCCGTCGACTCGCTGGGATCCACGGAGGCCACGATGACCTCCCGGGGCAGCAGGTCACCGCCGAAGCCACGCGACACGCTGAGAGACCGGGCTGACAGGCCGGCCGCCACGAGCGCCGCACACGACAGGCCCAACTGTGCGGTGATGAAGACCCGGCTCCAAGCGCCGCTTTTCCCCATCCCACCCGCAGAGCCCTCCTGCTTGAGCACCTGCTGCACGTCTACCCCCCACACCCTCAGCACCGGCAGCGTACCAGCCGTCAGAGCGGTCCCCGCCACCAGAGCCGCCATGAACGCGACCACTCGACCATCGACCGCCATCCGCATCCAGAAGTAGCCGAAGTGCTCCGCGGCGAGGCCCTGCTGGATCGCGTCCACAGCGGCGTCAGCGAGGACCAGCCCGAGCACACCGCCCATCAACGCCAGCAGCATGGCCTCGAGAAGCAGCTGAGCACCCACCTGCCCCCTTCCGGCGCCGAGCGCGGCCTGGATGCCGAGAGCCCGGACGCGCTCCGTCGCCCTCACAAGCAGGAGGTTCGCCACGTTGGCACACGCGATCAGCAGAAGCGCAATCGCCACGAGGACGAGCCCGATGAAAGCGACCGCCTCGCCTCCTTCGCCGCGACTTCCGGTATATGGCTCGACCGAAAGAAGGGCACCCCGCTCGGCCTCCGCTCGCAGCGGGTCGCCGCGACTCCATCGCCCGGCCAGCTCGGCCCCCACTCCTTCGAGGTTGGCCTCGTCCGCCAGCCGGCCCACGAGCTCTACCGGCTCCGGGTCGCCTGCGTCGACGGGCAGCACCACCCAAGTATTCTGATTGAAGGGGAAGCCAAAGCCCTCGGGCATGATTCCGACGATGGTGCGACTCTCTCCGTTCAACTCGACCACCCGGCCGAGCGCCCCCGGATCGCCCCCATAGGTCTCCTGCCACAACGAGTACCCCAAGATGACCGTCGTCCGCTCCTCGCCGGGCCCCGGGATGCGCCCGGTGACCGGACTGACACGGAGCAGCGGCAGCACATCCGCCGTGAGGCTGGCCCCCGCGAACCTCGCCGCAGCCCTGTCGGGATCCACCATGGTGCCCCCGAAGGGTCTAAACGCGCCCAGGCCCTGGAGCCCGCTGCCGCCCCGGAGAAGTTCGAGATCGGCCAGGCGAACAACCCCGGCCTGTCCGCCACCAGACGGTTGAATCACCTCCATTCGAACGATGCGATTCCCCTCCGGCACGGGAAGCGGCCGGATCGCACCTACCAACAGGCTGAAGAACGTCGCCGGAGCGGCCAGCCCCAGCGCCAGGATGGATACGGCAAGCGCACTGTTCCCAGGGGCCCGCCGCAGGGCCCGACCGGCCATGCGTAGCGCCAGGCCGATGTGGAGCGATCGCATCCCTTCAGGTCGCATCATCTGGTCTCGTGCGTAGAGAATTCTTCTTCGACAGGACGAGTCCGGCTGGCCAAAAGTTCCGATGACCACCCAACGAAGACCAGGGCCAACTGTAGTCCATGGGACTCAACCACGACGGTCAACTGGCCGTTCCGGGTTGCGTGCAGGAGGTCGAACCTTGAAGGTTGCCCCTCTCGTGCCCGGAATGAAACGGCCTAAGCGCCATGGAGCTGTCATGACCTCACCAGAGACGGAAGACGTCCAGGAAGGGAGCACGTTCGGCAGAAACCTCGTGCGTGTCCTGATCATTCAGATCGTTGCTCTCCTCGTCCTGGGTGCGCTCCAGGCCCGCTATCACGTGCTCTAGGCCGATACATGCATCCCATCAACTGGATCGTCGTAGGAGTCTACGTTCTGTACGTGGTGGTCGATGGAGTCCGCCGCACAAAGGGCACGGACAAGCTGGAGGGATACCTCCTGGCCAACCGCAGCCTGCCCTGGTGGGCGGTGGGTCTCTCTGTCATGGCCACGCAGCTCTCGGCCGTGACCATGATCGGCACGACCGGGCAGGGCGCGACCGACGGTCTGCGCTTCGTACAGTTCTATTTCGGTCTGCCGGTGGCCATGGTCATACTCGGCGTGACGCTGGTGCCGTTTCTGCACGGCTCGGGCGTATTCACTGCGTACGAGTACCTGGAGAAGCGGTTCGACGCCCGCACGCGCTCTTTGACGAGCTTCCTCTTCCTGATCTCGCGGGGCATGTCCGCCGGCACCATCATGGCGGCGCCGGCGGTCGTGTTCTCCGCGATCTTCGGGTGGCCCCTGACCTGGACCGTCGCACTGATCGGCATTCCCACCGTCCTGTACACGATGGTCGGAGGCGTACAGGCCGTAGCCTGGGCCGACGTGAAGCAGATGGTGCTCATCGTATTCGCTCTGCTGGCGATGGTCGTCGTGCTGCTCCTGAAGATGCCCGTGAACCCGGACGAGGCACTCCAGATCGCCGGCGCCACCGGAAGGCTGCGGGTCTTCGACTTCTCGTTCAACCTGACCGACACGTACACGTTCTGGTCGGGCCTCATCGGGGGCACGTTCCTGATGCTGTCCTACTTCGGCACCGACCAGAGCCAGGTCCAACGATACCTGGCGGCCCGCTCGGTGAACGAGGCCCGGAGCTCCTTGCTCATGAGTGCCTATTGGAAGATTCCCCTCCAGGCGCTCGTCCTCCTGGTGGGAGTCCTCGTCTTCGTCTACTACCAGTTCCAGGCCCCGCCCCTGCTGTATAATCCCGCGCACGAAGCGGAAGTCCGTGCTGAACGCGGCGCCGCCTACAGCGCCTTGGAGCAGGAGTACCAGACGTCCTTCAGCCTGCGCGAGGAGGCTGCTCTCGCCGTGGCGGACGCCGGGCGTGGAAGTGCCACTGCCGAAGCCGCGATGGGCGCATTCCGGGAGCGTGAAGCCGACCTGCAGAGGGTTCGCACCGTGGCTCTGGGCATGGCCGAAGAAGTCACAGGGCAGTCGTCGAGAGACGTGAACTACATCATCCCACGCTTCGTGCTCAGTGAGCTTCCCATCGGGCTCGCCGGGCTGTTCATCGCCGGGGTGCTGGCCGCAGCCATGTCCTCCATCGCAGCGGAACTGGCATCCCTCTCCACCGCGTCCGTCATCGACTTCTATCGGCGCTGGTTCCGGCCGGATGCGGACGACGATCACTACCTGCAGGTGTCGAAGTGGGCCACTGGATTCTGGGGACTCTTCGCCTGCTTCGTAGCCGTCTATGCCGCGACCCTGGGGTCACTCATCGAGGTCGTGAATCGATTCGGGTCGTTCTTCTATGGGTCCATTCTCGGGGTATTCCTGCTGGCCATGGTCCCCAGGGCGAGAGGCGCCGGTGCATTCTTCGGCCTCATCGCCGGGATGGGGGTCGTGGCTGCCGTGACTTTCGGTGCGCCTTCTGTGTCCTTCCTCTGGCACAACGTGATAGGCGCCGTCACCGTCCTCATTGTCGGTGTCCTGCTGGGCAGCTTCGGCTCTGGAGAGGCCGAGGGCTGATCGCCGAGCGTGTGCTCGTGGCCGAGCGTGTGCCGATCGTCGACCTCGCACGCGTCCAGCGGACCGCGCGACCTAGTCGCGATTCGCCGTCCCGGCCCTCGATGAGGCGTACGCTGCCCAATCGGCGGCGTTCAATGAGATGAGGTTCGCAAACAGGCGATACGCTCCCGGTACACCGAACGGGAACTGGCGAAAGAACGAGAGGGCCGCGTACACGTACAGGCCTTCGCCCACCGGCGCGACCAGCAGGGAGCCCCGGCGCGGTGGCTCACCCTCGTCGTTCATCTCGAGAAGTGGCACGAAGGCGCTGTCCCATTCACTCAGGAAGTAGAGCCCCCGTTCCTGAACCCAGCCCTCGAAGTCTGCTTCGGTGATCCGATTGGGAGTAGTGAACAGCGGAGCCTCCGGATCCAGCATGCGCACGGGCGCGGTCTCGTCGGCGACCCGGGCGGCAGGCCGACCGATAGCCAGCGGGTAAGGCGCGTACCCGCCATTGGAGAACTGATACTGGTTGTACTGCACGATTACGGTGCCGCCGGCGCGCGCGTAGTCGAGGAGCTGTTCGTTGGCTGCCCCGAGGTCCGCACGGGTCTCGTAGGCTCGCACACCCAGAACCACGGCATCGTAGCTGGTGAAATCTCCGTCTCTCACCTCATCGGGTCCCAGCAGGTCCACCTGCCCACCCAACTGCCGGATAGCGTCCGGCCCATCGTCACCGGTACCCATCACATAACCGATCCGGACCCCGTCTGCGATGCGGACCGGCACGACTGTGATCCGTGCCACGGCGTCGCTGAACATGGCCACCCGTTCGATGTGCTCGTAGTCGATGAGAGACACACCCTCAGTGAACTCCCGTCCATCGGATGACGTCACGACAGCCTGCAGGAGATGCTCCCCCGCCGCCGGAGTGCCTGTAGGCTCGACTTCGAACGACACGGTGCGCTCCGCACCCTCGCCACCCAACTCGAAGGCCTGGCTGCCAGGTGTGACAGACCAGTCATCGGGCGCCTCGAGGCGAATCTCCCCACTGAGTCCGGTCGGAGCCGCGCTGCTGACGGCGACCGTCACGACACTCGACCCTCCCCGATCCTGCGGCCACACCAATCCACTTGGCGCCACTCGCGCCGACAGTGCAGGCACGACGAGGACAGGCTTGTAGAACTCCCCCCGTGCCTGGTCCACGCCCACGAACCGCCACGGGGTTTCCGTCGAGATCGGGGTCGTGGCCTCTCCGGCATCCAACGAGAAGCTGACGAGCCCGTGCACTGAGACAGGATCGCGGGGAAGGCCCCAGAGGTGTGGTTCGTCAGGCCACCTGTACGAGGCGCCGTCTCGCGCCTCTCGGAGGTAGTAGAGGCGGGAGAAATCGGCATCCGCGGGAATGTCGACCCGGTAGACCCACTCCGCGAGCGCGCCCGCGGCTACGCTGCCATCCGGCCCCAGCCCATTGACGCTCACGACCTCGGAGCCCCACCCAGCGGGAAGGCTCATGGCAGGCTCGACGCCGCGCACGCGCGTCGGACCACCGTTCCACACCTGGAGCCCCACCTGGACCGACTGACCGGGAACCACCAGATCGTCCTCGGAGCGAACATCCACGACCACGCCCGCCGCGGACAGCAGCGCACGCGTGGCCAGGGCAGTCTTCCGCGCCAGTACGTTTCTCAGCTCGTCACTCGCGTGCGGGCCTGCAGTCTCCACAGCGGACCCGAGCGCCTCGACAGCCATTCCCAGCGGACCGATGACCCTCCCGGGGTCGACGCCGAGCTGCTCTTCCGCCTGCCTCACGGCGGCGCGATACGCCTCGAGATGGACAGCCGTGGAACGTGCCCGGCTTTCGTCCAGACCGTCGACCAGGGACGCCAGTGCCGTATCGACATGCTCGAAGATGCCCGAGTCCGCCCCGCCACCCACGTTCGACGCGATGAAGCGGACCAGTGCACGGCGAGGGCCCGGAGGCTGCGCGGCGCCCATGTCCTGCGACCGGTGCTGGCTGCGGCTGAGCGCGGACAGCTGATGGAGAGACCGCCCGAGAAGCGGGTCGATCGAGCCCGTGTCGACGCCTCCGGTGGCTTGAGACGGCTGCCGACGGATGGTCTGATACAGTTTGGCGGGAGTCCATGGAGCGACGCCGCGCTCAAGCTGATCGGGGAAGCGAGCCGGATCTCCCGCCGCAACGAAGGCATCTCTGGCCAGAATGCCCGAAGCCTGATGATGCCCGTGTCCGGCAGCCGGAGTGTCGCTGAACACGGCAATGATGACCTGAGGGCGGAAGCGCCGGACCACCCAAACCACATCGTGGAGGAGTTCCTCGCGGGACCACAGGCTGAGCGACTCGTCGGCGGTCTTCGAGTAGCCGAAGTCGAAGGCCCTCGTGAAGAATTGCTCTCCGCCATCGATCCCGCGCGCCGCAACGAGCTCGCCGGTGCGGATCACCCCGAGGCCCTCCCACAGCTCAGGCCCGATCAGATTCTGCCCGCCGTCACCCCGGGTGAGGGCAAGGTAGGCGGTCTCCACGCCCAGGCCCCTCGACATCGCGGTGAGGAAGCCGGTGTCCTCGTCGTCCGGATGGGCTCCGATCATCAACACACGCTTGACGCCGTCCATCTGGCGAAGCAGGAGTCCGGTCGCTGCTATCCCCATCGGCTCCGGCACCTGTGCAGCGAGAGCGGCCGGCACCAGAGACGGAAGCAGGAGCACGGCGGCTGTGGCCCACACGGAGGGCGAGAAGCATCGCTTCATGGGGTACACCTGATCGGTTCACCTGGTAGATCGAGGCCGAACATACTCTGGCCCGAGCCGACTGAATACCCGCCGCAGGCTAGATGGCTCCTCAACGCATCCGGGTAAGCAATCCGCCCACGCCTCACCCCTCGGCGGGCGGCCATGGCCGAGCCAGCGCAGCCGGTGCTCTGCTCTTCCCTACCCAACCCGCCAGCGCAGCCAACGTGAGCAGGTAGGGAAGGGTCAGGAATAGCTGGTACGGCAGATCCAGGCCCAAGGTCTGCAGAAAGAACTGGGCCGCGGAAGCCGCACCGAAGAAGAGAGCCGCGAGAAAGACGAGCACCGGATTCCATCGCCCCAGGACCACGACGGCGATGGCTATGAAGCCTCGTCCGGCAGACATGTTCTCAGAGAAGGTCCCCGCGTGGGCCAGAGCGAGGTGGGCACCGGCCACGCCAGCCATGGCCCCCCCGAACAGGGCAGCCCAGATCCGCGTCCACCGCACCCGCACACCCGCAGCGGCCGCTGCAGAAGGCTCCTCTCCCACCGCCCTGAGCTCGAGCCCCCACTCGGTCCGGAACAGGAAGTACCACGCAGCCGGCGCCGCCAGATAAGCGAAGTAGGCCGTGGGCGCCTGGGCGAACAGCGCGTGCCCTACCAGCGGTATCCGCGAGAGGAGCGGAATTTCCATGACCGGAAGTGTCGGCAGGGACAGAGCCGTGCCCGTCACCCCGAAACGCGCTTGGTAGACCGCGCCGGTGAAGCCCAGCCCCCCCAGTGTGACGGCTGTTCCGGTGATGATCTGGTCCGTGCCCAGGCCCACCGCGAAGACCGCGAAGACGAGGGCCACCACGAGGCCTCCCCCCGCGCCCACCACCACGCCGGCGCCCGCCGAGCCGAACGCGAGAGCCCCGAGCGCACCCGCGAGCGCACCCGCGATGATGGAGCCCTCCAGGCCGATGTTGATGACACCGCTCCGCTCTGTGACGGTCTCGCCGATCGCGGCGAGGCCCAGTGGCACACCGAGGCGAACCGAGGCCTCCAGGAACGTGGCAAGAGCCGCGAGCTCAATCATCGGCCTGCTCCTGGGTCACCACCGTCCCCGCCCTGAGAATCGGAATGCGACGGCGGCGAATCTGGTCTACAGCGAGGACCGACAGGATAGCCAGGGCCTCGACCGCGCCGACCCAGGCCGAAGGGATGCCGGCCTCTCTCTGCATAGCACCCGCACCTCCCTGCAGGGCTCCGAACAGGAAGCCCGTGAAGAGCACGCCCAGAGGGTTCAGACCCGCCAGCAGAGCCACGGCGATGGCGGTATATCCCCAACCCGGAGACAGCCCCTCGTAGAGCGCGAACGTGACCCCGGCCACTTCCACGCCACCAGCCAGGCCGGCGAGCGCACCGGAAACCAGGAACGCACGCAGGGCCACTTTGTCGGGGTTGATCCGGCCCGCGATCCTCGCGGCCTCCGGGCTGGCGCCCACGGCCCGAATCCGGAAGCCCGGGACAGTCCAGCGGACAAAGGCCCAAAGCACCACGGCCAAGACCACGGCCAGCACGAAGCCCCAGTGCAGACGAGCACCCTCGACGAGCGGGGGAAGCCTGGCCGCGCCCACGATCTGTTCCGTCTGGGGAAAGACGCCACGGCTCTCCTGAAGGGGTCCGTGCACCAGCCAGGCCGCGAGGTAGATCGCCACGAAGTTCATGAGAATGGTCGTGATGACTTCTCCGACGCCCATGCGGAAACGCATGAGCGCCGGTACCAGTGCCCAAGCCGCTCCACCGACTCCCGCCGCGAGCAGAACTGCGACGATCAAGATCGGCGCCGGGAGCCCGCCGCCCTCCAGGCCCACCCAGACCGCCGCGACGGCGCCCGCATACAGTTGGCCCTCAGCACCGATGTTCCACACACCTGCCCGAAAAGCCAGCGCGACGGCCAGACCGGTCAGAATCAACGGGACCGAGCGCACCAGCGTGACCGACAGCAGGGCACTCCTTCCCCCGAGAGACCCCCGCACCATGGCCGCGCCCGCCTGGAACGGGTCGAAACCCCCCAGCTTCAGCGACACGCCCGCCAGGACCGCCGTGACGGCCAGCGCAGCCGCGGCTACGAGCCCGGCATGCGTCTGCTCAGGCAGTCGCATGGTCCACCGACAGCATGAGCGACCCCAGCCCCTCCTTGGTCCGCGCCTGCTCGGGCACGGCCAGGATGCGTCCCCTCACCAGGACGACGATGCGATGCGACAACGCCAGCACTTCATCGAGATCGGTGGAGATGAGGACCACCGCCGCCATCCCCGTGTCACCGTCCCCCCGCACGAGCCGCTTCAGCTCCTCGTGTACGAAAGCCGCCGCCGCGACATCCAGCCCCCGGGTGGGGTTCTCGGCAACGAGGAGGTCCGTCGCCTCTGCGACTTCCCGGGCCACGACCAATCGCTGCTGATTCCCCCCCGAGAGGGCTCGGGCGGCTGTCGAGGCTCCTGGTGTGCGGACCTGATAGCGCGTCACGGCCGCAGCCGTGCGGTCACGGATTCCTCGCCAGTCGAGCAGGAGGCCCCGCCGAAGCTCCGCACGGCGGTGGAGAGCCAGTGCCATGTTCTCGACCAGATCGAAGTCTGGAATCAACCCCTCGCGCGAGCGGTCCTGCGTGATGAACCCCACCCCGGACGGAAGCATGGCCGATCCACCATCCGGGGTCCTGACCCCGGACAGCGCCATCGCCAGCTCTCGTTGCCCATTCCCCTGGACGCCAGCCACGCCCAGGATCTCGCCGGCCTGAATCGACAGGGTCACGTCATCCAGCGCCCACTCGCCATGCCGCCCCAGCATGCGAGCTCCCCGCAACTCAGCGACCGTCTTCCCATGCGACGGAGCGGGTGGCCTCGAGAAAGGCTCCGGCTCCCGACCCACCATGGCACGGGTGAGTGCCCGCCGCTCGACCTCCGCGACCGGTGCGGTGAGGATCGATCTTCCCTCCCTCATCACGGTGACGCGGTCGGACACCGACAGCACCTCGTCGAGCTTGTGAGCCACCAGGACGACGGCGACACCCCGGTCCGTGAGGTCGCGCACCAGCGCGAACAGTCGCTCGATCTCGCCGGGCATCAGTACAGCGGTGGGTTCGTCCAGAATGAGTATGCTCGGATTGCGGAGCAGTGCCTTCAGGATTTCGATGCGTTGGCGCTCCCCGACATCCAGGTTCTCAGTCAGGGAGTCGAACGGTACGGACAGGCCCGTTCGGCCCATGAGTTCCTCCGCCCGCACACGCACGTCATCGAGCGGGAGCCTCCAGCCTCGCGCAGCGTCACGAAACCCCAAGGTCAGGTTCTCGAGCACGGTAAGGCGAGGCACTAGCGTGAAGTGCTGATGGACCATGCCGACCCCGCGGTCCCAGGCATGACGAGGGCTGCGGAGGTCGACGGCGGCGTTTCCGATCCGGATCTCACCCGCGTCCGGTCGGAGGGATCCGCCGAGAATGCTGAGCAGGGTCGTCTTGCCGGCGCCGTTCTCCCCGAGAACACCGTGGACCTCCCCGGCGTGCACGAGCAGGTCCGCACCGTCCACGGCTGCAACCGCGCCGAAGGCCTTCCGGATGCCGCTGAGCCGCGCAGCAGCCGGACGTTCCTTTGTCACGAGCCCCCGGTCTCGCCATCGACGAAGGGAACCCGTGGCACCTCGAGTTCTCCTGATCGGATGCGACTGCGGGCTTCCTCGAGGGCCAGGATCAGATCAGCGGGGAAGCGGTCCATGAGGGCAGGATTCAGCACCAGGTCGATCACGTCGTCGGCGCTCCCCGCATAGACCGGCGCTCCACCCAGACCACCGGCTTCCCAGGCCCTGGCCGTCTCGAGGAAGGACTCGGGGATGCGAATCACGGCACTGGCCAGGATCACGTCGGGAGCCACGTCGTTCTGGTCGCGGTTCATGCCCAGCGCCCAGGCGGGCCGGCCAGCCGCCACAGATTCACGCACCGCCTGAAAAACCCCGAACGACGCGGCGTCGGTGTTGTGGATGAGCACGTCGGCACCCTGGCGGAGCTGTGCCGTCGAAGCCTCCTTCGCCGCCCCGACATCGTCCCAGTTGCCGATGAACGACTCCAGGACGCGGGCATCCGGGCGCACACCGAGCACCCCTGCCTCGAAGGCCCGGAACGTCCCCTGGACCGGCGGAATCGCTACCCCGCCGACCATACCCACGACCCCAGTCTGCGTCATGCCCCCCGCGACCATGCCAGCGAGGTAGCTGGCCTCCTCGAGCGTGAAGATGAGGGGCACGACATTGTCGGCTACCCGGCCTCCGCCGCTCACCACGATCATCATGTCCGGGAACTCGGCGCCTGCGCGGATCGCTGCATCCTGATATTCGAAGCCATGGGCGAAGACCAGGTCATAGCCAGCCGCTCCATAGGACAGGAACGCCTCGTCGAACTCGGCTGGAGTGCGCGTCTGCTGATGACTCACGTCCGCGCCCATCGAATCGCGAAGCATGAGAAGCCCCTCGTAAGCACCGGCATACCACCCAGCGTCACTCACGGGCCCCGCTGTGAGGAGCGCGGCACGGAGGCCTGTTCCGTCAGCCGGGCTGTCGCCGCCACAGGCCGCCACAGCGAGCGTGAATCCGATGAGAGCGGGCAACGAATAGCGTCTGCGCACGTCGACTCCTCCTGGCGGTGGCGCTGGCGGGACACCCTTCACGGGGTATCGGAACGAGACTACAGTATGCTCCATCTCCTGCACGGGCACGATGGGCGCCAGTTGCTTTTCCGGGGCCCGCCGGGCATATGGAGAGATTCCGCCGACCCTGGCGGCACGACGCGACCCTTCTCGAGAACTCGATTCATATGGCGATGCAATCCTCCTCCGATCGGGGCGTCTGGAGCGGCAAACTGGGATTCGTCCTGGCCGCGGCCGGCTCCGCGATCGGCCTCGGCAACATCTGGCGCTTCCCTTACATGGCGGCGGAGGGCGGGGGCGGCATCTTCGTCTTGGTGTACCTCATTTGCGTGCTCACCATCGGTGTGCCCGTGCTCTTCGCCGAGTTGGCGATCGGCCGCGCCACGGAGCGGAATCCGGTCGGCGCGTTCAAGGCGCTGGTTCCCG
Organism: Gemmatimonadota bacterium; assembly: GCA_039587465.1. Classification (GTDB taxonomy): domain Bacteria; phylum Gemmatimonadota; class Gemmatimonadetes; order Longimicrobiales; family Gaopeijiaceae; genus JBDHIL01. The sequence continues at coordinate 20,596 of JBDHIL010000014.1, read as the reverse complement.
ATTCACTCTGGCCGTACTTGGGCGGTATGGGGGTCCTGGCCGGGTTCGGGATTCTCGCCTTCTACGCGGTCATCGCCGGCTGGACCGTCGGCTACCTGTGGATGGCGATCACCGGCACATTCGGACCGGAGGTGGGGGCGGCCGAGAGCGAGGCAATATTCACCGGACTCATCGGCGGAACCGGGCCGGCGCTCTTCCTGACGGCTTTCTTCCTGGGAATCACGGCCTTCGTCGTTCGCGGCGGGGTCTCGGCCGGCATCGAGCGGGCATCGAAGATCCTGATGCCCGTCCTGCTCTTCGTCCTCGTGATCCTGCTCATCCGCTCCGTGACGCTGCCCGGTGGCATGGACGGGGTGAGCTATCTGCTGAAGCCGGACCTGTCCGAACTCACTCCCAAGGTCGTGGTCACGGCGCTGGGCCAGGCGCTCTTCTCGATGTCGCTCGGCATGGGAGCGATGATCACGTACGGATCATACTTCCCCAAGGAAGACAGCCTTCCGTTCGCCGGGACGGCCGTGGCGATGGCGGACATGGGGATCGCACTCCTGGCTGGGCTCGTGATCTTCCCCGCTCTCTTCTCGGCTGGTATGTCCGCGGAGGGCGGTCCCGGACTGGTCTTCGTCGTCCTCCCTACGGTCTTCGCCAGCATGCCTGGCGGGACCCTGTGGGCCATCCTGTTCTTCGCGTGCCTCTCCATTGCCGCGCTGACCTCGACCATCTCCCTGCTCGAGGTCGTGGTGGCCTACTTCGTCGACGAAAGGGGCTGGTCCAGGAACAAGGCAGCCATGACGATCGCGGGGGCCTGCTTTGCGCTGGCCATTCCTTCTGCTCTGTCCCAGGGAGCGCACGCCGGACTGACCGAGTTCGGCTGGCTGGACGTTCAGAATATCATCTGGGGCAACTACGGACTCAGCATCGGCGCCCTGATGATATGCCTCTTCGTGGGTTTCCGTTGGGGACCGGACAAGATGCTCGAGTACGTGGAGATGGGCGGCAATCGGCTGCTCGGTAGGAGCTTCTTCGGCTTCGTCGTGAAGTGGGTTTGCCCAGTGGCGATCGCGACGGTGCTCGTCTTCATCATAGTCACGGGCGAGTACTTCTAAGCCGACGGACGGGGCAATGCAGGAGGGGGCGGCGCCGCCTGGCGCCGCCCCCCTTTTGTTCCCAGGGACCCCGTCAGCGAATCGGGGGAGGGAGTCGCCGAACCACTACGGTCGGGACGTCGAACTCGTCCGTCTCGGTGAAGGCGACGAGTCCGTCGGGTCCGAAGGCGTCCGGCACGTCAGCCGACCCCGCTCGGAATGTGCCGAGGTACTGCCCATCGGCCTTCAGCAGATCGATGGCGCCGCCACTGTGTGGCTCGTCGGCGCGCCGCTGAACCCAGATCGTGCCGTCCCACCCGGCGGCGAGAGCGAATATCACCGGGAGCTCGGGGTAGAAGGTGAGCTGCTCGATTCGGCCACGCATCATTTCGCTGACGGCATCCTGGCTGATGGCCGGCCGGCCGCCGCCCGAACCCTGAGATATCACGGCCATACGCGGGCCACCGCCCTCCAGCAGGTTGGCCAACTGCCGCTCCTTCTCGGCTTCCTCGATGGCATCGGTCATGGGCTGCGGCGTCATCGGTCGACGCAGTACCCGCCGAAGCACGCCGGCGCCATCCACGATCTTCACGTCGTACGTGGAAGTGTCCGCATAGGCGACTCCACCGTCCGGAAGCACGCCGATATGCAGTCCCGGCTCGAACGTTCGGGGCCCGCCCGACATCGCCATTCGGATCCCGCCCCCACTCACCTCAGTGGGCCGATCCTCGCGCACCGGCCTCCACGCCTCGGCGACGAGTTCCGCCACAGCCTCCTCACCGGCGAACGAAATTCGCTCGATCGGACGCGTAGTCGGCTGGGCGGCCTCGCCGGGACTCATCTGGATCATCATCTGGCCGGTGGCCGAAACCACACCCGGCCCGGTCGGGTCGGCGTGCAGATCTCCGGTTCGGATCGCCTGACCGTTCCCGCCCATCGATACCATGCGATCGAACGACCCGTCCGGACCAAAAAGCGAGTAGGCGCGATGTCCCATGTCCGAGACGACGATGCTGCCGTCGCGAAGTGACGTAAAGGACATCGGCATGCGGAGTTCGCCGGGGCCCTCGCCGGCTTGACCTACCTCACGGATGAAGTTCCCCTCGCGGTCCACCATGACAAAGCGCGAACTCTGCCCATCGAAGATGAAGAGGTTTCCGTCCGCGTCGAATGCCAGCCCCCGGATCTCACCGAAGGTCTCCCACTCCTCCCCATCGATCGACCCCACGGAAAAGACGGTTTCGAAGTTCGCGTTGAGGGGACGGTCCCCGGCAGGGAGGTCGGACACCTCCTGGGCTGCGAGGCTCCCACCGAGCATCAGGGCCGAGAGCAGCAAGGCCACCCGTACTGGAATGAGTTTCACGGACGTTCCTCTCTAGGTTCTCCATTCTCTAGTCCCTGGCGGATCGGACACCGCCGGGGCCCTTCGACATTCATAGACGGGATTGTCGCCTCTCGGGGTTGCCTTGTCTTCCCCCGAAGGCCCTCTTGCAGTTCGTCCGGATCCTGTCGAGGACCCGGATCGACTCCGTGGAACGTGGGTATGCACGGGTTGCGGACCCTCAGAACCGAGCGCACATGATCAAGGACCTCCTCACTCGCCCGATCGAGAAACGGCCGGCCACCATGAGATTCGATGGCCGCATCCTCTACCTGCTCGATGATACAGACCTGGTCGAGGCACAGCTCTACGACGGCAAGGACGTGAAGTTCACGCCCGAGTTGCAGGAGCGCCTCCGGGACCAGATCTCCACGGACGAGATCACTCCGGCCTACGTGTGCTATTTCTACGACGAAACTCTGGGCGACTTCCCCTACCTCGGCCTGCGCACCACGTCACGCTCCACGGGTGAGACCGACTATCCCGTGAAGAGAAATGCGGTCAAAGACGGCGGCTTCGTGTGCTCGGTCGCCGGAAAGCGCCGCGGCAAGGGCAGCAGCCGGGAAGCGAGTCCCTACGCCGAGCTCCACGCGGGCATCAAGGTCGTCGTCGCCGAGAGCATCGAGCGCATCTACAACGAGAACTGTCAGAACCTCGGGGTTCTGGCCACCAACGACTTCTCGATTATCGATCGCATCGAGGCGGGTGAAGAGATCCGGCTGGAGGAGTTCACCGAGGGCAAGGACGAGATCACCCGCCAGATCATAGAATACGGCGGCCTCTTCGAGTTCAACGTCGCACGGCTGCAGGGCAAGGTGACGCTCCCCGTGGCCGCCAGCCTGTCGGAGGGGGCGCTACCGACCAAGCCCATGACCTTGGCCGAGAAGATCTTCGCCCGGCACCTGGTCGTGGATGCCGCCAAGGGCGAGACGGGGGTTCCCTGGATCGCCGTCGGCGAGGCGGGCTTCTTTCGCACGGACATCCGCTTCAGTCACGAGTACGTGACCCCGATGGCGGCCATCTTCTTCGAGGACAAGGTCGGCCTGGACGGTAAGGTCGTCGACCCCGAGTCGGTTCTCTTCTTCCGAGACCACCTGACCTTCCTCGGGAAGGTCATGAGCCAGGAGCGCATCGAAGACGGCCTCCTGGAGGTCGCCGACCAACTCGAGGTGAAGCAGAGGGAGTTCAGCGAGAAGCAGGGAATCAAGCTCTACGGCGAGCAGATGGGACACCGGCAGGGTTCGCAGGCCATCTGCCACTCGAAGATCCTCGAGCAGTACGCCGAGCCCGGCATGCTCATCATCGGCTCGGATTCACACACACCCCACGCTGGAGCGATCGGAGCAGTCGCTTTCGGCGTCGGCACGACGGCTGTGTTCAACTCGTGGATCACCAAGGACGTGCGGATCCGGGTACCGAGGTCCTTCAAGGTGGTCGTCAGCGGAGACCCAGCCGCCAACGTCACGGCCAAGGATTACATGCTGGAGATCCTCCGCCATCCGTATATCCGTGACGGGCACGCCATCGGCCAGATCATCGAATACGCGGGGCCGGCGGTCGAGGCGCTGGGCATCGACGAGCGGGCGACCATGACGAACATGGCCGCCGAAGTCGGAGCCTTCACCGGCATCATCGCAGCGGACGACAAGTCGGTCGAGTTCATGGTCAACGAGCGCGGCATGGATCGCAGCAGGGCCGAGAGCCTGATCATGGGGATGCAGTCGGATCCCGACGCCGAGTACGTCAAGGTGATCGAGATCGATGCATCGACCATCAGGCCCATGGCGGCGCTTCCCAACGATCCCGGCAACGGCGTCTTCATCGACGACCTCGAGGCAGAGCGGGTCCGCATCGACATTGCGTACGCCGGCTCGTGCACGGCCGGGAAGAAAGAAGACATGGACATGTACGCACGCGTCCTGGCGGAGGCCGACGCCCAGGGCCTGAGCATTCATGCCGACGTGCGGTGCTACATCCAATGCGGCTCCATCGAGGTACGGGAGTACTGCAGCCAGAAGGGGTACACGGAACTCTTCGAGCGCATGGGCGCTGAGCTCATCGAGCCCGGATGCGGGGCGTGCATCAACGCCGGCCCGGGCGTCACCCAGTCACCCGACGAGATCTCGATCTCCAGCCAGAACCGGAACTTCCCGGGTCGGTCGGGGCCCGGGAACCTCTACCTCGCTTCGCCATACTCAGTCGCAGCGTCCGCAGTCGCAGGTTACATCACTCAATGGACACCCGGGCAGCGGTTCGCACCCGTGAGCCGCAGGAAGCTGACCACCGTCTGAGGCTGCCGGGGGGTCTGTTCTCGCCGCGGGGCGCGGATGGAGCAGCGTGTCCGTGCCGATTCCCGAGATGGGAGCCTCTTTCATCCTTGGGCCCGTTTGGGCATCGTTCACCCGAGAACGCTGCGCCCCTGACACTGGCCGCATTTCCCATGACTCACATCCCACCCTTCAAACCGGATCCCCGGCTCTTTCCGTTCCAGTCGAAGTGGTTCGACAGCAGCGTGGGTCCGGTCCACTACATCGACGAGGGCGTGGGTCAGCCGATCCTCTTCCTCCACGGTAATCCCACGTGGAGCTTCCTCTACCGTGGCATCGTGATCCGGCTGAAGAAGAAGTACCGCTGCATCGCCGTCGACTATCCAGGATTCGGGCTCTCGGCCCACCCCCACAACTACGATTACACGCCGTCGCAGCACGCCGGCATCGTGCGGGAGCTGGTGGAGCACCTCGACCTGAAGGACCTGACCATCATGGGCCAGGATTGGGGCGGCCCCATCGGGATGCGAGTGGCCCTGGACGAGATATCCCGCCTGCACGCCTTGGTCATGGGCAACACATGGTACTGGCCCCTCGACTCATGGCAGCTGAAGACGTTCTCCTACGTGATGTCCGCTGCCCCCATGCAAGCGCAGATCCTCAACAATAATTTCTTCGTCGACAAGGTGATGCCCGTTGCGGTCAAGCACCCGCTCGCCGAGGAGGTCATGCACCACTACCGAGAGCCCTTCCCCACCCCGTCGAGCCGGATTGGGGTGGCCGAGTTCCCCAGACAGCTCGCAGAAGCCAGCCTCTGGCTCGGTGATCTCTCGGACGAGGTTCAGGACCGGCTGGCCAACGTCCCGCTCCTCCTCACCTGGGGCCTCCATGACCCGGCGTTCTCACGTCAGTTCATGGAACGATTCCGCGAAGACTTCCGAATGACCACGGTCCATCGTCTGGACGCGAAGCACTACATCCAGGAAGACGCCCCGGGAGAGATCTCGACCGCCATCGAGGGCTTCCTCACCGCGCTGGGCGTTCCGGCGACTGCGTGACGGCCGCATCGTCGATGAGACGGGCATGACCCTGCTGGTCGTGGCCGTGGGCGGTGCTCTTGGCGCGGTATCCCGATATGTGACGACGGGTTGGGTGCAGGACCTGTCTGGGGATTTCTTTCCGTGGGGCACGCTGGCCGTGAACGTCCTGGGATCTCTGGCCCTGGGGTTTGCCCTGGTGTGGCTCCAGGCCAGCGTCGCGTCTGCCGAAGCGAGACAGTTCGTGGCGATAGGGTTCCTCGGCTCGTTTACCACGTTCAGCACGTTCAGCTATGAATCGGTGGCCCTGCTCAGAGACGGCGACTGGTGGCGGGCCGGCGGCTATGTAGCGGGCAGTGTTCTGATCTGCCTGGCCGCTGTCCTTCTCGGGATGGGGGCGGCGAACGCACTGCTACGGAGGTAGCCATGACGCGGAGCTTCGAGGGCGAACGGACCCTCATGCGGATCTTCATCGGTGAGACCGACAAGTGCCCGGTCGGCCCGCACAAGGGACTACCCCTCTATCAGGCGCTGCTGCTGACACTGCGCGACGCGGGGTGCGCGGGCGGAACGGTGGTACGCGCCATCGCGGGATTCGGGGCGAGCGCCAAGCTCCACACCGGAACCGTCCTGCGTCTGTCCACGGACTTGCCCGTCATCGTCGAGGTCGTCGACGACGAGGAGAGAATTCAGACAGTCCTGCCGCAGCTGGACGCACTCATGGGCGGAGGACTCGTCACCCTCGAGAAGGCCCGCGTAGTCATGTACCGATCAGGGGACACGGCCGAGGGGAGCTGAACTGCCTCACCCCTGCGCCAGAATGCCGTCGAGCACCTCGATATAGGCCAGCCCCTCCGGGTCGTCGCTGACGAGCTCGATCTCTTCCGGACCCGCCACGCCAAGCTGAACCTCCACGGCGCGGGCCATCTGCTCCTGCTCGAAGATGGGCCGGCCCATGATGGCATCGTTCGACCCGAGCTCCTTCAGGATCGCGACCCCGACCGCATCCACCGCTACCCGGTCCGTACCAGCGACCATGACGTTCCCCTGCTTCAGCGTCCCTCGTGACGGGCCGCCGTCGGTAAATGCCTCGATGCCATCGAGCAGAATGACGTCTGGGGAGTACCCCTGGTTCAGTTCGGCGATCATGCGCCTCATGTCCGGAGACTGGTGCATGCCGCGCCGGATCGACTTCGGGGTCAGGCCCACTGCAAGCTTCATCGACATCGTGAAGACGCCGCCATAGGCATGCGTCTTGAGGCAACAGGCACTCACTAGATACTCCGCATCGGTGACGAGGCGGGGCAGGTGGTACCCCTCAACCCAGTGGGTCCCCGGGGGCTGCACGTGGACCCAGTCAGACTCCGGCATCTCATCGAAGTCCACGACCGAGAAGTCCATGTCGCTCGCCAAGTCGAAAATCCCCTTCGACTGCATCACCTCATGGGTATTGGTCGGGCCGCTGGACTCGCCGAGCGTGATTGCCCGCGCATCACGCGACTGGATCTCGGAAACGAGCTGGGTAAGCGTGTCGCTATGGGTGCCAGCCGGCCCCCCGTCAGCGCTGTTGAAGTTGGGCTTGATCACAACGTGCCTGCCCGAGAGCCCCGTCGGGCTGAGCAGCGCCAGCGCCCTGGCTACCCCATCCTGCCGGCTCTCCGTCCTGATCACCGCCACAGTAGAACGCCGCAGGCGGTGGAAGGAGCCCAGCCGGCCGAGATCGGTGTGGGGAAGGAGTGCGAGACCTGCGGCCGCGCCTCTCAAGAAGTCTCGGCGGTCGATCGAGTCGGTATGGCGGCAAGGCATGGTACCCCCTTGTGTGCGGCGCGGGAGGGTACGGCACTCAGATGAATTATACGTCTCTCCGGCAGGCGTGAACACGCCCCCGGCGGGGGTCCTCCGCAGGATCCGCCTCCACGGCCTTGTAGTGCCCTTCACATGCCCTTGAAGCGGCCTTGACATGTATCGATACTTAAGGCTGCAGGAAAGAGACTGCTTCGGGAGCGTTGAGACGGTTGGCTCCGCCAATCGCGGCCGCTAAGGCTCTCTCTCGGGGCGTGAACTAATAGATGAAAAGTCATGAACGACTTCGTGCTGAGGCAGGGGCTGCGGCTCCTGGTCTCAACCACTGCGCTGTTGGCAATCGGCGCCTGTGGGCACCACTTCGAGCCCCCTTCCGAAGCTGACCACGTGGCCCAGGCCGAGGCCCTGTACTCCCCCGCTCTCTTCGACACCGTGACCTGGGCGAGCGACTCCGAACGCGCGCTGGAGGGCAATAGCGTCTACGCGTCGTCCTGCCGCCGCTGCCACGGCATGCTCGGCAACGGGACTACCGGCTATGCCGCCGAGCGTGGCATCGACGTACCGTCGCTGGTCGAATTCGAGTGGACCCTCACTGACGACATCGAGTCCGTACGTCGCTATGTCTTCGTCGGCCATGAGGGCGGCATGCCCACATGGGGTGTTGCGGGCCTTTCGCCACGCGAGATCGACGGGGCGTCCTACTATGTGCTGGCCCAGTTGAGGCCCGAGGTTCTGCAGCAGCAACAGCAGTAGGTACCGCTCGACAGAGCCACGGCGACACACGCGGCTTCGTGGGTGCTCTCCATACGCCCCCTAACCGTCATCGCCCATCCGCTGCAGTCGGATGGTCGTGTGCCATGGGCTAGTTGCCTTCCGCCTCGAGCCCGGCCGTCAGTGCCTTGCGAATGCGCTCGATCGATTCGTTGAGGTGCGCCGCCGTGTAGGCGTCGTTGCCCGTCGCGCTGCCCATCCGCTCGCCGACTTGTTGCAGCTGCATTCGTGCGACGGACCGCGCGTCGGCCGGAGTTCCGCTGGCAGGATCCACGATCAGCCGGGTCATCGCGTCGATATACGCGCGCTGCAGGTCGCGTCGATTCGCGCTGATCGCCCCGCTTTCCAGGTCGCTCCACACGGCTTCAGTGATCGACCCCATCATCTCTGGAATCGTCACCATCTCACCCTCGCCGAAACGCGCCTCGAGCGTACGCATGCGCTGGAGCCTGGACGGATTCAGGAGCTGATTCATGACCGCCCCCTGCAAGCCCACGAGTTCCTGCAGGTAGGGGAAGTCGAACCTGCCGTTGAACGTGCGACTGCTCCCGAAGTGACCGTAACCATTTGTGCCCAGCTGCTGGAGTGTTCGGGGTGACAACTCCAGAACGCCTTCGGTGAACAGCCGATCGACCAGAAGCTGAAGAGCCATCTCCTGTTGATCCCGTCCCGGGTTCTCAAAGGGAAGGCGTCCATCCCCGACATGGTCACGGTTCATGTAGGCACCGCCCAGGTGCTTTACCGCCGGAACGAGCGCCCGAGCGTATTCGTTCATGAGGCTCCCATAGGCGCGCGTTGCATCCACGAATTCGGAATCGTCCTCGAGCATATAGTCCGGGAGTTCATCGATGAGGTCGAGGATCATGGCCGACCGTTCCGTGCCCCACGCCAACGGGTCGGCACTCAAGTCGTAGGTGTTGATGGTCGGGTCGAGCGCGCCACTCCCACCGGACTCGTTCCCGTACATGTGTGCTTGGTCGGCAACCTCACGGGCGATCTTGTCCGCATCGGACTGAGCGTGTGTGTACGCGTAGGAAATCACCCACCGGTCGTATGATCCCACACCCGCATTGAAATAGTGCCCGTTCTCTCCGTCTGGATTGAGGTTCACGGTCGGGTACTCCATCACTGAACTGAAGACGCCGTTCTCCGCAGTCCAATCCATGTCGTGCAGGCGGTCGAGGGGCGTGCTGGCGGAGGACCGGAAGTTGTGCTGTAGGCCGAGTGTGTGTCCGACCTCGTGCATGACGACCCACACCACCGCGCTTTCAATGAAGTCCTCCGGAACCGGTTCACCCGCAGCCATGAGGCCCTGCTTGATGAAAAGGGCCCCGGCGACGTCAGTTTGGTCGACGAGCGCGTTCGCGAAGCCCGGGAGCTCGACGCCCATCTGGTTGGCCGATTCGGCATCAACCTCGAAGGCACCGACGCCGAGCGCCGCCTCGAACGCGTCGGCGGCGGTCACGGGGTTCACGGCTCTTTGCCACAGTGCACGACGGCCGAGCATCATGTTGGCTTCGAAGAGGATGTCGGCGTCGAGGATCTCACCGGTACGCGGATCGACCTTCGAGGGGCCGATCGCGCCATACCCTGGCTGGTCCGAAGTATTCCAACGCAGCGTCGCATAGCGGATGTCGTCCGGGTCCGCGCCGTCTGGAAGGTCCTCAGCCCGGATCGCGTCGACCCAGCCCGCCGCCTCGAACGCACCATTCCACGCCTCGACACCAGCGTGGAAGTACGACCGGTACTCGTCCGGCACGTTGTGGTCGATGTAGTACGTGATCGGCTTCACAGGCCGCCATTTGTCACCGACCCGCTCACCGGGCTCCAGCCGCCAACGGTTGACCATGCGGCGGAAGAAATCACCCTCGGTATCCGAACTGAAGTCCTTGTGTACCGTCCAAAAGTTGCCGACTCGGTCGTCGCCGCGACGGCGCTCCATGGGCGTTTCGGGGAGGGCCGCCAGGGTGTAGTGCAGTGTCACGGGGATGAATCGGCCGTCCGGCACCGAAGGGACGGGAACAGACCTGCTCGACCGATAGGTGAGCTTCGCCTTGATGTTCGTGTTGCCCTCGAAATTCTCGACCTCCTCCAAGTAGCTGCGGCTCCGGTCGAAGCTCGCGCTTCCTGGTTGCCCGGGCTGTACGGCGGCAACGCCACGCATGGCCTCGCTCATGCCGTGCATATCGCCCACGAACCAGTCCGTCGCGTCGAAGACGAGTGCGGAGTCCGGCCGCACCGCCTCAACAGAGGCGCTCTCGACGACGGACGAGCCGAAGGTGATGTCGACCGCGTTTTGCACTCGCCAGTCGTCCTCAGCCGTGAAGCGGTGCGGTCTCCTCATGAGATAGAGCTTCTCACCGTTCTTTTCGATGGCCATGAGGTCCATCTCGAAGAACGTCGTCGTCGAACCACCGTAGAGGCTCCGCGCGCCGATTCCCTGTGCGATCCGATAGTCGACCAGGAATTCCATCCCGAGCTGATCCTGATCGATGGCCAAGTACAGCTTGTCTTCCTTCAGATAGACGTCGAAGAAGCCCTCGAGCGTCTCCGCTCCGTCGACCAGCTTCTCGAAGTCCGCGAACGGACCCTCTTCCTGGGCGGATTCCTCTTCCTGGGCGGATTCCTCATCCGATGTGGGCTCCTGTGCCGTTGCGGGCAGGGCGACCATCATCATCAGTGCCGACATCCACAGCTTCTTCATCTTCCCAGCTCTCCAGCAAGAGGTCCGACGGTTCGACGTCCTCATGAGTCGAAGGATAGGCACGCCTATCGGGTGTCATCGGCCCAAGTTGGGGCCGCTCCGGTGCCACGGCCAGCCTTTTGGCACGCGAGTATCGTGCGTCGGATACAGCGAGGCGAGCCATGACTTCGTCACAAGTATCGGGGGCACCGCTTACGCCGACTGCCCACTCGTCCAGAAAGCCATCGAGATGGGCGCGGTGGAGGGCACGCCCGTGGTGCTCCTCGTGCAGCCACTCCGAGAGCGCCGCTTACTCCAGGCACACATGTCGGTTGTGCGGAAGCCCTCGGGGCTCAGACGGGGGCCAGAGCTTCAGCCGCGGTGTCACCCGGGTCACCCTGGCCGCTGCCACGGAACGCGAGAATGAACGCACCGAGATACGCCGCGAGCGCGACCAGGATCAGCGCTTTGAAGCCGAACGCCATGGAGAAGAACTCGGTCAGTCCCCCCAGCACCGCCCCGAGCAGATTCCAGCCGAACGCGAGGTCCGCCGCCGGCCGAATCTTGAAGCGGGCCGCGAAGCAGAGCGAGGCGAACAGAATCGGTGCGCCCACAAACAGCACGGACAGCAGGAGCCGCGTCGAGGGCGACGTGCTCAGCAGCAGATTGAGCGGCAGGGCGTAGGTCACGAGCAGGGCGATCACGAGTCCAGCGCCGGCGATCGGCCACGAGATCGGTCTCGTCTCCATGAGAACGGTGCCCACGAGAATCACCGCCAGTATGGCCCCGAAGACCACGGCCGAGGTCAGCCACGTCGCGCCCCAGAGGAGGTTCATGGCCGTGACGAAACGGGTTTCGATCAGCAGAAATGCAAACCCATAGAGGAACATCTCGACGTCCATGCCCCGGCCCGCGCGGATGGCCGTCCTCATCTCCGGCGATACCGACAGGATGGCCACGATGCCGATGAAGCCGAGAATCGCCATCATCGAGAGATAGAAGAAGTTCACGCCCCGTTCCGGGAGGTACAGATAGGGCCAGTCGTCGCTCGGGGCGAGGGAGGCGATGAGGTCGTCCTGCAGGAACCACGAGTCCGCGGCGGGCGGCGGTGCACCGGGATCCTGGAACGCGGGCCCACCCATGAAGACCGTGTTGAACAGTGCGTAGCCTCCAGCGTGAATGACCGGAAGCTGGCCGAAAGCGTTCGCCATCAGGGCGGTGAGGTGAGACTCGATGTATTCCTCACCGATCATGAAGAACAGGATCAGGCCACCGTCGGGTGTCAGTCGATCCCGCGCCGCCTCGATGGCTTCCCGAGTGTATATGAAGTTGTCCAGGCGCACGTTGGAGAGGGCGGACAGCCGTGTCATCGAGTCGAGTGTGCCGAACGTGATGACATCGAACTCTTCGTCTGTGTCGTTCAGAAACGACCGGCCATCGGTATTGTGTACGATCACCCGCGGATCGGCATACGGATCGACCGGATGGAACTCACGGCCCAATTCGATGATCACCGGATCGATCTCGACCGCGTGCACCTCCTCGGCGCCCAGGGCCAACAGGATCGACAGATCATTTCCCGTTCCGGCACCCAGCACCAGCGCCTTCCGGATCGGGCGGTCGAGCTTCAGGTACGGATATCGATAGCCCTCGTCCGTCGGTACCTGAGTTGGGACGCGACCCTCGCTGACCATGTCCAGAGCCACCTGATGCAGGGATCCATTGGCCCGGATGTCCACGGCGGGCAAGCCTTGCACGGGGACCGCCTGGAGAGCGTAGTAGGGGCTGAAACGCGCGGGCCCGGTGCTGAAGCCCACGATGGTGAGAATCGCCACTGCACAGGTGGCGAAGAGCACCCTGATCCGAATGTTCGACCCGATGAAGAGGAAGCCGAGCAGAAGCGGCGGCGCGAACCAGAGGATGGGCTTGAGCCCCGCCCAGGACACCGCCGCGAAGGCGATGACCCCAAGCAGGGATCCGCCGAGGTCGAACGCGTAACCCCAGAGTGCGCTCGAGCGCTCCCTGAAGATCTCGAGGCGCGTGCCTACGAACTGGCCGAGCGGCACGAACGTGAGGCTGCACAAGACGAACATTGCGATCAGCGGCCCACGGATGCCTTCGATGACGGGTGTGCCGGTCGGCAGATCATGATATAGAAGCCACAGGTGCTCCGAGACGTTGTTCGCCGTGAACGCGATGCCGCTCGCCGCCCACGAAAGCACGATGACCGCAAGCAGGCTGATCGGCCAGAGCCACATGAGGGGCTTGCCGCGTGCGCGCAGTGCCCCCACTCCGAGCCCCAGGAACGCTCCGATCAGGATGAGGTTGGGAAAATACGCGGCGACGCGAATCTCGGCCGGAAGCCACCGGATGAGCGCGAGCTCCTGGAACAGCACCACGAAAGAGGCTGCGAGCAGCTCGAGGGCGGGACGGCGCAGACTGCTCCGCGATGCGGTTTCCGTCATACTGGCCTTGTCGCTGGGTCGTGGGTTTCAGGGTGGCCCCGAGAAAACCGTTGGAACGCGGGCAGGTCCACCATGGGATCTCCCACACTCCTGCGGTGCGTCACCCCATCCGACGGCGGGCAGCAGGAACGCGCGCCGAACGCGAGTCTGTAAACATACGAAGACGATACCTCCGCTGCTCACGCTCGCCCTACCCTCTTCTTCCTGCCCTCAGAACCGGAGCAGCAACGCCGACCAGCGAAACCGGGCCCTGAACGCCGTGAGCAGTACCAGGCAGACCGGGCGAATGCGACCCTGTACCCCTCTCGATCTCCCCTGCGGCCTACCCGGCGAGGCTCGATCCCTCCCCCCAATCCCTGCGCCCTAGCCTGCCCCCGCCTGGGGCGAGAGCCCGTTTGGATCTCCTGGACGCTCATGGGGATATTCAAAGAGCCCCCCTGCCTACCCGTCGGCGGCTTGCCGCAGACTTCCCCGCTCGGCATGATGGGGGTCCCTTTGGGCTGCCCCTCCTGCGACCACGCACCCTAGCCGCTCCCCCACCCTACCATGACCGAAGAGAACATCGGCCTGTTCTTGATACAGGTGCTCGTGCTCCTCGCCTTGGCCCGGGGCGTCGGTGACCTGCTTCGACGTGCCGGCTATCCGGCCCTCGTCGGGGAGATCCTCGTAGGTCTACTCATGGGGCCGACCCTTTTCGGGCGCGCCTTCCCCAAGCTCCAACTCGCGCTCTTCCCACCCGATGTGATCCAGCAATCCATGCTGGAGACCGTCGCCTGGTTCGGCGTCTTCTTCCTGCTGCTCGAGACCGGCCTGGAAATCGATGTGGCGGCGGCGTGGCGGCAGCGGAGCTCGGCCTTCCGCATCGGAATCATCGGTGTCTTGATCCCGCTGGTCATCGGGACCGGGCTGGCGCTGCTTCTGCCCGACCACTACCTGGCCGCGCCAGGGACCCGGATCCCGTTCGCACTCTTCCTGGGCACGACCATCGCCATCAGCGCCATGGTCATCATCGCCCGAGTGCTCGGGGACATGGATCTCGTCAAGACCGACCTCGGGCTAGTGACGCTGTGCGGGTACGCGGTCAACGACATCCTGGCATGGATTATCCTGAGCGTCGTGCTGGGTATGGCGACACCCGAGGGCGTGAGCTGGTCGGGTGTCGGCTTCGCGGTCTCCTTCTCCGTCCTGTTCACGGCGTTCTGTCTGACGTGGGGCATGAAGCTCGTGGACCGGGCCCTCCGGTTGGTGGCCGACGCCGAACATCCAGGTGGACCCGGCCGGGTCCTGACGCTGGTGACCTGCGTCGGCCTCGCGTGCGGCGCGCTGACGCACATGGCCGGCCTGACCGCGCTCTTCGGCTTCTTCGTGGCCGGCGTGATGGTGAGCGAGGCGCGAGCACTCACCGAACGCACGAAGAACGTCGTCACGCAGATGGTCCACGCAGTCTTCGTACCGCTCTACTTCGCTGGGCTCGGCCTGAAGTACGATTTCCTGGTCGAGTTCGACTGGTTCATCGTGACCTTCGTCACGGTGGTCGCCATCGGGGCGAAGTTCCTGGGAGCGTGGGTGGGTGCATGGGGCACGTCTCTCTCCAGCTCCGATCGCTTGTCCATCGGAATCGCCTTCACGCCGAGTGGTGTGACCGGGATCGTCGTCGCGGACATCGCGCTGGAGTACGGGATCCTCACCACACCGGTCTTCGTCGCGATCGTGGTTTCCACGATCGTCTCCTCGCTGCTGGTCGGGCCGTGGCTCTCCTGGTCGCTCAATCGGCAGAAGTCGGTGGAGGCCAAGGACTACTTGCAGAAGGGTGCGTTCCGATCCGACCTCCAGGGAGATACTCGCTGGGGGATCATCGACGAGCTCAGCGGGGGGCTCCAACTACCTCCCGGCGTCGGCCACGACGTTGGCGACGTGATTGCCGCCGTGAGGGCCCGGGAGGAGATAGGAGGCACGGCGGTCGGACATGAAGTGGCCTTCCCCCACGCCCGCATGCCCGGGCTGGAGGTCCCTCTGATCGCCTTCGGTCGGTCCGTCGCGGGCGTGGACTGGGATGCCCCCGACGGTGTGCCCGTGCACCTCGTGTTCCTGCTGCTGACCCCCGAGAAGGACTACGGGGGCCAGCTCAAAGTCATGGCCGGGCTGTCCAAGAGCCTGTTGCGCTCGAGCGTTCGTGAGCGGCTGATGCATGCAGCGAACGAGGAGGAGCTATGGAGGCAGCTCGGCGAGGTGACCGAAAGCGTCTCCGCGCAACTGGATGCAGCGAACGAGGGACCATAGCAAGCTGCCCACCCGGGAAGGGCTGACGCCTCAGCGGCCGGACAGCGCTCGGATTTCTTCGAACCAGTTCACGACGATGTGCGCGTGCGGAGATGAAGGCGAAGATTCGCCTGCGCCCTCGGTCACTACCAACTCCTCTCCGGAAGGAGCCGCCGAGAGAGGAAACACGAAGCCGTCCTGCGTGTGGACGATCTCCGACTCCGAGGATCCGTCGGCGGCCCTGCGGGCGACCGCCTGCATGGACGGTGAATAGTAGACATGACGACCATCGATGGACCTAACGGGGTGGCTCCCGCTGCCTTCGCTGATGCGCTCGTTGGATCCGGTCTCCCGATCGTAGAGCCACAGGGCATTCGAGATCTCATACGCGACGACGCGGCCGTCCGGTGAGTACCTGGGATGCAGGTAAGCTCTCGGTGCCGACCCGGTCGGCGACACCGTCCCGTCCAGACTCACCTCGACGACCTCTCTCGCCGCCTCTACGTCGCCGCGTGCGTATACTGCAGTCCCCTCCTCCGAGACTGAAAAGCCGAGTTCGCCAGTCGTGGCGAGGACGTCCGTAAGGGCGGTAGACGGAGTTCCGGTCACCTCCCGACGATCGAGATCGAACGGGACAGCAGCGAAGGCGCCGCTCGCTCCCAAGAAGAGTAGATGCCCGGTGCCCACATGGATGGGATCCGTACCCTCGACGCCCAGGTCGGTCACGCCACCGGTGGCAATCTATGGGAGCGCCTACGCGCCGCTGAGCGTGGATGCCGAGCTTGCGGCGCGGACGACCCCCCAGCACGTTGGCTCCCTCGCTCCCGCCTACACACTCGATCCAGGCGCAATGTCAGTATCCGAGAGTCGTTCCCCAACCGGTCTGACACGCCAACTGGGCCTCTTGGGCCTGGCTGCGACGGGTATCTGCTCCATGCTCGGGGCGGCCATCAACGTCATCCCGTTCATGATCCAGCGGAACGTGCCGGGAATCGGGCCGTGGGTGCTCCCGGCATTCCTGTTCGCTGCGGTGCCAGCTGTGTTGGCGGCCATGGCCTATGCGATCCTGGCCTCGGCCATGCCCCGTGCCGGCGGGAGCTACGTGTATGCCAGCCGGGGGCTGAGTCCCTACCTGGGTTTCGTGGCCTCCTTCTCCCAGTGGTTCGGGCTGTCCGTGGCCATTGGCGTAGTGTCCTACGTCCTCATCCCCTTCGTACGCGATGTCGTTGCGGCCATGGGCTGGGACGGACTGGCTGCCACGTTGGACACGGGCATCGTAAGGGTGACGTTGGCCCTGGCGTTCCTGTGGGGTTCCGTAGCCATCAACCTCCGGGGGGTGGAGCTGTACCAGAAGATTCTGGTGCCCCTCATGTTCTTGATGTTCGTGCTGGGGGGCACGGTGATCTTCTGGGGCTTCGCCTTCGACCAACTGGACTTCGCGGCGGCCCTGACCGCAGCCGAGGGCGTGGCGGTTCCGGCTACGCCCGCCGCGCCCTTCCAGTGGACGTCGTTCCTCGCGGCCTCGGCCATCCTCTTTGCCAGCTTCATCGGATTTGATTCCATCGCCCAAGCGGGTGGTGAGGCGAAGAACCCCGGCCGATCGCTGCCGTTGGCCATTGGCATCGCCGTCGTGACCGTTGGCTCCTTCTACTTCCTGTTCACAGCGGCTGTCTATCATGCCGTCCCGTGGGCGTGGGTCGCCGAACGGGCGCAGACGCAGGATCTCACTGCGCCGGGCATGCTGGGCTATCTGTTGAGTCCTTCCTGGACGGTACTGATTGTGGCTGGGGCTGCGGTGGCCCTCATCAACGACCTGCCGGCGATGCTCATGGCAGTGTCCAGGCTCATGTTCGCTTGGGCTGAGGACGGGGTCTTCCCTCGAGCCGTGGCCAAGGTTCACCCCCGCTTCCATACGCCCCACGTGGCGTTGGTTCTCAGCGGATGCATGGCTTCGGCGTGCATCGTGGGGTCGCACTTCGCCGGCGACTTCTTCCTGGGCGTTGATATCCTCGTGACATCCATGTTGGTGAACTTCCTGGTGATGTGCGTCACGGTGCTCACGCTCCCTGCCCGGAATCCGGAGATCGCCGCGGATATCACCGTGGTGAGGAGCAGAAGCATGCAGGTCGTTCTCGCCTCCCTCGGCGCGGTCCTGCTCACGATGTTTCTCGCCGTTCACGTTTGGAAGGACCTCACCGCCGATCTGTCGGCGTGGTATTATCACTCCACGCCCCTATGGATCGCCGTCATGGTCACCGCGTCGGTCATCTACTTCCGTGAAGTCGCGGTGCTCAAGCGAAGTGGCGTAGATGCCGAAGCGCGGTTCGCCGTGCTTCCGCCGGAGTAGGCCATGCCTACCCACCGAGTCTTCCTGGAGAGGCTGTGACCATGATCGAGCGAGTCGAGCTCGCCCCCGGTTTCTCGATATCCCGAGTGCTCACTGGCCTCTGGCAGGTCGCCGACATGGAGCGCGACGGCGCAGAGCTCGACGCGGCGGCAGCCGCCGAATGCATGGTGCCGTACGTCGAGGCAGGGTTCACGTCCTTCGACATGGCAGACCACTACGGCTCCTCCGAGATCATCGCCGGAGCGTACCGTCGGGCTTCAGCTGCGGATGCGGTGGAGCTTCTCACCAAGTGGGTGCCCAAGCCTGGCCCGGTGACGAGGGAGCAGGTCCGAGAGGCAGTTCAGCGATCACTGGATCGCATGCAGGTGGACTGCCTGGATGCCCTGCAATTCCACGCCTGGTCGTACCCTGATCCCGGATGGCTCGACTGCATGTTCCATCTGCAGGAGTTGAAGGAAGAGGGTCTCATCGGGCACCTGGGCCTTACCAACTTCGATACCGCGCACCTGCGCATGCTGCTTCACAGCGGTGTGGAAGTGGTATCCAACCAGGTGTGCTGCTCACTGGTGGATCGGCGCGCTGCCGGCTCCATGGCCGAGCTATGTGCGGAGCACGGTGTGACGATCCTCGCGTTCGGCACGGTGGCAGGGGGATTCCTCACAGAGCGTTGGTTGGGCGCCGACGAACCGGCACTGGACGGCCTGGAGACCTGGTCTCAGATGAAGTACAAGCGCTTTATCGAAGCTGCTGGGGGATGGAGCCCGTTCCAGAGTCTGCTCCGTGTCGTGGACGAAGTCGCGCGTAAGCATGACGTGTCCATGGCCAACGTCGCATGCCGGTACGTACTGGAGCAGCCGGCTGTTGGCGGCGTCATCGTTGGCGCTCGGCTCGGTGCGAGTGAGCATATCGCTGATAACATGCGGCTCTTCGACTTCTCTCTCGACGACGAGGATCACGCAGCCATCGCCAGCGCAACCGAGAAGCTCTCGGCCATTCCCGGAGACTGCGGTGACGAGTACCGCAAGCCACCCTTCCTCACGGCTTCCGGCGACCTCAGTGACCACTTCGATGCCCTTCCATCGCCCTATCCCACCGAGGAGGGCAGCGACGGGCGCACCAAGGCACTCTCGGGGACCATATGGGAGGACTTGGCAGGATTCAGCCGCGCTGTCCGAAAAGGCAATCGGATCTTGGTGTCAGGTACCACTGCCACCCACGGCCATCGTCTCATCGGGGGCGACGACCCCGAATCGCAGGCCCATTTCTGCCTGGACAAGCTCGAGGGTGCCATCGAGTCACTGGGCGGCCACATGTCGGATGTGGTGCGGACCCGAATCTACGTGCAACGCGCAGACGTGGCGGACGCGGTGGCCCGAGCCCACGGCGGGCGGATGGGTGAGATCCAGCCGGCGAATACGCTGGTAACGGCAGGACTCGTCGGAGACGGGTACCTGGTGGAGATGGAGGCGGAGGCGGTCGTAGAGTCGTGAGTGACTCAGCGGGAACAAGACGGGGGCCGTCCTTCACGGGCCTCTTCCTGGCGGCGGCTTGGCTGGCACTCGCGCTGGTCGGAGCTGTCATCGTCGCTGGCCGCATCTGGCCCGTGGGCCTCATGACGAACTTCGTCCCACAGCTGGCTGCCTCGGTGCTGGCCGGAGTCGTCGTGTCCGTGATGACCCGGCAGTGGATCAGTTCGGGTGTGCTCGGCATCGGACTCCTCGCGCTGGGCCTGGTCACCGCACAGGGCCTGCCCAGCCTCGGAGGGGCTGAGTCCGCTGATGACGACCTTATGATGCTCTTCGCGAACGTCAATCGTGCGAACGAGGATCGGACCTCACTCGCAGACCTCGTGAGGGAGCACTCGCCAGACATGATCGGACTGTCGGAGATCGACTCCGGCTGGGTCGCTGCGTTGAGCGGATTGGAGGAGGCCTACCCCCACAGCGTCTTCGAGGCGAGGGATGACAATTTCGGAATCGCATTGCTCAGTCGGATACCTCTGCTGGATAGCGAGGTGGTGTTCCTCGGTACCGGAGGGCTCCCGTCGATACGAGCCAGTGTGGAGCACCTCGAGCAGAGGATCACCGTCGTGATCACGCATCCCATCCCGCCCATCAACGAGTACGCCGCGGGCGTGCGCGATGACCAGATGACGGCCATCGCCGAGATGATCAGAGCGCTGGACCACTCCGCCGTTCTGTTGGGCGACCTGAACGACTCGCCCTGGTCTCCGACCTTTCGGGACTTCACTCGGGCTTCGGGCATGGAGAGTGCCGCCCGGGGCGTCCGGTCTCTCTATACGTGGCCCGTGGGGTTAGCGCCGCTGTTCGTCCAACTCGACCATTGCCTCCACACGCCGGACCTCGAGGCGCGGGGATTCGAGGTCCTCTCCAACGTTGGATCGGATCACTATCCCATCTCGTGCCGGGTGTCGGGCGGGCGAGGCTGACCGAGCGCGGACGGACGCGCCGGTTCACGACCTCATCGAGGCCGGAGGCTAG
>JBDHIL010000070.1:0-5946 GCA_039587465.1 Gemmatimonadota bacterium | reverse complement strand
GCGGTGCAGTGAACGACGCTGTGGTCGGTTCCGAGGTGCTCCACGACTCGGTTCTGGGGTCCGCTCTCGTCCAGCCCGGGATCCTGGAAGGTCAGAGAGAAGGTCCGCAGCGAGATGTTGTCGTGTCGCCTGATGAGGGCGGCTATGGCAGAGGAGTCCAGGCCTCCGGAAAGGTAGGCACCTACCGGGACGTCGGCCCTGAGCCGGATGCGGGTGGCATCGAGCAGCAGGTCATGGAGCTCTTCGGCCAGCGCGTCTTCCTTGCCCTGGCGGTGCTCACCCGGGGCGGGGAAGCGCCAATCCCAGTAGCGCCGGCGCGAGACACTGCCGGATTCCACGACCAGCATCTCTCCGGGACTGACCTCTTCAATGCCGTCGAGCAGGGTCTCCGGGCTGGCGGGAGCCCAGAACGTCATCAACTGGTCGAGAGCTCTCGGGTTCAGGCTGGGGCTGGTGGCCATCGCCGGCAGGATTGCCTTGACCTCCGATCCGAACAGCAGGCGTCCCGGCTCGTGACGGAAGAAGAGTGGAAGAATGCCGGGCCGGTCACGCACCAGGAGAAGGCGGCGGTCGCGCTTGTCCCAGAGGGCGATGGCGAACTGCCCGTTGAGGCGATCTACGAACGCGTCACCTTCCTCTTCGTACAGGTGGACGAGGACTTCGGTGTCGGTGCGCGTATAGAACTGGTGACCCTTTCGCTCCAGATCCGCCCGGAGCTCGACGTAGTTGAAGATCTCGCCGTTGAAGACGGTCCAGACGCTCTCGTCCTCGTTGTGGATCGGCTGCGCGCCACCCTCGAGGTCGATGATGCTCAGGCGGCTGTGGGCGAGACCGATGCCTTCGTCGTGGTGGAATCCCACGCCGTCGGGTCCCCGGTGAGCGAGCGGGGTGATCATGCTCCGCAGCAAGGCCGGGTCTACTCGACCCCCCTGGTCGAGATGGAGGATGCCGGCTATCCCGCACACGTTATTCCGGCTCCCTCCGTAGGGCCCGGTGCCGATCCCGAACCGTCGTCATCGCGGACGCCTTCACTGTGGGCGGCCAATCGGACCCTCCACCTGCTCCACGAGCAGGGGCGGCCAGTGCAGACGTGCCGTGGTGCGGCGCTTGTTGTCGATGTCGTCGAACACGAGCTGGGCCTGCTCCACCGTGATGTCGAGGACGGTCGCGAGGTCCTCGGCGGTATTGCCGTTGTTGCGATGCCAGAGAGCCAGGTCCATCTCCCTGTACGGCAGCGCGTAGTAGAACTCGTCCTGCCCTTGGGGAAGACTGTAGGTGTCGGTCGTTGGAGTAGCCTCGCAGATTCCCCGCGGCAGTCCCATGTGCCGCGCCAATGCGTAGACCTGCACCTTGTACAGGTGAGCGATGGGCTTGATGTCGGCTGCGCCGTCACCGTTCTTCACGAAGAAGCCCTGGTCATACTCGACCCTGTTCGGCGTTCCCACTACCGAGTAGTTGAGCCGATCAGCGTGGAAGAACTCCAGCGTCTTGCGAATACGCTGCTTGAAGTTCGTCGCGGCCACGATCTGGAGATATTCCCGGAGGCCCAGCCTGGCCTCCATGAGGTCGCCATCGGGAGGCTGGACGATCAGGCGGAAGTGGTTGAAGCGACCCTGAACCCCTCCGCTGATGGCGATCTTGTTCTTCCAGCTGGCCTCGTAGGCCGGGAAGACCTTCCGAATCGCGTTGTCTCTCCATCGATAGCAGCCGATGGCCTCGAGCGTCGGAGCGATGTCCTCTACCAGGTACTCGATGCCCAGGTGGTCGGCCAGCTGCTTTCCGCGCTCGAGGCTCGCTGAGGAAGAATCCGTCTCGGGCATCATGAGGCCGAACACCTTTCCCTTCCCGATGGCCTCGACCGCCAGCGCCGCGCACACCGAACTGTCGATGCCGCCGGAAACGGCGACCACGAGCCCTCGGGTGCGGAGCCGGGTCCGGAGGATCTCGCGAAGTCGTGCCGATATACGGTGGACCTCGGCGTCCATGTCGAACGAGAAGATCCCCTCGGCCACCTCGGTCGACTCCCTGGCTGCCTGTTCGTCCATGGTTCTGCCCCTGTTCCGATTACAGCAGATGTCTCCGGATCTTGCCGGAGGCGGTGCGCGGAAAGTCCGTCTTGAACTCGACCACCTTGGGCACCTTGAAGAGCGGCAGTCTGTCTCGGCACGCCTTCTGCACGTCCTGCTTCAGTCTAGCAGTCGGTGTCGTGGAAATGACGCACGCCTTGATCGCCTCGCCCAGCACGTCGTCGTCCATGCCCACGACGGCGACGTCATCGACCCCGGCGACGGAGTGAATGACTTCCTCTATCTCGGCCGGACTGACCCGGTGCGCCCCGGTCTTGATCATCTCGCGGGCCCGGCCGGTCAGGAAGAGGTAGCCCTCGGCGTCCATGTGTCCGAGATCCCCCGTACGAAGCCACCCGTCCCTGAGAACCTTCTCGGTCTCCTGGGGGTCTGCCCAGTAGCCCATCATGACGTTCTCACCCCGTGCGCAGACTTCGCCGAGATCCCCGACTTCCAGATCCCTGCCCGCATAATCCCTGACGCGCAGTTCGACGCCAGGGATTGCCTTCCCGGCGGATCCGACCTTGCGATCCAGTTGGTCGGGGGGGACGTATGCCAGACGTGCCGTTGCTTCGGTTTGGCCGTACATCACCACGAAGTCAGCTTCCGGAATCAGGTCCCTGAGCTGCCGAATGCGGTCCGGGTCCATCCGGCCACCGGCCTGGGTCACGTACCGGAGGCTGGAAAGGTCGTAGGCCGCGAGGTCAGTTCTGCGGAGCAGCAGATAAAAGGTGGAGGGCACGCCGGCGAAGGATGTGACGCGTTCAGCGACCATGCGCTCGAGCACCCGATGCGGATACATGAACGACTTCTCGGCCACCAGAGTGGCCCCGGTCGCCAAATGACTGTGCAGGACCGAGGCGCCGTAGGAATACGAGAACGGAAGTACGCACAGCGACCGGTCCCGCTCATTGATCGCAAGGTAAGCGCAGATCGCATTGGTGTTCGTTTCAAGATTGCGATGGCTAAGCATCACGCCCTTCGGGTGACCGGTGGTCCCGGACGTGTAGACAAGCGAAGCCAGAGAGGTGTCGAGTATCGGGGCGACGTCGTCCGTCGCTGGCCCGGTCTGGAGGCCCATCCCGGGCTCTACCGGGAGTATGGCCACATCGCCGGGAAGCAGACAGCGGAGGGCAGCGACCTCGGGGTGGGCGGGGTCTGTCAGCAGACATGACGCACCGCAGTGACCGATCAAGTGCGCCAGAGCCGGAGCCTTGAGGGCCGTGTTCAGGCCCACCACGGCCCCGCCCGCGATCCACGTTCCGTAGCAGGCGGCCACGTACTCGGGAGAGTTGTCCATCAGGACCGCCACGCGATCGCCCGGCCCAATCCGTTCGCGTAGCTTCGCCCCGACCGCCAGCACCTCGGCCCCCACCTCGCCGTAGGTCACGCGCCGGTCACCGTCGACGATGCACTCCCTCTCCGGAAGGCGGGCGACGACCCTCAGCAGGCGGTCCAGCAACACGGGGCAGATTCCTCAGCCCACCGGCTCGCGCTCGACGAAGGTGACCAGATTGTCGACGGAGTCGAGGTTCTCGGGGATCATCTCTTCCTCGGCCACATGCCGGCCGAATTCCTCCTCGACGAAGAGGATGACCTCCATGATACCAGTCGAGTCGACGATTCCCCGTTCCAGGAAGG
Source organism: Gemmatimonadota bacterium (assembly GCA_039587465.1). Lineage (GTDB taxonomy): Bacteria > Gemmatimonadota > Gemmatimonadetes > Longimicrobiales > Gaopeijiaceae > JBDHIL01. The sequence continues at coordinate 2,239 of JBDHIL010000070.1, read as the reverse complement.
AGTCGGAGTCGGAGAGGGCCCCGTCATCATCCGTGAAGAGGAAGTTCTCCAGGATGTACTTCCGGACCCGATTGCGAGTGGGCATCATTCCGCTGACCCCTACCTTTCGGCGGCGGCTCGGCATCGCCGGCAGTCGCCAGTCGACGACCCTTGCGGGCAGTCATCATGAAGGGGAGGGTCCTATTGGCTGCCTGCCGCTCTTCGAGGAAACGGCCGCGGCCTCTACCTTATATGATCGCGAGCGCGCGCACGTCGAGTCAATCTCTTCAGTTGCTCGTCGCTCGAGCGAATCAGGGTGCGGCGTCCGGTGCGCCGGAGGCATTGCTGAAGAGCGGCTCTCCATCGAACATGAGGCCACCGTAGCCGTCGTCGTCACACCCGCCCTCTCCCGAACGGAGCACTACGTTGCAGGAGCTAGAGAAGAAGCTTCAGGATCGCACGGCCCGCCTCGGCGTCATCGGTCTCGGGTACGTGGGCCTGCCCCTCGCGGTGGAGTTCGCGAAGGCCGGCTTCGAAGTGGTCGGCATCGACCTCAGCGTCGATAAGGTCGAGCGCCTGAACCGTGGCGACAGCTACATCGGCGATGTCGATTCCGCGGACCTCTTGGAGGTCGTCCAATCCGGAAAGCTGAAGGCGACGACCGACTACAGCGTCCTGGCGGATGTGGACACCGTGAACATCTGCGTTCCGACCCCGCTGTCGAAGACACGCGATCCGGACATCAGCTTCATCGACAATGCGATGTCCGAGATCGCCAAGACCCTGCATGCGGGCCAGTTGATCATCCTGGAAAGCACGACCTATCCCGGCACGACCGAAGAGGTCCTGCTTCCCCGCCTCGAGGAGAAGGGCCTCAAGGTGGGCGTGGACTGCTTCCTCGCGTTCTCCCCCGAGCGCGTGGACCCCGGCAATCCAACCTTCGATACCAAGAATATTCCCAAGGTCGTCGGCGGTATCACTCCCGCCTGCACGGCGGCCGCGGTTGCCCTCTACAACTGTACCCTCACGTCCGTGGTGCCGGTCTCGAGCGCGCGCGTCGCCGAAACCGTGAAGCTCCTCGAGAACACCTTCCGGAGCGTCAACATCGGCATGGTCAACGAGATCGCGCAGATGTGCCACAAGATGGACATCGACGTGTGGGAAGTGATCGACGCCGCGGCCACGAAGCCCTTCGGCTTCATGCCGTTCTATCCCGGTCCGGGGCTCGGCGGACACTGCATTCCCATCGACCCCTACTACCTTAGCTGGAAGGCCAGGGCGAGTGGTTTCGAGGCCCGCTTCATCGATCTGGCGGGCACCGTGAACGGCTCGATGCCGGAGTTCGTGGTAGATCTCGTTTCGCGTGCGTTGAACGAGAGGGCACAGGCGATACGGGGCAGTCGGATCCTCCTCGTCGGCGTCGCCTACAAGTCCGACATCGACGACATGCGCGAGTCTCCGGCCTTGGACATCATCAAACTGCTGCAGGACCGGGGTGCCGAGATCACGTACTTCGACTGGCGCTTCGGGGCTATGACTGTGCCGTGATCGTGACGGCGCATCGGGACGTGGACCATGGGCTGTTCGTCGAGCACTGTCCCTCGGTCGTCGATACACGCAACGCGCTCGGCCCCCACGTGCCGGCGCACGTGGTCCGGCTGTGACGGACTGAAGGACTCTTTTGGCCAGAGTACTTGTCACGGGCGGGGCGGGCTTCATCGGCTCCCACATAGCCTCCGGCCTCGTCGAGCAGGGTGACGAGGTCAGGATTCTGGATGACCTGTCGACCGGATACCGACGGAATCTGGACGCCGTGCCGCAGGCGGCGTTCATCGAGGGGTCGGTGACCGACCCTGCCACGGTCGCTGCTGCCGTCGAAGGATGCGACTACGTCTTCCATCAGGCGGCGCTCGCGTCTGTGCCCAGGAGCATCGCGGACCCTGTCGCCAACCATCACGTGAACGTGACGGGGACGCTGAACGTGCTCCTGGCCTGTCGGGATGCGGGGGTGAAGCGGGTCGTCTATGCCTCCAGCAGCTCGGCCTACGGCGATAGTGAGCGGCTGCCGAAGGTCGAAACGATGCCGACGGCGCCGAAATCACCGTACGCGGTCGCCAAGCTGGCTGCCGCGCAGTACGTGGGGGCGTTTGCGGGGGTCTACGGCATGGAGACGCTCAGCATCCGCTACTTCAACGTATTCGGACCGCGGCAGGACCCGACGGGCCAGTACGCGGCAGTGATCCCCATCTTCATCGATGCG
>JBDHIL010000039.1:0-43756 GCA_039587465.1 Gemmatimonadota bacterium | reverse complement strand
AACCGTCCGCCACCGCCGTCACCAGGCCGGTCGTGTTCACCGTCGCCACGCCCGTGTTCGTCGACGTCCACGTGAAGCTCGTCACCGACGCCACCGCCGTGCCACCTGCATCGTACGCCGTCGCAGTCAGCTGTCCCGTCTCACCCACCGACGTCAGCGTCGTCGCCACTGGGGATACATCGACGCTCGCTACGGCCTGCGCGACCGTCACCGTCACCGCGCTCGACGTCACCCCGCCCGCCGTCGCCGTGATGTCCGCCGAACCGTCCGCCACCGCCGTCACCAGACCGGACGTACTCACCGTCGCTGCAGCCGGGTTCGACGACGTCCACGTCACCTCCGTCGCGACGGGCTCGCCCAATGCATCGGTCACCCCGGCGCTCAACTGCACCGTGCCGCCGACCTGCGTCAGGGTCGCAGGACCGCTTGGGCTCAGAACGACCGACGTCACCGCCTGGGCCACCGTGACCGTCACCGCGCTTGACGTGACCCCACCCGCGGCCGCCGTGATGCTCGCGGAGCCGCCAGACACGGCCGTCAACAAACCGGCCGGGCTGACCGTCGCCACGCTCTCGTTCGACGACGCCCAGGTGAAGGTCACCACGTCCTCGAGAACGGTGCCACCGGCGTCGTACGCAACAGCGGAAAGCGCCTGCGTCGCGCCGACCGCACTCAGTGTCGTCGTGGCTGGCGTCACTCCGATGCTCGCCACACTTCGTGCCACGGTCACCGACGCGGTCCCCACCTGCTCGCTGGCCGATGCCGTAACCGTGGCTGAGCCGTCCGCAACCGCCGTCACCAGGCCGTCCGTACTCACCGTGGCGACGCCCGTGTTGGTCGATGCCCAAGTAAAGCTCGTCACCGAACTCACAGCCGTGCCGCCCGCGTCGTACGCCGTCGCAGTCAGCTGATCCGTCTCGCCCCCGAAGGTGAAGAACTGAGAGGCGGGGGTCACCTCGACGTAGCTCACTGCCTGCGCCACCGTCACCGTGACCGTGTCCGCGGGGCCATCCGCCGTGCTCGCCACGATCAGGGCGTCTCCATCTCCGATGGCGCTGACCACACCGCCGGCGTCGACGGAGGCGACGTCCTGGTTCGACGAAGTCCAGGTCACGGGTACGGGGGTGACGCGGCCGAAGATGTCCCGCACGGTGGCCGAAAGCGTCAACTCCTGCCCAAGACGGGTCAGAACGGCGGGAATGGAAGGCGTCACCGTCACACTCGCTGGCGACGAACTGACCCTCAGCGACGCTGTCCCGTCCACTCCCCCGGCCGTTGCCGTCAAGATCGCGTCCCCGTCCGCAACCGAGGTCACGCTGGTCGACGCCCCCTCACCGGTGCTGACAATCGCCACAGCGGGGTCGGAAGTCGCCCACGCGAAGGTCGTGTAGGCCGGGACGGGTGTGCCTCTGACATCGTATGCGACCGCTGTGAACTCATGCGACTCGCCGAGTGACGCAAACGTCCAGCTTCTCGGGGAGATCGTGATGAAATCGACTTCCTGAGAGACGGTCACCAGCACGGTGTCCGAAACCCCCTCGCTCGTCGCGACGATGCTGGCCGTCCCGTTCGCCAAGGCCGTCACGACGCCAGCGGACGAGATCGCGGCCACGGACGGCCCGAGCGATTGCCAAGTCACAGGAGCTACGATTGGTCCACCGAGCGCGTCCGCCGTTACCGCCTCGAGCGGCAGATCCTGACCAATGAAGACGAGGGTCTCGGGGATGCTGGGCGAGATCACGAGTGAGGCCACCGCCGGTGCCACGGTGAGCGTCGTGGTCCCGACGACACCCTCGACCTCAGCGGTGACGGTCGTGGTGCCTGCTGAAACAGCCGTTGCCATACCGGCATCGTCAACCACGACCACTCTTGGATCGGCCGAACTCCAGACCCAGCCGGTGGCCGACGGAAGAGCAGACCCGCCCGCGTCGAGAGCCGTCGCCTCGAGTTGGCGAGTCTCGCCTTCGGAGAGGAACGTGAACGCATCCGGGACGACCGAGACCGTGACGACCTGGAGTGCGACCGTCACCGACGCACTGCCCAGGACGCCCGCCCGCGCAGCTGAAACGACAGAACTCCCGTCTCCGACCGCTGTGACGAGACCCCCGCTGTCGATCGTGACGACCGAGGCGTCCGAGGACGTCCAGGTGAAGTCCGCTGTCGCGACTTCGGAGCCCCCCGCATCGAACGCGACCGCGGAGAAGGCCAGCGTCTCCCCCTGCGAAGAGAAGCCCAGCGAGGAGGGCGTCACGTCGATCGTGGCGACGACCTGGTCGACGGTCATTGCGGTCTGCCCGATAACACCGTCGCCCTCGGCCGCAATCAGCGCCGTACCGTTGCCGACCGCCGTGACCAGTCCACCCTGGTCCACTACGGCTACCGAGGTGTCGGACGAAGTCCACGTGAAGACGGGCTGAATTGGGAGGAGCGTGTCGGTCACGTCCACCGCGACTGCCGCGAGTTGAGCGGTCTCACCGAGGAAGCCCAAAGACGGCGCTTCCGGCGTCACGCGAACCGTCGCGACCACCCATCCCACGCGCACTTCGGCCTCGCCGCTCACGCCATTCGTAACTGCTGAGACCCGAGCACTGCCCTCGGCCAGGGCGGTTACAGCGCCGTTCTCGTCGACGGAAATGATCTCGGGATCGGACGATGACCACGTGAAGTCCGTAGCGCCGGGCACGAGCGACTCACCCACGTCGAACGCCACCGGCACGAAGTCCTGGACATCTCCCACGTCGACAAACCGGAACGGATCCGGGCCGACCTCGATTCGATGCACGGCCTGCTGGACCCGCACTGTCACAGTGTCGCCCTTGCCCAGGGCGAGCGCGACGATCCGAGCAGTCCCGCCGCCCAGCGCCGTCACGAGACCGGTCCCATCGACGGCCGCAACCTCGGGATCCAGCGAGGACCAAGTCACCTCTGTCGGCAACTCAGAGCCGAGTGAATCTCTTACCGTCGCCACGAGCTCCAGGCTGTCACCCAAATGCGTCAGAAGCTCGGGCTCGGCGGGCTCGATGGCGACGGATCCCACCGTGCGGGCCACCTTCAGGGCGGCAACCCCGTCCACCTCCCCGAGTCTCGCGGTCACCGACGCGACTCCGTCCCCGACGGCCATGGCGACACCCGTCACGCCCAATTTCACCACCATGGTGTCCGACGACGCCCACTGCACGCTGCTCACTCCCTCGATGACCTCACCATCTCCATCGAGAGCCACGGCCGTGAGCTGCTGCGTCTCCCCAGCGGACTTGAATCCATGGTTCGACGGGGACACCCGGAGGGCAGCTACGGTCACGTCCACCAGCAGCTGAGCACTTCCCTGCGTACCCTCAGCCGTCGCTGTCACGGTCGCGGCGCCCGTGCCGGTCACGGACACGAGGCCCGACTGATCCACCGTCGCCACCGCAGCGTTCGACGTACTCCAGACGAACGTGTGCTCAGCACCCAGCGGCGACCCACCGGCATCGTAGGCTACCGCCTCGAAGAGCCGGTCAGTGATCCCGCCCGCAGCGAACTCCCAGGACGGGGGTGTCACCCTGATCTCCGCCATCGCCTGATGGACCGTGATCTCGACCGTGTCGGCCAGGGCACCCGACGTGGCGATGATCGACACGACCCCTTCCCCGACGGCCGTCACGGCCCCGGAGACATCCACCGACGCCACGCCCTCGTCCAACGACTGCCACGCCACCTCGGTGTCGATGGGGTAATCTGCTGCGTCGAAGGCCAACCCCTGCAGCTGCACGGATGTACCCAGAGAAGCGAGCGTGTCCGGCGCGTCCGGTGTGACCGAGAGCCTGACCGGCACCCGGGCTACGGACACGGGAGCGCTGGCCTGCACACCCCCAGCCGCGACGAGCACCCGCGCCGTCCCATCCTCCACGGCCGTCGCCAGTCCATCATCACTCACGGTCAGCACCGAGGGCTCCGATGAGCCCCACGCCATTTGAACCGGAATCTCGAGCGCCGTACCCCCCGCATCGAAGGCGACGACCGCGAACTGCTGGGACTCGCCACGAGAGGCCAACGTCGTTTCGGTCGGCGACAGGGTCAGGCGCCGCACCGTCTGCTGAACCACGACGCTGGCGGTCGTCGAGACCACACGCCCCTGCGCCGACACAGTGACCGTCACGTCGGCGGATCCGTTTCTGGCCGCGGTCACCTCGAGGGAGCCGGGCAAGGTCTGCCGGACGGACACCACGCCCGCGGGCTCCACCGTCCAGGAGAACTCCGCATCGGGCACCTCGAGACCGTCCGCATCCCTCACCACGGCCTCGAAGACGTCGAGATCCCCGATGGACTGGAATTGCAGGGAGTCGGGTACCAGCCTGACGGAGACCGGGGCGAACCGCACGGTGATGACTGCCGTCGCCGTGACGCCCTCGGCGGTGACGGAAATCGTCGTCTCTCCGTTGGCTACCGCCGTGACGACGCCCAGCGTATCGATCGTCGCCACGTCCGGATTCGAAGAGGACCACGTGCCGTGGGCTGGCACCGCAAAGCCGAGGGAGTCCACCCCCTCCGCTACCAACCGGACCGTTTCATCGATGGCCTCGAGCGTGTATGAACCCGGGCTGACGGAAAGGCTGGCCAGCGGCCTTTCCACGGTCACCGTCGCGGAACCCACGTAGTCGGCCACCGCGGCCGAGATGATCGTGGTTCCGTCACCGGTCGCCGTGACCAGCCCGACGCTGTCCACCCGCGCCACCAGCGTGTCCTCACTCGTCCACGTGAACCGGGTGATGGTCTCGACCGGGACCTCGGCAACGTCGAGCGCCACAGCTGAGAGCTGCACCGTCCGGCCCAGGGCCCCCACGACGCTGACCAGAGGAGCTACGTCGACCCGAGTAAGCTCCCGGCCGACATTCACGAGAACCGTGTCCGCCGCCTGACCCGCGGAAGCCACCACGCCGGCCAGCCCTGCCCCCACGCCTGTGACGGTCCCGGAATCCGAAACGGTCACGATGGATGAGTCGAGGGACGCCCAGGTGTACTCAGCGTCCGGGATCTCAAAGCCGCCCGCGTCCTGACTCGCAGCGGAGAAACTGATCGAGTCGCCGACCCGAGCGAGAAAGGCCTCGTACGGCTGGATCTCCAGGACCGCGGGGACCTGAGTCACGATCAGGGTCGCCGTCCCAACGAGTGCGGAGTCGGACACCGACCGAGCGGCTACCTGAGCCGACCCGCGCGCGAGTGCCCGGAACACCCCGCCACCGACGGAAACCACGATATCGGGATCCAGGCTGGCCCAGGAGACTTCCTCGCCGGCGACGGCATCCCCTCGCACGTCGATCACGGTGCCGCTGACCGAGGTCTCCTCCTCGATGCTGGTCAGGACGACGGTATCCGGCGTGATGCGCACGGCCGCCGGCCGAGCCAGGACCGAGACCACGGTGGTGTCGGCCTTGGGCCCCGCTGTCGCAACGAGCCTGGCCTCGCCAGGGCCGAGGGTGACGACGCGACCCTCAGTCGAGACAGCGGCTACTGCGCCATCCAGCGAGTTCCAGAAGATGACCGGCGACGCCTCATCGGCGTCCGTCGTCGCAACCGCCTCGAGTCGAACGCTGTCGCCCTCCACCAACTCATCGACATGCGCACCGATGACCACCGTGCTGACTTCGAGATTGTCCACCGGGCCCCGGACGACCGGGACTTCCCTTATCTCCGGGACTGTCGTCAGATCCAGCGGCAGGGTGACGGACTTCCCGCTCCACTGAACGTCTTCCCCGGCCTCACTCAAATGGATGAGCTCAATGATCACGAAGAACTGAGGTTCCGTGAGGTCGGGGCTGACAGGTACTTGAAACTCGAGGGTCCACGACTCGAGGGTCGGATCGACTTCCTGGGTGGTCATCCCCAGGACCTCCTCCGACGGCGACAGATAGCTGGTAACTCGAATCAGGTTGATCGGGAGGAACTCTTCAGCGTAGAGACCCTCCGCGAGGCGAGGAGCCAGGAGCAACTGAATCGCGCCCCGGTCCGGAACCGGCGAGACTCCATCCGTGCACACGGACAGGAGCGGCAGTAGGGACACTGCGGCCAGGGCGAGGAGTCGCGATGCGCGACGGGATCTCAACACGATGGCGTCAGCCGAGCCCGGACCCAGGCTCTACCCATCCGCTGGCGCACGCCGCCGCACGATGCAGATCGTGCACTAGGCCGTAAGCGGCTTCGGGGTCACCCGAAGGGCCGTTGATGGAGTGCTGTCGCGCTCCTGGGTCACGCAGTGTGAGCATGGTTCCGTTGCCTGGGGTGGGCACTTCGATCGCCACCCCACGTGTTTGCGACACCCCGGAGCCCGACGGCACCGAAGACGTTCATCAAATGTTTACTGAAACCTGCCGTTCGAGGGACGACGGATATAGCGCAACGACGCCTGCCCGGAAAGCCAGGCAGGCGCAGAGTTGCGGAGAGTGTGCCCCACATCTCCACATTACACCCGGCTTCGACCGAACGTCAACTTCTATTCGACGTGGGGCCTGGCCCGACACAGCAGTTTCTGCCCCGCGCGAACGGCACGACGTATGGACGAACGAGGAGTCTCGGAAGGGTCGTCTCGAAGGCGCCCCTAGTCCGGCCGCAGCAGCCCCAGTGAGCGAATCTTTCGGTGAAGCGTTCTGCTGGAGACACCCAGCAGATCGGCCGCCCGGCCCTGATGCCATCCCGCCCGGCTCAACGCCTCCTCGGTGGCCAAGCGCTCGAGACGCTCCAGATTGAGTGACGGGAGGCCGCCCGGCCTCGCAGCTGGCTCCTCCTCGACCTCGCCAAGATGGAGGCCCAGATCAGATGCGTGGATGGTCCGGTCTCTGCAGAGGATCGCGGCCCGCTCGATGACGTTGCGGAGTTCGCGGACGTTCCCGGGCCATCGGTAGCGCTCGAGGGGCTCTCGGGCATCCGGCGCGATGGACCAGCCTGCATCGCCAGGCCGCACTGATGACAAAAAGTGCTCTGCCAGAAGGAGAATATCGCCCCTGCGGTCTCGCAGGGGTGGGAGTTCCAGGACGATCGCGTTGATGCGGTAGAACAGATCGCCGCGAAAGGTCCCCTCGGCTATCAGTTGCTCCAGCGAACGGTTCGCGGCCGACACCAGGCGAAAGTCCGCCGGGAGCTCCTGTGTACCGCCCACCCTTCGGAAGCTCTTGCTCTCCAGAGTCCGGAGGAACTTCGCCTGCAAGCCCAGGTCGAGGTCTCCGATCTCGTCCAGGAAGAGCGTGCCGCCGTCCGAGAGTTCCACCAGCCCCATCTTGCGCGCGGTCGCGCCCGTGAAGGCGCCCTTTTCATGCCCGAACAGTTCCGACTCTGCAAGACTTGAGGATACCGCCGCACAGTTCAGCGCTACGAGCGGCTCATCATGCCTCGCCGACAGGCGATGGAGCTCGTGGGCGATGAGTTCCTTTCCAGTGCCGGACTCGCCAACTACCAGAACAGACACGTCAGAATCGGCGACCCGCTGGGTGATCTCCAGCACCTCTTCCATGCGAGGATCGCGCGACACGATCTCCCGCTCGGGCGTGCCGCGGCGGACAACCGCCTCCAATCGCTCCGATCTCGTCTGGACGCGGCGGGCGTGGGCGGCCTTCCAAACCAGGCTGAGGAGACGGTCACGATCGACGGGCTTCTCGACCCAATCGTAGGCCCCGAGCTTCATGGCGGTCGTAGCCGTCGCCACCGTGCCCACCCCCGAAACGAAGATCACCTGGGGACGGTTCGGATCGTCAGCGATCTGCTCGAGCACCTCGATTCCATTCAACCCGGGCATACTCAAGTCCAGCAGCGCCACGTCGAAGACCTCATCACGGAGCGCCCTGACAGCAGAGCTGCCGTCAGGCACGGTCTGAACGTCGTGGCGCACTCCCTCCGCTGTGTGGAGGAGGCTCTCCAGCAGGACACGCTGGTCTTCGTCGTCGTCCGCGACGAGCACGGAGATGACGATTTCGTTGGGCTTTTCCATGCCCCACTCTCATGTCCGCGGGACGCCGCCGCAAGCGGGGGAAAAAGCGTGGCCCTGCGGGCAAGCCCGCAGGGCCGGAGGGGCCAACCTGGGTTGGGGGGGGTATGGCACCCTCGTGCAGTCTGGCGAGGGCTGCGAAACCGTCACCCTGGGGGGGGATCGTTTCGCAGTGTCGCGAATCGTCTTCCGCCGGGTTTCACTGACGGAAGGATCGGGTCCGCAGCCCTGCCGTTGTCATTTGCCTTCCGTGAAAGCAAGAGCGGTGCCAACTCGTGGCCATATTTGTAAAGCCCTATTCTGCTTACGCTTAGAGCTTCGAGGCCCGCTGAAGAGCGACATGACCCATGAAGACAGATTGGCCGATTCGGCCAATCTGTCCGGACACATTGTCTGGATGTCGGCGCAGCGAATCCGGAGAGCGTGGGCTGCTCAGTCCCTCCCCGGCATGAATTGAGTCCGCACCACGATCGTGGTGCGGATCTCGGAGAGGAAACGCCAGCCCCCCATCACCGCCGCCAACTCGGGCCTGAGCACCATGAGGGCGACGTGCCTGTCCTGGCGAACGTCGAGGGCTGAATACACCGTGGCCATGGTGGCGAGCCTCCCAGGAACCCAACATCCGTGGCGAGGTCACGGCAGGCCACGGTCGGATTTATTGTCCGCAGGATGTAGCTTTCCGCAGCCGCGACTCTCCACACTCGAGCACCCCGGGGTGCTGAGTGCTGTCCCATGTATTCCGTGAGGGAGTGCAGATTGATGTCCCAGCGAGCATCTGGCCGCGCCCCGAGGCGCTTGTTCTGGTCCGTCGCCGTGGCGCTGGTGGTCGGCGGGTGCGCCGACTTCGCCACGACGCCCGACCGCGTGCCGGAATCGCTCAGCATCGAGCCCGAAGACACGGTGGTCACCCAGGGCGATCGGGCCCCTCTCCGTGTGATTGTGCTGGATCAGGACGGACAGCCCTTCTCTGAGGTCCCGTCCTGGGCCCCCCCAGAGTGGTGGTTTTCAGATCCGCAGGCGGTGGTCGTAGCCCCCGATGGGAGCTTGGAGACGACAGGCGGCGGTGAGATCTCGGTGAAGGCGAGCCTGGCTGGCCTGACGGCCCGATCCAACCTCCGCGTGAATCCCGGCGCAGTGGCGCTGTCGGCCCCAGAGGTCTACCTGGTCCAGAGCGTCCAGAACCTGCAGGGCGATGTCCCCCTGGTGGCCGGGCTGGATGCTCTGCTGCGTGTCTTCGTAGTCAGCGACCCCACGAGCTTCTACCAGCCCCGGGCGCGGGCATCGTTCATTCTCGAGGGCACCGAAGTCCACAGCTCCACGCTGTTTCCCGGGTCCTACATCATTGAGCGCGAGGTGTCCGAGAGCGCTCTGAATCGGTCGTTCAACGCATTCGTTCCAGGCGCGGTGCTACAGCCCGGTCTGGAAATGGTGATCGAGCTCGACATCGACGCGGTAGTACCCCTTTCTCCGGGAAGCCAACTGCGGATTCCCGCCGAGGGCACCCAGCCCCTCGATGTCCGGGTCATGCCGCGCCTCGATCTGACGGTGGTCCCGATTCTCGTGGCGTCCAGCCCGGACGAGGGCGTCTTCGATTGGATCGCGGGCATGACGCCCGGCGGAGAGACGCTGCGGTTCACGCGGGCCGTCATACCCATCGGTGAACTGGATTTGGAGGTCCACGAGACATACACCACCAGCTTGGACCTCACGACCCAGGAGGGTTGGAGCGCCCTGCTGCGGGAGATGCTGCTTCTGCGCACCGCCGAGGGTGGCCAACGCCACTACTATGGGGCCTTCGTCCTCCCCCCCGGGTCGAAGTGGGGCGGGCTCGGGTACATCGGCCTGGCGGCGAGCATCGGGAGGCCGACGGCAGCCACGTTCGCCCACGAACTCGGACACAACTTCAGTCTCCGCCATGCGCCGTGCGGAAATGTGGCCAGCTCGGACGCCAACTACCCGTACGCTGGTGGAACCCTGGGCGTCTGGGGCTACGAAGGACGAAGCGGGTCGACCTTCGGGTTGCTCAAGAACCCGGACCAGTACAAGGACCTCATGGGTTACTGCTCACCCAAGTGGATCAGCGACTATCACTTCAAGAAGGCCATGGATTTTCGGCTGCGGCAGGAACAGTCGTCTGCTCAGGTCCAACCCGCGGAGTCGGTCCTGCTCCTATGGGGGAGCGCCGGCGCCGGCGAACTGATTCTGGAACCTGCTTTCGCTCTCGAGGCACCCCCGCTGCTACCCACGGACCAGGGCCCTTACCGCATCGAGGGACGTGACGAAGGAGGCCGCACCATCTTCTCTATGAGCTTCACGCCACTGGAGGTGGAGCACGGAGGCGGGCATTTCGCGTTTGCCATCCCTCTCCAGTCGCAGGAGATCGAGAATCTGGCCTCCGTCTCCCTGTCAGGCCCCGAGGGGGCCGTCGCTTTGGATCGGGCCTCGCCCCTTCCCCGCATGGCCATGGCCGTGGACGCTGCAACCGGACAGATTCTGGCCATTCGCCGCGACGGGGCGGTACCCGACGTGGGGCGCGCGGACGCGACCATCACCTATAGCGATGGGCTCCCTGGCGGTGACGCTGGGCGCAGACGCTGATGAGCTCCATGACGCGGTACATGCTCGCGGCGGCGCTCGGGGTGATACTCTTTCCCCAGACCGCCCTCGCTCAGCTTCACATCGAACTCCGGGGTGGGGCCGCGGTCGGTAATCACACCGCCACGGCGGCAGGCCTCGACTTCGTGCCGAAGCCGTATTTCGAGGGACTCGTGGTGCGCCGGATCAAGCCGCGTTACAGCCTCTATGGAGGGTATGCCCGAACCGCCTTTGGGTGCCAGGAGGGCTTCTGCGTCGACCGGGATCTGACCGTCACAGGTAGTCACGGCCTGCTTGGGGTCGAGGGCCGACGAGGCTGGGCGTGGGTGCGCCTCGGTGTCCTGTGGGGAACGACCGAGGTGGGCACGGAGGGGGCGCCGACAGATCCGGGGCTAGGCATTCACACCGGGGCTGGGTTCGTCCTCGGCTCGGGCCGCATCACGTTCCTGCCCGGCGTTTCCTACCGCTGGCTCTCGGCGAAGACGCCGTCCAGTTCGGACCACGCAGCGGTGTTGGTGGCGGACCTTGGCGTGGCGATTCGCCTGGCGGGGTAGGCTTCGGAGGGGGGACCTCCCGGCCCATCCGGTCAGCAGCAAGTCCTCGTCATCGAGCACTTCCGGGGGCCCGAGCCCAAATCCAGCCCTCCTTCGCCGCGGTGGACCTGTCTTGCCCGGGTTGGATGCAGGCGCCCTCGAGGAAGTCCAGACCTGAGAGGACGCAGACGACGGAGTCGAGCGCATCTGCGTTGGCCCTGATGATTGGATCGTTCGGAAGAGTCAGCGTCTCAGAAAGACGATCCGCTATCTCCCTGCGGACTTCACCCTGCTTGGGGTCCGCCGACTTGTAGCCACCGAAGGGCAGACCGTGAGCCTTCAGCGTCCCGGCGGGATAGACCTCGATCACGCCTGCAGCGGTCGGGTCAGGTTCCCAGAGGAGCGGCAGAGAACAACCTGATTCTCGGCGAAGTGCATCAAGGAGGCCGAGGGCACCGTGGGCAGCCCGAGCAATCCGATCCGCGCCGATATCGAGAGGGAGCTTGCCGAGTACCGCATGTATCCTCCGGTCGGTGGTGCGCCGGAAGAACTCGTTGGGGCTCGTTCGAATCGGATCGCCCGGCCGGTGATCCCCGAGTTCGGCGGACATCGCAGAGGGCCAGCCAAGTGGGGCGTCCATGGCCACGAGAACCGGCTGCGTCCAATCCACCCACTCCAGGATCTGCGCGAGTGGATCGCGGGCCGCGGCACTGACACCGAGGACCTGTCGCCCACGGGCGTACGCGATACCCACGTTCTTCGGCTGGGCCGCACAGTCGATGCCGACAATTTGCACGCGGTCAGACGCCCCGGGGTTCGTATGAAGTACGGCACAACGGGTATGCAATTCTGCTGCGCGACTACAATCGCTGGGGCACCGGGGCGCCTGCAAGCGAAGCGGGTGCGGCGCGAAGCCGGCGGGTCCGTCACTCAGCCCGCAGCGCCTCCATCGGATCCGTACGAGCAGCCCGCACCGCCGGAACAAGGCACGCAGCCACCGCCACCAGACCCAGCACCAGCCCGACGCCCACCAGGATCATCGGATCGTTCGGTGGCACACCGAAGAGCAGGGCTGCCAGGAACCTGCTCAGCGCAGCCGACGCCAGCAGGCCGGCAGCCAGACCCAGCCCGGCCATCAACCCCGCTTCACGCACCACGAGGGACATCACGGAGGCCGGGTGGGCGCCCATGGCCATGCGGACGCCCATTTCGTTGGTGCGCTGCGACACTGCGTGGCTCAGCACACCGTAAATGCCCGCAGCCGCCAGAATGAGGGCCGCCAGGGCGAACGCGCCCAGCAAGAGGGCGTTGAAACGGTCCTGTGCCAACTCCGTGGCCAGAAGCCCGTCCAGGCTCCGGACGTCGGTGATGGGCAGATCCGGATCGAGGCTCCAAACCTCGGCTTGGAGGGCCGCGGTCAGCCCATCGGGATCGCCGGAGGTGCCGACCATGACCCGAACGGACTGGTACGGAAACTGGCCCATGGGGATGTAGAAGGCCGGCTTGGGCGCCTCGCGCAGCCCGTCGAAGCGCACGTCGCCCACGACCCCCACCACCTCGAAGAGCGTGTTGGCTTCGTTGCCCCAGATGAACCTCGGAACCGTAAACCGCACCTGCTCGCCCAGCACGTTCTCGTCCGGGAAGTAGCGCTGGACGAAGGCCTGGTTCACCACCATGACGCCATGCCGGTCGTACCCGTCCCCGGAATCGAACTCCCTGCCCCGCAGCACGGGGATGCCCAGCGCGGAGAAGTACCCGTGACTGACCGGCCTGAAGGTGCCCGAAGGGAACTCACCGTCGGCCGGCCTTGGACGGTTGGGGAAGGAGATCCCGTTCCACCAGGTGTTCTCCAGAGGATGGTCCATGGCCAAGACCACGGAGGTCACGCCAGGCAGGCTCGCCACCTGTTCTTCCAAGCGATCGAAGAAGCCCACGGCCTGGCCGGGATCGGCATATCGCGCATCCGGAAGCATGAGTTGGGCGGTAAGCATCTGCTCGGTAGAGAAGCCCAGGTCCACACGCCTCAGCGCCTGGAAGCTCCGGAACAGGAGGCCTGCTCCCACGAGCAGGATCGCGGCGAGGCCGAGTTGGGAGATCACGATGAAGCGACTGGTCCTCGCCTGGCCCCGCCCGGAGATGGCACCCCGCGCGCCTTCCCGAAGACCGTCGCCCGCCTGCCCTCCAGCGGCTTGGAGGGACGGCACCAGGCCAGCCACGAGCGTCGCAAGAAGGATCGTGCACACGGTGAACAAGAACACCGTTCCATCCACACCCACCTCGCTCTGCCTGGGTAGGCTCGACGGCACCAAGCTCAAGAGCGCACTCGACGCCCAACGCGCCATTCCAAGCCCCACCAGCCCGCCCACCGACGCCAGCAGCAGCACCTCGGTGAGGATCTGCCGGACCAGCCGGAGCCGCCCCGCGCCGAGGGCCGTGCGGAGTGCCAACTCCTTCTTCCGATCCGCCGCGCGGCCCAGAAGCAGGTTCGCCAGGTTTCCCGATGCCATGAGCAGGAGGAGCCCCACCGCGGCCATGAGAATGACCAGGTTCTGGCGGATGTCCCCAACCACCTGTTCCTTCAGAGACCGGACGACGACGCCCAGGCCGGATGGGCCGCCACGTTGCTCGAGCACCCGTGCCAAGACCGACATCTCATCCTGGGCTTGGGCCTGACTCACCTCCGGATGCATGCGCGCCAACACGGCCATGACATGCGCCCGGGTCTCGGAGATCCAATTCACGGTGTAGTCGAGTGGCATCCAGTAGATCTGCTGATCGGGGCCCGGTAGGTACAGCCTCGACCCCCCTGTGGGGAGCGAGACTCGAGGCATGACACCGACGACCTGGACCGTCTCCCCGTCCAGGGTGATGCCCTTGCCTACCAGATCGGGGTCCCCCGCGAATCGGCCACGCCAGAGCGCATGGCTGAGGACGATGACCCGATGCTGACCCTGGTTCTCCTCCGCCCGAAACGTGCGGCCCATGAGGGGCTGAATGCCGAGCACATCGAAGAAGTTGGCTGATACCATCCCTCCGTCCACACGGAGGGGCGGTAGGTCGTCGCCTGTGATGGTGCCCGTGGCTCCAGCGAGCAGCGTCATGCCCGAAAAAGAGGTCGCAGAGCGCTCGAACTCGAAGAAGTCCTGCGCCGCCATCCGGTCTTCTTCCTGCAGTCGTTCGTTCAAATTCCGGAAGACCACGAGCCGGTCCGAGTCCGGATACGGGAAGGGACTGAGCAGGACTCCGTTCACTACGGAGAAGATGGCTGTGGTGGCGCCGATGCCGAGCACGAGCGTCAGCAAGGCGACCGCGGTGAAAACAGGCCTCCGTGCGAACGTGCGCAGCGCGAAGCGGATATCCTGCACCAAGTCTCGCATCCCCGACCCCCTCCCCAGTCCCTGTCCGTGCCAGGACCCCCCATAGGTCCTAACCGTCTCCGCCGTCCTCTCTCTGTGGGCGACGACGTGCTCCCGAGGTGCCTCTCTCGCCACGTCGACCAGTGCCCGAGCGACATAGGCCGCCAGACCGGGCACGCCACTCCGCTCAAGGGCCGCTTCGCAGCCGCTGCTGAAGGCCGCCCGGGCCTCGTCACCGAAGCCGTCCCGGAACTCTCCTGGGAACGCCCTGAGCAGAACTCCATACAGTCGGGCGGCCAGATCGAGAAGGCGGACACGAGTGGAGCGGCTCATCGATCTACGCCCCGTCCGCGTCCGAGATCAGTGCGATGCGACCCGCCGCCGCGAGCAGGTCGCGCATGCGAAGGGCCTCTGCCCGGGCCACCTTCCGCCCAAGTTCGGTGACCTGATAGATCCTCCGCCGATCACCCTCCCCGGACCCCGCATGGGTCGGACCCGACTCCAGAATGAGTTCTTCGCCCAGCATCCACTTGAGCCTGCGGTAGAGCGCGCCCGCTTGGATCTCCATGCCACCGCCCGGCCACGCCGCTGCGGCCTGCATGATGCCGTAACCATGGCGTCTCTCCTCGGCCAGCAGCGTGAGGATCAGGAATACGTCCGCCTTGAGAGGCAGGAAGGACCATGGATCTCGTTCCACTCCGGGGGACATCTCAGCCTCGCAGTGCTCACAGGTCGTCTATAGACACTCTGTCTACAGCTGTATGGATGAGACGGCGCGAAGGGGCGAAAAGTTGTGAGCGGGGGTTGGGGCTCGTGCAGGCGAGTCATGGACGGCACCGCGCGTTGGGCGATCCCCTGTTCACCTGACGGCGAGCCACTGAGCAGCAGCGGCAGGCTCGGAAACTCCCGACTGGAGGATGTTCCCAAACGATGGGCTCAACGATCTGATCACCACGTTTGTCCATGCCACGGAAGAATCGACTCTCAACGCGATGTCGGCCGCCCAGACGCAGACTGGCATCGATCCATGCGCATTCGTCGGCTCCGCCTCATGATCGTCTTCGGAAGATCATGGAATGGCTGGCACCGGCACGCAGCATTTCCAGATAAGCCACCCAGGGAGGTCATTGCAATGCGAAGCATCCTTCGTTTGACTCGTCTGGTCGCCGTGGTTGCGACCGTGGCGACGGTCGCGCCGCGCCCGTCCGAGGCGCAGTCTTTCGCTACCGACGACCCCGTCCTCCGCGCCATTTGGGCGGAAGGCATGAACAACTCCCACTTCGAGGCGCTCGCGCAGGCCCTACTCGACTCCATCGGTCCGCGTCTGACGGCGTCTCCTGGCATCGAAGCCGCGCAGGACTGGGCCGTGAAGATGCTCCAAAGCTGGGGCGTCGAGGCCGAGACGGAGCAATACGGGACGTGGGAAGGCTGGGAGCGTGGCGTCAGTCATATCGATCTGGTCGAGCCGCGGGTGCGTTCTCTCGAGGGCCGAATCCTCGCGTGGAGCCCTGGCACAGGCGGCCAGGCCGTGGACGGCGAGGTCACGTATCTCCCTGTCATCGATTCCCCGGGCGACTGGGAGTCTTTTCTGGATACCGTGAGCGGCAAGTGGGTGATGATGTCGTTTCCGGAACTGTCCTGTCGTGCCAACGAGCAGTGGGCTGAGTTCGGCGCCCCGGGTTCTGCACAGCGATACGCGGAGGCCCGTGCCCGGGGTCAGCGTAGGTGGGCTCAGAGCCTGGCCGCTACGGGCTCGGAGGATCGTCGTCGTCGTGACCTGCACGCGGCGCTCGAAGGCGCTGGGGCTGCGGGTATCATCACGTCTGAGTGGCCGGGTTCTTACGGCACGACGAGGGTCTTCAACGCATACAACCGTGGAACGCCGACGTTCGAGCTCTCCTGCGAGGACTACAGCCTCGTTCACCGTCTCGCAGAGAACGGCCAGAGCCCGATCCTCCGTCTCACCGCCGAGGCTACGAACCGCGGTGAGATTCCGGTCTTCAACGTGATCGGTGAGATCGAGGGCACGGAGCGCCCAGACGAATACGTCATGCTCTCCGCGCATTTCGACTCCTGGGAGGGGGCCTCTGGAGCCACGGACAACGGTACCGGTTCCGTCCTGATGATCGAGACCATGCGGATTCTGAAGGCGGCCTACCCCAACCCGAAGCGGACGATCTTGATCGGGCTGTGGAGCGGTGAAGAGCAGGGACTCAACGGGTCAAGGGCGTTCTCTGAAGACCACCCTGAAGTCGTCGCCGGTATGCAGGCCCTCTTCAACCAGGACAACGGGACCGGCCGGATCGTGAATACCGGCGCACAGGGGCTGACCAATGCGTTCGGTTCGTTGTCGCGTTGGATTGGCCAGGCGCCTGCCGAGGTGACTCGCGGCTTGATAACGTCGCTGGGCAGCCCTGGTAGCGGTGGCTCGGACTATGCGTCGTTCATCTGCCACGGTGCCCCAGCATTCAACCTCGGAGCCCTGGATTGGGATTATGGTTCCCACACGTGGCACACACATCGAGACACCTTCGACAAGCTGATCTTTGATGACCTGAAGAACAACGCCGTCCTCACGGCTTCGCTCGCCTACTTGGCTGCAGAGGACGATGAGTTCACGGATCGTACACAGCGGACCGAGATCCGTGGCCGTGGCGGACAGGCCGGCTCCTGGCCGACATGCACGCCTGCGACGCGCAGCTCAGAAGCGAGCCCACGCATGCAGTAGGCCGCGGGTACCAACAGCTGCATATCGAGGCGGGGGTCGGCATGAGCCGGCGCCCGCCTCGCATCTACGAAGTACTCCCTCTGCCCTTCCCGTCACTCGCCACAGGGTGGCTTCGTCCTCGACCGGACGCCCGGCTTCACCGAGGGGAGTGGCTCCAACGTCATGGCCCAGGTGAGGGCCAGCTATCTCTGGTAGCCGGCGCTCGCGCTGTTACGGGCGTAATGAAAGGGTGGTGGGGACACGGTATCCACGGTGACGGTGACTCGCTAGGATGCCCAACCCTGGAGGAAGTCATGCTGGTGAAGATCTGCTGCATGCAGAACGAGGCCGAAGTTCACGTGGCTTCCGAGGCCGGAGCCACCCACGTGGGGCTCGTCGGGCCCATGCCCAGCGGAGTAGGCCCCATCACCGACGAGGCGATCGCAGCCATCGCCTCGTCGGCACCGGAGAGCGTGACTACGGTGCTCCTCACCTCCCGCACGCGCCCTTCGGACATCGTGGACCATGTCCTCACCACCGGGCTCTGGCCGAGGCCCGGGAGGCGGCCAAGGGCGCGGACTACCTTCTGCTGGACTCCGGACGGCCCTCCGCGGACGTGGCGGAACTGGGGGGGACGGGGCGGGTCCACGACTGGTCGGTGAGTGCCGAGATCGTGCGCCGCGCTCCGGTGCCGACCTTCCTGGCCGGGGGCTTGAAGCCCGGAAACGTGGCCCAGGCGGTGGCGGCCGTGCGGCCCGCCGGGGTGGATCTCTGCTCGGGGATCCGGGGTGCCGACGATGGGCTCATGCAGGACCGTCTGGAGTCGTTCATGGAGGCGGTGGGGAGGGCGTGAGCGGGCCGCCGGGGCTCTATGCCCCGGTGCTTGTTACAAACACATCCGGGGCGACGCCCCGCGCACCCCGACGCACCCCACACCATCCCGATGGCCCTCCCGGCCATCCCACGCCCCCCACGCGCCTTCTGCTTGCGCTTGCCCCCTCGTCCGCCGGAGGAGCCCTCCACCTCGATCCCCACCCCGGCGCTCCGTACCGTGCCTTTCGGCCCATACCTGCGGTTGCATTTCCTATCTCTGGGCCTCAGAGGGGACGGACAGTGGCCGGCGCGTGATCCGGGCCGCATACTCTCCCTCCCAACCCTGTTCCAGGAGAGATGATGCGCCTCGCAACCGTGTTGTTCGCACTCGGACTCTTCGCGGCCCTCCCGGCCGCTGCCCAGAACGTCGACTCCTCGGTCTTCGACGACCTGGCCTACCGACACATCGGCCCCGAGGGCAACCGCATTTCAACTGTTGCCGGCGTGCCCGGTGATCCCAACACCATCTACGCCGGCGCCGCCTCGGGTGGGGTGTTCAAGTCCACCGACGGAGGCACCCACTGGACGCCCATATTCGACGATCAGGACGCCATGTCCATCGGTTGGATCGAGGTGGCGCCCTCTGACCCGAATGTGGTGTGGGTGGGCACCGGCGAACCCAACATCCGCAGCCACATCTCCATGGGGAAGGGGGTATATCGGTCCACCGACGCTGGCCGGAACTGGACCTTCCTGGGGCTGGAGCAGACGGGGCGCATCAGCCGGATCCAGGTGCATCCTGCGGATCCGGACGTAGCCTGGGTCGCCGCCCTGGGGCACGCCTATGGTCCCCAGCAGGAGCGGGGCATCTACAAGACCACCGACGGCGGGCAGAACTGGCGGCAGGTCCTGTTCGTGGACGAGAGCACCGGGGCCTCGGACCTGGTGCTGGATCCCAACAACCCCCGCATCCTCCTTGCCGGCATGTGGCAGGTCGAGATCAACACATGGGGCCGCTTCAGCGGCGGTCCGGGGAGCGGGATCTTCATGTCGCGGGACGGTGGCGAGAGCTGGGTCCGGGTGGAGGACGAGGGGCTGCCCCAGCGGCCGGTGGGCAAGATCGCCCTGGCCATGGCGCCCACCAACTCGAACCGGATCTACGCCCTTATCGAGACGGGGGACGGTGTGCCCCTACCGGATGGGACCGAGACGGACAGCGGCGAGCTGTGGCGCTCCGACGACGGCGGCGATAGCTGGGCACTCATCTCGTACGACCGACAGCTGGCGGGCCGCACCCACTACTACAGCCGCGTGGAGGTCTCTCCCGACGATGACATGGAGGCGTACTTCCTGGCGGCGCCGTTCACCTCCACGAAGAACGGAGGCGAGACCATCATCGACCACGTCGGCCCCAGCAATGGCCGGCAAACCGCCCCGTGGGGTGACAACCACGACATCTGGATCGACCCGTTGGACCCGGACCGGATCCTCATTGCCAACGACGGAGGGGTGGACATCTCGACCAACCGGACCGAGACCTGGCGGCAGGTGCCCCTTCCCGTGGCCCAGATGTACCACGTCACGGTGGACAACCAGGTCCCCTACTACGTGTACGGGAACCGGCAGGACGGACAGTCCGCGAGAGGTCCCAGCCGGACGTTCTACGGTGGATTCCTGGGCTCCGGGGGCAATATCCCCCGGGGGGACTGGCACGACGTGGGCGGGGGCGAGTCCGGCTTCGCCACGCCGGACACGGTAAACCCCAGCGTGGTCTGGTCCAGTGCGTCGGGGTCGGGGTCGGTGGGCGGGATCGTCACCCGCATGGATCTGGAGACCCGGCAGGTGCACAACGTCGAGGTGTGGCCCAAGTCCACCATCGGCTGGCCGGCGGCAGAGCTGCGCTACCGCTTCGTTTGGGACCCGCCGCTGGTCATCTCACCCCACGACAACGAGCGAGTCTATACCGCATCGCAGCACGTGCACGTCACCACCGACCGGGGCATGAGCTGGCAGGTGGTCAGCCCGGACCTGACCCGGGGCGATACCGGGCGTATGGGCCTGTCCGGCGGCCTCACCCCCGACAACATCGGCGTGGAGTACGCCGGGGTGGTGTTCGCCCTGGAGGAGTCACCCATGGTGGAGGGGCTCCTGTGGGCGGGGACCAACGATGGGAAGATCTGGGTGACCCGAGACGGCGGGGCCAACTGGACCGACCTCACCGGCAACGTGCCGGACCTCCTGCCGTGGGGCTCCATCCGCAACATCGAGGCCTCCCGCTACGACCCCGCCAAGGCGTACTTCACCGTGGACGGGCACCAGGAGGGGAACTTCGACCCGTGGATCTACCGCACCGACGACTACGGTGAGCACTGGGAGCTCATGGTGGACGGCATCGAGCCGAGCCCCCTGAGCTTCGCCCGCTCGGTCCTGGAGGATCCGGTGCGTCGAGGACTCCTCTACGCCGGCACTGAGAACGGCCTCTACGTCTCCTTCGACGACGGCGAGGGGTGGCAGCCGCTGCAGAGCAACCTGCCCCACGCGCCGGTGCTGTGGATGACGGTGCAGAAGCACTTCAACGATCTCGTGGTAGGGACCTACGGCCGGGGCTTCTGGATCCTGGACGACCTGTCGGCGGTGCAGCAGCTCACCGACGAAGTGACAGCCTCCGCCAGCCACCTCTTCCGGCCCCGCGCCGCCTACCGGTTCCGGGAGACACTGCCGCCGTATGCCCGCTACAGCGATCCGGTCGCCGGGACGAATCCCCCGTACGGCGCGAACCTGGACTACTGGGTGGGCCCGGACGCGGAGGGTGAGGCGTCAGTGGAGATCCGCGATGCCGCCGGGACCGTCATCCGCACCCTGTCGGGCCCGGTGGATCCGGGCATCAACCGCGTCTGGTGGAACCTCCGCACCGATCCGTCCACCTCCACCACGTTGCGCACCACGCCCCTGCACGCGCCCTGGGTGGAGACCGACGAGCACGGCTGGCCGGAGGCCGGCGGGGTGGCCGGGGCGGCCCGGCTGGTGCCCCCCGGTGACTACACCGTGGCGCTCACCGTGGGGGGCGAGACCCACGAGGAGGTGCTCACGGTGCGGAAGGATCCCAACTCCCGCGGGACCGAGGCGGACATCGCCGAGAACTTCGCGCTGGTGAAGTCCCTGGTGGATGATCTGGATGCGGCCGTGGCGGTCATCGACGGGGCGGAGATGGTCCGCTGGCAGCTCCAGCAGCTGCAGGCAGCCCACGGAGACGACGCCACGGATGCGGTGGCGGAACTCCTCGAGGATGCCGCGGCCCTGGAGGCACGGTTCACGGAGCTGGAGGCACGGCTCTATCAGCTCTACGGCACGGGGCGGGGGCAGGACGGCGTCCGGTGGCCCATGCGGACGGCCCAGCAGATCGGCTCCCTCATGGGGAACGTGGAGAGCTCCGACTTTCCCCCCACCCAGCAGCACCGGGCAGTGGCGGGGGAGCTCAGCGCCGAGGTGGAGGCCGCGACGGCCGACTACGAGGCGCTGGTGGCCGGGGCGCTGGCGGAGTTCAACCGGGCCCTGGCGGCCCAGGGGATGGCGGGAATCGTCACTGGTGGCTGAGAACGAGAGCTCATGCCCGCCGTCTCCCGGCAGCGCACCGGGCGACGGCGTCGCTGGAGCCGGGGCCAGGGACCGAGGCCAGCTGTGTGCCAGACCGGACGAAGGCCTCGCCTGATTTGCATGGCGGCGGCCGGCCTGTAGGATCCGGTATGACAAAACTCTATCCGAGTATACCTGCCCTCCTGTTGGGAATGCTGACCGTCGCCTGCGGACCCGGGTCTGATGACCCAGGGGTGTCTTCGGCCGTCCCGTCTCCCGCTCCACCCTCGTCCGAGGTCACCCCCGTTGACTGGGTTGAAGTCGAGGCGATCGATGTCGAGGCGTTCAACGCCGATATGGAGCCGGGCAAGTTGACGCTGGATGTCGGCGTGTACTTCCCGTCCAATCTCGACCCGGCGTACGACATGGTCACGCTTCCCCGCCTGATGGAGAGCCTAGAGGCGGCGAAGGAGATCTACGCGCCGACGGAGGTACAGATCCATCTGCTCTGGGTGAAGACGGGTGAGTTGGCCCCGCGCCATTTTGCCATTCAGTCGAGTGAGATTCCTGGCGTACCCAACGGTGGGTACGTGAACATGTATGAGCATTCGCGGCGGAATCCGTCGGTCCCGACCCAGGGGGCGCTCGATGCCTTCGGGGCGATCGTGGAGCCCATGCCCGATGCCGCTCGCACGGTCCTCCTCGTCGTGCTCCAGGATGTGTTCTATCCGTTCGCGGAGGTGTCCGAGGGGCGGAACTGGGTGGTCAAGTCGGTGCGCACGGCTGGCCTCTCCTGGCCGACCTACTCGTACGTCGGTACGCTGCCGAACGAATTCCGTGGTGTGATCACACTGTCGAATCTCAGTCGTCCGGGTGGTCGGTCCGTCCGTACGATCGCGCATGAGATAGGGCACAAGGTCATGAACGTGAGCCACGAGTACCGCGACACGCCTCCGGGGCACGAGGTCTATGCCGAGGATGGCCTGATGCTCTATGGGTCCGGCGAGGACATCCCCGCGGGAGCGGCCGGGCGGTGGCATGTGGAACGGCTGCGGCTGTCGCCCTTCCTATACCGCTTGGCGGAGGACGGGTCCAAGCAGTGGAACCCGGACTACCAAGAGGGTGGACACTACTATGACCCGATCTACGGGGATTTCGTGGTGCGCTTTGAGGGCGAGCCGCCGATTCCGCCGGGTTGGTAGAGTTTTGGGCGACCCAGGGCCTTTGAGGACTACCCCCTGGAACCAGTCTACCCGTTTGATGACCCGGGTGGGGCTCGAACCCACGACCTACGGATTAAAAGTCCGTTGCTCTGCCAGCTGAGCTACCGGGTCGCGGACAAGATAATGTATCCCGATCCCTCACCGCAGGGGGCGGGCGAGCGCATGCGCCCCTCTCGGGCCCCTTTAGGGATGGATCACGAACGGGCGGAGCGGCTCACTTAGCACGGCAGCCGCGATCGCGATCCCCTCGATGAAGCTCCCCACCCGGATGTTCTCGTTGGGCGAGTGCTGGTTGTTGTCAGGGTTGACGGTGGGCACGCTGACCGCCGGAACGCCCAGCGTCGTGACGAACGGCGAAATGGGGATCGAGCCCCCAGACGTCCGAATCCGCACGGGCTCTTCACCGAACAGCCCCAGGTAGGCCGAGCTGAGCCAGCGACCCGGAGTCGACTCGAAGTCAGTCCGGAAGGCGGCATAGGACACGCTGCCATCGAACCGGGCGAGGCGAGGGTGTTCCTGGCGCTCCTCTTCCGTGGGATCACGCTCGGTCACGACGTGGTAGCCAAGGCCCACGACGTGCCCGCGGATCAACTCCAGCAGCCTCGCTCCGTCGGTCTCGGTCACCAGCCTCACATCCACTTCGGCGACAGCAGTGGCAGGCACGATGGTCCGCGCCTCGTCCCCGACCCATCCCGCCTCGAGTCCTCGAACATTGAGCGAGGGATACTGCACCGCTCCCTGAAGGGTCCCGGCGACCTGGTCCGCCTCTGCAATGCCCAGCCGACGCTGGACCTCCTCTTCGTCATCAGGCACGGCGTCCAGAATCCGGCTCGTCTGCTCGTCTATCTCGATCCCGTCATAGAAGCCCGGAATCACCACACGCCCCTCGTCGTCCTTCATCGACGCAAGAATCTCAGCAAGGCGCATGGCCGGATTGGGGGCGTAATTTCCGTAGTGCCCGCTGTGCTGTGGAAGGCGCGGCCCGTACGTGGTCAGCGTGAAGCGGGCGATGCCCCGCGCACCGAACTTGAGGGACGGCCTGCCGGAGTAGTGGGGCGGACCGTCGAAGATGACCAGCATGTCCGCCGCGAGCCGTTCTCGATACCGCTCCACGGCCCGCGCGAGAAACGGGGAGCCCATCTCCTCCATGGTATCGATGATCACCTTGATGTCGTAATCGGGCTGCACCCCTACTGCAGCCATGACGTCGAGCGCCGCCAGGAACTGGACGTTGGGGCCCTTCGAGTCCGATGCGGACCGGGCGAAGATCCGCAGATCGGGATCGAAGTCACCGTCCAAAAGACTCCACGGCACCTCCGTGAACGCCCCACCACCCCGATCTTCCTTCAGCACGGGGACGTAGGGACTTTCCTGGTCCCATGCAGCTTCGTCGACCGGCTGGCCGTCGGACTGCAGGTACACCAGCACGGTAGCAGCGGGGTTCTGGACCTTCCGTTCTGCCAGGAGGACCGGATGCCCCCCCGTTTCCAGCCGTTCGGTGGTGAAGTCGCGCACCGCGAAAGCGGCCTCCAGCCACGCCAGCAGCCGCTCGATGTCTGCGGCTGAGTGAGCGTCGTTCGGTAGACTCAGGTACTCCCTGTACATCCGGAACGCCGAGGGAGTCTGAGCGTCCACAAGCTCGCTGAGCCGGTCGGGCGAGATCTGCGCCGCAGCGGATCCGACGCCCGAGCCGCAGAGCATCACGACCGCCACGGCTACCGCGACCCAGCGGATCATTGGGCTTCCGTGCCCGCGATTTCGCCGCCGAGTGCCATCCCCCGCCCCGCCCATCCACCGGATGTCGACGCCACCAGCTGGAGCAGCACGAGCCCGAGGGCTGCCCTCGCTGATCCCTCCAGGGCCTCGATGCTCCCCGGGAGGGCTACGCTGCCTGCGAACCATACGAGCACGCTGAAGAACGTGATCGCTCCGCCGTGGATGATGGGCGCGTCGCACCAGCGCATACCCACCACGAGTCCGCCGGAGAAGAACCCGACGGCCATGGCCAGGGCCAGTCCCCAAACCGTGGCGTCACCCGTGGGCGCCAGCCCGGCTCCGACCAGCGCCATGTAGGTGGCCCCGGTTACGACCGCGGCAAGAGCCCAACCTCCAATGACCCAGCCGAGGTGCAGATTCGTGAGATGCTCGGTATGCATGCTGCCTCCGTGGTGGGAGGAAAGCCGAAGCAGGAAGTCGACCACGTTTCACCGGCTGTCGGCCACCGTCCTAAAGATCCAGCTTGAACTGGAGTCCCGCGAACGTGAGTCGATGATGGGGTGTCAGCCCGAGCTCGTCTATGGCCGCCCGGTGCTCCTCGGTCCCGTACCCGACGTTCCGCTCCCAGCCATACCCCGGATACCTCACGGCGAGCCTCATCATCAACCGGTCACGAACGACCTTGGCGACGATGGAGGCGCACGCGATCGAGTGGATCAGAGCATCGCCGGACACGATCGCGTCATGCTCCCGACCGAGCCGCCTGACGGGCCGGCCGTCGACCACCACCTGATCCGGTGAATGCGCGAGGCCGCGGAGAGCTCTCTGCATGGCCCGGGTGGTCGCCTCGAGGATGTTGATGCGGTCGATCTCACGGACCGACGCGGCCCCTACCCCGACGTACGCGCCCGAGGTTGCGATGCGCTCGAACAACTCGTCGCGAAGCTCACGCCCCAACCGCTTCGAGTCGTCGGCACCCGGGATGGAGGTCTCCGCAGGGAGGACGACGGCTGCAGCGACCACGGGCCCCGCCAGCGGTCCGCGACCCGCCTCGTCCACACCGGCCACAGAAAGACCGCGGCCCCAGAACCGGCGCTCGTATTCGAGCAGGTTCTGGGGCCGCGCTGCTGCCTCGCCTTCCGGCTTCATGGGCCGGACAGCGTTAGCGGCTGGACCGCTTCTCCCGGATCCGGGCCGACTTGCCGCGCCGGCCGCGGAGGTAGTAGAGCTTCGCCCGGCGAACCCGGCCGCGCCGCACCACCTCGATGCCACTCACGGTGGGCGCATGGAGGGGAAAGATCCGCTCCACGCCGATCCCGCTCGATATCTTGCGGACGGTGAACGTCTCATCGACGCCGCCGTGCTTGCGAGCGATGCACACGCCCTCGAAGACCTGGATGCGCTCCTTCTGGCCCTCACGCACCAGGTACAGCACCCGGATGGTGTCCCCGGAAGCGAACTCGGGCGTTTCCGCGCGCAGCTGTTCTTTTTCGATTTCCTGAAGCAGGTCAGCCATATTCGCCTCCCGTGACACCTGCCAGACGAGTTCCGGCAGAGACCGCTAATGTAATCAGGTTCTCAAAGACGGTGAAGGGGTCGAGACGCCATTCCAGGGAAGGCCACCGCCTGCCCCGCGTGGGGCACGCTGGGCCGTTCAATCGTCGAGCAACTCCGGCCGGGACGCGCGGGTCATGAGCTCTGCCTGCTCACGTCGCCAGGCTTCGATCCTGGCGTGGTCGCCTGATCGGAGAACCTCTGGGACCTCGTGCCCCCGATACTCCGGTGGCCTCGTGTACGACGGCGCCGACAGCCTTCCAGCATCGTAGAACGAGTCGCTCGACGCAGCCTCGTGGTCTCCGAGAGCGCCGGGGAGGAGCCGAACCACCGCATCTGTCACTGCCAGAGCGCCCACCTCTCCACCGGAGAGGACGAAATCCCCGAGGCTGATCTCCTCTGTCGCCAAATGGTCCGCAACCCGCTGATCGACGTCCTTGTAGTGGCCGCAGAGGAGAGTCAACTCTTCCTCCACCGCGAATCGGACAGCGTCTGCGTGCCGGAAGTGGCTCCCCCGAGCCGAAAGCAGCGCGATGGGGCCGGCCGGGGACAGATCGTCCACCGCCTCGAAGAATGGCTCCGGCTTCATCACCATCCCAGCCCCACCACCGTACGGGAGGTCATCGACGGTCCGATGTCGATCGTGTGTGTAGTCGCGGAGGTCCACGACCCGGTAGGTGACGAGTCCGGCCTCTGCAGCGCGCTTCGGGATCGACAGGCCGAGGGGACCCTCGAAGAACTCCGGGAAGATGGTGACGATGTTGATGCGCATCACAAGTCCAGGAGGCCGTCCGGGGGGTCGATGGTCATGCGCGCACGCTCTACGTCTACGTCCACGACGATGTGATCGAGGTAGGGAATCATGAGGACGCCTTCCGGCCGCACGACCTCCAGGAGATCCGCCGGGCGAACCTCATAGACCTCACGGATCTCACCGACCCGATCGCCCTCCGTAGTGAACACCTCCATCCCCAACAGCTGGTGATAGAAGACCTCTCCCTCGGCGAGCGGCTGCAAGTCGTCGAGCGCCTGAAAGAGATAGTTCCCGCGGAGCGCCTCGGCGCCAGTGCGGTCGGTCACCCCGGCGAAGCCGACGATGAATCCACGCCGGAAGGGCCGAATCTTCTCGATGAGCAGCGGCGGCATGTCGGGGTCCGGCTCGTCGGCGTTCTCGGGACCCATGGGCAGCATGACGCCGGGGGCGTAGACAGCCTCGGGGTAGTCCGTCAGCGGCCAGACAAAGACTTCGCCCTTGGTTCCGTGGGGCTTGTTCAGATGCCCTACGACCAGAAACCGAGGGTCTTGCCGACCCATGGTGGCGGGGGAGCGTCCGAGCGTTACTCGGACTTCTCCTCGTCCTCGGCCACGGCATCGTCGGCGGCATCCGCTTCGGGCGCGTCCGAAGCCTCAGGCGTCTCCTCAGCCTGTGCCTCCGGTGCGGCCTCTGCCTCGGCCTCCACTTCTGCCTCGCCCTCGGTCACCTCGCCCTCTGCTTCGGCGGCCGCAGCTTCCTCAGCTTCTCCTTCGGCAGCTTCAGCTTCCCCGCCCTCTTCTTCGGCGGCCGCAGCTTTCTCAGCCTCAGCCTCAGCAGCCTCTGCGGCGGCGGCTTCCGCGGCGGCGGCCTCAGCCTCTGCCTCGGCCTTCTTCTCCGCTGTGCGGCGGGCGGCCAGCTCTTCGGCTCGCTTCGCCTTGTGATCCTCGGGATTGAGCTCCCCGACGGCGACCTTGGCGTCACCACCGACGCGGGCCTTCGAGATCAGCGACTTGACGGTACCCGACGGCGACGCACCCTCGGAGAGCCAGTGGTCCACCCGCTCCATGTTCAGCACAAGACGGGCCGGGCTCGTGAGGGGCTTGTAGTAGCCGAGCGTCTCGACGAACCGGCCATCCCGGGGGGAGGCGCTGTCTGCAACGACGATCCGATAGTGGGGCTGCTTCTTCCGGCCCATCCGCCGGAGTCTGATACGTGCGGGCATTTCGTGTCGATTCCTGTTGGTGCACCCACGCCGAAGCGGCGCGGCAAACGATCGAGGGCCGGTATAGGCCCTTATGAGGCAGACCAATACGATAACCCAGGTGTTTGGGGGTGTACAGACACCTGGTCGGTGATGCGCGCAGGCCGACCAGCGGCGCTGGCAGGACTACCCGGCCATACTCTCGACCGCCCGGGCCGCGATCTCCTCACCGATCACCAGCGATGCCGTCGCTGCCGGGCTCGGCGCGTTGACCACGTGGACCGACGCCGGACCGTCGATCCAGAGGAAGTCGTGCACGAAATCGCCGGACGGCAGCATGGCCTGAGCCCTGACCCCCGCGCCTCCAGGCACCAGATCTTCGTCTCGTACTTCAGGGATGAGTCGCCGCAAGGCCTGCAGGAAACGACGGCGATCGAGCGACTGCCCCAACTCCCTCATCACCATGCTGCGGTGGCGCGCGGCAAAGCGCCAAAGGCCCGGATAGGTCAGCGCTCCGGCGAGGTCCCGGACATCGACGGAGCCGAACGCGTACCCCTCTCGGGCGAATGCAAGAACGGCATTGGGCCCCGCGTCGATCCCACCCTCGATACGTCGTGTGAAATGGACGCCCAAGAAAGGGAAACCGGGCTCGGGCAGTGGGTACACGAGGTGGTTGACCAGATACTCCCGCTCCGGCCTGAGCCGCTGGTACTCGCCGCGGAACGGCAGGATGCGTGCGGCCGGTCGCTCTCCCGCCATGGCGGCGACCCGGTCCACCTGCAGACCGGCCGCATTCACCAAGACTCTCGAGCAGAATTCGCCGGCCGGCGTGACCAGGCGCCAGTTCCCCCCTTCCCTAGAGGCGG
Source organism: Gemmatimonadota bacterium (assembly GCA_039587465.1). GTDB lineage: Bacteria > Gemmatimonadota > Gemmatimonadetes > Longimicrobiales > Gaopeijiaceae > JBDHIL01. The sequence continues at coordinate 14,911 of JBDHIL010000039.1, read as the reverse complement.
CGGTCAACTCCGCTCCCGTGCGGATTTCGGCTCCGCGCCGCAGGAGCTCGCCCTCCAGGACGGCGCAGACCTCCCGGTAGGACACGATGCCCTCCTCCGGTACGCGGATGGCCGCCACGCAGCGCACGTGCGGCTCGATCTCCGAGACTTCCTGGGGTCCCAACTTGGCGAGCCCCTGCAGTCCGTTGCGGCGACCGCGATCGAGCATGGCGTCGAGGCGGGGCATCTCGGCTGCATGGGTCGCGACCACGAGCTTGCCGCAGATCTCGTGGCTGACGCCATAGTGCTCGCAGAAGTCGGTCATCCGGCGTATGCCGTCGCGAGCGAGCCGAGCCTTTTCAGATCCGGGCTGATACTGAAGACCGGCGTGGAGCACACCGCTGTTGTTGGTACTCTGATGCCGAGCGACCCCGGCCTCCTTCTCCAGCACCCGAACAAGCCCCACGTCGCCTCGCTCGACGAGGGCGAAGGCCGTGGCCAGGCCCACGATGCCGCCACCGATGACGGTGACGTCGGCCGTCACGTCAGCTCCCGAACGGCGGTCCGCCCATGCCCGGGAGGCCGCCGAGCCCTCCTCCCATCATCCCCTTCATCTGCTTCATGAACTTCTGCATTTCCTTGAACTGCTTGAGGAGACGATTCACCTCGGAGACGGGCCGTCCGCTGCCCTTGGCGATGCGCACCTTCCGGGAGGCGTTGATGATGTCCGGCCGTTCCCTCTCCTTGAGGGTCATGGACAGGATGATCGCCTCGACGTGCTTGAAGCGCTTGGGATCGAGGCTGGCAGCAGGGATCTTCATCCGACTGGCGCCCGGAATGAGCTTCAGAATCTGCTCCAGCGGACCCATCTTCTGGACCTGGCGCATCGACACGAGAAAGTCGTCGAGTGTGAAGCGGCCCTTCCCGAGAACCTTCTCCTGGAGCTTGGCCTGGTCTTCGTCGTCGATCGCGATCTGAGCCCGTTCGACCAGCCCGACGACGTCTCCCATCTGCAGGATCCGGCCCGCCAGCCTCTGGGGGTCGGCGGTATCGAGGTCGTCCATGCCCTCCCCGACACCGACGAACTTGATGGGCTTGCCGGTAACTCCCCGCACCGACAGGGCGGCGCCGCCCCTCGCATCGCCGTCCATCTTGGTCATCACGAGCCCCGTGATGCCCAGCGCGTCGTCGAATCCCTGGGCGATCTTCACGGCCTCCTGCCCCGTCATCGCATCAGCGACCAATAGGATCTCGGAAGGCTCGACGGCGTCTGTCACACGCCTCAGTTCCCCCATCAGTTCGTCATCGATCTGGAGACGGCCGGCAGTGTCGACGATGAGCACGGACCGGTTCGAGGCCTTGGCGTGCTCCACGGCCGCCTGCGCAGCCTCGACCGGATCCCCCCCGAATTCCCCTGCGTGGACAGGCACATCGATCTTCTTGCCGAGCACTTGGAGCTGTTCGATGGCGGCAGGGCGCTGGAGGTCGCACGCGGCCAGCATGGGAGTCCTGCCCTGGCGGGCCAGGCGGGCTGCCAACTTGGCAGCCGACGTGGTCTTGCCCGATCCCTGCAGCCCAACCATGAGGATCACGCTGGGCAGCGAGGAGCTGAACTGGATCTCCGGGCGGCCGTCGCCCAGAAGGTTCGCGAGCTCGTCATGCACGATCTTGACGAGCTGCTGGCCGGGTTGGACAGCCTTGATCACCGCCTCTCCGAGAGCCCGCTCCTGAACGCGCGACAGGAACTCGCGCGTGACCTGATAGTTGACGTCCGCCTCGAGAAGCACCCGACGCACCTCACGAAGCCCCTCCTTGAGCATGGGCTCAGTGAGGACACCGCGCTGGCGCATCCGGCTCAGTGCGGTATCAAGCTTGCGACTCAGCTCGTCGAACATGGGGACCCATCTCCTCCCTGACATGGCGCGACCCGGGCCCGGTCAGGTGGATCGCCGGAGCCATGGGCTCGAAAGCTAGACAAGGCCCCACAGCGCCTCAAGCGACGCCGCCGAAGTGCATCGTGCCCGGCGCACGGCCCGATCACTCGCTGCGATCGAGGCCTGCACGGGCGGCTCGAACGGGGCCGCCTGATACGCGACCCCGAGGCGGCGCGCTAGCCCACCTCGATGATCTGACTGCGCTTGGTGCCGACGCTAACCCACTCGATGGGTGTCTCGGTCAATTCCTCCAGCCGGTCGAGATAGGCCCGGGCGTTCCTGGGCAGAGCCTCCAGGCTGCGCGCTTCCGTGGTGGGCGCCTCCCACCCCGGCAACGCTTCGAGGACCGGCTCTACGGCGCCCAGCGACCAGGTGTCCGCGGGAAAGTCCCGCACCACGCTGCCGTCGGGCATGCGGTAGGCGGTCGCCACCTGCACTTCATGCAGCGTATCGAGCACGTCCAGCTTGGTGACGGCCAGCCCCGTCAGTCCGTTCACCTGCGCGGCGTGGCGGGAGACGACGGAGTCGAACCACCCGCAGCGCCGAGGCCGTCCGGTCGTGGCGCCGAATTCGCCCCCGAGGGCCCTGACCCGTTCGTCCATCTCGCGCTCGAAGGCGGAGGGTAGAGGTCCTTCGCCGACCCGCGTCGTGTACGCCTTCACCACCCCCACCACCGCGTCGATGGCGGTCGGTCCGATACCGGTCCCGGTCGCTGCGCCGGCTGCGGTAGTGTTCGACGAGGTCACGAAGGGATACGTGCCGTGATCCAGGTCCAGCACGGTACCCTGGGCACCTTCGAGCAGCACGCGCTTTCCAGCCGCCAGCGCTCGGCTGATCTCGGGACCCGTGTCGGTGGCGAGCGACAGCAGCCGGTCCTTCAGGCTGAGCGCTTCGTCCATCTGGCGCTCGAGCTGCGACCCGGCGTCGGCGCCGAGGTGGTTGAGGTGGTCGCAGACTCTGGCCTTCGCGGCATTCACGCGCTTGTGGAGCCTCTCGTCGTTGCCGAGGTCGGCCACACGCACGCCCCGTCGACCCGCCTTGTCCTCGTAGGCCGGACCGATTCCACGACCGGTGGTGCCGATCTTGACGCTCGCCGACTCTTCGACGGCCTTGTCCATGAGGCGGTGGTAGGGGAGCAGCAGCTGGGCACGGTGACTCACCCCCACCCGGCCCTCCAGATCCAGTCCACGACGAAGGAGCGCATCGTACTCCTCGAAGAACTGCTGGATGTCGAGAACGACCCCGTTTCCGAGCAGGCATCGCTTTCCGTCATGCAGGATGCCTGAAGGGATCTGGTGCAGGATGAACTCGTCGTCACCGACATGCACGGTGTGGCCTGCATTGGCACCGCCCTGATAGCGAGCGATGATGTCGGCCCGCTCGGCAAGAACATCGACGATCTTGCCCTTGCCCTCATCCCCCCACTGGCACCCCACGATGACAGTGCAGACTCCATTCGATGACATGGCTCTCTTACCAGAAAAAAAAAGGAGCCCTTCCCTGGGGGGGACGGGCTCCGCTGACCGCTGTATCCTTTGGGAAAAGCTAGGTCTGGGTATGAGGGGTGTCAACGCGGGAGGCGCCGGTTCGCCTCCCGCGAGCCCGTCCTACTCGGACCGGAGCGCCATCACCGGAGAGACCCGCGTGGCCCGGCTGGCCGGGAGCGTCGCAGCCCCCACCGAGACCGCCGCGAGGGTGATGCATCCGACCACCAGCGTCGGGAGGTCCGTCGGTTCGATGCCGTAGACCAGCCCCCGAACGAGGGCCGTGCTTGCCCAGACACCGAGAAGCCCCGCCGCGATGCCCAGCACAGCGAGACGCACCGCACGCTTCACCACCAACCGCAGGATACCGGCGGATCTTGCACCCAGGGCGATCCGGATCCCGAGATCCCGCATCCGCCGAGCCACGAAGTAGGACACGGTCCCATAGATCCCCGCGCCCGCCAGCAGCAGAGCCGCGGCAGCGAAGAGGCCGATCAGGGTCGTATAGAACCGACGCTGAGCGTAGGACCGTTCCACCCGGTCCGACATCATTTGCACGTCCGAGGGCGGTTGCGTGGGATCCACCGTCAGGATAGCCCGCCGGAGGTCGGCCGTGGCCGTGGTGGCATCTCCGGTGACACGCGCCACCAGGTAGCCGGAGGCCGTCCAGCCCTGCACCAGCGGGAAGTAGACCTGCGCCAGGGCCGGCCGCTCCGGCCCCCACTGGCGTACGTCACCCACGACGCCGACCACAGTGATCCAATGGGGGGGATCATCACCAAAGCTGAACCGCCTGCCCAGGGGGTCTTCTCCGGGCCAAGCCTTGTCTGCGAAGGTTGCGTTGACCACCGCACCGACCGCCGCCGAGGAGGAATCCTCCGGCAGAAGGGTGCGCCCCCGCCGCACGGGAATGCCCAGCGTGCGGAAGTAGTCGCCGGTCACGCTCGTGACCTCCGCGAGCATTCCCGGGTCGGTGCTCGCCAGAGGTGCCTGGCCTTCGATGACGACGTTGCCGTTGGTCCCCCCGCGAAGCGGAAGGCGGCTCACCGTCCCGACCGCCGTCACCCCGGGCAGCGACCCGGCTCCGGTCACCACCTGGTCGTAGAACCTGGCAACCGCCGCATCGTCTTCATACCGCGGCCCCGCCGGATTGAGAGCCATCGTGATTACGTTCTCGGACACGAAGCCCTGCTCCTCACCCCGCAGCGTCGTGTAGCTGCGTATAAGCAGCGCTGAGCCGTTGGCCAAGACCAGGCCCAACGCAATCTGGCCCACGATAAAGAGATCCCGCGCGCGCTCCTTGCCGGGCGCCAGCGTCCCGTGCCCGCCCTCCTTCACACTCGCCGCCAGGTTGGCCCGGGCCGACAGAAGCGCGGGGGCCATGCCGAACACGAGCGCCGTGAACGCAGAAGCCGCCAGGGCCACCATGAGCGCCGTTCCATCGATCTGCACACCATCGACGCGCGGCATGCCCGGGGGGAGCATCGCCCGGAATCCCCTGATGAGCACGGTAGAGGCGAGGATACCACCCACGGCTCCCAGCGCCGCCAGAACGAGGCTCTCGGAGAACAGGAGCCTGACCACGGCCCTCCTGGACGCGCCCAGCGCAGCCCGAACGGCCAACTCACTTTCGCGCCCGGCCGCGCGAGCCAGTTGGAGTCCCGCCACGTTACCGCAGGCGATGAGGAGCACCAGCCCGGCGGCACCCAGAATGAGGCCGAGTGTGCGGCCGACGTCACCGTAGAGATACTCGTGCACAGTGAACACCCGGGCCGCTCTCGTCGCGTGGGAGTCGGGGTACTCTGCCGCCAACTCCCGCAGGACACGGTCCATGTCCTCCTGTGCCGCCTCCTTGGTCACGCCGGAGGCCAGGCGGGCCACGACCGGGTAGCTGTGGCTCCCGCGGGGCCCCGCGAGGTTTTCGTTGTCGAAGGGCAGGAACAGACGGTGGTTGGTGGTTCGCGCCCAGGGAGAGGGGACGTCGAACTCTTCAGGCATGACCCCCACCACCGTGCGGACTACCCCGTCTACCTCCAGGGTTCGACCCAGAACGTCGGTATCTCCCCCCATGGCGCTCAGCCAGAGCTCGTGGCTCAGAAGCACTACCTGCGCGGCGTCCTGGTCCTCGGGAACGAACGCGCGCCCCATGAGGGGCTCCACCCCCAGAAACCCGAAAGCACCGGCGGTCACGTAGGTCCCGTACACCCGCTCGGGTTCCTCGAGCCCGGTGAGGGTGAAGGTGCCCGGCTCGAGCGCTGCGATGCCTTCGAATACGCGGTTTCGCTCCCGCCAGTCCACGAAATCCGGCCCCGAAGCAGGACCGCAGCACCCGAAGGTGCCCATCTCCATGACCAGCACGAGCTCATCCGACTCCGGAAGCGGGATCGGTTCCATGAACACGCCACGGAACACGCCGAAGAGTGCGGTGAATGCACCCACGCCTGCGGACAGGGTTATGAGGACAGTCAGAGAGAAGCCCGGGCGCTTTGCGAGCGCCCTCATCGCGAGTCGCAGGTCGTTGATCCAAGCACCCATCCGTTCCACCTCCCCATCCCTAGATCGCGGCTCCGGCCGCCAGCTCGCAGCGAATCCCGGGTGCACCGATACCGTGAACCCCGGATGGAGCTGGCCGCCGCCTTGTAATGCTAGACGGGGCGTGGGCGCGGAAGGTTGCAGCCTGCGAAGCGACTCGCTCGAGGAGAGGCCCTCAGGCCCGGGCAGTCTCCAACAGGCCGGCCCGATTGAGGATGCGCTCGATCGCGTCCAGACGGTCCTCTGGGAAGGGGGTCAGGGGCGCGCGAGGCGCGCCTCCGTGCTTGCCCAGCAGGTCGAGAGCGGCCTTCACTCCGGGGACCCCCATCCCAGCCACGATCTCCTTGTGAACGGAGGCGATCCGCTCCTGGACCCGACCCGCGTCGGCCGCGCGTCCCTCCCCGAAGGCAACGGTGACTTCGGCGGCTTCGGCGGGGGCCAGCAGGCCCACGGCTACGATGCCCCCGACAGCTCCGGTCTCGAGAGCCGCGTAGATCAGCGACCCGTTCCCCACGAGGATCTGAAAATCGTCCTGGCACTGGGTCACCAAGTCCCCGACGAGATCCAACTTCCCACGGGAATCCTTGATTCCGACGATGTTCGGGTGCTTGGACAGCTCGGCGACCAATCCCGTCGGCAGGTCGAGCGTACTGAGCCGAAGAGGAACCTGGTAGACGATCACCGGCACCGGCGAGGCGTCGGCCACCGCCCGGTAATGCCGTGCCAGGGCGTCGGGCGTCATCGCGCCCTTGAAGTAGGCCGGGGGACTCACCAGGACGGCGTCGGCGCCGGCCGCGGCGGCAGTCCTGGTCAGGTGGATCGTGTAGCGGGTGGATTCCGCGCCGGTCCCCATGATGATGAGACGACCCTCGGGCACCACGTCCGAAGCGGCGTCGAGCAGCACCGCGCGCTCACCTTCGTCGAGCAGCACCGATTCTCCGGTCGAGCCCGCGATCAGGACGCCGGCGATCGGATGCTGGAACCAGTCCCGGAGGTTGGCCCTGAAGGCAACGACGTCGACGTCGCCCGTGCGTGGGTCGAAGGGCGTCGTGACAGGGAGCGTCGCTCCGCGAAGATCGATCATGATGGTCTCATCCGCCGAACATCTGCGACATCTCGTCGGTCATCCCAGACTGGCCCGGGCCGTCGCCCGATTTCGGGTCGTTGAACATGTTCATCTTCAAGTCGAAGTCCGCCGGGTTGTTGGCGGCGGCCTTGGCGATCTCGAAGGACACGGTGTCGGAGTTCACCAGATCCATGAGATGCTGGTCGAAGGTCTGAGAGCCGTAGTGATCCTTGCCCTCCTCGATCAGGTCCGAGATGTCGTCGAGCCGATCCGTATCCTTGATGCAGTCCCGGATGGTGGCGGTCACCGGCATGATCTCCATGGCGGCCACCCGGCCACCCTCCTTCTTCTGCACCAATCGCTGACTGATGACCGCCTGCAGAGATTCCGAGAGCCTGATTCGGATCATCTCCTGCTCCTCCGGCGCGAACACGGCGATGATCCTGGAAATGGTCTGGATCGCGTTCTTGGTGTGTAGCGTTGAAATGACGAGGTGCCCAGTCTCCGCCGCCTTGAGTGCAGTCTCGATGGTGATCTTGTCGCGCATTTCACCGATGAGGATGACGTCCGGATCCTGACGCAGTACCGAGCGAAGACCACTGACGAACGACTCCGTGTCCGTGCCGATGTCTCGCTGCGTGATGGAGCACTGGTTGTCCCGATGCAGGAACTCGATCGGGTTCTCGAGGGTGACGATGTGCTCGTGCCGATTCTGGTTCATCCAGTTGACCATCGCCGCCATCGTCGAGCTCTTGCCGGATCCCGTCACCCCGGTAACCAGGATCATCCCCCGCTTGTGTGCGGAGATCCGTTCGATGATGGGTGGAAGCCCCAGATCCTGAACGGACGGGATCTCGATCGGGATGACGCGCATGACCACCATGGGCGATCCACGCTGCTTCATGATGTTCACGCGGAAACGACCCACGCCCGGGATTCCCCAGGAGCAGTCGTAGTCCATGATCTTGTCGAAGTTCTCCCGGTCTTCCTCGTGCGGAATCAGCTTGAGTGCGATCCCACGAACCTGCTCGACCGAAAGGCGCTTCTGGGTCAACGGTTGGAGATCGCCGTGGATGCGCGCGCGAATGACGTCCCCGGCCTTGATGTGGATGTCGCTGGCGCCACGCTCGATGGCAGCGGTGAACAGTTCCTGCATGGGGTTCCTCCAGGGCGGACTGGTACGGCCCAAGTATAGTGCGGGCTCACGCCGAGCGCGATCGGCTCGTCGGGGGTCCTCCGCGCCCCGCCGGGGCTACCCGCCCAGGGCGTCCCTCCACCGCAGTCCCATCCGCTGCCGCACCTCGTCCAGAGTCCCGGCGGCGATGGCCCGGGCCTTCCCTGCACCCACGTCGAGGATGTCCCGCACCTCCTCCGGATGGGCGCGGAAGTGGGCAGCCCGTTCACGGAACGGCTCGAACTCCGTCGAAACGTTCTCAGACAGGATCTTCTTGCAGTCGACGCATCCGATCGTGCCGGCGCGGCAGCGCGTATCGATGTCGGCCCGGACCTCGTCGTCCGTGAAGAAGCCGTGGAGGGCGTACACGTTGCACACCTCGGGGCGGCCCGGATCGTCCCGCCGGACCCTCTGGGGATCGGTCACCGCCTTGCGCACCTGCTGCCATACCTCGTCGGGATCAGCCAGAATACCGACGGTGTTGCCCAGGGACTTGCTCATCTTGGCGTCCCCATCCAGCCCCAGGATCTTGCCCGCCTTGCCGATGATGGCCGCGGGTTCGGGGAACGTCTCGCCATACGTCGCATTGAATTTCCGTGCGATCTCGCGAGTGAGTTCCAGATGCTGGCGCTGATCTTCTCCCACGGGCACGGCGTCGGCCTTGTACGCCAGGATGTCGGCAGCCTGCAGGATGGGGTAGTTGAGGATCCCCGCGGGCACCGACTCGAATCGCTGGGACTTGTCCTTGTACTGGGTCATCCTCTCCAGATCGCCCACCGGCGTCACCGCGTTGAACAGCCAGGCTAGTTCCGTGTGCTCGTGGACGTCCGATTGAACGAAGATCGTCGCCCGTTCAGGATCGAGCCCGACCGCGAGGAAGCTCACTGCCAGGTCGAATACGTTGGCCGGCATGTGCGCCGGATCACCACCGGCGGTGATGGCGTGGTCATCCACGATGCACCAGATGCAGTCGTACTCATCCTGCATCTCGACCCAGCGCTGAAGGGCCCCGAGGTAGTTGCCCAGGTGGGCCTCGCCGCTGGGCTGCATGCCGCTGAAGACGCGCATCCTCTTACCGTTACTCATAGGAATCGAAGGGCTGGCCGTACCGCAGGCACGAAGGGTTGATTGGGTCCAGATTCGGGGTCAGCTAACTTAGTGCGCCCAGGGTCCGACCCCAACGTCCAACCTGAAGATGCCGTCCGTGCACCCATTGACCCGCACCGCACTCGAAGCCGCCGAGGCCGCCGCCGCCGTCCACCGTCGGGACGCGGGGCAGGTCGGGATCGAGTCCGCCACAGAGAAATCCCGGGCGGACTACGTGTCTCGGACCGACGTGGACGCCCAGGCAGCCGCCCTGGAGGTCATCGGGAGTCGCTACCCGGACCACGCGATCCTGGCGGAGGAGGACGACATCCCGGTGTCGGAGCGCCTGGCCGCATGGGACGGGTCGCCGCTGTGGGTGGTGGATCCCCTGGACGGCACCGCCAACTTCCTCCACGGATATCCGCAGTACGCCGCTTCGGTGGCGGTCGCCCTGGACGGCCGGCCATTCGCCGGCGCGGTGGTGAACGGCTCGACATCCGAGCGGTGGTGGGCCGCGCGCGGAGAGGGCGCCTTCAAGGACGGGCGGCGCATCGGGGTCTCAGCGCCCCGTAAGCTCCGGGACGCCTTGGTGGGCACCGGCTTTCCCTTCAAGCGGCTTGAGGAGTTGCCCCGATACCTGGGTCACTTCGACAGGGTCCTGCGCGGATCGTCGGGAGTCCGCCGGGCAGGCGCCGCGGCGCTGGATCTTTGCTACCTGGCCCAGGGCTCGCTCGACGCTTTCTGGGAGATCGTACTGATGCCCTGGGACTTCGCCGCAGGCTGGGTCCTCGTCGAGGAAGCAGGCGGCGTTGCGAGCCGCTTGGACGGCTCGCCGCTCGAGCTGGACGAGAGCGCTGTCCTGGCATCCAGTTCCGCCGCCCTGGCCGACGAACTTCGCGCGCTTCTGGATTGAAGAAGGCCTCTCCTCGGGACGTATTGCAGGCAGTTCCGAGAGAGCTTCCCGAACCGGATGAACACGATGCACAAGAATAGACTCGCCGAGGTAGTGGCCCTGGCGGCAGTCGCTCTGGCCGCGGCCTGCACTGGCGTCCGCGAAGGCCCCTCCTGGCAGGGCACCATCAGCGACTCGGCCGGCGTGGCCATGGTGGCCAACCCCGAAGCCGGCGTCTGGGGACCTGACGACGCGTGGGGCTTTGTCGAGGAGTACCGTGTAGGTGGGATGGATGTCGCGGAAGAGGCTGAGTTCGGCCTGGTGGTGGGGCTGGCCGTCGACCCCGCAGGCAACATCTACGTCGCGGACCAGCAGGTCCGCAGGATCCAGGTGTTCGGCCCCGACGGTACGTTCCTCCGCACCATCGGCGAGCCGGGAAGCGGGCCCGGGGAGATCAGCCAGGGCCTCTTCGGTGTCTGGGTCATGGGTGAGGAACTGTGGGCCGCGGACGTGAACAACCTGCGAGTGAACCGGTACTCGTTGGAGGGCGAGAGCCTGGGTGCCGAACCGCTGGACTTCACCCGGGGGGCCCCGGTTCGCTGGGACCAGGTAGGGGCTTCCGTGGTCGCGCAGATGCGCGGAATTCCCGGCGCGGGAATGGGCGACACCTCGGGCGGTGACCCGGTGGTCACCGTCGGCCAGGATCCCCAGGACACGGTAATGGTCCTTGGCGTGGGTGAAACCATCGAGATGTCCGAAGGTGGCCAGGCCCGCATGACGCTCTTCTCCCAGGAACCGCTTTGGGACGCGGCCGCAGACGGGCGCCTCCTTTCGGCCCTCAACTCCGAGTATCGCATCGAGCTCCGGAACGCCGATGGGGCGCTGACCCGGGTCATGACGCGGCCCTATACGCCACGTCCGGTGACGGAGTCCGACCAGCTCGCCGTCCGCACCTTGCTCCGTGACCTGATGTTGGAGCAGGGCGCGCCTCCTCCCGCCGTCGATCAGTTCATGCAGGGGGTGGGCTTCGCGCCCAACTGGCCCGTGATGGCTCAGATCCTGGCAGGGCCCAACGGAACCGTCTGGGCGCAGCGGATCCGCACAAGCGACGACGTCTCCGCGGGTGGTGAGGAATTCAACCCTCAGGATCTGGGCTCCGACGAATGGGACATCTTCGATGCCGAGGGCCGCTACCTCGGTGTTCTGACCATGCCCGCCAAGTTCGCTCCGCTGCGTATCGACGGTGACGCGCTCTGGGGCGTGCAGCGCGACGAGTTCGACGTGAACTCTGTGGTGCGCTACCGGCTCGTCATGAACTGATCCGCGCCAGGCGCGGAGACCGATCTCGAGCACACGGCTCGAGCAGAAATGAGGGCCCGGGGAGTGATCCCCGGGCCCTTCTTCCACCCCGCACGCACCGAAGGCTAGCCCTTCGTGATCTCGATCTTCCGGCCCTTGGCTTCCGGCACCTTCGGCAATCTGATCGTGAGAACGCCATTCCGGAACTCCGCACGGATGTCCTCGGCGTTCACCGTCCCAGGGAGGGTGAACGCGCGCCTGAAGGCCCCGTATCGTCGCTCCCAGAGATGATAGCTGCGCTCTTCGTCACTCTCGGCGCGGGTCTCCACCTTCTCGCCGCTGATCGTGAGAACGTTCCGTACGAGTTCGATCGACACGTCCGCGTCGGTGAGCCCGGGAAGCTCTGCGGTCAGCACGAGCTCGTCGGCGGATTCTTCCACGCTCATCGCCGGCACCCAGCCTTCAGCTGAGGTGCCCGATCGTGAGCCTGCGGGCTCGAACAGCCGGGCGAAGCGGTTGGAAGCGGTGTCCAAGTCGCGCCAAGCCGAGAGAGACGGGGTCCTGAGGGTGTACTTGGTGATAGCCATATTGCCTCCTGAGTTGTCGCGCCCAGCCGGGGCGCGGAGTTGCCGTTCTGCCGAGTGAGTTGGCAATCTGCGTGCCAAATCTGTCGCCTCTCTATTCTGCCAATTTGAACGGCTGCAACGAGTTACGAGGTACATTCAGCTGCCATTATGACCAACTCGGCGAGAGATCTGCCGAATCGGCCGAGTCCGACCGCAGCACCATCGGGGCCTGGTGCACAGTGGACACACCCGCGCCCCCGTCCGATTATCCTTCGCCAGCCATCGGTGCCCCCGTTCAGGTGAACGCTCGTGTGCTCGGAACAAGAACAATCGGATGCCCCGGAGGGGAGAGAATGAGACTCGACCGAACGATCGTCATCGTCATGCTCGCCGCGATCCTCAACGCGTGTGGAGAGCCCACGGTCATCGACGTGGTGAAGGACAGCTACGTGTCGGAGTGTGAGGGGGCCACGGTGGGAGATATGCTGGTCGGCTACTTCCCGACCACGACATGGACAGCCGTCGCTGGCGACGCAGCCGGCACCTACGAGATCACCGGGGAAGGTCAGCTCCAGTTCGTGGGAAGCACCCAGACGGCGACCATGCGGTTCAGCCTGAACGAAGAGTCCGGCGAGGTCGCCTTTGAAGGAGCCAGTCTGGCTGGAAGGGAACAGGTCGGCGCTATGGCCAACCAGCTACTCCGGACGATGTGCACCGACGCGACGGGGTGAGGCGCGTCCTCTAGCGGAAGCGGAGGCGTCAGCCGGACCCCTGCTTCACGCTGATTCCCCCGGCAGCGGTCTGTTTACGCCCCCGGCGGCCATCGCGAGACGAGCGGCCCCACGGGCTCCGTCGAGAGGTCTGTCGCGGGGAGCGAGGTGATACGCCGTAACCACCCTCTCCATGGCGTCGCGCAGAGGCCCACCAGGCTGGAGCAGCCCGCCTCCCAGGGCCAGCCTCGGAGGCTCCTGCCAAGGGCCGAGGTTCGTGAGAATGGTCAGCAGATGGCCCTGCAGGTCTTCGACGGCCTCCACGAGGATCTCGCCTGCCACCGAGTCTCCAGCGTCCGCGACTCCAGCCACGACCGGAGCAAGGCTCGCGACCTCGGCCTTCGAGGCTGAGTCGGCCCATCGCACCAGGTCCTCGACCGAGTCCAGCGCCAGGTGCGCCAGCACGGCCTCGTGAAGACCCGTGTCGGGCGCACGGCCGTCCACATCGCGGACCACGCGCCGGAGGGCCTCGAGGCCGATGGCATAGCCACTCCCCTCGTCTCCGATGTGATGACCCCATCCCCCGACCCGGCCCTCCCGGCCATCCTCCGCCCGCCCCCAGGCGATAGATCCGGTGCCTGAGATGAGCAGGACGCCCGGGCCATCGCCGAACGCGTCGTGAAAGGCAGCCTCGACGTCGGTCCCCACCCGCACGGATTCCGACAGGCCCCTCCGGGCCAGGTCCAGTTCCACCGCCGACCGTGAGGCCTCCCGGCCGGCTCCCGACAGCCCCGCCCACAGAGCGGCGACGGGCAGCGCGACGCCGGCGGAATCCAACGCAGCCCGCACCACCGCTTCGACCGCATCTGCGGCCACCTGAGGAGCGGACGCGTCTGCCATCGCCGGGCCCCCTTCGGCCCTTGCCACCTCACGTCCCTGTGCATCGACCACCAGGGCCCGGGTCTTCGTGCCACCACCGTCGACGCCGACATAATGCACGCTCATTCGGACTCCCTCCCCCACCCCGGGGCGCTCCCCACGAGGGCGCCAACCGCGAAGGTCACCACAGTCCCGAGCGGCACGTACCAGGGCCAGGCGACGATGTCGCGGCAGGCTGTCGCGGTCGCGATACCTGCAACCATCCCCACGATGGCGGCTCCCTGGCCGGGCCTCCTCGTAAACACCCCCAGTGCGAAGGCGCCGAGCAGTCCGCCGTACACCAGCGAGGCGATTCCGAGTGCGGCTTCTACCGCCGAAGTCCTCGTCGACAAGGGGATGAAGACGACCGCCCCGGCTATCAGGAGCCCGGACCACACGAGGGTGAAGAACTTGCCAATCCGCAGTATACGCGCTTCATCTCCCTCAGCGCCTGCGAGCGGTGCCCAATAGTCGTAGGCGGTCGCCGAAGCGAGCGAGTTGATGGAAGAAGACAGCGACGACATCGCAGCAGCGAAGACGGCCGCGATGAGCAGGCCGGTGACCCCGGAAGGAAGCTGCTCGACGATGAAGAGCGCGAAGATCTCGTCGGACCTCTCGAACCCTCGTCCCTGGTAGAACGCGTAGAGCCCGAGGCCCACCATGAGGAACAGAAGGAACTGCACGACTACGGCCAGGCCCGACCCGATGATCGCCTTCTGGCTGGACCGGAGGTCACGGCATGTCAGGAGTCGCTGCACGATGATCTGGTCGGTCCCGTGCGAGGCCATGGAGAGGAAGCCGCCACCGAGCACACCGGCCCACAAGGTATATGGCGTCTTGAGATCGAAGCTGAAGTCGAGTACCTGGAGCTTCCCGTCGGCCGCAGCGTTGGCGGCGATGGCAGTCCAGCCGCCCGGAACGAGGAACTCCAGAGCCACCAGGGACACGACGGCTCCTCCCAGGTACAGCGTCATCTGGACGACGTCCACCCAGACGACCGCCTTGATGCCACCGAAGTAGGTGTAGACGACGGTGAGCAGCCCGATGACGGCGATGGACGCGGGATACGGCCACCCCGTGACCAGGGCCAGCGGAATCGCCGTGGCGAACAGCCGGACAGAGTCCGCCAGCAGACGGGTGACCATGAACACGGCCGAGGTGAACCGCCGTGCGCCTGCGCCGAAGCGGCTCTCGAGCAACTGATAGGCCGTCGACAGCTCTCCCCGGTAGTACGCCGGCAGCAGCACGGCCGAGACCACCAGGCGGCCCGC
>JBDHIL010000038.1:0-26392 GCA_039587465.1 Gemmatimonadota bacterium | reverse complement strand
GGTTGGTGCGCGTGGTCAGTTGCTCATCCACCCCAGGGACCTCGCGGATGCGACAACCCTCTACCCCATGGGTCGTCTGGATACTTCTCGTCCGCTGAAGGAGAGGGTCTTCGGGATTCTTGACGGAGAGGCTGGGGGCATTGCCTTTCCCTTCGGCGAGCTCTCTGATTCGAGTCGAACCCGACGTGTGATCGACACCACGTTCGATGGTGCCCCCCTCATCATCCTGTGGGAGGAAGATGCGCAGGCAGCGAACCGGGAGGAGGCACCCTCCGGTTCGTGGCCTGCTCGAAGGCGTACGCCAATTCCAGGAGGCGAGGCTCGCTGCAGGCCCCTCCCGTAAACGCCACACCGTAGGGCTGGGGGCGGGGTGCAAAGCCTTCGGGGAACGGGGGACCGAACTCGTTCGGCACGAAGCCGAAGGGTACGATCACCGTGGGATACCCTGGCTTGGCCGCGATCCCGGCACTGCTGGATCCAGGGAAGAGGAGCGCGTCCAACTCCAGCGTCTGCATGACCTCGTCGATGCCGTGCTCTCCGTTGAGGCGGATGTCCCGGGCGCGGTCCGCCTCGTACGCGGCCCGGTCCCCCTCCAGGTCCAGCGCGTCGGCGATGTCCAGGCGCGCCTGCTCGTACTTCATGGAGCCCGCGGAGCGGTGGGCCAGATTCCATTCGCGAAGTTCGGTGAGGGACTTCACCGGGGCGTCGTCGCCGAGGGACTCCGCCCACAGCTGGAAGTCCCGCTTCATTCCGTAGTTCAGCACTGAGCTCCGTCCGTTGAGCATGAGGTTGTCGGCCTCGTTCTGATCGAGGATGCTCGGGATGTCGGCCGGGTCCACGATGGTCGCACCCTGCTGCTGCAGGATGGTCATCACCGTGTCCATCATGGCCCTGGCCGCATCCGACCTGCCGCCACGCCAGCGGTCCGATCCGGGCACCTGCACCGAGTCGTAGTACATGGCCCGGGGAATGCCGATACGTGCGCCCTGGAGACCGTCGGCCCGCAGGAAAGCAGTGTAGTCGCCATCCGCGGGAGGCTCGCACGTGGTCGTGGCCGGGTCGTTGGGATCCGGGGCTGTGCCCTCCAGCGCACCGAGCATGATGGCGGCGCCCGTCACCGTGCGGGCCATGGGCCCCGGCGTATCCTGATCGGCCGTAATGGGAATGACCCCGTATCGGCTGACCCGACCGACGGTGGGCTTGATCCCTGCCAGCATGTTCTGGTTGGACGGTGAGAGAATCGAGCCCGATGTCTCAGTTCCCACATTGGCCGCCCAGAAGCTCATGGCTGTCCCGATGCCCGAGCTCGAGCCACCGGTCGCCATCACCGGCCGTCCGTCATCGCGCCCCTCCCGCGGATCCCGCCGGGGGTCGTAGGGATTACGGCCGTACCCGCCCAGGGCGCTGTAGTTGGTGGGCATGCCCGAGGCCATGAAGTTGGCCAGCTCCGTGAGAACGGTCTTGGCCAGGATGATGGCACCCGCATCCTCGAGGTTTCGGGTCAGGGTCGCCTTGTAGGGGGGCGTGAACCCCTCGAACGCCAGGGCACCACCCGTGGTATGCATGTCAGTTGTGTGGATGTTGTCCTTGAGGGCCACAGGTATCCCGTGGAGTGGTCCCCGCACCAGGCCCGCAGCCCGCTCCTGGTCCAGCGAGTCGGCGATCTCGAGAGCCCTGGGGTTCACCTGGAGGGTCGCATTGACCCCCTCCTCGTACATGGCGATGCGCAGCAGATGCGCCTCCACCAGCTCGCGGGAGGTGAGCCGCCCGTCGGCGAGGGCCGCCTGCATCTCGGGTATCGTGGCCTCCACAACGTCGAAGTCCGCGGACGGGGCACAGGAGGCGAGAAGAAGGACTGAAAGCGCGAGGCTGGGGGCTGCGGATCGGCGAGTGTGGGCGTTCATGGGTGGACCTCGTGAGAGACCGGATGCCAGGGGTGCGATGAACGCAACGTGGGTGCCGCGGCATGAATCGGCCAGATGCGGGATTCGGCAGGGTGGCGGTCGAGAGCCGTATCGCCATCGGGTGCGTTCGCGGGCCTGCCGGGGCGGGAAGGGAGGCTCGCCTCGCCAACAGGGTCGCTACCTGAGGTCATCGCGCGTATGGTGAGGTGAAGCACGGGACATTTCAGAATGGAGCAGACGATGACCGACGCCTCCCAGCCCGGGAGTGACCGCGGCTACGAGTTCACTGCCCAGCAGAACCAGACGATCGGACGGACCGGATCCCGAGCGCGATGGTGGGGCGTGTTGATGCTCCTGTTCGGGCTGCTCTTCGCGGCCTTGGGCCTGTTCGCGATGATCGCGGACGGGGTGTTCGATTTCTCGGGCGTGATGATCTGGGCGGCGATCGCGATGATTCCCGTGTACATCGGTACGCAATTCGTTCGTGCAGCCCGCTCCCTCGACACCGTCGTGTCCACCGAGGGAAACGACGTCGAGCATCTCATGGATGCCGTCGGCAGTCTCGGATCGGCTCTGCTGGCGCAGGTCGTGTCGATGTCCGTCTGGATACTCCTCATGGTGGCAGCCGTCTTGATCACCGTCGGCCAGGCCAACAATACCCGTGACAAGGCATACGTGGCCGTTCAGAAGTCGGACCTCAGAAATCTGGCGACCGCCCAGGAGATCTATTACGCCAACAGCGGTGGGAATGGCGCGGACTACACCTATGCGTCGAGCATCGCCGAGCTCGATTTCCAGGCGAGCGCGGGCGTCACGGTCACACTCCTCGCGGGTGGAAGTGCGGGTTGGTCGGCCCGGACTGAGCACTCAGCCCTCCCTGAGATGGGGTGCGCGCTCTACTTCGGAGACATGCCGGCTCCCTCGACTGCTTCGGGGACCGAAACCACCCAGCCTGGCGAGGTCGTTTGCGACGGATCGTGAGGGAGTGAAGTGACCGCCCGACACGAGGTCAGCGCGGAGGGCGCGACCAGGCGTGACCCCTCTGGCCGCTGGAGCGGGGGAACGCCGCAGGGCTGAGGCGAGCCGATCCAGAAGGAGCGCTGCGGCGGCTCGATGAGGGGTTCCCTCACCTGAACCAGGCGGTCGATGAGCGGGTCGGTTACGTGGTCTTCCTTCCGACGAACCCGATGTGGACCGTTGAATTGAGGGCAGACCCCCGCTGGGGCGAATTGCTCGCACGGATCCAGTCTCCTGCGTCGTCGGCCGCCTGATCGAACTGATCGAGGCCCCGTCCAGCTGTGAAACCTTTCCCCGCCCGACTACGTCTACATAGCTAGACAATCAACATAGCCAGGGCCTGGAACGGTCTCCCTTTAGGGCAGGGCAGGGAAATATGCCGAAGAGCAAGAGTTTGCCGGTGGGTGCGGTGATGATCCTCCACGCACTGGCGCGCGGGTCCCGCTACGGGTTCGACATCATCGAGCAGACGGGGCTCACGAGCGGGACGGTCTATCCCGCACTGGATCGGCTGGAGAACGCTGGCCTCGCCCGCTCGAAGTGGGAGGACGCGGATCTGGCCCGGCGTGAGAAGCGCCCTTCCCGGCGGTACTTCACCATCACGGGTGCTGGAAAGACAGCCCTCATCGACGGCCTCGCCCGATACCGCGCCCTGGCTCCCCTCACCATCGACGGGGTGGCCTATCCCGTCCGCGAGCAGACGTCATGAGCCCGAAGTTGCCAGAAATGGTGCGCGCACTGCTGCGCATCGCCCAGCTCTTGGTTCCTGCACACCGTGCCGCTTCATGGCGGCGACAGTGGGAGGCTGAACTCAGCCATCGGAGGATGGTGTCGGGGTCGGATCGGGGCCTGGTACGCTTCACGCTCGGGGCGTTCCGCCACGCCGGATTCATGGCGCGCGAGGAGGGGATGACGATGACGAGGGGCTTCCTGGTAGATGTGGCGTTTACCATGCGCTCCCTATCGCGGCGTCCCGCTTTCCTCATGCTGAGCCTTGCCACCCTGGGGGTTGGCGTGGGGTCCGCGACCACCGTGGTGAGCGTCGCAGAGGCCGTCCTGCTCCGGAGCCTACCGTTTGCCGAAGCCGACCGGTTGGCGGCCGTGTACTCTTCGAATGCCTCCACGGGGATGAACCGGTTCAGCGTCTCCTATCCCGACTTCGTCGATTGGACAGGCCGCAGCGACCTTTTCGAATCTGCGTCCATGTACGCCTACAGGGATCGTGACCTGTCCGGATCGGATGACCCTCAGCGACTCCTGGTCGCCGTCGTTCACACGGGCTTCTTCGAGACCCTGCGAGGCGGGGCCGCCCTCGGACGTCTCCTGGGAACGTCGGATCAGGATCCGCAGGCGGAGGCGACCATCGTGCTGGGCCATGGTCTCTGGGTGAGTTCCTTTGGTTCGGACCCGGAGGTAATCGGGCGGACGGTGCGGGTGGACGGGGCGCCTCACACGGTCATCGGCGTTGTCGCGGAGGGCGAGGGGTGGCCTCGCGAGGCGGCTGCGTGGGTCCCTCTGCAGTACGGGAACTCACCGCCCGAACAGGTGGACCGCCGCAGCAACCATATGTGGCAGGTGCTCGCGCGCCTGAGGGCCGACGTGAGTCCGAACGCCGCCTCCCAGCAGGTGGGAGCGATGGCCCGCAGTTGGTACACGAACAACGCGACGGGAACGGAGCGCGGCATCGGTGCGGCGGTCGTGTCATTGGGTTCTGCGAATGTCCCCGGTGAGGCGGCCCTGGGGTTGGGCGTCATGGGCACCGCCGTTCTTCTCGTGCTGCTCATCGCGTGCATCAATCAGTCGAACCTCCTCCTCGTGCATGCTTGGGCCAGGGCCAGGGAGTTGTCCCTGCGCGCGGCGCTGGGCGCCGGACGGAGCCGCCTGGCAGCGCTCGTGATGGGCGAGAGTGCGCTTCTGGCCTTGGGCGGCGGCGCCCTGGGGGTCGGACTCGCGCATCTCGCGCTGCGTGGCATGAGGACCCTGGCGCCTGAGGGATCCGGTAACGACCTCGACCCCCACCTCAATGCCTTCGTCGTTGCGGGTGCCCTGGGGATCGCCCTGATGGCCTCGTTGATTGCGGGGTTGGCTCCAGCCCTCAGAGCCTCCAGGTCTTCCATGGCGGAAGCGCTCAACGACGGCGGAGGACGCACGAGCCAGGGCCGCTCCTGGGCCCGGATCCGGCGAAGCCTGGTGGTGGCGGAGATCGCCCTCTCCATGGTCCTCCTCACCGGTGCTGGCCTCACCATTCGTGCTTTCCAGGCACAGATCAACTCGGACATGCACCTGGACGCGGAGGGCGTGCTCATCTTCAACGTGCGCCTCCCGAGCAGCGGGTATCCCGATCAGGCGCTTGTCACGCAGTACTACGACGAGGCGGTATCCCGCCTGGAGTCGGCTCCCGGGATCGTCGCTGTCTCGGCCACCTCGAGCCTTCCCCTCGGCGTGTCTCGATTCAGGACGCGGAGGGTCTTTGTCGTCGAGGGCGCACCCGAGCCTCCCGCGGGTCCCGATTTCGCCGCTCAGTGGATCGAGGCAGATCCAGGGTACTTCGAGGCGCTGAGCGTCGAGCCCCTGAGGGGGAGGGCGCTCATGGCCGACGACGTGTCAGGAAGCGTGCCCGTCATCATGGTCAACGAGTCCATGGCACGGCTCATGTCCCCGGAGCAGGAGATTCTGGGACGCCGCATCCGCTCGTGGAGGGACGAGAACATGCTCCGGGAAGTCGTGGGAGTCATGCCAGACCTGCAGCTTGGCAGCATTGCCGGGCGCAGTGAGCCGGCCGTCTTCGTTCCCCGGGCTCAGGCCGAGTCCCGAGCCATGTCCTTCCTGGTACGTACGGCCGGAAAGCCAGGTGACGCCATCGCCACGGTACGGGCCGTCATGGGGGAGCTCAACGGGGACGTGGCGCTCGACGGCCTGCGAGGCCTGGAGGCCGCCCACCGCGACGAGCTCGCCGGAGTCCGGATCGTCACGGTTCTCTTCGGCGCGTTCGGATTTCTGGCCCTGATCCTGGCCGTGGGTGGGGTCTACGGCCTGGTGGCCACCTCGGTGGCCCAGCGCACGCGGGAGCTTGGAGTCCGCAGGGCGCTGGGGGGTACAGCGGGCAGCGTTCGCACCATGGTACTGATGGAGGGGGGCCGGCTGGCGCTCCTGGGGCTCGGCATTGGCGTTGTCCTGGCCATCTCGGTGGCGGAACTGCTCGCGCTCGCCGTGGTCGGGATCGAGCTGCTGGACGTACGGACGCTGGTCACCGTCGGGGCCACCCTGGGCGCGGCCGTGCTCCTGGCGAGCTGGCTTCCCGCTGTGCGAGCTACGCGCATCAGTCCGGTTGAGGCGTTGAGGTCGGAGTAGACGCACGACCTGAACACGGCTTCTTGGGCTGGACGAGGATGGACGCTACCTCCGCGTCCATCACCTGGAGCCGTCACCTCCCGGACAGCGGGAACCCGTAGCGTGCGGCTAGCGCCCGGTACTCCTCGGACTCGTATACGTCCCTCATGCGGGGGTTGAGCCCGGTCATGAGAGATCCGGCGTCCCGGACGGACAGCCCTTCCTCCAAGACCTCCAGGGTGCGGTCCGTTTCTCCCAGCGCATGGTAGGCATAGGCCAGGAACCAAGGCACGAGATAGGCTCCGTCCTGTCTGAGCTGCAGGAGCTGGTCCAGCCTCTCGCGGGCCTCTTCGGTGCGCCCCTGGTCGGCCAGGTAGACGATGTGGCAATAGGACGGTTGTTGGAGCAGGCGCTCCGCCGTCTCGAATTGCCTCACCGCCTCTTCGTCCATGCCCAGTGCGGCGTAGGACAAGCCCACGAAGCGATCGAGATAGACGAAGTCCGGATCGAGCGTCTCGGCGGCCTTGGAGGACTCGATGGCTTCCCGGTGGTACCCCGCCAGGGAGAAGCACATCGTCTGCATCGTCGGCCAGAATGGGTTCAGAGGGTCCACCCGCCGTGACTCGTCCAGCATCCGGCACTTCGCGACGCCGGCCTCACCGCCCTCCCACATGCCGTAGATGGCCACGGTGAGATAGCCCCATGTGGATGACGGATTGAGCTCCAGCGACCGCTCCGCGTCCTGGAGCGCCTCCTCCATCTCCCAGGTGAAACTGCTGCGAATGGCGCCCCTGATGGCCCAGGCATCGCTGAAGTCCGGTGCCAACTCCACGGCGCGCTGGGCAGCTGCCAGCCCCGGGGGATACGCCTCGTCGGGGGGCAGGTAGGCGTCTGCCAGCACCCCGTAGACCTCCGCCAGACCACCCCAGGCCATGGCGTAGGTCGAGTCTCGCGCGACGGCCCGCCCGTAGAGGTCTTTGGCCCGGAACAGGCTCTCTTCGGTCCCTTCGTAGAAGGCCGAACGAGCCAGGAGAAAGAGGTCGTGCGCCTGCGAATCCTCGGTCTGGAACTGCCCGGCACGCCCGGTGGACTCCGACACCCTGAGCTGGAGCTGCAGCGCCACCTCCCTGGAGATCTGGTCCTGGATGTCGAACACGTTCTCGGGGGTGAGCTCCCGGTCGTAGGTCTCGGACCAGAGATGGAAGCCGTCTTCCCCCCCGATGAGCTGCGCCGTGATTCGGACTCGGTTCCCGGCCCGGCGCACG
This sequence comes from Gemmatimonadota bacterium, assembly GCA_039587465.1. Classification (GTDB taxonomy): domain Bacteria; phylum Gemmatimonadota; class Gemmatimonadetes; order Longimicrobiales; family Gaopeijiaceae; genus JBDHIL01. The sequence goes on along the minus strand of JBDHIL010000038.1, from coordinate 18,876 downwards.
CTCCCCTCCAGGACGTGTCCGACGCTCAGGTCCCTAGCCACGGCGGAGATGTCATGGCCGCCCTCGCCGTACGCGAAGGACGAGGTGCGGGCCGCGACGCGCAGTCCTGGGATCTGGGCAAGGACGTTGAGGATCTCCTCGGAGATCCCGTCACTGAAGTGGCGGTCCGAGTCGCTGCCGAAGTTCTCGAAGGGGAGTACGGCGATGGAGGCGGTTGCTGCGTCGAGGGGCGAAGGCGCACCGCCGGTGGACTCCGCCGCGACCCCCGCAGTCCCCGGGTCCAGCCGTTGGACCGCCACCACGCCGATGCCGGCGATGAAGAGGATCCCGGCCAGCATCAGGAGTTCCACTCCGGAAGCCCTCTGGTGGCCCCGCTCGCCGTGGTACCAAGCCAACACCAATGCCGCCAGGAACCCAGCGGCGATGAGCACGAAGACGATGCGCTCGACTGATTGGTTCCACGCAAACGTCTGGGTGAGCTGCCCCACGACCTCGAAGGCGACCCAGGCCCCGGCGAGATACGCCAGGGCCCACTGGACGAGTTTACGGCGCTTTAGGCGCTCAAGGAGGGAGGGCATGGCGCAAAGTATAGAGTGGGGCAGGGCCTCGGCGCCAAGGGTGGCCCGCCCAAACGCCCCCGGTGATGAGGTTGTCGTCCGGGTCGGGCTCCATGAGGCAGCTGATGACGTGGCACCCATCGTCAAGCCGGAGCCCCACCCGACTCAGCGCGGCCTCACCCCGGCCGTGCGTCGCGAGCGACCTTCTCGGGCCGTCGCTCCCCCGACCGGAGAGTTGACGCGCAGGCGATTGGACCTTTTCATGCTTCTCCTGGTATCCGGCGCGTCGGGTGCTCTTTCGCGGATCCGATATGTTTGCCCCTCGACGAAGCGTTCATGAAGCGACCGGGAACCAACCCACATCTGACCCTGGCGATGGTGCTCCTCACCTCCGGCTGCGCCCCTGGCGTCACTGCCGGTACCGAGGCAGCCACCGGGCCGGTCACGGTCCAGCCCGGTGCACCCGGTGAGGACAGCCGCCGGCTGAACGCCGCGGGGCTGGCATCCGTCGAGAGAAGGCCGCACTCCGACGCCGATGTCCGCTTCATGCAGGGCATGATCCACCACCACGCTCAGGCCGTGGACATGGTGGCCTTGATGGAGGGCCGGACCGCGGATCGCTCCATCCGCCGTCTGGGCCTGCGGATCGATATCTCGCAGCGGGACGAGATCCAGCTCATGAGTTCATGGTTGGAGGACCGGGGCGAGGATCTTCCCCGCCTCCACGGCCATGGCGCCATGGGGCAGATGTTGATGCCCGGGATGCTATCTCCCGAGCAGATGACCGCTCTGGAGGCCGCCGAAGGCCCGGTTTTCGAGCGGCTGTTCCTGGAGTACATGATCCAACACCACCAGGGCGCGCTGGTGATGGTGCAGGAGCTCTTCGCCTCGCCCGGCGCCGGGGAAGACTCTGAGATCTTCCGCTTCGCCAACGACGTGGACGCCGACCAGGCCATGGAAATCGCCCGCATGCGCGGGATGCTGGAAGCACGCAGATAGGTTCATAGATAGACGCCGCGACCTCGCGGACCCTCCCCATGCATCAAGATGCCACGAGAGGTACAGCATGACAGTGAGTAGAATCGTCCGGGCCGGCGCCCGCCGGGCCGGCGGAGTCGCCGGGGCCTTCGCCCTGGTGGCGGCGGCCCTCACCACGGTCCCCGTATTCGGGCAAGAACTCACCGAGGCCCAGCCCGAGGCCCAGCCTGAAGCCCGCATGACATGGGATCCCAACGATCCCCGGGTGGGCCTGGCGGCAGGCTGGATGGACGCCGGAGAGGCCATCTGGAATCTCGAGCAGCGATCCACGCTGGCCCGCCCGGAGGGCTTCGTGGACCCTGAGAATCCGGGGACTGCCGGTTTCTGGAATACTGATCTCGCGTTCAGCGGCGACTACCTGTTCCAGGGCAACTACAGCGGCTTCCAGGTCTACGACATCTCCGACCCCGGTGCCCCGGAACTTCGGCTGTCCGTCGTGTGCCCGGGTGGGCAGGGAGACGTCTCGGTAATCGGTAACCTGCTGGTGATGTCTGCCGAGGAGACCCGCGGCCGGTTGGACTGTGGCCTTGGGGGCGTCCAGGAGGCGGTGAGCGCAGAGCGTTTCAGGGGGATCCGCATCTTCGACCTCTCCGACATGACGAATCCTCGGCAGGTGGCTGCGGTGCAGGCGTGCCGGGGCTCGCACACCCACACGCTCGTCACCGACCCCGACGATGCCGAAAACCTCTACGTCTACATCCAGGGTACGGGCTCCGTCCGTCCCGCAGAGGAGCTCCCGGGCTGTTCCGGTGCCGAGCCCGAAGACGACCCCAATACGTCGCTCTTCCGTATCGAGGTGGTGCGGGTGCCGCTGGCGCACCCCGAGGAGGCCGAGATCGTGAACATGCCCCGGATCTTCGCGAATCCTGAAACGGGGGAAATCGCCGGACTCTGGGGGGGCGGGGATCACGGCCCCGGCACGCAGAGGACCAGCCGCACCAACCAGTGCCACGATATCACCGTGTACCCGGCCATCGGCCTCGCCGGAGGCGCGTGTTCCGGTAACGGGATTCTCCTGGACATCACGGACCCGGTGAACCCGACGCGTGTCGGTGAGGTGTTCGACCCCAACTTCGCCTACTGGCACTCCGCGACCTTCAACAACGGCGGCACCGCTGTGGTATTCACAGACGAGTGGGGCGGGGGCACGGGCGCCCGGTGCCGCCCCACCGACCCCGAGACCTGGGGCGCAAACGCCATTTTCCGGCTCAACGACGGAGAGATGGAACTGGCGGGATACTACAAGCTCCCGGTTCCGCAGGCTGGGACCGAGAACTGCGTGGCCCACAACGGATCGATCATTCCCGTGCCCGGGCGTGATATCATGGTCCAGGCGTGGTACCAGGGCGGCATCTCGCTCATGGACTTCACCGATCCGGCGAACCCCTTCGAGATCGCCTACTTCGACCGGGGCCCCATCAGCGAAGAGCGACTCTACGTGGGAGGATTCTGGTCGGCTTACTGGTACAACGGCCACATCTATGGCGCCGAGATCGCACGGGGCATCGACGTCTTCCGCTTGACCCCCAGCGAGCACCTGACCGAGGCCGAGATCGCAGCTGCCGAGGCGGCGGTGGTGGACGCCTTCAACGCCCAGCTCCAGCCCATGGTCACCTGGACCGCGTCGGCGGACGTGGCCCAATCTTATCTGGATCAGATGGTGCGGAGCAGCCGCATTCTGGATGCGCGGGCCGAGCGAGTCCAGGCGGTGCTGGACGGGGTCCGGGGCGGAGGCTCTTCGACACAGGAGCTCGAGAACTTGGCGGCGCAGTTGGAAGCGGACGCCGAGGCCATCCGCACGGGGCGCCAGGGGGGCGATGCGATGCGCTCGGCGAAGATAGCAGAGGTCCTGAGGGCTCTGGCGGGTTGAGTCCGGTGCCGATCTCTCTTCTCGCATTCGTTCCGCTGCGCGGGCATAATGGCGTCCATGACTGATCCGATCGCCCAGCTGAACGCCGCTCTCGAGGGCCGCTACGACGTCGAGCGCAAGCTCGGTGAGGGCGGTATGGCGACCGTGTACCTGGCCACGGACCTGCGCCACGAGCGCAGGGTCGCGCTCAAGGTGCTCAAGCCCGAGCTCGCGGCAGTGGTGGGTGCGGAGCGCTTCCTGGCGGAGATCAAGACGACGGCGAATCTGCAGCATCCCCATATCCTGCCGTTGTTCGACTCCGGCGAGGCGGCCTCCTTCCTCTTCTACGTGATGCCATACGTGGAAGGTGAGACGTTGCGGGACCGGATCGAGCGCGAGCGGCAGTTGCCCGTGGACGAGGCTGTCCGCATCGCGACCGTCGTGGCCAATGCGCTCCAGCACGCGCATGACCGTGGCGTGATCCACCGCGACATCAAGCCCGCGAACATCCTCATGCAGGATGGCGAGCCGGTGGTGGCCGACTTCGGCATCGCGCTCGCCGTGGGCGCGGCAGGCGGCAGTAGGCTGACCGAGACCGGTCTCAGTGTGGGGACGCCGTTCTACATGAGCCCTGAGCAGGCAACCGGAGACCAGCAGATCGGGCCGCGGAGCGACACGTACGCGCTTGCTGCAGTTCTCTACGAGATGCTGACCGGCGAGCCGCCGTACACGGGTACGACCGCGCAGGCCGTCCTGGGTCGGATCCTGCAAGGTGCGCCCGTGTCCGCGACGGAGCTCCGCCAGTCGGTCTCGAGAAACGTCGACGCTGCGGTCCGGCGGGCTTTGGAGAAGCTGCCCGCGGATCGTTTCACCCGCGCGAGTGACTTCGCCGCGGCGCTGGGTGATCCGGGCTTTCGGCATGGCGTCGCGGATGGGACCGCGGGGCGAGCTGCTGGAGGTGGGTCCGGCTTCTGGAAGCCTCTCAGCTTGGGCCTGGCGGCGCTCAGTGCCGGTCTGCTCCTGTGGACCGGCTGGATGGCGTTGGGAGGAGGGATGGACCGCGAGGTCCGAAGGCAGCGGGTCGTCCTGTGGGAGTCCCTCCAATCACCGATGGGTGGACCGATCAATGTCGGCAACTTCACCGCCATCGCACCGGACGGCTCAGCGATCGTCTTCTCGGACATGGACGCGAACGGGAACTTGATTCTCTTCCGGAAGCTGAGGGACGAGGCCTTCGCATCCCCGATAGCGGGCACCGAGGGTGGCGCGAGCCCGGCCTACTCTCCTGACGGCGAGTGGCTCGCCTACGCCACGAGTGAGAATGAACTTCGCAAGGTCCGCAGTGCCGGCGGGGGTTCGGTCACCCTCACGGACGGCATGCCCGGCAGTTACGCGCCGCCCTTCTGGGGTGAAGACGGGTACATCTACTACGTCGACTCGGGCTTCGACATCTCCAGGATCCACGAGAACGGTGGTGCGCCCGAGCCGGTCGTGGAGGTGGGTTCCCGCCTCGGCCTTCTGGCTTCTTCCGTCTGGGTCCTTCCGGGTAGTCGGGGCCTCCTCATCTCCGGGTGTACCGGCAACTGCAACGCCAGCGACATCCTCGTATACGATATGGAATCGGACGAGATGGCCGTCCTCTTCGAGGACGCGTACGGTGCTGCGTATCTGCCGTCTGGCCACGTGGTCTACGTTTCGCTCGCAGGGGGTGCGTACGCGGCGCGGATGGACCTTGCCACGTTGAGCGTCTCGGGGGGCTCTGTCCCCGTTCTCGAAGAGGTGGCGCCATTTGGGCTGACGTTCAATCGCGAGGGAACTGCGATCTATGGCGTCGAACTATCCGGCGCGGTCAACGAGCTGGTCTGGGTCACGCGACAAGGCAGGGCCACTCCCATCGACCCTGACTGGACGGGCCTCTTCAACTATCCAGCCTTGTCACCCGACGGGCGTCGGCTCGCGGTCAGCCTCGTGGTTGCCGGGGAGGAGCAGATCTGGATCAAGCAGCTCGACCGGGGGCCCGAGGAGAAGCTGACGTTCGAGGGGAGTGGAAGCTTCCGGCCCACTTGGACGCCAGACGGGCAGACCATCACATACGTGGTCGGTGGAGACGATCTGAGTCGAGACCTGTATTCACGCCGTGCGGACGGCAGTAGCGCGGAGGAGATCCTACTCGACCTACCCGTCGTAGGAGTCTGGGAATCGCAGTACTCGTCCGATGGCCAATGGATGCTGTATCGCATCGATCTCAATGCTCAAGGAGACATCTTCGCGCTGTCGCTCGAAACGGGCGATACCCTTTCGCTCGTCGAGTCCGAGTACAACGAGCGTCAACTCGCTCTGTCGCCGGACAACCGTTGGCTTGCCTACATCTCCGATCGGTCCGGCCGCTTCGAGGTCTACGTGCGACCGTTCCCCAACACCGGCGACGGCCGCTGGGTCGTCACCTCCGACGGGGGCTCGGAGCCCTTGTGGTCGAGTGACGGGACTGAACTGTTCTATCGTGAGGGTGGAATGCTGAAGTCCCTCGAGGTCCTTCCGGGCGAGGGCTTCGTAGCGGGAGCCGTGACGGAACTCTTTCCCGACCGGTCCTACACCAGCGCATTCAATCGAAGGCAGTATGACCTCTCTTCCGACGATCAGCGCTTCCTCATGATCCGCTCGATCGAGGGGGGCTCGCTCGACCTCGTGTATGTCGAGAACTGGTTCGCTGAGCTGGAGGAGCGGCTGGGCAGCTGAGGTGATCCACCCCCCCATGTGGTCTGTGGGAGTGTGGGTGGAGCGACTGGGCCACGGTGTTGAAGTACCGCCGACAGCCGGGCGCCCGAGCAGCCGCGTTCAGGCGCCTGAAGCTCGGACAGGCAGCTTGAGCCGCCTCAGCACATCCTGGAAGCGCGGGTCGTCACGGAGCCCATCCGAGATGCCGAGTGCGGCCATGTAGGCGATTTCGTGGTCGCGCGTCTCGTAGGAGCGTTCCATCCACTCGACGGCGCGGTCGATGTCGCCGCCCCAACCGAACAGGTGAATCATGTTGTTCGGCTTGACGAACATCGTCTCCGAACGCTCGACGAGCACCTCGGCACCCCGGACCATCGCGGCCTCGGGACCGACGCCATCGTCTTGAAGCGCACTCGCCATCTCCGCATCGCCGAGCAGCTGGAAATACTCCCCATAGCACCTCAGTCCCTCCGCCAGGTCGCCCAGCGTGAAGTACTGCCAGGACTTGGCGAACGACCGGAGAGGATTGGGCGGAACGACCTCCAACTGCTCGAGAGCCTCTCGGTGCCGTCTCGTCATGCCCAACTGGATGCCGCGGAGCATCTGGGTGAACGGGTTGAACGGGTCGATGGCCAACGCCTTGGCCATCTGTTCGTCGCTCTCTTCGGCGCGATGCAGCTGCGCCAGGAAGTGGGAGTAGAAGATCCTGGCTTGTGGCTCGTTGGGATCCAGCTCGATGGCTCGCTTGTACGCCTCTTCCGCTCGCTCCCAGTCGAAGTCGTACCACGTGTGAGCCTGCGCCAGAGCCTGGTGGCCCTCGGCGTGGGTGGGGTCGAGTTCCACCGCCCGTTCCGCCGTTCGCAGCCACTCGGGTCCGTACTCGTACCCGGGCACGATCCCCAACACGATCTTCGAGGCCCAGATGAGGGAAGTACCGGCATGAGCGGGGGCGTAGTCCGGCTCGATCTGCAGGGCCGCTTCGAAGTACTGCTGGGCGCGGTCCAGGTCGGCTGGATTGAAGCTCTGCTGATAGACTCTTCCGCGCATGTATTTCTCGTACGCCACCGGATCCACCGTAGGACGTGGCTCGTCCTTCGAGGGCTTGGCGCCGAGGGTCCTGTGGACCTCGTCGGCGATGGAACTCGTCACCTCTCTGTAGAGGGACAGGACCTCGCTCACTTCTCCCTCGTACGAACCCGACCAGAGGGTCTCCTCAGTCGTTCCGTTCACGAGCCGAGCCTGAACGCCCAGGGAGTCCCCAACGCAGAAGATCGATGATTCCACCAGCGCCTCGACGTCGAGCGTGCTGCAGATGTCCCTTGGAGGCTGGTCGGTATCCTGATACTGAAGAACCGACGTCCGGGCCAGCACTGCGACGTCACCCCGCCCCACCTGGGCGATCAGCGACTCGTGGAGCCCGAGAACGAGGTACTGCCGGTCCAGATCGTTCCCGATATTCACCGGGGGCAGGACGGCGATGCGTTTGCGCCCGATCGGTGCGACCACGGCTTCTGCCTTGAGCGTGTCCACAAAAGCCCTCGGAGACTCGAAGCGGTCAGCCGCGTCCTTGGCCAGGGCCCGTGCCACGGCCCGCTCTGCAAACAGGGGTAGCTCCGGGTCGATGGAGTGCAGGCTCGGGGCCTTCTCGGCCGCGTGCTTGGCCAGGAGCGCCATGGCGGTCTTGGACTCGAAGGGCGTCTTGCCCGTGAGCATCTCGAAGAGCACACAGCCCATGGCGTATACGTCGGTGCGGCCGTCCACCAACTCTTGATCGAAGGCCTGCTCCGGGCTCATGTAGGCGGGCGTACCCAGTGCCATTCCGGTGCCCGTGAGCTTGGTGCCCCCGGCCGCCTGCACGGCCCGCGCGATGCCGAAGTCGGCCACGATGGCCTGGTCGCCCGACAGGAGGATGTTCCCAGGCTTCACGTCTCGGTGGACGACGTCCTGCGCGTGGGCGTGGGACAGCGCGGACGCTACCTGATCCAGGATTCGCACGGCCTCGTGGAGCGGCAGCGTGCCCTCCCGCTCGAGTCGATCTCCGAGCGATTCGCCATCGACGAAGGGCATAACGTAGTACAGATGGCCATCGGCCTCGCCCGAGTCGATCAGCATGAGAATGTGGGGATGCGTCAACTGCGCGGCGATCTCGATCTCCCGCATGAATCGCTCGGCACCGATGGCGGCTGCCAGCTCGGGATGCAGAACCTTGATCGCGACCTTTCGCCGGTGCTTCAGGTCTTCCGCCAGGTAGACCGTCGCCATGCCCCCACGTCCCAATTCACGCTCGAGCCGGTAGGTGCTCGCGAGGGCCTGCGCTAGGCGTTCCGGAGTGGCCGTCATCGTCTCGTGAGATCCAGGGATAGGCGGTCGGATGGGGCTATCATGTCAGACTGCACGGTAGAGCGTGCCCAGTTGGGAGGCAATGAGGCGCACCGGGGCGCCCCACGCTTCGCTTGCGGGTGCCTCGGTGCCCCGGCGTTCTAGCCGCGCAGTAGAAAGCCAAACTCGTCAGACCGCGTCCCACAGCCACCTGGGCCATGTCACGAAGTAAGCACACGGCGATGTCCGCCTTGGTCGAGCTGACGATCGTGATCGTGGGGATCCTGCTTGCGATCTCGATCGACGCATGGCGCCAGGGTGTGGTGGATCGTCAGGCAGAGGTCGCCCTCCTGACCGCGCTGGACGGAGAGTTCCTGACGAACGAAGAGCTGCTGGCGGTCCAGTTTGAGCGATACGAGCAGAGGTCGGCCGCTGCGGAGGCTTTGCTTCACATCGGCGCGGACGTGGGGCGTGTCCCGACTGATTCCCTGGTGTCCCTTTGGCGCTGGGTCACACGTGGCGGAACGTTCGACCCATCAACGGGCGTGCTGGCCGGTGCGCTGGGCTCGGGCGACATCTCGCTCATACGCGATCCGGAGCTCAGGGCCGCCATCGCAGCGTGGCCCAGCGACGTGGAGAACCTCGCGTTCGTCGAGGGTGTCGTGAACAACCTCATCTTCGAGCAACTCCTGCCTTGGCTTCGGACCCAGACTGCGCTGCCTCCAGCGAGCTTCGGAGAGTTCAACTTCCCGCGCGGGAGGCACGAAACGGACTTCGGTCTGCTTGGTTCGAGCGTGATCGCCGAGAACTTCCTTCGGGAACAGATCGGTTGGGGTGAGGTCCTCGAATACGACCGCGTTCAAGTCGTGCGGACCCTCTCGTTGATCCGGCGAGGCATCGACCGTTCATTGACGGATTCATAGGTGCGACGCCGTCAAGCGGTGGAGCGCTGCTTCGGTGTTGGTTGAGGGTCCGTAGAACAAGGACTGGCTGCTGTGGCGATCAGTCCGGCTCATCGAACGGACGTGCGTCTTCGGGTTCGGCGCTGCCACGCTCCGTGATCAGTCTCTCGGTGAAGTCAGCCTGATCCTTCACGCGCCGCAACTCTTCCTCCAGAAGCTCGACCTGCTCGGCCAGGCGGCGATCGTGACCTAGCGCAGCCGCAGGTGGGAGCTGGCGTCTGCCGAGCATGAAGCCGATCAGACTGGCTCCGGTGACAAGCCCGAAGACGGCCATGACCATGATGAGTAGCGCGAATGACATGTGCTCAAGCTAGTTCCAGTCTTCCGGCACAGGAACTCAGGGGAGTTGGGTCGACCGAAACCGCTCAACGCGGGCTCGACTCGATGCTCCCCTGATCTGTCGGACGACTGGGTCTCGCTGGGGCCTCAGTCGGCGACGCGATACGCCTTCACCCAATCCACCTCCAGCGCGAATGGGCCCTGATTCTTGTCGCCGATGAGGATTCCCATCTGCCGGATACGGCTGGCATCCAGTGGCGCGGCTCGCGGGGGGACGAACCCACGGAATGTCGGCTGGAATGCCTCGAAGGGCAGATCGATCTCCATCCACTCACCGGACTCCGTCTCGAACTCCATCTGGTACGCTACCCCATCAAACCCTCCGTCCATGCGGAAACGAAGCTGATAGCGGCGGCCATCTCCCTTCAGTCTGATGGTCACTCCGTCGAATCCCGAGAGCGAGTTGGATTCGAGGGCAGCGCGGGTGGACGCGAATCCTCCGTTATTCTCCAGGGACAGGAATCCGGTGAAGAGCGCCGTATGTTGCTCCGTCACGTCGATGCTGCTGCTGGAGCGCCCGCCCATCACCCCGTCATTGACGATGGACCAGCGTACGGGATCGTCCTCGGTGAAGTCGACAACGAAGTGCATGGTTTCCTCCTGGGCTCCGCATGATCTCGACAGCACCTCGCCCGGCTCGGCCCGCGCACAGTTGGGCCCTGAGGCCACGGCAGCCTGAGCCACCGTCACCAGGGCGAGGAGGATCGGTGTGATCATTTACCTGTGGTCTCGGCCGGCTTGGCCGCTCGCGCGACCTCATTGTGGGCTGCGCGGGAGCGGGACGCACCGGGGTCCGGAGACGCGCTCTCGCGGACGTACACGTAGGCCCCACTCAGGAAGATGAAGAAGATGCCGCAGCCGAGGGAGAGCAGGATTCCGTCGGTCATCGGTTTCTGCCCGCGAGAATGAGACTGCCGGCCGAGAGAATGGACGGAACCCATATCCCCACGAAGATTCCCCTCTCGCGATCCCCCGTGAAGAAGAGGCCGACCGACAGGAGAAAGGAGAGGAACGCGGCCACTAGGAAGAACATCCTCGGGCTTGCGAAGAAAGGCCGATCGGCTGGGACCTGGGCCTCCTCGGTCTCGCCTCGAACGGACTGGTCGTGGGTGTGGTTCATGACGCCTGCTCGCTGGTTCGGATTGGGCCACTCTTCGGTGTGGCTTGCGCGGATAACGGTTGTCTAACTTATAAGGTATATACTTATACAAGAGTTGTACAACCCAGGCGATCCCGAAGACTGTCCGGCGTGGTCCGGTCCGCGGGGCTTTTCACCGGCACCCCCTCCCACGAGAATGGAGAGGATCCAGGCTGAGCCAGAGGGCTCAGCGCTCATTCACCTCGATTCTGCCGAGGATCAAGATCATGCGAGCACACCCGAGCCTCACGCTGTGCCTGGCGCTCACCGTGGCGGCCTGCGCCTCCGATGGTCGCGAGAACACCATCACCGCCGAAGGCATTATGCATGATGTCGAAGTCCTCTCTGCCGACGACATGGAGGGCCGCGGCGCGGCCACCGAGGGTGAGCAGCGTGCAGTCGCATACATCGCGGATCGCTTCCAGGAAGTCGGCCTGGAAGCGGTGGGCAACTCGTACATGCTTCCGGTGGAGCTCGTAGGGCTCCAGAAGGATGCCGAAGCCTCTTCGTTGTCTCTCGACGGACCCAGCGGCGCGCTTCCTCTCCGCGACAACGAGAACTTCACGTACTGGTCCACGACCGAGAAGCCGGTGGTCGACCTTGTGGACGTGCCCGTCGTATTCGTCGGGTATGGCGTGGAGGCACCGGAGTACGACTGGGACGACTTCAAGGGCGAGGACGTCAGCGGCAAGGTACTGATGTTCCTCAACAACGATCCCCAGGTGGAAGAGGGTGGCGCCGCACTCTTCGGCGGAGATGCGCGCACGTACTACGGCCGCTGGACCTACAAGTTCGAGCAGGCCCAGAAGCATGGGGCCGCCGGAGCGATCGTGGTGCACACAACCGAGTCGGCGAGCTACCAGTTCAGCGTCATCGGCAACACCGGATCCCGGCGCATCTGGCAGCGGACGTACATGCTCGACTTCCTGAGCTGGGCCGACTCCGCCAACGTCGAGCGCATCGCCGCTGACATGGGTACGGATCTCGCTGGGCTCTTCGACATGGCCGCCCAGCGCGACTTCCGGCCCGTGGAAACGGGCTACACCGTCTCCGCACACATCGAGACTGAAGTGGAGCGCGTCCAGGCGACCAACGTCGCGGGCATCATCCGGGGCAGTGATCCCGAGCTTGCCGAGGAGTACATCGTCTTCACTTCGCATCACGACCACCTGGGTATGGACCCGGGTGTGGATGGTGACGACAAGATCTTCAACGGCGCCTTGGACAACGCGTTGGGCGTGGCGTCGATGATCGCGATGGCTGGGGCGATGGTGGACGAAGCACCCCGTCGGTCCGTGATGTTCGTCAGCGTGACGGCGGAGGAGGGAGGGCTGCTCGGTAGCAGCGCATTTGTTGCGGAACCACCAGTACCGCTTCAGCAGATCGTGGCCAACATCAACGTGGATTCGCCCCAGCCCTTCGGCGTCACCAACGACGTGGCCGCCATCGGCCTGGTCATGAACACACTGGGTCAGGCCTTGGGTGAAGTTGCCGCGGAGCGCGGACTCCGGGCCACCGGAGACCCGAATCCGGCGGCCGGGAGCTTCTACCGGTCAGATCAGGTGAGTTTCGCCAAGGCCGGCATCCCGGCGTTGTACCTCCAGGCGGGGACGGACTATGCGGAGCCGCTGGACTTCGATGCAAGCGCATTCAAGGCTGAGCGCTACCATCAGCCGAGCGACGAGATCGAACCTGAGTGGGACCTCAGAGGTGCGGCCCGGGACATGACGCTGCTCATGGAGGTGGCCCTGAGGGCCGCGAATGCGGACGAGGCACCCCGCTGGGTCGCGGGCCACGAGTTCGAGGAGGAGTGGCGGGAGCTGTACGGGAAGCAGTAGGGGAGGGGCCTTTTCCGGGCATCACATGGCGTCGGGTGGGCCGAGGCCTCAACGCGATCGTTTGTCGAGTTCTCCGGCCATGGCTTGGAGGTCGGCGCCCGTGGCGATCGTGCGGTCCGTCATGGGCGAGTCGGTCCAGGGAGTCTGGCCGGGATGCCCGAGTAGATGCGCCGGGGCACCCGTAGTGGGCCCGCCGGAGACCTGAGGAACGAGTTCTGCACACGTTGAAGAAATAGCGGCTATGCTATGCGAGTGGGCGGGCTGAGAGCGCAGCAGAAGTCCGAGATGTGAGGCCGATACCCGGACGGCGCGAGCAGGAAGAGACTGCTGAGACCTAGTTCAGTTCATCTACCGCCCGAATGGCCTCTTCAATGGCGGCCTGGGTGTAGGCTGAAGCCGCCGCGTCAGAGTTGGCGATCGCTATGTTGCCAACGGACCGGCGAGCGATCTCATGAGGGGCTTGGCCCTCTTCCCATTCAGGGTCCCACAGGTCGAGGTATCCATACGAATAGCCGTGCGGCCATCGGTTGACTGTTATCGCGAGGATGTCTTCCGCAGCGTCGAAGCCCGTCGGCCCGAGCAGTCCATCGAGCACGGTGCGCACTTCCCGCTCGAAGTCCTCGAAGCGCATCTCCAAGAGGACTTGCCGCGCCTCACGCAGTTGATCATGGATGGGGACGTCGCGCCGTGGCGGAGCGACCATGCCCCAGAACATCACGGGGACCGGCCCCTCAACGTCCGGCCCCTGCTGGTATCCAGCAGTGTCGACCCCCCTGACGAGCCATACCTTGGCATGCATCCGACCCGGACAGTAGGCTCCAGAGATTCCCAGCTCTTCGAACCCCTTGCCGCTGCGCAGTAGAACGTTGGTGACGAGCATGGGGTGCTTCACCTGGTTACGCTGCGCCTCCTTCTGTTCTTCGGGTACCTCAGGGCACAGATGGGGAATGATCCCGTGATAGCAAGCCAGGACGCAGTGCTTTGCTCTGACCCGCGAGCTCTGGCCACCATTGACGTAGGTGACGGCGACTCGCCCGTCTTCGTTTTCGACATGCACGGCGGTCGACTCGAGACGCAGACGGACCGACGCCTGGGGGCGATCGAGCTGCTCGTAGTCGAACCGCACCGTCGCGATGTTCTCTGCAGCGGCCGTTGGTGACACTGCTGGAATGAGCGATTGAACCAGAAGGCGGGCGATCGAGGCGTTGCCATCCGGGAACATGGCCACGACCTCGGACTCCTCCAGGCCAGCCGCGCGCTCGGCGGCGTCTCCGAGCAAGTGGGAGCCGGGCAGCCAGGCGCTCATCGCCTCCGCTGTGGACAGGCTGTGGGGCTGGACGCCCCAATATCCGTCTGTCGCCTTCACGAAAACTTCCACCACCTCGTCGGGAAGGCCGACGTGTCGCGACAGGAAGTCCGTGTAGCTCGTGCGGCGCAATACCTGCTCGATTTCACCCTCGCTCATTCCTTTGAGCAGATCCGCGTCCGAGGCAAGAAAATCTCTCAGGGCCGCCCGCGCAGACTCGCTGAGCGGGAAGAGGTCGATGGTCTCGAGCGCTCCGAGGTTCCGGCTGTACATCGAGAAGCCGGGGACCAGCACATCGCGGCCGTATGTATCCGCGTCGAACCAGATCGCGGGTCCGTCACCGCCATACTGGAAGTCGAGATCCTCGCCCAGTCGTTCGACATCAATTCCCAAGTCAGCCAGGAAGTCCAATACGGTGTCGTTGAAGGACAGGTACTCGAGATTCATCGTGCCGCCCCAGGACAGTCGCATGTCACCGCCCTGATGGAACTCGTTTCTCTTCGCGTGGCCTCCGAAGTCATCGTGGTTGTCCAGGATGAGGACTCGTGACTCCGGGCCGAACTTCTTTCGGTACTCATAGGCGGCCGTCAGGCCGCTGATTCCTGCACCTACGATTACGACGTCATAGTCCTCGTCGAGGTCGGCGGGATCACCGAAGAGCCGCACTCCCCGACGAGCCAGTGCGTGCGCTGTCTCGAACGATCCGGCGTGTGATCCACGCATTCCGGTTCGCGTCGGGGGATACCTGACGCCCTGGGCTGATGCGGCAGTGCCATCGTTCGCAGGCCCGCAGCCCGCTGGAAGCATCAGCCCAAGCGCGGTGAGGGTGCTTCCCTGAATGAACTCGCGGCGAGTGATCTGCCTGAACAGCCCCAACTCGTGATCGGTCTTCTTCATGATTAGGGAGCATCGTCCTATTGGTGACTCTGGCGCGAGCATAGCCGTCCTGGAGCACAGCAACAAGAAAACGGAAGCCCCGGTCTCCCGGTTGCCGGTACTTGTCAGCGATCTCAGGCCGCCAGGACCATTTGGCGCGTGATATGCGGCGGCCTCGACCTCGAGAGCGTTCGCCGCATTCCCGATTCGCTGCTGGTGCTGATGCCCTGCCGGTGCGATTCGCTGCTGGTGCTGATGCCCTGCCGGTGCGATGGCCTCAGAGCCGGCGGTTGTGCTCCACTATTGGTGCCGGTCCCGATGAACGGGCCGACGTCGCTGACGGATCGCGGGCTCGATGCGGTGGAGAGGTTCGCCGTCCAGGGAGTGCGCTCCGCCCTCTTGGGAGACACTGCGGAAGCAAGGCGTATCTCGGTTCGGCTCGGTTCGGCCCGGGACAGCGCGACGAGCGCCCTCTTCGAGAGCGCTTTCGAACCGATGTTTGCGCTCCTGGAAGCTGGCATCGCCTCCCGACGCGGTGACTGGCACGAGACGCGGATGGTGCTCGAGCCCGCTGCGGAGCGACTCCATGAACCAGGTTTCGGGTTCATCTCGGATCGCTTCTTGGTCAGATGGATGCTAGCCGAGGCTTATGCGCAGCTGGGGGATGCCGGCTCGAGCATCGCACAGCTCGAGGCGCTGCTCGCGGAGCGTGCGTTCGAGCCGCTGCATGTCCTCCTCTTCGCACCCACGCACTTCAAACTCGCCCGACTCAACCGGGACGCGGGCCACGCGGAGAGTGCCACGGAGCACTACACGTCGTTCTTGGCCGCCTTCGCAGACCCCGATCCGGAGTATGCATGGATGGTTGACGAAGCCTCCGCGGGCATCGCCCCCTGAAACGAGACGAGGGCAGATCCCAGAATCTGCCGCTGGTCATGGCTTCAAGAGAAGGTCAGGATGACCTGACCGAGCCCAGGCCCCCATCCACCCCCAGCACCTGACCGGTGACCCATGAGGCCGAGGGGGAGAGAAGCCACGCCATGGCATCGGAGACGTCCGAGGGGGAGCCGATGCGACGGAGTGCGTGCATGGCCTCGGATGACGAGCGCGCCGACTCGCTCCCGGTGATGCGGGCTGTGAGGGGCGTATCGACCAGGCCCGGCGCTACGGCGTTCACGCGGAGCCCGTTTCGCCCATAGGTGGCGGCCGCAGAGCGGATCATGGCCTCGATTCCACCCTTGGCGGCAGCGATGGCCTCGTGGTTGGCGAGCCCGATGGAAGCTGCTGCTGTCGAGACGAACACGAGGGATCCTCCCTCGTTCCGCATCGGGCGGACCGACGCGCGGAGGATGGCGAAGGCGCTGGTCAGATTCGTGCTGAGGGTCGACAGCCACTCCTCCGGGCGGACGATGTGGGCGGGCTTGAGCAGGAGGCTGCCCACGCAGCTCGCGACGCCGTCGATCCCACCCAACCCCTCCACCGCTGACTCCACTACGTGGGTAGCGGCATCGAAGTCGGTGGCGTCCGCTGGAAGAGCGAGGGCGTCCAGTTCATCGGCCAGGGTCTGAAGCGCCCCATCGTCGCGGCCAGAAAGGGCCAAGCGGGCGCCCTGCGCGTGAAGGTGTCTCGCCAGGGTGGAGCCGATGCCCCCGTAGGCTCCGAAGATGAGGTAGGCAGGGCTGGATTGGTTCATGGGATGCTCGGTTGGCTCGGAAGTGAAGGGCAGTCCTGCGGGCCCGCACTCATCGTTTGTGGGACTTCTGCCGCCTCAGGAAGACGTACCGGGTGTTTAGGTATCGTATAGTTATTGTCTAACTATGACCACCCTGAGAACCGGACACCTGTCGAGACTATCCTCGCCTTGGGTATCGCCAACGTCTCGATCCTCTGCCGTAAGCAGGCGAGACTTCCGAACCCCTGCGGAGTGTTATGAACTCAAGTCAGCGCCTTCACTGCTGTTGCACTTCAAAGTTGATCCTAGACGGCGTTGTCTGCCTGGTAACCACACGATCCGCTCCAAATCTGCTGAGGCATCGGGAATGCGACCCTTGTGAGGAGGCAGACCCCAATCGCTCCCGCATCATGAATAGCCCTACGGATACGCCCCGCTCGGGAGACCCACGCGGGCCAGAAGGTCTTGAAAGCGGGGGTCACTCCGCACCGGTAGAAACTCCGGGTACTGAAGGGAGAACACGATGCTGTCGAAGTCGTCGACGGCGCGGCTGAGCCACTCGAACGCCCGGTCCGTGTCCCCGAGGGTGGCATACACCATCGCCAGATGCCCTGGTAGGACCGGGCCTGTGCCCGATGCTGCCGCGGCTTCGATCCTCGAAGCCCGCTCCCGGGCCGCCGCCGTGTCTCCGGCGATGGCATAAATGTCGGCGACGAGAAGTGTGATCACCGGATCACCCTGGGCCATGGCCTCAGCCCTCGACGCAGAGGCCATGGCCGCGTCCACCGCCCCGGTGCGCGCTTGGGCCAGACCCAGGTATACCAGGGACAGAGGGTCGTCTGGCTCCGACCCCAGTTGCACCTCGAGGTCGCGGATCATCTGCGCAAACTCTCCCATCTTGTATCGGAGCTCGAAGAGCCCGACCCGGGGCCACAACGCGAGAGGGTCCAGCGCCAGCGCCTCTTCTGCCGCCTCCATCGCCTCCTCGAATTGCCCCTGTGCCGCGAGGGCGAAGTTCAGGCCATGGTACCCGACGGACTCGCTTGGACCGAGGGCGATGGCCCTCCGGAACTCGCGTTCCGCACCTTCCCAGTCGAAGGAGTAGGACAGCTTCGTCCAACCCAGAGTCCCGTGCGCCCAGGCCAGGTTCGGGTCGAGGGCCAGGGCGCGCAGAGCCGCTTCCTCCGCCTTGGGGTACACCTCGGCGGGTGAACGAACCCGGAAATTGCCCAGACCGATGTACGTGCTCGCGAGGAGAGCCCACGCAGAGGCAAACGTCGAATCAGCTTCGATGGCCTCGTTGGCGTAGTCGAGGCTTCTGAGTTGATTCTCCACCGACCAGGGAGTCTTCCAGTGCACGTTCAGGCCTCGCAGGTACGCCCGGTGCGCATCCTGGCTGTCCGTGCCGCGCCTACCAATCAGCTCCCGCTCTGCCCCCTGCAGTTCCACTTCCAGGGCGCTCGCAACCGCGATCGCAATCTCGCCGTGTACGGCGAGCATGCTTTCCACGGCCCGGTCGTAGGAGCGGCCCCACCGCTCGAATCCCTCGACGGCATCGACGAGCTGAGCGGAGATGCGAACCCGCCCGCCCTCCCACATCACACTGCACTCGAGCACGTTTCGGACGTTGAGGGCGCCAGCGATGGTGGCGAGGTCCGCACCCGAGTCCCCGAAGGAGAATGCCGATGTCCGGGCCGCCACACGCACGCCTCTGATGGCGGCCAGCTGGGTCGTCAGCTCTTCGGCCAGCCCACTTGCGAAGTACTCTCGGTCACCCTCGACGCTGAGGTCACGGCACGGCAGGACGGCCACGGAACGTTCCGGGGGCGTATCTCTTTGCCAGGCAACGGGCGCCGCCAACGTGTCCTCAGCGGCCAAGTCACGGCTCCGGTCACGCAGGAGGACGACGCTCAGGCCGGCCGAAGCCAGCAGCACACCCACCAGCACCACCTCGGATCCACTCACCCTCTGCCGACCCCGCTCGCCATGGTTCCAGGCGACGATCAGCGTGATGAGGAGTCCGAAGAGAACCACGACCGTGGCCCCCTGCCCGACCCAGAGCGGCAACTCGAACTGTTCGGCGACCAGAAGAAATGCCTCCAGCCCGAGCCAGGCGGCGGCTAGGTACGCGACAGTCCATTGGACGACCTTCCGCTCTTTCAAGCGCTCCAGCAGAGGGGCCAATGCACACACTCCTGACGAATGGGGAGGGCGCTGAAACTGAAGGTCCGGTCACCCGCGCGCCCGCGCAAGAACAGGGTGGCCCA
>JBDHIL010000037.1:0-26222 GCA_039587465.1 Gemmatimonadota bacterium | reverse complement strand
GTCGGCGGCGGCTGCGGCGAAGCCGAGGTCATCGACGCGGCGCAGTCCGTGATCGACGGGGGTCCACCACGGAGGGTACAGGTGAACCTCACGGAAGATCTGCTCTCCTGGAGCCCCGCCGTGTGCGGTGGGACCATGGATATCCTCATCGAGCCCGTCCCGCCGACCGCCGATGCGGCCAACGCGTCGTGAGCGACCACGTAGAGATCCACTACAGGCGCCCACCGGGACGTCTTCAGGTCTTCCGGCAGCAGGTGGTCTGGGACTCCCCGGAGGTCAAGGTGACGCTGGCCCGCGCCATGGTCCTGGAGCAGACCATGCGAATCGGAGGGGAGATCGCGCTGGAGGACGGCTCGGACGTCGTATGGTTCACGTTTCCCGGCAAGTGGCACGACATCGGCCGGTTCCACCTGGCCGACGGGACCTTCACCGGCGTCTACGCCAACGTCCTGACCCCCGTGGACATCGAGGGCTCGAAGTGGCTGACCACAGACCTGTATCTCGACGTCTGGGTCGCCAACGACGGCTCTGCGCTCCTCCTCGACGAAGACGAATTCGACGAAGCGGTGGGTCGAGAACTTCTCGACACGCCGACGGCTGCGAGAGCCCGCAAGGAGGCCGATACCATCATGGCTGCGGCGGCGGGCGGTGCGTGGCCCCCGGCCGTGGTACGGGAGTGGACCCGGGAACGGGCCCTGGAGGCGGTGGAACCCCGAGGCTGAAGCGCTACTCCTCGCCCAACAGGTGAGCGGCACACAGCCGATCCAGGTCCACGAAGACCTGCTTCAGAACCACGGGGTCCTCCCGGACGCAATCGATGATCCGTTCATGATTGGAAAGGGCCGAAGCCGGGATCCGGATGTCCTCGTGGTGATAGGACCCCTCGTCCACGAAGAGAAGACGCACCGTACGGGTGTCATTCATGTTGCCTCCGATGCATCGGTGCGGAGCCGTCCGATCTCCGGGAAGCTCGCAAAGAAGATGAAGACCATGAGGGTCGCTGAGATCACACACCACTGACACCAGGCGTGGATCACAGCGGCCTCGAGATAGGTGAGATAGGCGGACACGCCCACTCCGAACGTCGCCGCGCCCAGAAGAACCACACTCACTGCACGGGAATCACGCTTGCCCGGCTGCAGACCCAAAAACGAGGTCGCGAGCAGCACCACGTACCCGATGAGTCCGAACGCGGAAAGTGGGATGTTGCCGACCTTCGCGTAGGGACTGGCCTGAACGGCCCCGCAGTCACCCACGCCGCACACCAGCGGACCTGTCAGTCCATAGTAGTGGGACAGCAGGTAGAGACACACGAAGAGACCGATCAAGGACATCACGGCGATAGCCATCCTGTTGATCAGCGACCCGCCCGTGCCGTCAGATTCTGTCACGCTGTGTTCCTCCCCACCCGGCCGGCCGCGGTCAGTTGCCCTCGATCGTCGCCAGGAGATCTTCCACCACCGACTCGATCGACTGGAAGTCGAAGTTGTTGAGTCGGCGAGCCATGCCCGCGCCGGAGCTGACCATGATGGTGGGCGTGCCCTCGATTCCGAGTTCCTGCGCGAGGCGCATGTTGGCCGAGACCACGTCCGCATGGCGGTCGCTGTTCACACAGCTCTCGAACGCATCCTCGTCCAACCCGACCGTCACGGCGTAGTCCATGAACTTGCTGGTTGGTGACGAGGCGGTCGGCCAGCTGGGCTGGTTCCGGAAGAGCTGATCCTGGAACTCCCAGAACTTGCCCTGGTCATTGGCACAGCGACCGGCTCGGGCCGCGAGGAAGGCGTGTTCGTGGATCTGGATGAGCGGGAAGTCGTAGTAGACGAACTTCGCCTTACCGGTCTCGACGTAGGTGAGATCGACACGGGGCTTCACGCTCAGCCCGAACGCGCCGCAGGCCGGGCACTGGTAGTCCGCGAACTCCACGATGGTCACCGGGGCGTCGGGGTCTCCGCGCGTCACTCCCTGTGCCATGGCCACCAGGGTCTCCATGTTGTCGAGCCCTTCGATTTCGATGGGCTCGGAGACCGCCTGCCCGAACGCGTCGGAGCCGACCGAATATCCGACGATCGCGACGCCGAGCACTGCCACGACCCCAAATACCCAGTAGAACGTGGTCATCTCGGACCCACCCTGCTCCCGGGCCTCTCGTCGCTGTTCGGCTCTCTTGGACACCGCGTAACCCCCTCAAGTAGACCGGCCACACGGCCGTTGCATTGTAGAACCAAGGACTCGAAAGATGTTCGCGCCTTCGAGTCCGATCAAGCGATGCCCAGGAGAGACACCATCGCATCGGTGTCGCGGAAGTCCTCCACTACCTGGTCGGCGCCGGCAGCCTTCAAGGCTTCGGCGTCGTAGGTTCCTGTCGCCACCGCGAGGGTCCGAAGGCCTTCACGCTGGCCACAGGCGACATCCCGGGGCGTATCGCCGACCACGACGACTTCGCGTGGATCAAAGTCCACCCCCCACGTCTGGCGGGCTCGGCTCAGGGCGATGGCCGGAAGCTCGTCCCGCTCCTCGTGATCGGAGCCGTAGCTCCCCATCTCGAAGTGATCGAGCAGACCTGCCGACCCCAGCTTGAGGCGAGCACCCTGCACGATGTTGCCCGTGAGCAGCCCCATGGCGATGCCGTTCTCCGCCTGGAGTGCGTCCAGGAGCGCAGGCACTCCAGGGAGGATCTCGACCGGGTGGTCGGGAAGGCGAGCCTCCAGATCCGACAAATACAGGTCCCAGAGAACCGGAAATCCCCGTTCGATGTCTTCATCGGACATGCCCGTCCCCGCCAGCAGCCCACGGGCGATCTGTGGGTCCGTCCTCCCCGCGAAGCTGAAGTTCTCTATGTCCCCGGCTGTCCCGAACGTCTCGAGCATCGCGGCGTGGAAGGCGTCCTTGGCCGGACCGCCCCAGACCAGGGTGCCGTCGATATCGAATAGCAGGAGTCGCTTCATGTGGGCAGATTCTCTACGGATCGGGTAATCGCCTCTTCCAGGGCCTGCTGCGCGCCTGCCCCGAGTCGGAGGATATCGACGGGCTCCATGTCGTGCACTTCGGGCGCCGTGGACACAGCGAAGACGACATCGCCGTCGAACGGCGTGTGCACGGGGAAGATCCGGGCTGCCAGAGCGTTGGCCGCCGTTCGGGCCACCCGCCCCAGGTTCACGCCCGAGAGCGGTGCGTCCGTCGCGACCACGGCCAGCGTGGTGTTCGTGCCCGCCTGTGGACCTGGATCAGGCAGTGCATCGGACCCGAGTACCAACGATCGGCGAGCATCCAGAAAAGACCCGTCCGGGCCGCGGCTCCCTGCCACGACTTTCCCGGCACCGTCGACGACGTCTCCCAGCGGGTTTGTCACCACGAGGGCTGCCACGCGGTACGAGGCGACGTCGAGCGCCCAGCACCCCAAGCCGCCGGGCGAGGAAGTGTCGGGCCCCGCCCACTTGCCCACCGTGGCGCCCGCGCCGGCGCCGACCCGCCCCTCGGGTACGGTATCCGTGCTGGCATCGAGGCAGGCGCGACGTCCCATGTCGGAGTCCGGCCGCACCCGGCCCTCTGCGAGGTCGAAGATCACGGCGGCGGGGACGATCGGGACACGGGCCACTCCGGTCTCGAAGCCCTCACCCTTCTCCTCGAGGCATTCCATGACTCCGCTCGCGGTCGCGAGGCCGAACGCCGACCCTCCGGAAAGGACGATGCCGTGTGCTTCAGGAACCAGGTGGTGAGGATCCAGAGTCCCCAACTCGCGGGTTCCGGTCGCCAGCCCCCGCACGTCCACTGCGGCACGGAAAGGCCCCAGGACGACGGTGCAGCCGGTGTCTCCGGCTTCGGATGTGGCGTGTCCGACCCGCAGGCCGGGCACGGAGGTCAGTGTAGTGTTCACACAAGCTGAGACAGCAATAGAGGGTCCAGGTTCCCTCCGCTGACCACCGCAGCCACCTTCGCGCCCTTCGTGTCGACGGCCCCCTGCAGGAGCGCGGCCGTCGTTGCGGCCCCACTGAACTCGACCACGAGCTTCTGGTCGTTCAAGAGGAGACGGGTAGCCTCACGCATGGCATCGTCTTCCACGGTCACCACGTCGTCGATGAGCTCCCGCGCGTGGTCGTACGTCAGTTCGCCGGTAATGACGGGCGCGAGGCCGTCCGCGATCGTGTCGATACCCGGAAGCAGCGTCGGGCCATCGTTGTCCAGGGCGGCCCTCATCGAAGCCGCTCCTACCGGTTCGACGCCGATCACGCGGGCGTTGGGCAGCATGCGCTTGACGGCCGCGGCAACGCCGCTGGCCAATCCGCCGCCGCCGATCGGTGCGAGCACCAGGTCGACATCACCCCATTGCCGCACGATTTCGAGCCCTACCGTCCCCTGTCCAGCGATGATGTGGCGATGATCGAAAGGGGGAACGATGACGAGCCCATCTTCTTCCGCAATGGCCTCGGCCCGGGCCCGGCGTTCTACCGATGTGGTGCCCTCGAACAAGACTTCGGCACCCAGCTGCTTGGCGCCGGCCCGCTTGATCTCGGGAGCTGTGGTGGGCATGACCACCACGACCCGCACACCCCGCAGTTTACCAGCAAGCGCTACCGCTTGTGCGTGGTTCCCCGAGGAGTAGGTGATGATGCCGTTCTCTACCTGATGATCGGAGAGCTGCGAAACGAAATTGTGCGCGCCGCGGATCTTGAAGGACCCTGCCCTCTGAAGACTCTCGCACTTCAGACGCACGGTGGCGCCCACCGCATCGGACACCGCTTCACACGTGAGAAGAGGGGTTGGGATCGCCACCCCGGCCAGACGACGCGCAGCCGCCTCGATCTCGGTCAGGCCGACGAGCCCTTCTCCCTGTACCTCGTTCACTGTGTCTCGCCACCCTCGTCGGCTGCGGCCGCCTCGTCGGTCACGGGGCTCTCCTCCAACCCGGCCTCGCCTTCGCCTTCGCTCACGCCTTCGCTCACGCCTTCGCCCTCGCCCTCGCCCTCGCCCTCGCCGAACTCGTCCGGGGCATCCTCGACGACGACCCTGGCGACGTCGACCACGACATCCCCCGCATCGACGTTCATGAGCTTCACGCCCTGAGTCGCCCGTCCGATGACGCGAATGGCCTCCACGTGTTGACGGTTCACCACTCCCTTTCGAGTGATGAGCATGAGCTGTTCATCCGGGGATACCGCCATGATGGATATGACCTCCCCGCTCTTCTCGGACGTCTTGAGGTTGATGACCCCCATTCCGCCCCGCTTCTGCAGGCGATAGGCGTCTACCTCGGTGCGCTTGCCCATCCCCTTCTCGGAAACGACCAGAAGGGTGGCGTCACCATGCACGACCACCATCCCGACCACCCAGTCGCCCTCAGCGAGACGGATTCCGCGGACTCCCTCCGTGGCGCGCCCCATGATGCGGGTGTCCTGCTCATTGAACCGGATGGCCTTCCCCTGCCGGGAGGCGAGAATGATCTCATCCTCGCCGGACGTGATCTTCACGTCGATCAGCTTGTCCCCTTCGCGGATGTTGATCGCGTTGAGGCCGACGGACCGAACGTTGCCGTAGGCAGAGAGGGCGGACTTCTTCACCACGCCGTTCTTGGTGCTGAACAGCAGGTACTTGTCGTCCGCGAACTCGCGCACGGGAACCACCGCCGCAATCTCTTCGTGGTCCCCCAGGTTGAGCAGGTTCACGATGGGCTTGCCCCGCGAGTTCCTTCCACCCACCGGGAGCTCCCACACCTTGATCCAGTAACACTGGCCGCCGCGGGTGAAGATCATGAGGTAGTCGTGGGTGGACGCGACGAAGAGGTGTTCCACCCAATCCTCTTCCTTGGTGTCCATCCCCCGAAGGCCTCTGCCCCCTCGCCGCTGCGCTCGGTAGGTATCGACCGGCAGGCGCTTCACGTAGCCCTGGTGGGACACGGTAATGACCATGTCCTCTTCGACGATCAGGTCTTCCACGTTGAAGGAGCCCAGGGCGGCCGTGATCTCCGTGCGGCGATCATCTCCGTACTTGCTCCGGACCTCCCCGAGCTCATCCTTGAGGATCGTCTTCCGGCGATCTTCCGACCCGAGGATGTCGCGCAGGTCCTTGATGAAGGCCCGCACCTCGGCGAGTTCACCCTCCAGCTTCTCCATCTCCAGGCCGGTAAGGCGAGCAAGGCGCATGTCCAGGATGGCCTTCGCCTGGCGTTCGGACAGCTCGAACGTCTCCTGGAGTCGGCTCGATGCAGTCTCTGCATCCTTCGAGCCTCGGATGATCTTGATGACCTCGTCGATGTTGTCGACCGCGATCTTCAGACCTTCGAGGATGTGCTCCCTCTCCAACGCCTTGGCGAGATCGAACTCACTGCGCCTGATGATGACGACGTGCCTGTGGGCGATGAAGTGCAGCAGCATCTCGCGCAGCGGCATCACCTTGGGTACGCCGTCCACGAGGGCGAGCAGGATCGTCCCGAAGGTGGACTGCATCTGCGTGTGCTTGAACAGCCGGTTCAGCACGATATGCGAAACCGCGTCGCGCTTGAGCTCGATCACGATGCGCATGCCGTCGCGATCCGACTCGTCGCGCATGTCCCGGATCTCGGTGAGCTTCTTGTCCCGCACCAACTGAGCGATCTGCTCGATGAGGCGGGACTTGTTCACCATGAACGGGATCTCGGTGATCACGATGCGCTCGGAGTTCGCGTCCACGTCTTCGATCGCAGCCCGCGCCCGCATGACGATGCGACCGCGGCCCGTCCGGTAGGCATCCGTGATGCCCTCCCGGCCACAGACGAATCCCCCGGTCGGGAAGTCGGGCCCCTGAACGACGGACTCGAGCTCCTCCTGCAGCATGTCCGGATCGTCGATGAGACCCATCGTGGCATCCACGATCTCGCGGAGGTTATGAGGCGGGATGTTCGTCGCCATCCCCACCGCGATGCCGGACGATCCGTTGATGAGCAGGTTCGGAACGCGCGCCGGGAGAACGGTGGGCTCGGTGAGTCGATCGTCGAAGTTCGGTACGAACGCGACGGTCTCCTTGTCGATGTCCGCCAACATCTCCGCGGCCAGCGCCATGAGGCGGGCCTCGGTGTACCGGTAGGCCGCCGCGGAGTCGCCGTCGATGGAGCCGAAGTTGCCCTGGCCGTCGACGAGGGGATATCGCAGCGAGAAGTCCTGAGCCATCCGGACCATGGAGTCGTACACGGAGTTGTCGCCGTGCGGGTGGTACTTGCCCAGCACGTCACCCACCACGGTCGCACTCTTCCTGTAGCCTCGGCCCGGGCCCAGCCCTGCCTCGCCCATCGCATACAGAATGCGACGGTGGACGGGCTTCAGTCCGTCCCGCACGTCCGGGAGTGCGCGTTGGACGATGACGCTCATCGAGTAGTCGATGAACGACTCGCGCATCTCGTCTTCAAGGAGGCGGGTCAGGACCTTCTCGCCACCGCCCCCGGTCAGATCGAGGTCATTCTCCATGTACACATCCCTCTGAAGGGTCCAGGTAGGCCCCCCGGCCGTACCTCAGGTCCAGCGGTCGGCGTCGACCTTCAGTGACAGGCCTCGCCAGCCATCCAATTCAATCGCGCATCCGGCCAGGTACGGCCTCCTCGCCGTCTCTCCAATCGGAGCGCGGACGAGAGACACCGAACCGGTGAAGCGATCGGTCCGAGGAAGTCCCGAGCACCGGATGCCACAGTCATGCCGAGACGCATCGACGAGCGCTCCATATCCGAGCCTGACGAGGAGATCTGCGCACCTCCGAGACGGGCTACCGGAAGGCGTACAGAACACTCCCCGGTCGGGCGCCTCCGGGGAGTGTTCAGGCAACATTCAAGTTCCGTGAAAATAACCCCTCAGGCAGGGTTTGAGCAACCCCGGAAAGCCCTGTGGCACAACGATTTTCAGCGATTTAGGGGAGGCGTAAACTCGCGGCGGGTCACGCGGCCACGACGAAGTCGCTCAACTCTACCTTTCCCGCCCCCCCGAGAATCCCCCGGATCGTGCCGCGGACGCCCTCCTGACCTACCGCCCCGACGTGGAGACAGTCGGTGATTTCCAGCCCCTCCGGGGTCTGCAGAACCGGAGCGCCGTGAATCACCTGCCCGACCTTCCGTGGATCGACGTCCACGAACGCTTCGACCGGCGTTCCGGCCGCGATCAGGCCCTTGGCGAGGGCCTTTCCCACAGGCCCTGAGCCCCAGATGACCGCGGCCCTCCCGCCGGCCAGCAGCGTCCGGCGGAGGTAATGGACCTTGCAGTTCCGGAACGAATCGAAGCCGTAGCGCGGGTGTGTGCGTGACAGCCTGCCTGGATGCTCCCTCCATTCGAGGAGCACCTCGGGAACCTTCGCCAGCCGACCTCCGGCCTCCCACAGCCGCAGAACCAGGTCGTAGTCCTCGGCCCAGCCAGCGTCGCGATAGCCGCCCGTGGCCCCCACCGACCGAGATCTCAGGAAGAACGTGGGATGGGCGAGCGGACACTCGACGAAGAGGTCGCGCTCGACATCCTCCGGAGCGGCCGTCGCATTCATCCAGCTCTCGTAGCGACGTGCGCCATCCTTCAATGCGGATTCCGGGAAATAGCGGATGTGGCCACCCACCCCCGCGAGCGATGCATCGGACTCCATGAGCTCGAACTGAAGAGCAAGGCGGCGGGGAAGGCTCACATCGTCCGCGTCCATCCGGGCCAGATACCGACCCCGCGCCTGTGCCCGCGCCGTCTCGAGCGCAGCCACGATTCCGCCGGCAGGCTGACTGAGCACCCGCACGCGGGTGTCGCGCCCTGCCCACTCCTCGAGGATCTGCCGTGTGCCGTCACCGGAGCCGTCATCGACGGCCAGCACTTCGAAGTCCCCGAAGCTCTGCTCCTCCAGGGAGGCGACGGCCTCCCCGAGATGGGCCTCTCCGTCACGGACCGGCAGGAGGACGGAGACAGGAGGAGAGGCGTTCACCGGTCTAGCGACAGAGCCTCGCGCAGGTAAGGCGCGGTTACGCTCTCCGGCACGCTCGCCACGGTCTCCGGACGACCCATGGCGACTACCTCACCCCCCCGCCCCCCGGCGCCCGGTCCCATATCGATGATCCAGTCGGCGGCAGCCATGACCTCGAGATTGTGCTCGATCACGAGCACGGTGTTTCCCACGTCGACGAGCCGGTTGAGTACCTCGAGCAGTGTCTGCACGTCTTCTCCCGAGAGTCCTGTCGTAGGCTCGTCGAGAATGTAGAGCTTGCGGCCTTTCCGGCCGGCGGCTCCGCTGAGTTCCCGCGCGATCTTGAGGCGCTGGGCCTCACCGCCGGAAAGAGTCGGGGCCGGCTGACCCAGACGGAGATATCCCAGTCCCACCTGCTGCAGCTGCCAGAGGATTTTCCCCAGCTTGGCCTGGCGAATGAAGAAGCGGATCGCCTCGTCCACGGTCAGGTCGAGCACATCTGCGATGGTCTTGCCGCGGTACTTCACCTCGAGATGCTCTCGATCGTAGCGGGTCCCCCCGCACGCGTCGCATGGCACGTAGACGTCGGCCATGAAGATCATCTCGATCTCCACCTGCCCTGCGCCCTTGCACTCCTCACACCGCCCGCCGGCGACGTTGAAGCTGAAGTGTCCGGCAGTGTATCCGCGATCTCGGGCCACGGGCTGCTGGGAGAAGATCTTACGCACCTCGTCCCACGCCTTGATGTACGTAACGGGATTGGAGCGGGGCGTGCGGCCGATGGGAGACTGATCGACCAGAAACACCTGGTCGAGATGGCCGAGCCCCTCCAGACCCTCGTACTTTCCCACGGACTCTCCGAGGTGCTCCTTGGCGGACGTCTCACCTCCGAGTTCCCGCTCGACCGCGCGATATAGCACGTCGTGCACCAGAGTGGACTTCCCCGAACCCGACACGCCGGTCACGACCGTGAGGCTGCCCAGCGGGACGTCGATATCCACACCCGTCAGATTGTGGAGCTGCGCACCCCTGAGGGTGAGGAAGGGGCCAGCGGTGCCGCGAGTGCGCTTCGTCGCGGAGTGGGCCATGTCCCCGGCCAGGTATCGACCCGTGGCCGTGTCGCTTCCCGGCAGGCTCTCCGGCCCGCCCTGGAAGACGACCTGCCCGCCCTGCTCCCCCGACGCCGGCCCGAGCTCCACGACGTGGTCTGCGCGCAGAATCGCCTGGCTGTCATGCTCCACCACCAGGACGGTATTGCCGGCCTCCCGCAGCTTGTGGAGCAGGTCGAGAAGCGCGCCGGTGTCCTTGGGGTGTAGTCCAATGGTGGGCTCGTCGAGCACATACAGCGTGTCGACGAGCGCAGACCCGAGCGAATTGGCCAGGTTGATTCGCTGTGCCTCGCCCCCGGACAGGGTGCGTGTCTGGCGGCCCAACGTGAGGTACCCCAGCCCTACATCCACCAGGAACGACACGCGGGCCCGAAGCTCCTTCAGGATGCTCTCCGCGATGCCGGCCTCCATCGGCGTAAGATCGAGCCCCTCCATCCACGGACCCAGATCCTCCAAGGGCATCTCGCTGACTTCGCCGATGCCGCGGTCGGCTATCCGCACGTTCCGAGCCTCGGGGCGGATGCGCCCTCCCCCACACTCCCGGCACGTCCTGGGACTCTGGTACTGACGCAGATAGACGCGGATGTACTGTTTGTAGCGCTTTCGCTCACGCGAAATGAGAAACGGGATTACGCCCTTGAAGCCCTTGATCCCGTGGAGGACATCCTCGCGGAACTTGTCGGGAAGCTCCGCCCAGGCCGTGTACGCGGATACGCCCCGTTCGTTGGCGAACTCGTGCAGCTTCGAGCGCTCGCGCTTGTACCTCGGCTTGCTCCACGGATCCACGGCTCCGTCCACGATCGATCGGTCGGGGTTCGGGACGATAAGGTCGACATCGTAGTCGAGCGTAGCGCCAAAGCCCGTGCACAGCGGGCACGTGCCGTAGGGGTTGTTGAACGAGAACAGCTGCGGCGTCGGGTCGAGGAAGGCGATGTCGCGATGATCCGGACACCTGAAGTGCTCGGTGAACAGAAGTCGTGCAGGAACGTCCGGGCCCCCTCCCGCCGTCACGACGATCGCCTCTCCCTCGCCCTCGGTGAAGGACGTCCCGAGGGAGTCGGCCAGTCGGTCCTCTGCATCGGCGGCGACCTTGATCCGATCCACTACGACCAGCACTTCGGTCGCAGAGGTGAGGTCGACCCCGAGCGTTCCGGGATCGTCGGCCTCGGCCCCCGAGAGGTCGACACTCTCGCCGTCCACGAGAGCCCGGACGAATCCCATGGCGCGGAGATTCGCCACGACGAGCTGGTGCGTCACCTCTTCGCTGAGCGGAAGCGGGAAGGTTACCTGGATACGGGTTCCTTCGGGCAGCTCCAGGGTCCGGTCGACGGCACCGCTCACCGTATCCGGCTTGACGTGCCGGTGACACTCCGGGCAGTGCGTGCGCCCGATCCGTGACCACAGGAGCCGGAGGTAGTCGTAGACCTCCGTCGAAGTCCCGACCGTCGAGCGGCTCGACTTGGTGGGGTTCTTCTGCTCGATCGCCACCGCCGGCGAGATGCCGTCGATGTAGTCGACATCCGGCTTCTCCATCCTCTCGAGGAACTGCTTCGCATAGGTCGACAACGACTCGACGTACCGGCGCTGCCCCTCGGCGAAGAGCGTATCGAGCGCCAGCGAGCTCTTACCCGAGCCGGACGGCCCCGTGACGACGGTGAGCCGCCGCCTCGGAAGGTCCAGATCGATGTTCTTGAGGTTGTGCTGGCGGGCCCCGCGGATGCGGATTGGATCGTCCGTCATGGGGAGGATGATAAGTCAGACCGGGTGGTGGTGGAACGGACGGCCTTCCACCCCATGGGCGTGGCTTCCATGCCTGTCAGCCCGAACTTCACCGGCCGCGACCGCCGGGGGCTCCCGGCCGATCCGAGCCGGGGAGCGGACGTGGAGCATAGGTCGTGAGGTGCGCCCGCCGCCCCTGAGCCTCGTCCGCGAGGAGCAGGGTACCGTCCGGGAGGAGAGAGACACCCTCGGCCTGCGGGTGATCGGACGAGTCGAAACGGAAGCCCGACACCACCAGCCCCGCCGGAGTCATCTCCAGGATGGACTCATCCTGCGCGGAGATCAGGATCAGGTTCCCGGTGCGAGGGTCCACCTCGATACCCGACGGGGCGAACCGGCGGCGGAGTCCCACGCGCTCCAGGTCGGCCAGCGACACCCTGAGGGGGTTGGCCGCCAGGGTGAGCGTCTGCAGGCTGATTCGGTACATCACCATGAAGCCCCGGTCGCGCGAAGGCACCGTCTTGCAGGCGGCCACCAGTGACTCGGTCGCGGGCTCGAAAGCCAGACCCTCGACCTCGCACAGTGACATCAGACCGGTGTCGACTCCCCTGAACGCGACGGATTCCTCGGCGGCGCCCTCACGGAACTCCAGGAGGAGGCCCTGGCTGCTGATGAGGAAGAAACGGTCCCCGGCGACGGCGATGCCCTCGAAGTCCCCCGGGATCGCCGGGACCCCGAGCCCGAACCTCTTGAGAGCCCTCCCTTCCCAAGGGTCCACCTCGTACACGATCGCATGCTCGTCCCCGTGGGTGAACACGCGGCCGTCGGCGGTGACGGCGAGCCCGGACGCCTCATCGAGGCGGTTCGGCAGTCGCGCCCGGTTGGAGCGCTCATCGAGATCGTACCGCTCGGTCAGAACCAGTGGCACCTGGGCAGCCCAGCCCAGCCCGAAGACCAGCCCCGACGCCAGCCAGAAAGATCTTCCACCCACTCTTCGCCTCCTCGTCTTGGAGCCGCGCGATTCCAGAGTCTTCCGAACGATCGAGACGCTCGCCGCTCGAACAGCGCGGGCAGGCTGGGCGTATCAGGTTGTCATCGGCCGGGGGACAACATACGCTCCCGTTGCCCCCCGGGTGAATGGGGCTTACCAGCCTTCTGGGAAACGCGAATGTCTTCTTCCGACTACACCTTCATCGACCGAGAGGTCAGCTGGCTGTCCTTCAGCGAACGGGTCCTGCAAGAGGCGGCGGACACGAACGTCCCGCCTCTCGAACGCCTCCTGTTCTGCGCCATCTTCTCGTCGAACCTGGACGAGTGGTTCCGGGTGAGGGTGGCGTCCCTCCGCCAGCTGCTGCGCCTGGGCGAGGCCGACACCAAGAAGCTCGGGTTCAATCCTCCCAGGCTTCTGCACGAACTCCAGCGCACCGTATTCAACCAGCAGGAGGAGTACGGCCGGATCCTGAGGGGTGAGGTGCTGCCCCTTCTCGAGTCTCACGGGATCTTCCTGGTCGACGAAGACTCGTTGTCACCGGCCCAGGGCGAGTTCCTCAGTGAGTACTTCCGCACCGAGGTTCAGCCCCACCTGGGGCCGGTGATCCTGGAGTCGGATCCAGGGACCCCGGCCCTGGACGACGGTGGACTCCACCTGGTGGTCGCGCTCTGGCCCCAGGACGACTCCACCTCCCACGCCGCACCGCGGTATGCTCTGGTGCGCGTGCCGAGTCCTCCGGTGGGCCGGTTCGTGGTATTGCCGTCCGACGACTCCAGGAACGAAGTGATGTTCCTCGACGACGTCGTTCGCTACAACCTGCCGGTCCTCTTCCCGGACAGCGACGTCGGTGACTCCTTCGCCGTGAAGCTCACGCGTGATGCGGACCTGCATCTCGAGGACGAAGACGAACTCGGGGTGACCCTGGTGGAGGCCATCAGGAAGAGCCTCAAGAAGAGAGAGACCGGCGTGCCCAGCCGCTTCCTCTACGACCAGGAAGCCTCACGCGACATCCTGACGCGCATGAAAGAGTGGCTGGTCCTCTCCGATCACGACTTCATCGCGGGAGGGAGGTACCACAACCTCAGTGATTTCTTCGGCTTCCCTCGCTTCGGGCGAGCGGATCTCTGCTACCCGGAGTGGCCGCCGATCCCGCACCCGGAACTCGAGGGCGCAACGTCGGTCATGGCGTTGATGCGGGAGAAGGACCGTGTCGTCCATTTCCCGTACCAGTCCTTCGACCATGTGATCGACTTCCTCGACGAGGCGGCCGGTGACCCGGACGTCGAGGAACTGTGGCTCACCGTGTACCGCGTGGCGAGGGACTCCGCCGTTCTGACTGCGCTCTTGAAGGCCGCGGAGGCCGGCAAGCGGGTGAACGTCTTCATGGAGGTCCAGGCCCGGTTCGACGAGGCTACGAACCTCGAGTGGGCGGATCGCATGGAAGCCGCCGGCGTGAACACGCTGTACAGCATGGAGGGCTTGAAAGTCCACGCCAAGCTTGCGCTGGTGCGGCGGCGGGAGGGTGACGGGCACAGGCTCTACGGCTACCTGGGCACGGGCAACTTCAACGAGAAGACGTCCAAGCTGTACGCCGACCACGGGGTGCTGACGGCCGACGAGCGTCTGACCCGTGACGTGGAGCAGGTGTTCAAGTTCCTCGCCGGTGAGGTCGACCAGCCCGTGACGGAGCACCTTCTGGTGGCACCGACGACCCTCCGCTCGGGCTTCTCCGATCTCATCAAGGCCGAGATCAAGGCGGCGCGGGCGG
The DNA here is from genome assembly GCA_039587465.1 of Gemmatimonadota bacterium. GTDB lineage: Bacteria > Gemmatimonadota > Gemmatimonadetes > Longimicrobiales > Gaopeijiaceae > JBDHIL01. The sequence continues at coordinate 11,746 of JBDHIL010000037.1, read as the reverse complement.
GCGAGCCCTCGGGCATCACCCTGAAGATGAACAGCCTTCAAGACACCAAGATGATCAAGAAGCTCTACCGCGCGTCCAATGCGGGTGTCCCGATCCAGCTCATCGTCCGAGGGATCTTCCGGCTCGCCGTGGGCGTGCCCGGCCAGAGCGAGAGCATTACCGCACGCAGCATTCTGGACCGGTACCTGGAGCACGCACGCATCTACATATTCCACGCCGGCGGCGAGGAGAAGATGTACCTGGCTTCGGCCGACTGGATGAAGCGGAATCTCAGCCGTCGCGTGGAGGTCGCCTTTCCCATTTACGACCCGGACGTCCGCGCCGAACTGCAGAGACTCGTGGACATCCAACTCGCCGACAACCAGAAGGCCAGGATCCTGAACGCGAAGCTCGACAACCCACGCGTACCGGCCGAGGCAGGCGCGGAGCCCGTTCGCTCCCAGGAGGCTTTCCGGGAGTGGCTTGAGAATCGCTGAGCTCACCGGGAACCCGGGTATGCGCAGGCGAAGGCGGCCAGCATGAGCTTCCACGAAGAGGAGGCCCTCGGGAAGGCGTACGACGCACGCCTGATGAGGCGCCTGCTCCAGTACCTCAAGCCGTACTGGTGGTTGGTTGGCCTGGCGATCCTCGTACTCATGCTGGCGTCTGCTACGCAGATCGTCGGACCGTGGCTCACGAGGCTCGTGATCGACGAGGCCATTCCCCAGGGTGACCGGGAGTATCTCGGACTGCTCACGCTCACCTTCATCGGTGCGGTGCTGATCAGCTTCGTGCTCCAGTATGCGCAGGGCATACTCACGACCTGGCTCGGCCAGTCCATCATGTACGACCTGCGCCGGCAGATCTTCGAGAAGTTCCAGAAGCTCGACCTGAGGTTCTACGACAAGAATCCCGTGGGCCGCATGATGACGCGGATCACGAACGACGTCGAGACGCTCAACGAGCTTTTCAGCTCCGGGGTTGTCACCGTCTTCGGGGACCTTTTCACGCTGGCGTTCATCGTGGCGGCCATGCTCACCATGAACTGGCGGTTGGCGCTGGTATCGTTCAGCGTCCTCCCTCTGGTGTTTCTCGCGGCATTCCTGTTCAGGGCGAGGATTCGAGCCGCGTACCGTGACATCAGACTCCGGCTTGCCCGGCTCAACGCATTCCTTCACGAGCGCATCACCGGTGTCCGCGTGGTTCAGCTCTTCGGTCGAGAGGAAGCGGACGCGGAGAGACACGAGGAGTTGAACGCCGACTATCTCGACGCCCACCTGCGCTCGATCACCTACTACGCGCTGTTCTTTCCCGTCATCGAAGTGTTCACCGCGACCGCGCTGGCACTGATTCTCTGGTACGGTGGGCTGCGCAGCATGGACGGCCTGGTCACCGTGGGCGTCCTGACCGCCTTCCTCCAGTACTCACGCCGATTCTTCAGGCCTATCCAGGATCTTTCGGAGAAGTACAACCTTCTCCAGGGCGCCATGGCTTCGTCGGAGCGGGTCTTCCAACTGCTCGACACCGAGATCGAGGCGATGGACCCCGACGAGCCCCTGTCGCTGGGTGAACAGACTCGTGGCGACATCGAATTCCGGAACGTGTGGTTCGCGTACGGAGAGAGACAGGACGGCGAGCCCGACTGGGTGCTCAAGGACGTGAGCTTCAAGATCAACGCCGGAGAAAAGGTGGCCATCGTCGGCCACACCGGCGCCGGCAAGACGACGGTAATCAACTTGCTGATGAGGTTCTACGACGTGACCAGGGGGGAAGTCCTCGTCGACGGCGTTCCGGTCCACAGGCTTCGCCTACAGGACCTTCGCAGCCGCATCGGACTGGTTCTTCAGGATGTGTTCCTCTTCAGCCAGGACGTGGGCTACAACATCCGCCTGGGGTCCGGGACCTTGGGAGACGACGATGTCCGCGACGCAGCCGAGCGGGTGGGCGCCGCGCCCTTCATCGAGCGCCTCCCGGACGCGTACGACCAGGCCCTCGGGGAGCGCGGCTCCAGCCTGTCGGTCGGCGAGCGTCAGCTCGTCAGCTTCGCCCGGGTGCTCGCCTTCGACCCCGAGATCCTCATCCTGGACGAAGCCACGAGTTCCGTGGATTCCGAGGTCGAGGCCCGGATCGAGGCGGCCACGGATGAACTGCTGAAGGACCGGACGTCACTGGTCATCGCCCACCGTCTGTCCACCGTCCAGCACGCAGATCGGATCATCCTCCTGCACCACGGACGGCTTCGTGAAGAGGGGACTCACGCCGAACTCCTGGAGCACGGCGGACTCTACGCGCGCCTGCACGAACTCCAGTTCGCGCCGATGGTGAGTGCGGCGGGTTAGGGGACTCGCCGCGACCCAGCGCCCGCGGAGCCTGCAGCCGCGGTACCGGGACGGATGACCGGAGCCGCGAGCGTGTCGGGTCGGGGCGCGCCGTCCGTGACGGTGTCGGGTGCGGGCGCGTCGTCCGTGACCGTGTCGGGCAGCAGAGGACCGGGCTGAACGGTGTCACCTGGAGGCACGCCGGCGGCCGTGGTGTCAGGCAACTCGCCGGCGGTCGTGGTGTCAGGCAACTCGACGGTGGTCGCCGCAGAATCGGGCGCGGAAGCCTCTTCACCATCCACCTCAGGACTCTCGCCCCTCAGGTACGCCCACCGCTCCCCCACGGGCACCACCTCATTCGAGACCCGGATCATCGGCTCCTCCGGGAAGCCGCCCGTAGGCTCGAGCGCACCCTCGGTGTAACGACTCGACGGGTTCCAAAGGATCCATTCATGGAGCCCGGCGTCGTACGTGGCCTGGATCTGGGCCCTGACCTCGGCCGAGCCGTAGGCCGGAGGGCCCAGGGTGAAGTCCTGCAGCCACGGCCGGGTCAGCCCTGCCCCCTCGACTTTCGCGGACCGCTCCACGGCATCCGACAGGGCTCGCTTGACGATCTCGTAGGGATGTGCGTTGGGATCTTCGATGCCGAAACTTCCCTCCCAATAATGAGATGGATAGACCATGGGGAGGGCCACGTCGACCACGTCGATGAACGATTCCCACACCTGTCCTATCCCCACGTCCCGGGACACGGACGTGGTGACTCCGAAGACATCCGCGCTGACCGCGACCCCCAACGGTGAGAGCTCGTCACGAGAATACTGGAGGAAGCTCCTGATCGCGTCTGCCTTGGCCACACCGTCCGCGCCGGGGTACACGGCGCGCTCCAACTCCGACCGGGGTGCATCGGGAAAGCGCACGTAATCCCACTGGATCTCGGGGAAGCCCATCTCCGCGACCTCACGAGCCAGTGCGACATGGTACTCCCAGACTTCCCGGGAGTACGGGTTCATCCAGATGATGTTCTTGCCATCGACCCACACGCCCCCGGCACTGTCCTGGACGGCCAACTCGGGCCTCCCTGCGGCGAAGAGCGGATCCTTCACCACGACGATCCTCGCGATCGGATACACGCCCTGGGCCGCGAGCCGGGAGAGAAGCCCAGAGAGGTCACGGATGCGAACCTCTTCGGTCGCGCCCAGCTCATGCGCCATGGGAACGCGCGTCCGGTGGCTCACGAAGCCCGTGACATCCTTGATGTCGATGACGAAAGAGTTGATCTCGGTACGCGCGGCCAACTCGAGCAGGGCGGTCGAACGCCTGCTCGACCCAGCCGCCCATGCACTCAGATAGATCCCGCGCACGTGCTCCGGACGCTCGAAGGACAGACCATGGTCGGCCACCGGGGCCGAGGCCACGTCGAGGTCATCTACAGGAGCCGCCTCGGGCATGGTGTCGCTCGCTTCCGCGACGGTGACGGTTTCCACGGATACGGCTTGGGGTACGGCCGGCAGGGAAGCAACGTCCGCGGTATCCTCAGGAGTCACTCCACCAGCGTCTTCTACAGACCGATCAAACGCGGAGGGTCCCGCCCGACAGGCGGAGAGGGCCGAGACGATCAGCGCCAGTACGAGCCCTGAGGCCAGTGGTACTCGGCAGGGGGGCAGACCTCTGATCAATATGCCTTCAACGACGGGTCCACATCCTGGCGCCATGCCAGAACCCCGCCCTTGAGGTTCAAGACGCGCTCGAATCCTCGGTCCTGCAGAACCTTGACCGCCCATGCACTGCGGCTCCCGGAGCGGCAGTACACCACCAGTTCGGCGGTCCGGTCCATCTCAGTCAGCCGGGCAAGAAGCTCTCCCGTGGGAATCTGATGCTGACCATGGTCGGGGAGGTCCGCGATGCGACGCTCGAAGTGCTCCCGCACGTCGAGCAGTGAGGGGGCATCGCCAGCCTCTAGCCGGACATTCAGTTCGGCGGGCGTGATCTCGGGCACGTCTGCTGACTGTTTCAAGGTTGACCCGCATCTTGGTCCATGAGTCGCTTGAGAAGGGCTGCCGAGCGATCCGCAGCCCCCAGATGGGCGTCAATATAGCCGCGAGCGAGAGCCCCCGTGTAGTGGAGGCGGTCCGGATCTTCCAACCAGGAGAGCACAGTCTCCGCCAGCATCTCGGGTCCTTGGGCCACTGCGGCGGCTCCGGATTCGAGGAGCCCCCGCGCGGAATGGGCGTCCTGATGACCCGGCCCGAACACCACCGGAAGGCCTGCCGCAGCCGGTTCGAGCACCGAGTGCAGCCCGCTCGCGTGGAAGCCTCCCCCGACGTAGGCCACGTGACCCACCGTGTAGAGTCGAGCCAGCGGACCCACTCGGTCGACGATCACTGCATCGGCCGACCCGAGCCCTCCCGCCGTCTCGACCGCGGACAGCGTCGTCGCGTCGAAGCCGATGGCCTTGAGCCGTGCCGTCAAACCGTCGACCCGCCGAGGCTCGGGCTCGTGTGGCGCGATCACCACTCGAAGACCGGGCACCCTGGCCCTGACCGAGGCTAGTGCCGGCAGGAGAACCGCCTCTCCGGCGGGCCAGGTGCTTCCTGCGATCAGCGTGGGTGCGGGCCGCGCATGGAACGGCGCCAGGAGGGGCGATGTGGGGTCCGCCATCAGCATCCGATGCGCCGCCGAGTCCACAGCCGGATCTCCCGTCACGACGACGACCTCCGGCCGCACACCCAACTCGACCAGGCCCGCACCGTCCTCTTCTGACAGAACGCCCGCTGCGGACAGTCGGCTCCAGGTCTGCCGGAGCAGTGGCCGGGCCGGCCAGCGCGCCCTGCCCGAGGAGGCCTTCACCGTGCCCGCGACGAGCGCCGTGGGCACACCACGGCGGACGGCTTCCCGGACGAGCGTCGGCCACACCTCGGTCTTCGTGAACACGAGCAGCGCGGGCTGGACGGCGTCCAGCACGGGGCCGACCGCGGACGACAGATCCCACGGGAGATAGTCCGCGCAGGCCACGGGCATGTCGCGCGCCAGGCCTTCGGCCGAAGGAGAGAAATGGGTGAAGAGAGCCTGGAGGCCCGGTGTGATCTCGGCGAGGGCCTCGATGACCGCCTGCGCCTGGAGCCCCTCCCCTACCGATGGGGCGTGTACCCAGACCGTGGGTAGCCCCGGCTTCCGGTGCTCTGCGCCCCACCTGACGAGGCGCTCGTGCGCGTCGAGCCGTCCCCTCATCCCGCGGGAGAGCTTGGAGGTGCCCCTGCCGACGAGCGGCGTGAACGCCCTCAGGGTCACCTGGGCGAAACGGTACAGGGGATCAGCGGATCGCATGGCCGACGATAGAGCCGACGACCCGACCCGTACAGTCCCGGCTGTCCGTGGCCGCGTCACCACGTAGATTCGATCGACATCCATCGCAGCCAGAGTCATTGGACCCCGACCCGAACGCCCCATGCTCTTTCAGATCACTGTCCGCTACGGCGGCCGCTACCAACGCTACCACACCTATACCGTGGAGGCGGCCGACGCCTCGGAAGCCATGATCACCGGCGCGGAGGAGATGCCCGACGACGTGGCGGCCGAGGCCGACCTGGTCGAGATCCGAACGTTCGTCGATCCGGATGCGAGAACGTACGTCGGCGAGGATGAAGACTAGACCGACGAAGAATCCGCTCGCCGACAACGTAACTGACACAGAAGCGACACTGCTGCTGTTCAACCAACGGAGAACAAGCCATGGGCCTCATCATCCTGGGCATTTTCGTGATCATCCTGGGCGGGGTGGTCCGCACCATGGGGCCGGCGCTCGGCAAGCCCGCTGCAGCCGGGTCCGCCAAGCTCATGGGGTACGGGTTCATGGCCGCCGGTCTGTTCATGGTGGCGTCCAACTCATTCGCGGTCATCGGCGTGGGCGAGGTCGGCGTAAAGCACTTCCTCGGGAGCATCGACCCGACGCCGCTCGACCAGGGCGTCCACGTGGTGAACCCGCTCGCGTCGATCGAAGTGATGTCGATTCGGGAGCAGAGCTTCCCTGCGGACGGCGGCGTGGAACGCATCGAGGCACAGACCAGTGAGCAGCTCAACGTGACGCTGGAGGTCTCGATCCTGTTCAGACTCGATGGCGCGACGGCGCCGGACCTGTACCAGCGGCTCGGCACCGAAGACCAGATCAAGAGCCGGATCGTCATGAACGCCGTCCGAAACGGCGTCCGCGACGCGGTCGCCACGCAGTCCATCAACGAGATCTTCTCACCGAACCGCCGTGAGGTCGCGGTGAGCATGATGCAGGAGATCCAGGCCAAGGCGGGGGACCGGATCGAGCTCCTCGACGTCTTCGTGCGAGATGTCCAGGCGCCCGCCAGGGTGCGGGAAGCGATCGAGGCCCGGCTCGAACGCGAGCAGCAGGTCGCGGGAGAACGGTTCCAGACCGAGATCATCCAGGAGCGGGCTCTGCAGGCGATCGAGGAGGCCAAGGGCATCGCTGAAGCCCAGAAGATCATCTCCGCGGGGCTGACCCCGGCCTATCTGACCTTCCATTACATAGAGAAGCTCAGTACGCTGCCGGCAGGCTCCGTGGTCTACGTCCCGACCGAGGGAGGAGTACCCCTCATGCGGTCCGTCGGTGGAGGAGGATGAACGAAGGGGACGCCAATCCCTTCGAGGCCACCCGACAGGGGGCGCCCCGCTTGGTTGAGGGCGGTCAGGACGAGTCGGTGGTGGAGCTGAAAGACGGCTGCATCGTCCGCCTCGTCGGCGGCTCGAGTCGACCGTGCGGAAGCCCGTGAATGCGGGGGACTGAAACCCCACCCAGGCAGCAGCGGTAGTCAGGGATGTGAAGAACGAACCCGAAATGCGCTCCAGCACCCGCCGGCGGCGTGCCGTGCGGGTGGTGCTGCTCCTTCTGGCGGCATCTGCCGCGGTGGGCGCATGGGCCTGCTCGCCCATCTACGTGATCAAGGCCGGCATCGCCGAGGCCCGGATTCTTCGCGCCAGGCGACCGATCCACGAAGTCCTGAACGATTCGTCGGTCGATGCCTCGACGCGGGGCAAGCTGTCGTTCGTCCTCGAAGCCCGGCGCTTCGCCGCTCTGGAGCTCGGCATCGACGTGGGCGAATCCTACACGATGTTCACCCAGCTCGATCGGGACACCCTCGCGTTGGTCCTGTCGGCCGCCCACCGCGACAGGCTCGCATCGAAGACGTGGTGGTTCCCGATCGTCGGCACCGTCCCCTACAAAGGCTACTTCTCCCTGGACGACGCCCTCGAGGCCCAGGAAGACCTGGAAGCGGACGGTCTCGACACCTACCTCCGCCCGACCGCGGCGTTCAGCACACTCGGTTGGTTCAACGACCCGATCCTGTCCACCGTATTGCGCGCCGACGACGTGGAGGTCGTGGCCACGGTCCTGCACGAGCTCTCACACCAACACCTCTTCGTCCCGGGGCAGGTCGGGTTCAACGAGAGCTTCGCGACGTTCGTGGGCCGGGTGGGTGCCGTTCAGTTCTTCTGCACGCGTCAGGGGGGTGGACCGGGCACCGTGAAGTGCGGGCGCGCGCAGGAACGCTGGCGGGATTACCAGCGCTTCAGCGTCTTCGTGGACGGGCTGGTCGGCGAACTCGAGGATCTCTATGGCCGAGCGGACCTGGCGCCGACGCAGAAGATGGATCTCCGCGAGTCGGTCTTCGCGGCGGCACTCGATCGGTTCGACCGAGAGGTGACCCCGGAATTCGAAAATGTCGGCTTCCGGGGGTTCCGCACCGTCCCGCTCAACAACGCGACCCTGTTGGCACGGATGCGATACTACCACAGGCTCCCGGAATTCCAGACACTGCTCGATGAGCGCGACGGTGATCTGGCGGGTCTCCTCGACGCGCTTCCCGCTTTGCTGGAAGGACAGCCGGACCCGTTCGCGGTCCTGGGCGGAAGTCGGTGAGGCGCTGCGCCGGGAGGAGCTTGGAGTGAACACGACCCGCCGAGGCGCACCGGTGACGATGATGAGGACGGGGACGGGAACGATGATGATGACGAGGACGGGGACGGGAACGATGACGACGAAGGTGACGACGATCAGGTCGAGGCGCCGCGAGCCCCGGCGACGAGCCATTCACGCCCTGCTGGCCATCGTATGGTCGGCCGGCACGCTCGGTGCTCAGACCACCTCGTACGAGGTCGACCTGAACGATCGGGCCGACGACCGCTTCAAGGTGACGGTCCACCTGGAAGGCCTCGGCAATGGCGACGAGATCTTCCAGTTCGCCTCCACGGCCCCGGGCACCTATCAAGTCATGGATATCGGACGGTACGTCTCCGACTTTCGGGCGCTGGATGCGGATGGAGCCACCGTTCCCACCGAGCGGGCCTCCACGAACCAATGGCGCTTCAGCGACCCCGAACGGGTCAGAACCGTCCGCTACTCGATCGCCGAAACGTGGGACACGCCCGTGGAGCGGCATCCGGTGTACCTGATGTGCGGGACCTCGCTGGAGGCCGACCACGCCAACGTCAGCCCTCACGCGGTGTTCGGCTTCCCCTCCCGGCGGCAGGAGGAGCCGGTGCGCGTACGCTTCGAGTATCCGGAGAATTGGCTCGTCGGCACGGCTCTGGTCGCGGACGCGGAGTCCTGGTACCAGGCGGACGACTACGACCACCTGGTGGACTCGCCGTTCCTGTTCGGCCGGTTGACGGGAGCGACGACGTCCGTGGGCGACGTGCCCGTCGAGGTCTGGGTCTACTCCAGGAACGATGAGGTCCGTGCGGACCTGCTCATGGAGACGATGGAGAGCATGCTGCACGCCGCGGGCCAGTTCCTCGAGGGACTCCCGGTGGACAGGTATGCCTTCCTATGGCACTTCGACGAGGTCGGCCAGGGGGCATGGGAGCACAGCTACAGCTCGCAATACGTGCTCGCCGAACCAGAAGCGTGGACACCGGAGTTCGGCCGGGGCCTCACGGACATCGCCGCGCACGAGTTCTTCCACGTGGTGACACCGCTGAACATCCACAGCGAGATCATCGAGCACTTCGACTTCGAGAGGCCGACTCCTTCGCAGCACCTATGGCTCTATGAGGGCGTGACCGAGTGGGCGTCGGACGCCATGCAGATCCGCACCCGCCAGATCGGCTTGGAAGACTACTTCGGGCGATTGGCGCAGAAGATCCTGATCGATGGGAGGTTCTACGATGCGGACTACAGCCTCAGACGCCTCGCGCTCACCTCCTACACCGATCAGGGACAGGCTCAGTACGGCAACATCTACATGCGCGGAGCGCTCGTGGCCGGCCTGCTGGACATCCGGCTGCTCGAGCTGTCCGGTGGCAATTCGGGTCTTCGGGAGTTGATCCTGGAATTGGCCGCAGAGTACGGAAAGGACAGACCGTTCTCCGAGAATCGCTTTCTGGAAACCGTCACGGAGATGACGCACCCCGAGATCGGTGACTTCTTCCAGCGGTACGTGGTGGACGCCGAGCCGCTCCCCCTGACGGAGTACTACGCCAAGGTGGGGATCCGGTACAGCGCGGGCCCGCCGCCCACGTTCGACCTGGTGGGCGATCCGTCGCCCCACCAGCTCGCTCTTCGCCGTGCCTGGCTCAGGCTGAGACCCGCCGCGTAACCCGCCGGACTCCGGGGACAAGCCGGGCGCCCCCTTGAGGTGCCCCGTGGGCGGGTTCATACTGTTTCTGTACTCGAGCCAAGGTCGACCCTCCCATGCTGCCCTCCGTCACACTCCTGGCGGGGCTGTTCCTCGCCCCGTCTCCGCCGCGGTATCTTCCCGCGGACAGCATCCGCGCGGCAGCCGAAGCGCCCGCGCCGGCGCTGTGTGTGCGCGACGCGGACGCCGTCAGCGCGGGGGCATTGGACAACTCGTCTTGCGTCATCGCCGCTCTCAGGGTCTCACAGGATCGAGCCCCTGCGCTCGATGGGCGGCTCGACGACGAGGCCTGGGCGGACGCCCAGCCGACGGGCGGATTCCGCCAACAGGAACCTTCTCCGGGCGCCGAGGCGTCGCAGCGGACCGAGGCGCGCGTCGTCTACACCGAGACGGCGATCTATGTGGGCATGCGCATGTTCGACGATGATCCGGACGAAGTCCGCTCACAGTTCGTGCGGCGTGACGACCACGAAGCCGTATCGGACTGGGCTTCCGTCATGTTCGACAGCTATCGCGACCGCCGCACCGCGTTCGAGTTCACCACCACACCCACCGGAGCCAGGGTCGACGTGCTCCACCGTGAGGACGTCGAGCTCGATGTGACTTGGGACGCAGTGTGGGACGTCGCGACACGCCGTGATGCAGAAGGATGGGTAGCCGAGTTCCGCATTCCGCTCTCTCAACTCCGCTTCTCCGACGGAGAAGACATGACGTGGGGCGTCAACTTCAGAAGAAAGGTGGCTCGGCTCTCCGAAGTCTCCTACTGGGCTCCCATCCCGCCCACCGCAGGCAAGAACGTCTCTCTCTTCGGCGATCTGGAGGGGCTCGAGGACATTTCGGCGCCTGGTGGTGTGGAGCTTCTCCCATATACGGTGGGACGCCTCAGCCGCGCTCCCGGCGACGCGGCTGATCCGTTCTACCATGAAAACAACACGTGGGGCTCGATGGGGCTCGACCTCAAGTACGGCGTCACCTCGAACCTCACGCTGACCGCCACGGTGAACCCCGACTTCGGCCAGGTCGAGGCCGACCCGTCCCAGGTCAACCTGACTGCCTTCGAGACGCGCTACGACGAGCGGCGACCCTTCTTCACCGAGGGCACCGAGATCTTCAACTTCCGGCTGCTCCCCGAGGGATTCGCCTTCTACTCCCGCCGGATCGGGCGGGCACCACAGCTGCGGCCCGATATTCCGGAAGGCGGCTACGCGGACACGCCTGAGTCTGCCCGGATCCTGGGCGCACTTAAGCTCTCCGGGAAGACATCGAGCGGCTGGTCGGTAGGAGTTCTGAACGCCGTGACGGGTGCGGTGAACGCCGACGTGTCCGCGGGTGGCGGCACCACGTCGCAGCCGATCGAGCCGCTGACCAACTACAGCGTTGGCCGGGTCATGCGGGACTTCCGCCAGGGGCGGAGCGGGATCGGCATCCTGGGCACCGGCATGCACCGGTCGCTGAACGATCCCGCGTTCGACCGCATGCGTTCATCCGCCTATGCCGGCGCTTTCGACTGGTTCCACCGGTTCGGAGCCGGCGGCAACTACGAATTCAACGGCTGGGTGGTCGGCACACATGCCCGCGGCAGCGCCGAGGCCATGGGTCGCACCCAGAGATCGTCCAGCCACTTCTTTCAACGGCCCGACGCCGATCACCTCACGTACGATCCGGGCATCACGTCCATGGACGGATGGGGCAGCGAGGTCGCGCTCCAGAAGAAAGGGGGGAGCTGGACCTGGTCGCTCTCGGGCGGCAGCAGGTCACCCGGTATCGAACTCAACGACCTTGGCTTCCTGTCCTACGCCGACA